>NHBV01000002.1 GCA_002167775.1 Crocinitomicaceae bacterium TMED16 | reverse complement strand
GGTCCTCAAGGAGATACTGGCGCAACCGGTCCTGAAGGTCCACAGGGTCCTCAAGGAGATACTGGCGCAACGGGCGCAACCGGTCCTGAAGGTCCACAGGGTCCTCAAGGAGATACTGGCGCAACTGGTCCACAAGGTCCTATTGGCTTAACTGGTCCCGCCGGTCCTCAAGGTCCAGCCGGTACAACCGGTCAAGCAGGGGCACCTGGTCAACAGGGTGCTACTGGAGGGCAAGGTGCTCAGGGTTTACAGGGACTTCAAGGTCCTGCCGGTCCTCAAGGTCCCGCTGGTACAAATGGAATAGATGGCGCCATTGGTCCCCAGGGTCCCCAGGGTGATCCTGGTCCGAGTTGGACTTTAACTACACCTTCATTCAATACAGACGGTACAATGGTAGTAAATGGGACTTCAGGTTCAGGTGGTCCGGTTACAAGCAGCGAAGCAGCTTGGCTGTTAGACGGAAATACTAATACAATTACTAAAGGATTCGGTACAAACAGTAATACGCACGTAGATTTTGAAACAAATTCGATTACACGCGGTCGATTTTTGAATACGGGAGAAATGTTATGGGGAAGTACAGGTATTATAGCACCTGCAATTTTAGGAGATCCTCTTCACTCATATGTCATAAACAATACCAACAATTGGTCTTTTAACGGAATCAATACTACAGCTCAAGGGGGAAGTATTTTTGGCTCCAACACAGATGCGTCAAACGGTTTTGCAGGTATAGAGGGTTCAACGCAAGGAACTGGATCAGGTATCAAAGGTATGCATATGGCGACGACTGGAGCTGGAATAGGTGTTCACGGTACAACAGCTTCAACAGCAGCGGGGTGGGCAGGTTTTTTTGAAGGTGATGTTGGTATAACAGGTATTCTGTATGGAGGTTCTGATATTCGATGGAAAAAGAATATTGAACCAATGAACGGCGTATTAGATAAAATAATGAATCTTCAAGTTAAGACATATGAAATGAGAGCAAATGAATTCCCAGGAATGGGTTTTAAAGCAGATGAAACTAAATTTGGTTTTATTGCTCAAGACTTGAAGCTAGTTTTTCCTGAAATCGTTCGTCAAAAAGCAATACCCGACCCGTTGGCTTCTAATGAATCTAGACATGCTAAAACCATGTCTGAAGGTTACCATACTGTTGATTATATTTCCTTAATTCCAGTATTGACAAAAGCAATTCAAGAACAACAAATCCAGATTACTGATTTACAAGAGCAGCTTGACCATAAAGCCAATATTGATGTATCAAACCTTACTCTATACCGAATTATTGCCTCATCAAATGCTCGGCTCGATGCTGAAGATTTATTTATTGCTGATGAAAATTCTAAGGCTTATGTCATTGGTGTATTAGAGGCAAATGGCAATGGATCTTCTGTGATTCAAACTTCGGGAATTGTGGAAATAGAGGTTGATAATGCAAATGGACAAATTATGGCCGGTGATTTTGTGACAACTTCGAATCTAGGTAAAGCAATTAAGTCAGAGAACAACGAGTGGGTGATTGGTGTCGCAGTTTCAAATGAAATTGATGGCCTTGTTCAAGTAAGAATAGATATTAGGTTCAAGCAATAAAACATAATGAAGGATATATTAAGCATTATTCTTGTTTTTATCTCATTGGCCAATTTTTCTGTCAATAGTCAAGTATTGCTTAATAATGGAGGTAATTTAACGGCTCTTTCAGGAGCCTATATTCATGTTAACGGGTCCGTTACAAATGATTCGGGAACGGTTATTATTGATGAGGAATTTAACTTACCTGCTGAAATTTATATAACCGAAGATATTGTCAATAATGCGAACTTAAATGGTTCAGGTCATATCCGTTTACTCGGTGATTGGTATAATAATTCGATTTTCACATCTGGTGGTGGAACAGTTTTTCTTCAAGGTGATAGTCAACTGATTAGTGGTTCGGTTGAAACATTTTTTTTCAACCTAACATTGGACGGTAGCGGTCTAAAAACACAAGAGATCAATGCTTTTTCTGAAGGTATACTTGACTTAAAGCATTTAGAACTTCAAACGGAGGTTTTTTCATTTTATGTAGAAAATACAGAATTGAATTCGATTCAAAGGACATCAGGATTTGTATCTTCTTTGAATGGTGGTTTTCTATCAAGACGGACAGAACAGCTAGAAACTTATCTTTTCCCTGTGGGTTCGAGCCTTGGTACGCTGCGCTACAGGCCTGTTGAATTGAAGCCAACTGTTGCTCCAAACAATACTTTTGAGGTGCGCATGGCAAATTTAGATGCCACAATTGAAGGGTATGATCGAACATTGTCCGATTCCAATCTCTGTGAACTTAATCCTTTATTTTATCATCAAATCAACCGGTCGAATGGTTTTTCTGCCGTTGATCTAAATATTTACTACAGTGATTCAGAAGATGGTTCATGGTCCGGGATATCAAATTGGAAACAAGAGAATATACAATGGGAATATATACCAGGCAGCACAAATGAAACAGATGTTCCATTGTCTTATGCATTTTCAAATGATTGGAATGATTTTGACGATACTCCTTACATTTTAGCGCATATTAATGAACTTCCGATTTTTGATTCGATCCCTCCCGTTTGTCAAAATAATCTTGCGCCTTCATTACCAAATATTTCGCTAAATGGATTCTCTGGTTCATGGTCTGGTTCAATTGATTCAGGATTGGTGGGTACCCAAACGTTTATCTTTACGCCTGACCCTAATCAATGTGCTGAAAGCACAGTTTTAAGTGTCGAGGTGATGGAACTTCCGCAAATAGATGCTATACTTATGGCACAAGATATTGCTTGTCATGGAGAGGAAGGTATGATTGAAGTCCAATCAACAGGTTCTAATATGATGTATGGTATAAATGGTAATGAAATGGTTTCTTCTAATCAATTCATGGTATTATCAGGTATGCATACGATATCAATTATGGATGAGCATGGTTGCGTGAATTCAATGAATCAAGAAATTACCGAGCCAACGGGTATAGATATACAACCCACAGTGCAGAACATATTATGTCCAGAGGGTGGGGGCGCAATCGAAATTGAAATTAATGGTGGTGTTCCGGGTTATACTGCAGTTTGGAATGATACTTTTTTTTCAGAAGATATATACAACCTAGAAGCAGGTATTTATTCCTGTGTTATCACTGATGATAATGACTGCCAAGATTCTCTTACTGTTGAAGTAATTGAGACATTGAGCGGAGAACCCGCCTTTCTAATGAATAACACGGGAGTCACACAATTAACATGTTTAACAACTGAAATTGAGATAGAGGCTGTAGGTGGAACGAATTTTATTTGGTCAGGTGGAACTTCTCCAAATGCAGCAATTAATATGTTTACTGAACCTGGCAATTATTTTGTAGATTACACGGATTCAAATGGCTGTGCATTGCAGATGAATGTGGTTATTTCGCAGGATCTTATACCGCCAATAGTTGACATAGATAATATTACTAATACTTCAAATGAGCTGAGTTGTAACGAACCTGAAATCATACTTTTTGGTTCAGGAGCAGAAGATTACGTATGGGAAACCTCAATAAATAATATATCTACCACTGTGACGAGTACAGGCGAATATCAAGTTGTCGGGTTCGGGTGGAATGGATGTACAGATACTGCAACAATTGTGATTACTGCAGATTTTTCTACTCCTAGTGTTTTTATTCAAAACTTATCCGGAACAGATACGCTTGACTGTAATACTACCTCTGTCGATCTTTTCGTAAATGGTGCGTTAAGCTACGAATGGGCCGACGGTCTAGGTTCTGCAACATCAATAACTGTTTCTTCTGGAGGAATATATGAAGTTACTGGTACAGGAGCGAATGGTTGTATCAATACGGATTCCATAGAAATCATTGAGATTCCCCTTCCTACTTTAAGCGTAAATTCTGAGACAATTTGTTCTGGAAATACAATTGATTTGATTGCTGAAGCTTCTATTCCTGGAGGTAATTATACTTGGTCAGGTGGTTTGGGTAATTCATCATCTATAACCGTGGCTCCTATATCCAATGCCTTTTACACAGTTAATTATGAATTGAACGGATGCGAGAGTAACCCTGCCACTTCAACAGTTTTCGTCCTTCCGACGCCAGTCGTTTCTATTTCTGGTCCTAGTTCCATTTGTTCTTCTCAATCCGTTACCTTGACAGGGAATCCCTCTCTTCCTGGTGGCAGCTATGAATGGTTTCCTGGAGGCGAGGTAAGTAACTCCATTACTTCTTTTCCTCCCGCGAGTACAGTTTTTGGTTTGAGTTATACTTTAAATGGTTGTCCATCAGATACGGCTCAAATTAATGTAGAAGTAATTCCTACACCGATCATCACCCTACAAGACATCTCTATTTGCGATGGCGAATCTGGCACATTAACAGCTCAGCCATCTGTGATGGGAGGGACTTATAATTGGGTCCCCTTTGGTTATGCCACACCAAGTATTACTGAATCACCGGACACCACCACAAGTTATAGTGTCTTATATTCAGCCAATGGATGCACAAGTCAGCTCACTTCAGCTACGATATTCGTCAATCCTATTCCTGAATTAACTGTTGGAGATATTGGTATTTGTCAAGGCCAATCAGGTTACTTAAATGCTGTAGCTTCTATTGATGGCGGAAGCTACCTTTGGACAGGCTTTAGTGAGAATTCTTCCATCCTTGAAGTAAACCCTAATTTTACTTCGAACTACACAGTGTCCTATGAACTGAATAATTGCTTAAGTTCTATGGAAACGGCTGTAGTTACTGTTACTGAGCAGCCTGTTTTATCCTTAACAGACCAAGGAATATGTGAAGGAGAAAGTGTTTCTCTCTTTGCAAATCCATCCGTTCTTGGTGGGAACTTTATTTGGCTTCCTGGAAATGAGACGACGGCCTCAATAAACGTCTCTCCTGTGGTCTCAACTGAATATCAAGTTATGTATGAGATAAATGGCTGTGAAACGGATTATGAAACGATTACTGTCACAGTTGATCCGATGCCGATTACAACTTTTGATGTGAATGTTACTTCCGGATGCCCACCATTGAATGTGGTATTCACAAATACAACAGATAATACCTTAGGCTGCACTTGGACAATAAATAACGGAAGCTCATTTGACGGTTGCACGAATACTAGTTATACTTTTTGGGATGAGGGCTGCTATGATATTACCTTAAATACAGAAACTCCTAATGGTTGTCCAGGTTCAATTACAATGAATAGTTTGATTTGTGTGCTGCCAAGTCCTGACATTGACTTTTCAATGTCTACGAATCAAATTTCCTATGGATCTTCAGAAGTAGCGTTTGTTAATAGCTCAACGAATGCAGTGGATTATTTTTGGGATTTTGGTGATGGGGGTACTGATACCTTGTACAATCCCAATTTCTATGAATATGAAGTGAACGATGAGACATTTTTTATTGTAACATTAACTGGAACCACGGATTTGGGTTGCTCCGATAGCCTTCAGCTTGAGCTTATAGTGAATCAAGATGCGATTATTTTTGCACCAAATACCTTTACTCCTGACGGTGATGGGCTAAATGACTCGTGGTTTCCAACTATTTCTACAGGAATCGATGAAGATTTCTTTGGTGTTCAAATATACAATAGATGGGGGGAGCTGATATTTGAAGCTAAAGATTTCTATAGTTCTTGGGATGGAACTTACCAAGGAAACAATGCGCCAATTGGAACCTATACTTACCGAATAGATTACAAAGAAAAGCAAACTGAGCATCGTGAGGTTATCGTTGGACACGTTAGCCTCGTAAGATAGAATTTGCTAATCTCTAAAGGTATGTTACTAGCTTCTCTAGTTCAATTCCTCGAGAACCTTTCAGGAGTATTGCTGATGAATCAATGTCCGTTAATTCTGAAGAAAGTTCACCTACAGTTTCATAAGCTCCATCTTCTCTAAGTTTCAGGAAAATAGGCCCTACAGTTATAAAATCTATTTTATTTCCTTTGCAGTAATCAATGATTTTTTGGTGCTCGAGATCACTTTCTTCACCTAGCTCTAGCATATCTCCTAAAATTGCAATTTTTTTGTTGTGATTGAAGTCATTGAAACTCTCTAGAGCCAACATCATGCTTGTAGGATTGGCGTTATAACAGTCAACAATTAATATATTTTTTTTCGTTTCTAAAACCTGAGACCTTTTATTTTCAGGTTTATAAGTGGCAATTGCATCAGAGATATCACGCTCTTGAATTCCGAAATAATTCCCAATAACAATAGCAGCTAAAAAGTTATAGAAGTTATAGTTGCCAACCATGTTTGTATTAATATTTCCTGAACGGTAAGCGCTGCTTTTCCAGGACATCGAGATATATGGGGTTAATTCGAGAATACGTCCGGTGATAACGGCATTTTCTTTTCCGTAAGAAATATTTTCTGTGGTATTGTCCAGTAATGACTTTATTAGTTTGTCATCTTCATTGTAGAAAAGCACTCCATTTTGTTTTCTTACGGATTGGTATAACGCACTTTTTGTTTTAACCACACCTTCTAGGTCTCCAAATCCCTCAAGGTGGGCTTTGCCAATATTTGTTATAATTCCATGGGTAGGGGAGGCCATCTCACACAATTCCTGAATATCTCCAGGCTGGTTTGCCCCCATTTCAATAATCGCCATGTCATGCTCTTTTGTCATACGAAGCAATGTAAAGGGAACGCCTAAATGATTGTTCAGGTTTCCTTGTGTTGCAAGGGTGTTGAACTTTTTAGAAAGAACTGAATACATTAATTCTTTTGTACTTGTTTTACCATTACTACCTGTAATCCCAATCACTGGAATATTAAATTTAGCCCTGTGATATCTTGCCAAATCTTGAAGAAAGTTCAATGTATTTGGGACAAAGAAAATTTTATTTTCGTCTGCGAATTCTTTCTGGTCGACAATGGCAAATTTTGCTCCTTTTTCAATTGCATTTTCTGCAAAAAGATTCCCATTAAAATTATGTCCTTTTAAAGCAATAAAAAGTGAGTCGGGGAGTATGTTTCTGGTATCTGTACAAATACCTTTGGTTTCATAGAAAAGCGAAAAGAGCTCTGACATACTACAAAGATGTAAAAAAAAAGCCCGTATCGCTACGGGCTTTTTGTATCTTTTTAATAAGGTCTATTTCTTTTTAGAATTTGCTCTTGTGCTTCCCAATCGGTCCATTGCACATCGGAATCCAATCATTGCAGTAGATTGCTCTTCATCAAGGAACCTTCGGCTTCCTGGCGACAACCAAAATGCTCTATCTGACCATGAACCACCTTTGTAAACCCTTGATTTATCAGAGATTAATGTTGTAGGCCATCCGCTGACACCAACATTTACTTCACTTCCTTTTAAGTCAAAGTTTTCGAATTCATTTTGATAAACGGCTTGCTTTGGATCTCTGCGTCCATTATTGATATCATCAATCTTTTTCTGGTTGTTATAGTATATAGAAGATTCTAAATCACCATCCAAGTAATTGATGTAATCATCTTTTCTATAATTCAATCTACCAGCATTTTCGTCCTCTGTTACGTTTCTCCATCTCTGCTGACCACGTGTTTCATTCACAAATTCTGTAAGTCCATTGCGAAGTGTTAGAATCCACGCTGTGACATTCGGATCTTGTTTATAGTTTTTAAACCTATGTTCTAGATATTCGTCATTAAATATACTAGAGGAAACAAGTTTACCTTCTACTAAGAATTGTTTTGAAGGATCATTTGAACCTGCTTCGAATGTTTTGTCTATAAAATAAATACCGACCTTCGATAGGGGAGTGGCTTCAACCATCACATCTGCTCCATCTTCATCAACACCAATTTTGATTTCTTCGTCGACATTACCATATACTTTTCCTTCAAAATGACCTTTTCTGTAATCTTCCATGGCCAGAACATCTTTCTTATGGTTGTTTCCAAACAAAGCCACCTCAAGATAGTGGGATGCTTTTGTCGCATTTCCTTGGTTGAATAAATAGATTGCCGTATCAAGCACTGCGTTAATGTCGTCCAAAACCATAAATTCTATACTGTCTGTTTTCGAAAAACCATTCGAAGAAATGAACGATTGATTTGGAGTATTAAATTTGAATTTTCTATGATTCTGTCTAGAAATCCCAAGGATTTTACCTCTTTGCGAGTTTACATAATCTACATACTCGTCAAATGACCGTTGGTTATCGAATACCCGAACGGAGTGAGTTTCTGTCAATCCATTAGGTTGTTTGACTGTAACATCATAAACACCTTTTTCTTCAATACTTATTATGGCACTTGAATCATTTTTATTTCCTCCAATTTTTGCAGATACAGGAAGGACCCATTCCCAATCTTTAACAATAGTATCAGCTTTACTAATAGTAAGGGTAATTTCATCTTTTATTAAAGCTAAATATTCACCATTAACTTTTTCTGGATTTAATACAACACTTGGTTTAACAGTGAAATCAAGGTATTTATTTTTTTTCTTATTCAAATAATTTGATATGTATGAAGGATCTTGTTTTTTTTCATTATTTCCTCCATTCACACCATAATAATAATCATCCCCATCTTTTTGGGCTCCAGTTAGTGAAATGTATTTCGCTCTGGCAAACTCATTCACGTATTCTTTCATTCCATAAACATCATAAAGATTGTCTGTTGCCAATACAGGCTTATCGTACAAGCCATCTGGGCTTAGAAGCTGCGTAGTGTAGACATTTCCTCTAAACGGCATGAAATCATCTGTTTCTTCATTTGAGGTTGGTCGATATACATCCATTACCCATTCTGAAACGTTCCCAGCCATGTGATATAATCCGTAATCATTTGGCCAAAATGCGTCGACTCTCGCGGTAACATCTGCTCCGTCATTAAGTGCACCAGAAACACCCATGTAGTCTCCTTTTCCACGAATAAAATTCGCTTGAATCGAACCAGCCCACTGGTCTTCTTTACGCCGAACGTAGTGTCCGTCCCATGGATAAATTCTTCTTGAATCTATATTCTCGGAATCTGGATCTAAATTTCCAATTAGTCCTAGTGCTGCAAATTCCCATTCCGCCTCCGTTGGGAGTCGATATTTAGGCAAAAGAATCCCGTCTTCCATTTTTACCCTTCTTGAACCCAATCTTGATTCGTTGGCATAAACGGGGTCATAGTTTTGAAGCTGGTATGGATCTCTTGGTATTGGTCTCTTCGTTTTTGCATCTAGCATCGGTGCTTTTGAGCTTCCGTCATCTAGGGTATAGCCACCTTTTAATCCAAGCGTATCACCTTTTTTGTTCTGGTTTGGTGAACCTGTTTGAATATTATAATTCCCATTTAAATAGTTTTCTGTTGAAAACATATTTTCAGGAGAAGATGTCATTGAAGCATAATTAGATCTGTTTGCTGCACCTACATCACTATTTTCGTGGTCATAGGTATTGGCAAAGTGCCATTTAATAATTCCTTCTCGCACTAAAATAGCCTCGTTCACACGGTCAGTTCTCCATTTGCAGAAGTCATTGGCTTGGAGCCATGAAACCCCAACCACAGGATAATCTCTGTATGATGGGTGTCTGAGGTAATAGTCTACAAACTTTTCTCTATAAGAAAGAGGAGATCTCCATACTAAAGTATCAGGGAGACATTTTTTATAAATATGCGGATAAGATTTGTAGTAAACACGTTTCATCCAATTCATATATTCTAACCAGTGCTGATTGGTTACCTCCGTTCGATCCATGTAGAAAGAAGAAACAGTAACACGAGAGGCACTATTGTTCCAGTCTCCCATTACATCTTCTTCTGTACTTCCCATTGTGAAAGTACCTCCTTCTATAAATACCAGTCCAGGACCAGTTTCTTGCTCTTTGGCATCAAATTTTTCAAAGCCTCCATTTTGGTAGTTATTATACTCCCATCCTGTAGAGGTAGATCTTTCCTTTGCACAACTTCCCAGTAGGATAACTGCACTTAGAAAGGTTGCTATTTTTCTGTAATTTTTAGTTTTCATGGCTCAACTATAATTAACGTATATACAATTCTATTTTTTAGAAAAGTTACATTGTCCTAAAAAGATGGACAGGATATTTTTCTAAAGTTTCTAGGTTTTCTTCTACATTTAAGATTAAATCCTAATGACACTTCATGGGAACCACCAGATATACCATTTCCGAGCTTGGAAACTGTGATATCGTAGCTGTAACCCAATTTAATTTTATCTGTTGTGATACCGAAGCAAAGAATAAATGCGTCTCTGTTTCTGTACCAAGCACCAACGGTGAAGTTTCCATATTTCACGTAGGTACCAATGTTTAATTCCTGAAAACCATTTTGGTATTGATAAATGATGTTCGGCATAATGCTCGTCGTACTGGAGTATTTTCCTTTTTGACCGAGCTTGATGTCTGCACCCATGTGTCCTGTAAAACGCATAGGAAGTCTAGATTCACCTAGTATCATCGATTCATCAGGTCTATTTAAGTGATGCACAGCACCACCGAAATAAAAGTTTTTTCCAAAACCAACGAAACCAGCGGAGGCATCAAAAAATCCTCTTCTTCCGTTACCTCTCGGAACATCTCCTGTTTGGTAGATAAATCCTCTTCTCGGATCAATCATGTCTCCAAAAGTAAGCTTGTCCCAGTCTAAAAACTTTTGGAACCAAGCAGCTCGAGCCCCGAACATCAAAGAAAATTTACGATTCACCTTCAGGTTGTAGGAGTAAATGGCTCCTAACATAGAAGTTGAAATGGTACCTTGTCCTTGTTGGTCATGCATGGCTAAAATTCCAATTCCACCAGAAATGCTTTTGGCATAGGTGTCGAAAGCGGCAGAATAGGTTACATAGTTTCCAGTGAGCTGCGGCCATTCGTTCCGGTAGTTCATCGCAAACCTAGGACAACCTGAAGAGCCCGCAAGTGCTGGGTTCAGATAAATTGGGTTTGAGAAGAACTGCGTAAAAGTAGGATCTTG
>NHBV01000001.1 GCA_002167775.1 Crocinitomicaceae bacterium TMED16 | reverse complement strand
AATGGACAAGAATTACCCGTCGCCTCCTACTATTACATCATTGAATATAACGACGATACAACAGAAAATTCAAACGGAATTGTTACTATTGTAAAATAAAAAAGCCTCCCTTATGGAGGCTCTGTTTTGTTAAAATAAAAACTGACTTTATCTAACTACAAGCTTCTGTACATTTGAATAATTGAACCCATCTGAAAGGTTTATAAAGTACATTCCGGCATTTAAACCTTTAACCTTATAAGATAACTGCATATCTACCATCGATTTCTGAATAACTTGTCCATTTGCATTTAGAATTTCAATGGTATTTACAGCTTCGTTGTTCCAAGTAACAGTTGCAACATCAGACGTTGGGTTTGGATAAACACTTACTTGCACGTCGCTATCCACATTTTCAATTCCAGCAATATTTATTTCTTCTATTAGCGCACTTGTTACAACATCACACCCGTTTGCATCCATAACAGTCACCTCATGAAATCCAGGAGCAACATCCCAAAGATCTTCAGAAGTTTCACCATTATTCCAGATATAGGTATAAGGAGCTGTCCCACCAGTTACAGTTAAATCGATCTCTCCCTCTTGACCAGGTGCCGGCTGTATTACTTCTACACTTGATGATAAAGCGGAGGGCTGCTCAATAGTATAGCTTCCCCAAACACTACAACCGTTGGCGTTTGTTATTTTTAGTCTGTAGGTACCTGCAACAAGACCAGAAATATCCTCTGTAGTCATGCCGTTGTCCCATTCAAAAATAAAATCAGGTGTTCCATCGATAATAGTAATATCAATCGCTCCATTTGCCGTTCCATTACAAGTAACATGTTGAATCGCACCTTCAAAAATTGTCGGAGTTACCTCTTCAATAGTCACAGCAGTATCAATCTGACATCCCAGGGCGTCAGTAACCGTTAATGTATAATGACCAGGTTCAAGATTAGATTGAGTCAATTCAGTTGCGCCATTTGACCATACCGTGGTGTAAGGGGCATTTCCTCCTACAATGTTGACCTCAATTTCTCCACTATTTGCTTCACATGTTACTGATGAAGAAACATCTAAATTGAATTTTTTAATTTTCTCAGCCATTTCAACTGCTGCACGGGCGTTTAATCTCCCCGCACCAAGTAATCCTGCATAGTCTGGATTCAAAGCTTCAATGTTATTTGCAGAAGTCTTTAACACCCACGATATCTCTTCATTAGAAATACAAGGATTAACATCCAGTATCAAACCGATTGT
Organism: Crocinitomicaceae bacterium TMED16; assembly: GCA_002167775.1. Taxonomy (GTDB): domain Bacteria; phylum Bacteroidota; class Bacteroidia; order Flavobacteriales_D; family Crocinitomicaceae; genus UBA952. The sequence goes on along the minus strand of NHBV01000001.1, from coordinate 57,948 downwards.
CCCTGTCACCAAAGGTGTTGCATAAGAACTTCCTGTTCCAAAAAGATACCAACCCGGAGCCGCTGAAATCGCTATATCATACCCCGGTGCGCTCAAGTCAACGCTTGCATTATGCTGATGAGTGCTTGATGCATTGCCAATTGTTCTTTCATGGTTGTCTTGTGGTCCAACACTTGTTACAGAAAAAACATTGTCGAAAGCAGCTGGATAAACCAAGTTTTCTGGACCGCCGCATGTAGAACCATTTCCTGCCGCTGCGACAATAAATGTACCGTTCTCATAGACCTCATTGATAATATCCTGAATGTACTGATTATATGAGCAACCAGATGTCCAGCTCAGATTAATAACTCTGTGTCCAGCATAAGATGCCGCTAAAACTTCACTATAATTCATTCGGTAAAGGGCTAAAGAGCTATTGTAACCGATAGCGCTTTTACCGAGATTATTGTTAGTTGAACCCGCAGCAGCTATTGCAACAGCCGTCCCATGTGTTTGAGAGGAAGTATTCGTCGAATCATAATAAACATACTTTCCCTGAAGTTCCTCATGATTCGCAAAATAATTTTGATCTGAAATCGCAAGGACAATATCGCTGTTTCCTGTAGATATATCCCAAGCTCCTTGAGCAGAAATCAAATCTAGAGCATAATCTTCAGAAAAAACTGTGTTATAATCATCAGTTACATCCATTGTCTCATATACAGGCGCATATTCAACTTGACTAACAACAGCGACGTTATTTGTCAAATCGGTATACATATCTACAACATCAGCTGAATATGAAGTTAATTCATATACATTCAATAAATGAGGTTTCCTGGATGTAGGAATTGCCCGCTGAACTTCAGAAATGTCTAATAAAGAAATTACATTATTGAATGCTGGATCATTTGAGACAAGCTCTCCAGATGCATCTGTATAAGGTATATTTGATGGGTTGGCGATTGTCAGCCAAATTTTCGAACCTCCTTGGGCCAAAGTGATAAATGATAAAGCTATAAAAGCTACTGTTAGTGAATAAGATTTAATAGAGTGCATATCCGTGCGTTTTTGTTGTTTGTTTGTTTTTGTTGACACAAATCTGCAACACTATGACGGACCCTCAATTAAAAATCAAGTATGGGAATAAAAAATACCGAAGGACACGAAATGAGCCTTAAGTAGTCCTAACGAAATGATTATGTATTACTACGTAGTTCGGAAATAATTATGGTATTTTAGGTAACCTTAATCCTGAGAGAAAAAGAACTGAATCCCTTTGTTTAATGGGGATTTACAAATATCCGCTCTGAAGAACCATCAGAATATTGATACAAAACCAAACCTGAAGTATTTTTTTTCACTTCTCGACCCATAAGGTCTAAAACACGGATCACTTCCTTGCTTGAGGAGGATGTAATTTCTGATAGGTCAGAGGTTGGCGCACAAAGCTGCTCAAAGAAAAGCCAGGCCTCTCGGCTGGCCTCTATATCCATATTACCGTATGCCCCTGGCCAGTCATGACCTCCTCCCTGAACCGTATATAGCCATACCTCAGTACAAGAATTTTCAGCACCATATTTTTCAGACAAAACAGTACTGCCATCATTAGGATCGGTATTTGGTAAATTCTCAGAGCTTTGAAGTGTCAGATCAAACATACTATTAAAAAAGTTCATAGTCGCTGGTATACTCGGGTAAACACCCCATCCATCCTGATTGGTTAAATCTCCACCAAAATAGGTTGTATTATCATTGGTCCCATGAATCTCCAAAATTGATACTTCATTTGAAGGAGTACAATCGTCCATAATGTTCTGCAAGATCATTCCCGCCACTGGCGCCACTGCCCTAAAGGTTTCAGAGGCCTGACAGGCCAGCATGTAGCAAAGGTCTCCCCCATTCGACATCCCTGTACAAAAGACTTTGTCCGCAGCTAAAGAATAGGTGTTTTGAAAATAAGTATTCAGGTTTTGTAAAAAAGCCACATCGTCGACCGTCTCATTGTTTTGAAAATCATACCCTACATTAAAAAAAGTATCTCCGTCTCCATCTAAGGTTCCTTGAGGGTAGCAAACTGCAAAACCATATTCATCGGCAAGCTGATTGAATCCAGAGTAATTCATAATTCCCTGAGCTGTTCCTGTATATCCATGACAAACGAACACCAAAGGACAATTTTCAGGGGCGCTTGAGGGGTGGTAATAAATATAATCACGCTCAATACCACCATCTAGAATTGTGCCGTATTCTAGCGCCTGAATGGTCATTGAAAATACATCATTCGATGCATTGTCATCTTGAGGCAATCCATTCACATTAGATACGGTAAGCTGCAAAGCTGTTTGTCCTGAATTAAATATTTCAAGGTTGTCTAGATGCGTAAAGCTGAAAGTTCCCAATGGCGGTATAGATAGATTGGTAAATGATGTGTTATAGGACATACCTCCACCAATATCCCATGAAAGATCGAAAGAAGTAATGGTCTCTGCACCGAGGTTGGAAACCTCACCTGCCACCGGTATGATTGCGGGAACATTTACGTTCGACGGAATAGCTACAGAGGTTAATGCCAAATCGAGTCCTTCGGGTTCAAAAATGATAACATCGTCTATGGCCCAGCCAAACATCCAACCACCAACATCATCATAGTGAAATCCTAAAAGCACATTTGCGTTTCCGGAAAGAGATGACAAGTCAAAAGACTGAAGGTCCCAAGCACCGTCCTCTGTACCTTCTATGGTTGAAATAATGGTCCAAGAAGCACCGTTATCTAAGCTATATTCTAGGGTGGCGACTTCGGTATTCCCCTGAAATTCTGCTCCGTCATAGTAACTTTCAAACTGCAATGCAGCTGCTATATTATTGCTTAAATCTAATGGCGGAGTAATTAAATAATCCATGCTTTTATCACAATCGCAGTCGTCATCATTGGTTCCGATAATATTTCCGTGTTCGGCAATAGACCACCAATCGCTCTCTAAGCTCTGTGCCGTTCCCATGTTCCAACCACCATCTGTGGCATTCGTGGCAATTGTCCATCCCGTAGGTAGGCCATTGCCTTCAAAATCTTCCGAAATCAAAATGTTTTGGCCAAGTGATGAAAAAGCATAGAGCACTATGAATATTGATAGAAGGTTTTTCATGGATTCTTTTTGGTTTAATTAAATGTAGCCATTTTCAGCTGCTTCACTGATGGTTTGAAAAATTTACGGAGAAACACATCTTTTCTCGACAGAACCATCGGTATAAAGATACCACTGAACGACCCCAGTGCGAAAAGAACTTTCCCTGCCTAAGCAGTCGGTTATTTTCAATAGCTTTTTATTGGGGCTGGATAAATCTGAGATTCCGAGCTCGTCGGGACAGCTCTTATTCTCTAGAAAATCCCATATTACCTGCGGTGAGTAAAAGTCCATATTGATTGTTCCTAAGCCACCAAAAAGAGTGGCAATTCCTGGCCATTGGTGGCCGCCACCATTCACTTTAATATGCTCAAGCGCAGTTCCCTCACAATTCTGATAAACGTATCTCTCTGGGAAAGAAAAATCCAGAAGGTTTGGGTTAGGCATCTCTATCAATTCTGGCGCAGCGTCACAGGACAAATAACTTTGCCAAAGTGACATGATCTCTTCCACTGAGGCACCCGTCGCTGCACCGCCATTATAAGGGACAATAGCATCAGCCGTTCCGTGGATATGTAGAACAGAGGTCGGAAAGCTTGGGTTAAAGTTTGCGGCAGTTATGGTAGACATATTGCCTGCAACCGTTCCAATAGCCGCAAAACACATGCTAGACTCACTTGCGATTTTATGACTCAAATAACCGCCATTGGAAAATCCGCAGAGATATCTTCGGTATGGATTCGTGTTGTAATTTGTCTCGAAGTAGCTTACTAAAGATTCTATAAAGCCAAGGTCGTCTACTTCCGAATTCAAGGAATTCATATCGGCATTCCAAGATGCATTTAAGCCATCCGGATAACAAACAATAGCATTATTAGCTTCTGCAATTTCATTGAAACTCGTAATATTCATAATGCCATTTCCCGACTGGGTCAAACCATGTAAAACAATAAGCAGTGGGTATTCTTGGGCACCTTCCCATGAGGATGGAACGTAATAAACAAAGCTTCTTTCTTCACCATCAAAAACATAGCTATCATCGATTTGGGCTTCTAGTTGAGAGACGAAAGCGAGTGAGAAAATCAAAAACCAATTTTTCATATCAGCAAGATACAAATGAAACAAGGTAATTGCAAAGAGGGAATTCTTATGTGGAAAAATATTGCACATAAAATGCACATCCACACTTGATTTGAGCCGAAAACCTTTTGACTAGATTATTCTTTATTCTGAGATAGATTTAATATTTTAGGGGCAAATAAATCAACTAAACATATGAAACTTTATCTCAATCTATTTTTTACACTCGTATTTTCAGCTGTCTTTGCTCAAAATACATCTGAAAATCAGCCACAAACAAACCCATACGTGCCGGGTGATGTGATTATCCAAATACACAATGACGCCAACATAAGAAATCTTGTTGCCAGCGCTCCACAGAATTTTAAACTGGAAATTGCTCAAGAGCTTTCTCCAACCTCGCACATTTGGCTTTTGAATTTTGATCCTAATTCCATTTCGCATGAATCCATGATCGATTGGTTTTATGGTCAGCATGAGATTCAATTGGCACAAAACAATTATTATCTGAAAATGAGGTCGACCATACCCAATGATGCTACTTTTACTAGCCAATGGCACCACAACAATACTGGACAAACCGGAGGAACAACCGATGCTGATATTGATTCAGACTTAGCCTGGGACATTACCACAGGAGGAACAACTGCTTCAGGACATGACATCGTTGTATGCCTTATTGAAAGTGGAAATCTTGACCACCAAGATTTATCGCCAAACAGATGGGTGAATCCAAATGAAATTGAAAACAATGGCGTAGACGATGATGGTAACGGTTATGTAGATGACTACAATGGCTGGAATCCACTTCAAAATAACGACAACTACGGTACAGGAGGGCATGGAACAAACTGCTTAGGTATGATCGGTGCGCAAGGTAACAATGGTCTCAATGTCGTTGGTGCAAACTGGGATGTTAAATTAATGGTTGTAGGAGGCTATAGTATCAATACAGATGCAAATGCCATTCAGGCTTACCAATATCCTTATGACATGCGTGTGCTTTGGAATAATTCAGGTGGAACCCAAGGCGCATTTGTTGTGGCTACAAGCTCATCATGGGGAATTGATGGAGAGAATCCAAACAACCACCCTGTATGGTGTAACTTTTATACTACAATGGGAGAGGCTGGTATTCTAAATGTAGGAGCTACAACCAACTCAAACCTAAATGTTGATACTGCTGGAGATATGCCCACAGCATGTGACACTCCATACATGATAGGAGTAGGAAGAACAGATCACAATGACAACACAGCAGGTGGCTACGGTGCAACTACCATAGAATTTGGTGCGCCAGGAATCAATGTTGTCACAACAGCTGGAACGAGTGGTACAACATCTACCACGGGAACTTCTTTTTCTTGTCCACTTACCGCTGGAGTGATTGGTCTAGCTTATTCTATTCCTTGCGCGGACTTTATGAATACGGTTATTGCCAACCCGCAAATGGGTGCTGACATGGTATTGCAGGCGATGATGGATGGAACAGATCCTAAATCACAGCTCGCAAATAAATTTGTAACGGGTGGAAGATTAAATTCAAGGAATACCTTAGATGAATTAATGGCTGTGGGCTGTAATGGTTCTATTTGTTTCGGTCCAAGTGCAATATCTGCAGCCAATGTTGCGGAAAATGATGCGGATGTTCAATTTACGGCCCAGTCTGAAGCAGATGTCACTAATCTTTATTGGAGAGAGGTTGGAAGCAACAACTGGACACCAGAGCTTGATGTAAGCTCTCCTGTTGCCTTAACTGGACTCAATAGCTGTTCAGAATATGAGTTTTATTTGGAATCAAATTGTGGAGGTGACATCTCGAACCCTACCTCAGTTCAGACTTTTGCAACATTGGGTTGCGGTGCATGCATCGACAACCAATACTGTACAAATGCAGCTTCTGATGGTGTGGATGAATGGATTGAATCATTTACAATAGATACCTATACCAACCAATCTGGAAATGACGGTGGATATGGAGACTATACTGGTAACCCAATTCAACTAGATGTGGACAATACCTATGATATTGATATTGAAGTTGCGTGGGGAGGAACGCTGTATAATGAGCAGTCAAGAATTTGGATTGATTTAGATCAAGATGGTGAATTTGGTACAGACGAATTGGTCTTCGATCAAGGCACGGCAGATCAAACCGTTAATGTCATTGGCCAAGTAACAATTCCTGCAGGTACTCCGTTAGGAACCACGAGAATGCGTGTACAGATGGCATACGTGGGTAACCAAACTGAACTTCCTGAGGTGTGTGATGGATTCCAGTGGGGAGAGGTAGAAGATTATTGTGTAGAAATTCTTTCGGGAATTACATGTGGTTTAGACGTTAGTAATACAACCATCGACCCTACATGTAATGGAAATGACAATGGATCTCTTTCTGTAAACGTTGATGGTGGAACAGGAAATTACACATATGATTGGTCTTCAAACTTGGGAAGCAATGCAAGTGTTTCGAATTTAGGAGCTGGAAATTATAGTGTTGTTATTACTGATGTTGATGCAAGTTGTGATACAACCATTAATTTTTCACTTGAATATGACGTGAATTTATCTGTCGCGATTGAAGCAATGGATATCTCTTGCAACGGTTTAACAGACGGTTCAGTGCAAGCCATTCCATCAGGATCATCAGATTACACCTTCCAATGGACTGGAGGTCCAGACTCAAACTTTTGGGATGGACTTGGTGCAGGTACTTATGAGGTGACTGTTACAGACGCCAATGGTTGTGTGACTACAAGTGCTGCCAACGTTCAGGAACCCGCTGCAGATCAAGCGAGTTTTTCATCGAATATTAGCTTCTTAAATGTACAATTCAACAACACCTCATCTGCTGGTTCATACACTTGGGACTTTGGAGATGGGAACACAAGTAATGCCACCTCACCTCAGCACAGTTATGCCCTACCAGGAACCTACGATGTTTGTTTGACTGTAAGTACAGAATGTGCAGATAAAACAACTTGTAATGCTGTAACGGTTGATGAAGATGATTCTGGTATCGATGAGAACTATGCAAATTATGTTTCGGTTTATCCAAACCCAACAAATTCTCTTGTCAATTTCTATGTCACGCATCCAAATGTAAAATCACTTGTCGTCATGGATATTGTAGGAAAAGAGGTGAAGAGCTCAAATATCGTTGGAGAGCTGACGCAAATTAACATAGAAGGATTCAGTAATGGAACCTATTTCTATCGACTTTTAGGAGAAGATGGAAGTACGCTCATCGCAGATAAACTCTTTAAAGTGAAGTAACAAGATTTAATACCTAATAATAAAGCCTCCAGAAATGGGGGCTTTTTTTGTGTCTAGACCTTAGATTGATTCTGTAATTCAGAGAGTAATTCTCCGAAGTTGTCCGTTTCATTGTACTTTTCCCAATCTCCTGCAATGGGCGCATGGCGCATGTGCTCAGGAATTCCGAAGGAGTCAATCAAGGACAATGCATGCGGTCCAAGCTCAGCACAAAGCGATCGAACGTATATTGGGAGATCTCTACCTGTTTTATTGGCTATAATTTTGTTTGTAAGCAACCAACCTAAGTCTTGCGAAATCCAATCACATGCAGATAATAAAAACAGCTTTTCAAGCATTGGCCTGAGTGCATTTTCACAGCTTTCTAAGGCCTGAAGAGAAGCGGCATAAACAACACGGTCTGAATAAGCTTGCGACAACGCCTGAATGGCATCAGACTCCTCAAACATCCAGGCGTCATATAGACTCTTTCCTTGTTTCTTTTTCGAATGTAAGCTCAGTGCAAGCTCGGAAAGCAAATGGCTTTCTCTCGCCTTCAAAATACTTAAAAGAAATGTTGGATTTGAAAGACTGCCAATACCTGTACCTTGAATCATTCTTTTTAAAAATCCCGGAAGTAAGGTCAATACTTTTTGTCTGGCGAGCTGACTTTTGTCTGCTCTTCCGAGTAGCTCTTTGGCAATTTTTTGCATCAACACACGGTTGTCACCTTCTGCCGTAATACCAGCATGACCACCTACAATTCCTTCACCAAGCCGATTTACAGCCAAAAATCCTTGTCCGCCGCATCTTTCCCTACTCGTAGTCGCCGTATTTTCAGCATGCCAAGATATTTGCGTTTTCATAACACAACAAAGCAAAAGGACTTCCATCGGATCACTTTCTTTATTGTCAAGTGCTGCAAAAAGATCCTTGGTATGATTCAGCGCCATATTATAAGCAAAAGTTTTAGCCAATAAGGGCATCAAGGCGCGTTGCTGCAATTGATACTCCATTATTGGGGTGTCGCTTTTCCCACTAGGTCCGACAGCTAGCCTGGAGCTTGAGTAACGGATTGCGGTATCTAAACAAATTTTTGTGCTACCCAAGGTCATGGATGCAATACACAAACGCCCACTCAAAAGCTGATCGGCAAGGGTCAAAAACCTACCACGTTTGCTTTTTACTTGGCTTTGGAACACTCCTTCCTTGGACATTGTCGATGTCGAATCTAGCATATACGCTCTAGGTATACGCACTTGATCAAACCCAATGCTGGCATTGTCAATACCATTCACACCAATTTTATAACCCATATCCCAAACAGTTACACCTGGCAATACTTTCATTTCTTGGTCACGAATTGGAACAAGGAAGCCATGTATCCCCTCATCGGTTTCCTTGTTAATTAACCTCGCGAATACGATTACGTAATGTGCGTGCACCGCACCATTGGTAATCCAGTATTTTCTTGCTTTAACATCCGGTGTATGGATAATGAACTCCTCTGTCGCGCCATCATATGTTGCAGTCGTTTGCATTTCCACTGCATTGTTTCCGCAGCCTAGCTCCGTTAATCCAAAACAGCCCACCGCCTTCAAGGCGTCAATATCACCCAAAAGCTGATCGTGATGGTTTTGTGTGCCTAGCTTAAGGATTGTTCCTCCAAATAAATTGAATTGCACCGTCATTTTTGTCGCTGCTGAACCATCCATCATGCCGACGGCCTCGTGCACAGAAAAAATACGGTGTGGATTTTCTTTAAAGTCAAGAACTGAAATAAGCTGGTTGTCACAAATACTTTTTAGCCGCTGATAGGCAAGTTCACGTTCCTCATCAAGTGAAATGTTATACCTAGGCGTGAAAAGTGGATCCTTGAATAAATCTCTTAGTGCTTGTCGGGTTTGCTGGTTGTCATACTCGAGCAAATCTTGTAAGGTACGAATGCTTTTTTCATTCAGATGCATATCCATAGGCGGGGTTTTACATAAAAGTAGGAAAAAAGCTTTGTAGAAAAACAAGTTGAGTAGCATAACACCACTCAACTTATTCATTCGTTATTTGCCAATCTGCCAAATGACATCACCATTCATGATTTCAGGCGGACCCGTCATGAACGGCATCATTCCACCCATGATTTCTCTAAATTGATCCTCTGCTTCAATGACCTGCTGCGCATTGTCATACTTCGAAAAAGCAATGCTCTCCGTTTCCGATATTTCTACGAGCTTCACGCTATGAAGACCAGCAATGGCGCGGATCTTATCAGACATCGATTCGAGATGCGAAATCATTGATTCCCTGGCTCCTGCGGCATGTTTAACTTTTGAAATTCTGTAATGCATACTATTGATATTTTTAGTTTATGTCAAATATACACAAAGAGTGAAAAATCAATTTAAACATCGGGGATTTTCTTGACCCCTTTTTTCTAATAAGCATACTGATGAAAATAATCCCACAAAAAAACCCTGCCAAACAATTGGCAGGGTCGATATTAATTTTTTAAAAGCTGATTACATTTGACGTCTTAAACTCTTCTGCTCATCCTTGAGTTTTTCTAATTCTTCAAGCGCAGCGCAGTCCTCCTTCACCTTTCTAAAACTTAGCTCTCCTCTGCAGTGCTTATCAATTTCCTTTCTTTTTGACTTTAGTGATTCTTTGACATCCAAAATTCTTTTTTGATCATCTTCTGGGGCATCTTCTCCCAAGGCAATCATCTCTCTGGCCAAATCATTTTGAGCTCCCATTATTTTTGCAGCAGCCTCAGCGCACCCGCACGCAGAATCTATCGATTTAACATCAATTTCTGCAGCAGAACCCCCACCACAAGACGATAAAATTGCACCAAGTGCAAAAACACATAATCCCTTTCTCATATTTTTAAATTTATAGTTTTTATAAATCCTAAAATAAGGAAAATATAGACAGGTAAAATAAAAAGCCCCATTACATGACTGATGTGCTTAGAAGGAGATTCATATTGTTGGTCTTGTCCCTGCTATACCTTGGGTATCATAACTGAAATCATGTTTTTTTACACGGGATTTAACCATCCTTGGATAGGATTAACGGAGAGAAATTGCTTAGAAAGCAAAGAATTGTTTTTACTTTCACGTATGATGATTAAAAACTTCAGACGAAGAACCCACGAAATTATTTTTGAAGCAGATACCTTTCTAGGTAAACTCTTTGATTTGATCTTAATGGTTTTGATTCTGCTGAGTATTGGTGCAGTAATGCTGGAAAGCGTTGCCTATTACCATGACAAATACCACCACATATTGGTTCCATTTGAATGGACGATTACTGTCTTTTTCACTATTGAATACCTACTCAGAATTATTAGTGTCAAGAAACCCCTCAAGTATATTTTTAGCTTTTATGGCTTGATTGACTTAGTATCACTGCTGCCATCTTATTTTGGACTATTCTTATCCTCCGAAAGTATAGGTTCCATCAAAACCATTCGAACCATACGGCTACTTAGAATTTTCAGAATCTTAAAATTGATTCGTTATGTGAAAGAAGCGAACAACCTACGAAGAGCCCTCAAAGCAAGTCGGCAACGAATCGTTGTTTTTCTTTTAGCCGTATTGGCAATTGCAACAATAATGGGTACAATTATTTATTTGATTGAAGATCCGAAGGATGGATTCACGAGCATTCCGAGAAGTATTTATTGGGCAATTGTTACACTAACAACGGTCGGTTATGGAGATATTTCTCCCCAAACAGGACTAGGGCAATTTTTTGCCTCCATTATCATGATATTGGGTTATGCCATTATCGCTGTTCCTACAGGAATGATTTCTGTTGAATTAGCGCTTTCCGAAAAAATGAACACCCAGAGCTGTCCGAGCTGCTCACTAGAGGGACATGATAACAATGCAAAGCATTGTAAACATTGTGGAGCAGAATTAAACCCTGAAGTCTGATTATAATAATGGACCGTCATGGGTTCCATAAAGGATGTATCCAAAAAGGACCAAAACTGTTACTAAGCTTGTCATAGCTGTGCGTTTTTAAATTCAGCACCAAAGATGTAGCAAAGCATTGTTTGTGTAAAACAAAATCGAAGCTCGATTGCAGAAATGGCAAGCAGCACCTATATCTAGATACGTATTTTTACCGGTATTTGTTTAAAAAATTAAGACCTATAAGAAGGAGATCCAAAGGCTTCACCTATGCCCTTTTGACAATATTGCCTCAAGCTTTCCAAGTATTTCGCAGAGCTGTAGTTCATATTTGCGTAGGAGTCGTCCATTTCTGAAAAACCCTCATAAGAATACCGCAGGCGTGTTTTACCATCGTTTTCATCTAGGTCATATTTCATGACGTGTCCAATGTTTTCCCATTCAGACTCAACACATTCAAAATGAATCGAGGTATTAGGGACATAGCCCACAATCTTGAACTTAAAGGCAGCAAAATTGACAAATTCAAAGGTAACCACTTGGTCCATTGCAAAATCACCGCTCACTAAGGTCGTGTACCATTGGGAAAGACCTTCGGCTTCTGAAAGGGCCTTGAAAACTTGTTCTTTTGGTGCATTGATATGCATTAAATGTTTTATTGGAATCATTTTTTTCTGCTTTATTTTAACTTTTCCTAAATATACGAATGCTCATGATAAGAATTAGGTTAAGAAATCATGAACAAATTATGAACCTTAACGATTATTTTGCGTAGAATGTTCATCAACTTATGATTTTCTTAATGAAATACACGACTTTTCTAATCACACTGTTTTGTGCTTCTTTTCTTTTCGGACAAATTCCGAATGGATATTATAATACTGCAGAAGGATACGTTGGCACAGTGTTAAAAACAAAATTAAACGCGATCATTAAAGACCATGTTGAGTTTCCATACACAAGTAATAGCACAGATGTATGGGATATATTAAAGGAAACAGACAAAGATCCGAATAACCCTGATAACGTTATTTTATTGTATACCGGATGGTCTACAAACGGAGCAGAAGAATATAATGGCGGAAATGGTTGGAATCGAGAACATGTTTGGGCAAAATCCCATGGTAACTTGGGAAATATCGAAGGTCCAGGAACAGATGTTCATGCTTTAAGGCCATGTGATGTATCGGTCAACTCCGCGAGAAATAACAGATGGTTCGCAGAATGTAGCACAGCATACATTGATGGTGACGGACCAACAGGCTGCTATACTAGTTCAACAGATTGGGTTTGGAAACCAAATGAAAATGTTAAGGGAGATGTCGCACGTATGATTTTTTATATGGCAACCAGATATGAGGGAGAAGGAATAGAACCTAATCTACAAGTAATTGATTATCTTCCTTCAAACAACAATACCTCCGCCCCTATACATGCAAAATTATCAGATCTATTGCTGTGGCACATGCAAGACCCTGTTGATGACTGGGAAAGAAATAGAAATGACATTATTTATTATGACTATCAGAATAACCGCAACCCTTTTATAGACCACCCTGAATTTGCCCAAATGATTTGGGGAGATCTGTCGGGATCAGGCTCAATAAATGAGGCACCAAAGGAATTACTAAAAATCATTGATTACACAGGTAAAACGATAAAACCTGTTTTTAACACACCATTAATTTACATCTACAGTGATGGTTCTTCCGAAAAAAAATACTTTTCAGAATAGCCCATTTAGAGAGGTGGGGTGACTTTTTTAAATAGAGACAAAATCTTTTCTTAGATTAAGAAAGCACAAAAAGCTACCTTTGATTGATTTAATTCAAACAACATGTCCTTCAAAGCGCTTGGTCTATCTTCATCATTACTTGAAATTTTAGAAAAAAAGGATTACAAAGCAGCCTACCCTATTCAGGAGGCAGCTATCCCCGTGATTTTGAATGGACGTGATGTACTCGGTATTGCACCGACAGGTTCTGGTAAAACTGCGGGCTATGTTTTACCTGTTTTGAACACATTAAACCGAAAAAAAGGAGCGAAAGACCGACAAGTAGATGTGCTTGTTTTGGTTCCCACTAGAGAATTAGCAGAACAAGTCAAGGAGGTCTTTACTCGTTTTGAGAAAGGGCTTGAGCATAGTGCTCCTGTAATGGCGGTATATGGAGGGGTGTCTATCAACCCACAAATGAAAGCTCTTTTTGGCATCTCGGTATTGGTTGCAACACCAGGGCGACTTTTGGATTTGGTAGGTTCTAATGCCGTACAATTCGATCAACTCCAAACACTTATTCTCGATGAAGCCGATAAGCTTTTGAATCTTGGTTTTAAGGACGAAATGAATGAAATCTTCTCATTATTGCCCAAAAAACGCCAAAATTTACTTTTTTCGGCCACTTTAAATGAAAAAGTAGAAGAAATCCATCAATTCTTACTTCGAGATCCTGAAGTTATTAATGTCTCACCAAAAGAGGGAAATATAGATCAAATTCGGCAACTAGCTTACACGATAGCTGAAGAGAAGAAAGGACCACTTTTAAGGCACCTCATCAAAAATGAAGATATGAAGCAGGTCTTAATCTTTACTGCGTCTGCATATAAATCTGAGCATGTCGCAGACAAGCTTCATAAAAATGGTATTGATGCAAGGTCCATACATGGTAAGAAAAGCCAGCATGCACGTAAGAAGGCACTTGAAGCTTTTAAGGCAGGTAAATTAAGGGTTCTTGTCGCTACTGATTTATTGGCTAGAGGAATTGATATAGCGTTTTTGCCCCATGTCATCAATTATGAGCTGCCTCGTTCGCCTAAAGATTATATACATCGAATAGGAAGAACAGGTAGGGCAGAGTCTTCTGGAGAAGCCATTACATTGGTCTCCCCGAATGAAGAACATCACTTTAAGGTCATCCAGAAAAAAATGAAGATCTCAGTAGAAATTTTTGACGGCAATGAAATCACATTAGCGTAAACTTAAAATCAGCCGCAAATTAAATAGCTATCGTCTCAGTCGACCTAAAAGACAAGTTGGAAGGTTAGCCCTCCGTATAAAAGCTTTGTATTGTTTGAAAGCTGCGTCTGTAGAAAAGAAGCTTGTAGTTTCAAATCATTGCCCTTAAAATATTGACAAATGCTGACTCCATAAGCATCTGTTTTTGTGACCACTGTGTTCGGGTTAGATTCAAATTCCGGGTTACTATTCTCCATTCTTAGGTCTACTCCAAAACCTGATTTGGTAACATAACCTAGCTGAAGATTGTAGGCTCTTCCCAAAGCTAGGTATTCACTAATTTCAGTTGGAATAAGGGGTATGGTTGCCAGCTCATCCGTAAAAGAACCTTGAAGTTCTGTTGCCGTGGCAAATACATATTCCCCTAGGAAGCTTATACCCTTGTATTTGAATAATAAATCGTAATACATTTGACGGTAATCAGGTAGCTGAACGCCTCCTAATCCGTCATATATATAGAAGTCTCCGTGTCCTTCCCCCACACTTTGGCTAGCTCCATCATTGTAGCTAACGGCACCACCTAATACTAGCTTTGGTTTTTCTTCATGGACAAGGTCCGCAATTAAATCATCATTTCCTTTAGAAAAACGCCCAAATGGATATACATCTATACGCCCTGAATATTTAAGTCCACCAAGGTCTACATCCCTCGAGTCTGAGCCAAAAGAATTTCTTCCATCCCCTGAGGTTACAGCAATTTTAGGTTGAACCATAAATTTATTGCCACCAAAACTAGCTTCCAAAAACAAGCCGAATTCTCTGCCAGAAAGGCTATAAGTATTACTGAGTATTCCTCTGTCAGTAAACTGGAGTTTATCCTCCATAATCATCATCTCCCTATTGTTTCCTATACTTTGTTTTTGACCAACGGTAATTTTCAATTGTTTGACCGGCTGATAACAAATCCATGCATCCAATAATGGATTACTTAAGCTGAAATCTGTTTGAAGTAAGAAGCTCATTTTTTCTTTAATGGCCTTTCCCGAGAGATTAAAATAAGTTCGTTTGGCATTAAAATAATAATCCTGCTCATTATCATCGAGCTGATCAAATGCAACATGCGGCTGAATCATACCACCTAACTTAAACTCATATTTATCATTAAAATTAAAGGTAAGACCACTCCCCAATTCAAAATTGGTGTTGTTTTTATTATTCTCTTGTGAAAAAGCAGGGCTTGCGAAAACAAAGCAAATAAAGTACAGGATGGATTTCTTCATGTTGGTATAATTATAATTTTTTATTCAATAAGTAACGATAAACGGGCAGCTCGTCACCTTCATTTGTGGGCAGCACATTAAAAGAGACAAAACTGTTATCTGCCTCAGGTTCCAATACTTCGATGGCTAAATTCGCCTTCGGTTGGTCAAGATAAAGTAGATAGGTCCCTTTAGGAAAAACCTTTGATGAATTCTTGATCTCAGTCTTTACATTTTGTCGGTGGACTCCCTCATATTTAGCAGCATCCTTTGTGTATTCAGTAACAATATATTTTTCTATCTCAATGGATTGCTCTTCTGTCAGCTCTTCTAGCTTTTGACCCAAAACTTTGAGTTTTTCGATAAGCATAACTTCCGTTGCAAGAATAACATAGGCCGTTGGTCGAGTCCTCTGAAGTTCTGGGGTTGATTGCAAAGCGTCATGCACAGTAATATCGAGCAAAACCTCTTCCTCCGTATCTAAATCAATTACCTCGATGGTTTGGTTTACGCGCTTTTTTTTACTTATCACTGTAGCCGCTTGCTGTGCTTCAATTGCACTTCTAATTTCAGCCTTAAGGTCTGCCTGATTAGCAACAGTTGTTTGGAGATAAGAAAGTCCTACCAAAAATGTCGCATTTACTCTTCGCTTGAATGAAGTTCGACCAAGTCCGACCCCTCGAACCTCAATGAGACTCGATACGGAATTAGTTAGTGCATAAGACGTCGCACTCGACCTTGCATTGGAGGAACCTTGATTGAAATGAAGGTCTCCAAAAATCTTAACAGGCGTGACATAATCATGGGTCTTTAGACCATTTTCAAAAAGCATGTCTACGGCATTTTTGACAAACACTTGCTGGGTATAAGACCTTATATTTTCTGGTACATTAAGGTTTCCAGAATACAAAAACATCACATCATAGCGCGCAGCGACTCCATAATCACGTAATTGAGAAAGGTCTTTTCGGTACGAACGGTATTCATGAAAATCCAAAGCGACTTCGGCACCGAAATCACTAAATGCTTGTTTTAGAACCACACTTTCCGGAGCCATAAGCTTCGTTTGATCCCGATTTAAATCTAAACCATTTGCGGCGTATCTATCATGCTTTTCGTAACCATCTATATTCGCCATAGGGACAAAAGCAAGGTGTAAATCATCAAGTAAATAGGTATACTGATTGTCATTCAACAAGCGGTCCATGAGGTATAAAACGCCTTCAGTACTTGCAGGTTCATTCCCATGAAGGCCCCCTTGGATCCATACTTTTGAGTTCGAGTCTGAACGCTTCATTTTATCGAATAAAACCATAGGTATTTGCTTCCCTTTTTGACTGCTTCCAATATATTTAATGGATACAATCTCCGGATGCTCGCTTTGAAGTTTGTTTATGAAGGTGAGTAGCTCTTCATGCGTCGTGAAACCTTTTTTCTTTTCAAAAGCAGGTGTATTGATGTCTACCTCTAACTCAGGGAAATATTTTTTAGTAATACTTTTAGATTGAGGGCTCATCAGCTGACTGCAAGAAAGAAAGCTAAGGGAAAGAAATAAAATGGTCAATCGCGTCATCCTAAAAAGATATAGTTGTAATTATTCTAAAGACCCATTCATTACCATTCATAGGCGCCCCATATAAATCATTAGAGCCATCTAAAGCTTCATTATAGGTGACGTCTCCTTGAATTTTAAATCCATAGCCTCGACCAAAATATTTAGAAACCCCAAGCGTATAATAATTTGGTCTATTGTAAAAAGTTCCATTGTTTAAAAATGAGTGCTCATCTGCCTTTAGGTGCGTATATCTTGCATCTATTGAGATTCTACTTTTAAAATAATATCCCATTTGTAAATTATAAGCGCTACCTAGCATCATCCTTCCTTTGACATAATTTTCAACATCCTGAACACCATCAACCAAAAAAGTAGTAGAGGTCGAACCATCATTTCTGACTCGTGTCGTTATATCGGAAGGAACGACGGCGCGAGAAGAAATAAATTCACCCAGAGCAGAAAACCCTTTGTACTTGAATAAAAAATCAATCCCAAATTTCATATAATTAGGAAGTGATTCTCGGAGTGAGTCGTTGAGGTACACAATGGCGCCGCCCGCGCGGCCTCTTCGACTACTCATGCCATAATTATTAGAAAAATGTGCCCCTATCACAAATTTCGGTGTGTTTTCTCGCATGACATCCGCTTGACGGAATTGCCCGAAATTATTGAATAGGCCAAAAGGTAAGAAATCGATTCTTCCTCCAATTTTGAGTCCACCATGATCAGCATCAAATGCATTTAAACCATCACCATTGGTCACCGCTATCTGAGGGCGTAAATAAGTCCCGCCTCCTGTTCTAAAATTCCCCTGGGCAAAAAAGCCGAATTCACGGATACTGCTGAAGGCAGAGGTTAATCTACTTCTTTCTACTAGCTGCAATGTTTGTGAACCCATAGGCAACTCCCTATTATCTGTTGGTGTTGCTTTTTGGCCAAAAATGATTTTAATTCTTTTGGTTATACTATACCTAATCCAAGCATCAAGCAGAGGAGCGCCCGCATTATTATCACCTACTTCTGAAATACCACTAAGGTCAGCTTGAAAGCGATAATCTATTTTACTATTTGCCGATTTCCCTGAGATTCTAAATCTAGCTCTACGAAGTCTAAACCTTGTGTATCCCTCTTCATAATTATCATCGGTATAGGATTTAAAATCAACATAAGGCTGCGCATAGCCAGTAAGTTTTAATTCATATCCAGATTTACCAATAAACCTTAAACCTTCACCCAGTTTATAGCTTTCCAAAATTGGGTTTTGGGCGAAAATAAGCGAACCTAAACCTACCATAAACAACATACATAGGATCTGTTTTTTCATTTTAAGCAAAATTATCTTTGTTGATTACTTTTCCATTTTCCATAAGTTGTTTGCCTTTGGCAAATACTGCTAAGAGATTCAAATCATTATTCAAACAGCAAAAATCTGCATCCATGCCCACTTCAATACCCCCCTTGTTTTTTAATCCAAGATTTTTAGCTGGGTTTATAGTAATGAGCTTTAGCGCCTCCTCCAATGGAACCTTTCCTTCTTTGACAAGCCTTACAACTTCTTTATAGTTTTGATTTACTGGTGCACGTCTAAAGCCAATAAAATTTCCTTGATCATCTAATTTATCTAATCCGGCATTCCCATCGCTACTAAAAGTAATATTGTCTATATCAACACCATTTTCCAAGGCAATCAGCACGGATTTGAAGGGATCAGTGAATTTCGAGGCACCAGTTGTGATGTCAATCATTCCACCCATTTTCGCAAAACGAATTGCTTCATGAAACAAATCCTCTGTTCGCCCTACATGTGTAGGTGAAATATGTTCAATTGGAAACTCGTGTTCTTCTACCAATTTAAACAACACATCCATCTTACTCGTGAGGTTCCCCAAATGAATGTGTAGAATTCCTTTTTTGCTCGAAAGCATTCCACCAACCCTAAGTTGAGACAGAATCCTGAGAAGCTCAATGTCACTTGGAAACGAAGAACGAATATCTGTAATTGCTATTTTACATCCAATAACCTTGTCAATGAAAACAATATCATCCTTGACAGATTCCATAATATAGTTGGGGTCCAAACCATAATATCCTGTGTACATATATGCTGAAATACCGTCCTTATCTAAAGCTTTTACTTTGGCATAAAGGCTTTTAATACTTCGTGTAGTGCCATCAGTCCCTAAAAGACCAACAACGGTGGTTGTTCCGCAGGCGAGCAGCTCTGAAATTTTAATTTCTGGGCTCATAGAAGAAAACCCCCTCTTTCCACCGGCTCCTGTTACATGAACATGCTGGTCTATAAATCCAGGTGTTAAGATTGCTCCATTTAAATCTACAACCTCGTCAAATACATCAACGTTTTGAACTTGATCTCTAATAGATTCAATTTTTCCACCACCAACAATGACATCCCTATTACCAAGGTGACTGGGAGCGTAAATATTTGCATTTTTTATTAAGAGCATATTCTATATAAAATGATAAATTAACATAACGATTAAAGCAGATATAAATGGAATTAAATTTCGTTTTACAATATCCATAGGTGAAACTTCAGCCAATTCAGCAGTGGCTATGATTACACCTGCAACGGGAGAGACTGTTCTTCCCATTGAAGCAGCCAAATTCATAGGCAAAATAATTTTTGTTGTGGTAATTCCGAACTTAGTAGCAATCTCAGGAATCAAGGGCCCAAATGCAAAAAAAGAAGCGTTACCACTTCCCATCAACATTGAGGCCAAGAAAATCATAGTCACCATCGCCACTCCTATGCCAATAGCACCGAAGCCAAAACCATGAGAAGCAGAGATTAAGCCTTCAATAAAGCCTAAAGCAATGAGACCTTTAGCAAAAATGTCAGCGGCAATAATCAAGGTTACTACTGTTTTAAATATATTTCCCATACCACTCCAAAATACGGATAAAGAAAGCATAACTTTTTTTATATCTCGGGTACGGACTAATTCAAAAATCAAAGCCACAAATAAGCTAATAAACATTGCAGTTGTTGTATCCAACTTTATCGATCCCGGGAAAAGCCTTAGGAGATCCGAAAAGACAATGAGCAGCACCATTGGAAACAAGGGGATGAATGCATATACCACAGGGACATTGGGCTTTACATCTGGTTGTGAATCATTTCCAGTATGCCCTACCGAGGTTCCTTTATCAAAATGCCTATTTACAAAGAAGTAAACAATCATCAGCACGATAGTCAACGGAAGGACAAGGGGTATTTGTTCTGTCAAAAAATAAGAAATAGAATCTTGTTCGGCTATCTTGGTTGCACTAGCCGTTATAGCAGACGCTGGACCTATACCAAAAGCGGTGCTACACGTAATCACTGAAACTGCAGAAAGACGAGTGACACCAAGCTTAAGTAAAATCGGAAACGCTGAAGCCATTAACAGCAGACTTAATCCTGCCGCGGAGGGAATGCAAACAAACAGTATTTGACCTATAGGAATAAGACACACTGCTGTCAATTGGGGATGCTTTTTTAATAGCTTTAGAGGTTTCATCGCTAAATGCACTAGTGCATCCGAAGCACCTATTGATTTGATATAGGCAACAAATCCACCAATAGCCATGATCATGAGTCCAACCCCTCCGTTTGTTTTAACAAAGGATTCCTTTATATAGGTGAAAAAATCAAAACCTGTAAATCCAGTAGGGTTTCTCAATTCAGGCATAGCCAAACCAAATATCTCTGCGGTGATTAGCATCATTAACCCTGCAATCAAAAGTACTGCATGAGGATAATATCTTTTGAGCAACAATATCGCCACGATAACGACGACAATCAGCGAAACAATGGGGCCCAAATAGGTCATTTTCCAAAAGTTTAAAAGGAACTCCCGTCTATTCTCGTTCCTGGTGAGAAAAGCAAAGGCGTACTGGCACTATGCTGTTCAAAATCACCTGTAATATCCGGATTTCTTGTATAAGATTCATTAGGATTATTAGACAAAGGTTCTATATCGAAGGTAAGTACTACTTGATCCATTGTATCCGTTATAGTCATAACATCACCAGCATTAGACATATTCATATTTCCAGTGGTTGAAGTCTGTATGATTGCCCCGCCAAAGTCTCCTGTCGGGGTTCCTCCTCCAAAAATAACCAACGCTGCCCCTGAAGGGATTATCGTACCATCTGCAATCACGTGTCGAGGTGTCCCTGATGCCAAGGCCGTTTCATCGTATATTTTATAGCCACTTAAATCGACAGCTTGAGTTGATAAATTAATTAGCTCAATAAATTCATCTTCTGCGTGCACATATACTCCATCTCCATTGGCATCTCCATTTAACCCGGAATTAGAAGGGTCATACAAAACTTCATTAATTATGAGCTGCATCTGAAAGGGAACATCATCATCTTCAATGAAAACAGAAACAATCTGTTCCCCATCAAATAAGGGGCCTGTTGTTGATGAAATAGAGATTTCTATCGTCTCATTCCCTTCCTCAATTTCATCTTGAATAGAAATAAGATTAACAGCGCCACTTAAACTATTTGCGGGAATCGCTATTTGTGTGTCTGATATAGAGTAGTCTTCATTAATGACAGCTGTCCCAGATAACGCGATGGTAATATATGTGATATCTGCAGAGGTTTCAGAAAGTGTTGCCGTAATCTCAACAAGCTGTTGGTCCTCTGAAATACCTGCTATATCGGCTGAAATCGAAACACTCAAAGGAGTAACTATAGGAGCCACATCGTTTGTGGTGCAGCCCGAAAAAAAGAGCAGCCCTAAAAAGGCTGCTCTTAAAAGCAATGAAGTATTTTGCATTTTCATGTAGGTCTTTTAATCTACAATATTTATTGCTTCACAAATGAAGCACGCACAGGCTGTCCATTGATATTTGCAACTACGTAATACATTCCAGTCTCGAGCGCCTGAATGTTAATTACCGTGTTGTTCACCATTATATTGTTTATGACCTTTCCAGAAAGCGTATAGACTTGAATGTTTTCAATTCCGTCATCAGATTTCAATGTTATCGATGAAGTTGCTGGGTTTGGATACAATTTCAATATCGATGCGTTCATAGACTCATTTAGCGTAACTGTTCCATCACAAAGTGGATATGGACAACTCGATGTTTGAGTAGTTAATGAACCAACTGTACAAAGGGGTCCTCCGTAAGTCCAATCCCCATTTACTTTGTATGCCCAAGAATCAGCATATTCCCATGCCTCTCCTGTACCGTCCACATTAATATCTCCAAAGGTCTCAACTACGAACCCATTTTTAAATAATTCAATAGCATCGTCTCCATTTTGAGAAATATCATCACTAGCTGCAAGAACATAATCAAATTCAGAGAAGCATTCATCAAAGTAAATCGACATTGCTAAAGAATCTCTTGCAACTAATACATGAGCGCCA
Organism: Crocinitomicaceae bacterium TMED16; assembly: GCA_002167775.1. Lineage (GTDB taxonomy): Bacteria > Bacteroidota > Bacteroidia > Flavobacteriales_D > Crocinitomicaceae > UBA952. The sequence goes on along the minus strand of NHBV01000001.1, from coordinate 35,427 downwards.
CTATCAATTGACATGGCTGGGAAAACGTACTCAATTCCGTCCGTACCGCCACCATTATTGGCTACACCGATTGCATATTGGGAAAGATCCGCGATCGCAGCTTCTGCCATCACATGAATGGCTTTACCTGTAGCTCCTCCTGATTCCAAGTCAAAATCAAGGATTCCTTTCAAGGATAACGAGACACTCGTCGGAGGACAAGGACCACATTGTCCATATACATTTGAAAAAGTATAAGGCTCAGTCATCAACCATTGTCTGTTGGCATAGGTTGCATTGTCTGTAATTGGCGTACATGACCAATCTCCAGAAGCAGTTCCTGCAGCGACCATGTCTTCCTGAACACCATCTAATACCAAAAGGTATTCCATGTTATCTGTTGGCGCCGGTGAGAAAGTAAATGTATACGTTCCATCACCATTGTCAGCCGCTACTGGTCCGGCAGCTGGATCCCAGCCCCACCATGGACCTGTCAACCTAACTTCTGATCCGCCTGTGTTCCCACAAACCTCTGTGGTAATGACTAAGTCTGGCAGTGGACAGGGAGCACATTGACCATATACATTTGAAAATGTTGTCGCATCTGTTGTCAACCATTGTCTATTCGCATAGGTAGCATTGTCTGTAATTGGCGTACAAGAAAAATCTCCACCCGGAATCAAGTTTTCCTGAACACCATCTAGTACCAAAAGGTATTCCATATTATCTGTAGGCGCCGGTGAGAAAGTGAACGTATATGTTCCATCTCCGTTGTCAGCTGCTACTGGTCCTGCCGCTGGATCCCAGCCCCACCATGGACCTGTTAATCTGACTTCTGATCCTCCTGTATTTCCACAAACCTCGGTTGTAATAACCAAATCTGATGGAGTTACAACACAAGGAGTACATTGACCATATACATTTGAGAAGGTTGTAGCGTCCGTTGTCAACCACTGTCTGTTTGCATACGTCGCGTTATCTGTAATTGGTGTACAGGAAAAATCTCCTCCTGGAATCAAGTTTTCTTGAACGCCATCTAGTACTAATAGGTATTCCATATTATCTGTGGGCGCTGGTGAGAAAGTAAACGTATATGTTCCATCACCATTGTCAGCTGCCACAGGTCCTGCCGCTGGATCCCAGCCCCACCATGGGCCAGTTAACCTAACCTCCGAACCACCAGCATTTCCACAAACCTCAGTGGTAATTACCAAATCTACTGGAGGAGGCGGACATAATGGATAAGGGCAACTTGACGTTTGAGTAGTAGTAGAATTATCTGAACAATTTACCTCTCCTAAAGTCCATGTCCCATTATCTTTGTAGGCCCAAGTGTCCTCATAGTCCCAACATGCAGGATCTCCTCCACAACCAGCACCAAAAGTGTCTGGATCAACGTCAACATCTCCAAAAGTTTCGATGACCGCACCATCAAAAAATAATTCTATTGCATCATTACCGTTCTGATTTATATCAGTTCCGATCACTATGACGTGTTCGAATTCTGACATACAATCATTGAAATAGGCAGTCATTGCGACTTCATCTCTCACTAGAAGAATATCATCTCCTGCCTCAACAGCCAAAGCCGGGAGGTCTATTTCTTGACCATCGGTCCCGCCTCCATTTTGAGCAATACCAATTCCATGATTACTGATATCCTCCGAAGAAGCCGTAGCTCTTAGGTGAAATGCCTTTCCTCCACTACTAGGAAGACTGAAATCCATTATCCCTGCTAGTTCAAGAGCAGGAGTCGGCATTTCTTTAAATATCTCAATTTTCTGAATATATACTGTGTCTCCCGAAGCGACACCCCAAGGGCCGCGAACACCAACCCTTGCAATGGAGTCATTGAATACTCCTGCAGCAGTTGCTGCTGTCAAGTCAACGGTTGCAGTTTGAAATGTAGTCGTATTGGCGGCATCCCGGTCAAAATCAAAAGTTGCAAATTGGGCATTCCCAGCTGCATTGCTATAAAAAAACAATTTTCCCGCACCCGCTCCAGAAGCAGCATATGGGGTTTTAAAAGTGATTCTTGCAGTATTGTAATCGGCAGAAGACGCAAAATTTGCGGTAGCTAAGTTTCCTGATCTACCAACCGGAGTAGTATTCGTTGCTTTCATTGCCATAGCATCATTACCAAGAAGAATGTTACATCCGCCGCCACTCAACCAGCCTTCCTTAGAGTCTTGAAAATCGTAAACCAAGGTGTTTTCAGGGCACGTTGTACAGATTATCCTTACTTTATCAATGTTTAATATTTGACCTTGCGACTTTTCAATCGAAAAAGTAGCAGTTTCATTAGTAGTGGGTGTATACTCAGTTTGAAGTTCTTCCCAGGAAAAATTTGATGATACATTTCCTGAAGGTGACCCTACCTCTGTACCAGAAATCCCACCAGATCGTATTTTGATCGTGGAATAAATCATATTATTGGTCGTTTTCAAGTAAGCCTTAAAAACATATGTATTGCCTGCCAATAAAGGCATGTCAACATATGCAGATGCTGCTCCAGTCGTAGCGAGCTGGCCAAAGCAGTTCGAGGAAAAAGCACCAAAAGTTGCATTTACCTTGTTGGTGAAATCACCAACTCCATCGTGTTGCCAAGATGATGTAGACGATAAACTAGCATTGTTTGGATAAGCTCCAAAATTGTCGGTAAAAATTTGCCCAAAAAGTAAAGTTGAACTCAATACAAAAAGACAAATTGTAGTAAATAAATTTCTCATAATAAATATTCGGTTATTGTTATAAAACTATTATTAGTTAGTGTTGAAATGACAAGATATGAAAAATAAACTCTTTATTTGCATATAAACAATATCTTTTTTAGTTAAGAATTCAGTCAAATTTATTCAAATTATAAAAAAAAATAATGTCCAACTATCATCCAATACAAGCTGTTTCAATTGTTTTTTTGGGTTTATCTATGGTTCTGAGCCCTCAGTTTTTCGCCCAGTCAAATAATCATCCGAATCATTCAATCGAACAGCTCATCGAGTTGGATTCAAATCTCCAAAAATTCACTCAAGTTCGTGCACCCATGGAGGGAGATCCTGGATTTTTTATTGATGATTGGAAAGAAAAAAAGAATCCTAAAATCTCGTATTCAAAAGTCTCTCTCAGCGAAAGCAGACCTGTCACTGTTCAAGCAGCAGTTGATTACAGCTCCCCACTTGTAAAAGTTTCAAAGTATATTTTTGGAAACAATCTAGGCCACTGGACCAATCGAAAGATGTTGGCAAACGACGACTTCATTTTTAATCTAAAAGATATTTCAATTCCCGTTATACGATTTCCTGGAGGAAATGCCTCGAACGATTACTTTTGGAATGCCGGCTCGTTAGACCAATGCCCAGAGGGAACTCCCAGTGTTATTTACAAGCAGGGCTTTAAAAAAACGACTCCACCCAAACTTGGGACAAATGGCTCCTTTAGAACAAGACCGGAAGACTACTACGAATTGCTATTAAGAACAAAATCAACCGGATCAATATGTGTAAACTATAGTATGGCCTTGTACTCAGAAATTGAGGATGAGCAAAAACGAGTAGAAGTTGCTGCAGATTATGCCGCAGCATGGGTCAAAGAGGTCAACATTAAAAGGGGGCTTAATATCAAGTTTTGGGAGATTGGAAATGAAAATTGGGGGAAGTGGCAAGCGGGCTACGAAGTGAAAAATGGGGGAATTATTGACCCTCAGAAATATGGACAACACTGCAAGCTATTTATTGAGAAAATGAAAGCAGTTGACCCATCAATTAAAGTTGGCGTAGTTGGCTATCAAAAACCGAAGACAAGGGACCCCGTTCAAAAAAGGTGGAATGAGCTTGTGCTACCAGAAATTATTGATGTTGCAGATTTTTACATTTTACATGACTACTATGCAAAGCATGGGGCCGTTTTAACCCCCGAAGAAATGTTGAACGCAATTGATACAACCTATTCTCATATTAGAGTTGTGAATGAGGCAATTGAAAAATTCACTGATAAGAAAGCGAATCATCTACCGATCGCTTTGACGGAATTTAATACTAGAAGTTTTGCGAAAATATCTGAGAATGTTGGTGTATCGAATGTTTCGCACTGCGCAGGTCTTTTCTTTGCGCATGCATTGGGCGAAATTATTCGACAGGGTTATGGAATGGCAATGATGTGGGATATTGAAAATGGATTTAAAGACGGACAAGACCATGGAATGTTTGCCTCGAAAAAAGAAGGTGATGTTCCTTGGCTCAACCCACACCCTTCATTCTACCATTACTTCTTTTACAATCAATATTTTGGAGACACCTACTACGAGTCTCGAAGCACGAAATCATCGGTGCGTATACATGCCTCTAGTTTTTCATCAGGGGAGTTGGGAATTGTAGCTGTGAATATGTCGTCAAAAGAAGAAATATTAGAGCTTTCAATAAGCAATGCTAAAATTGGTGATGTCGCGGGTGTGTATGAACTCTCGAGTGATGCACCTTCCTCCAGAAAAGTAGCGGTCAATGGAGTCGTTCCGAAAAAAAATGCTGGTGGCCCTGAAAACTTTTTAAAAGTTAAAGCCAATAAAATCGCATTAAAAAATGACAAAATCACACTTGCAATCAAACCTTTTAGCGCTAATTATATTCTTGTAGAAAATGAAAAATAAATTACTCATTACCTCAGTTACATTATGCTTTTTTGGTTTCTTATCCCTTATGCTACTGAGTTCTTTTGAAAAAGAAGAGCAAGACCCATCAAGACCAAATGTAATTTTAATTATGGTTGATGACTTAAGGCCAGAAATCAATTGTTACAACAAAAGCACTATTAAGTCTCCAAACATCGATAAACTCGCCTCAAACTCGTTTTTATACGAAAATGCAGTATGTAATTATCCTGTATGTGGTGCTTCTAGAGCCTCTATGCTCAGCGGTCTTCGTCCAAATGAAAAAAGATTTAAAACCTATAAGTCTAGAATTGATGAAGAAGCTCCTGATGTTGAAACTTTAGGTTCATGGTTCAAGAAAAATGGTTATTTCACGCTGAGCTATGGGAAAATTTCGCACAATAAAAACGATTCCCCTAAAAGCTGGTCCTTGCCTGCATGGAGAGCGGATAAACAATGGAGGGATTATCAAACTTTTGAAAACATAGCGCTTGCAAACGAAAACAATGGGGTTGCAAATGCTTTTGAAGTTGGTGAAAATATAGAAGAGATCTATGCAGATGAAAAAATGGTTGATAAAGTGATTAGGGATTTGGAAACAATAAATACCAACAATCAACCCTGTCTTATGGCAATTGGATTTTTAAAGCCGCACCTACCTTTTAATGCACCAAAAAAATATTGGGATCTATATACTGAGTCCGATCTGAAGCTCGCTAATAACAGATATCAGCCCCATAACACACCAAAAATCGCAATGCATAATTATGCTGAGCTAAGAAGATACCTCAATATACCAGATGATAAAACAACAGACATTCCAGATTCAGTGCAGCTCCAGCTCATTCACGGATACTATGCATGTATTTCATTTGTAGATGCGCAAATTGGTAGATTGATTCAAGCACTAAAAGAAAAAGATATGTACGATAATTCTATTATCGTTTTTGTGGGAGACCACGGATGGCAGCTAGGCGAGCACAATTTATGGGCAAAGCATTGCAACTTTCAAACCTCTCTAAAAGTTCCTCTTTTACTAAAGTATCCTGGTCAAAAACAAAAACAGAAAATCGAGTCCGTAGTGGAACTCATAGACCTATTTCCTACACTTTGTGCATTAAGTAATCTTGAAACTCCAAACCATGCCCAAGGAAAAAGCTTGGTCAAAATAAATAAAGAAGATGCGAAAAATTCAGTGGGATTTTCAAGCTATCACAAAGGAACCACTATAACCACCTCTGATTACGCATACACGGAATGGTTCAACAGCAAAAACAATACGGTAATTGGCGACATGCTTTTTGATTTAAACAGCGACGCTGAAGAAAATTCTAGCTTGGCTAAAGACAGTTCTTACAACACCTTAATCTCCAATTTTAAAAATCAGATTGATTCATTAAGAAAAACAAATCTATAATTTAATCCATCTCTTTTGAATCATTACTCCTGATTCTAACTCAGCAACTATAAAATAAGTTCCCATGTTGAGATTAGATGCATTGATTGTCGATGTGAGAGAATCCGGGCGCGACGAAAAAATAATTTTACCTGAAAGGTCCTTTATAAACAAACTTGAAATTGATGATGAGCTCTTTAGATGAAGTTCTCCCGATGAAGGATTTGGCCACAGATTAAGCTCATCAAAAGAATGCTCAAGAACACTACTTGGAGGCGCAGAAGAACAAATATAGCTTTCATCTTGCACAGTTGCATTGTCGATATAGTATGTTCCTGCATCTAAAAACTGTAATTTAAGCAATCGAATTCCTCCTATTACAGTTGAATCATGGCTAAACGTGTAGCAATATTCTGTCCAATCCGCATTGGTCTGAAAAGAATTTGAAGAAAGCGCAGCAAAAGGAGCACTAGAAAAAGCCGTTATGGCGTTAAAATTCAAACCTCCCGCTGAACCTTTGACCCAAAAACTAACTGTATAAGTTGAATCCTGAACGACGTCCGTTGGGCAACTTGAAAGCTGCACCGAACCGTTTGTTGTTCCTGGTGTGTTTAGAAGTACCATAGCAGATTGTAAGCCATTTTGAGCTTGTGATGGAGTCACACTAATAGAGGCGATCGCCTCATTGTTTACGGTTTGTGTCCAGTCTGTTATGCCTGTTTCAAAATCACCATCACAAAACAGGGGTTGAGGAGGAACTACTTCAATAGTTATATTGTCAACATAATAAACACCGTCGTTTAAAAATTTAAACTTGGCTAGTCGAACATTACTGTACACGGTCGTATCTGCCTCAGTAATAAAAGAATATTCAGTCCAAGAATTGGCAAGTGTTATGGAAGTTTGACCGTAGTTCGTATAAGGGGATGCGGACAGAGAACTTGTCGCAACAACCGTTTCTCCACCGAGATCAGATTTCATCCAAAACGATATTTCATACTTCTTACCTTCCTCCACATCTGACTTACAACTGGATAAAATAGGCTGGCCAGATTCGGTATTAGAAGCAGTAACCTTTACGGATGAAGCACCGTTTTGCACCTCGGAACTCTCAACAATCGCATCAATTTCTCCGCCGTTTGGACTTTGTGTCCACTCGCTTAATCCTATTTCAAAATCTGAATTGCAAACTACCGTGTTTGTGGGTAGAGCAGAAATCCCCTCCATTAAAAAATCATCAAAATAATAGACTCCTGAAGCTTCTGGTTTTACCTTAACCTTTAATCCCGCTACAGCATTTGAATCAGCAGTATATAAATCATACTGTGTCCAAGTAGGCGAAGTGGTAAATGTCGCTTCGGCATAATTAGTAAAAGGAGCAGAAGTAGGCTGTAAGACGACAAGCAAGGATTCCTGAGTATCTGATTTCGCCCAAAAACTAATTCTGTAGTAGCTCCCTTGCTCTAGGTTTAGTAAGCAGCTAGTCAAAGCACAAGAGCTTGATGGGGGAGTAACATTATCTGCCTGCAAAATCAATCCAAGATTCCCACTGTAAGCAGCATCAGAAGAAATAGAAGCATTTGCGATTGCTCCTCCATTAGAAATCACACCCCAAGACGCTAAAGAATCCTCGAAAGAGGCGTTGCATATGGTGTCAGATTGAGACCATCCTAAATAGCAATTTGTAATTATAATTATTCCGGAAAGTAAAACGTTTTTCATCATGATTTTATCTTTTTTTGTTTCTTAATATTGATTATAGAGGAGCATTATAAGTTAGTATATAGTAATCGGAAAAGAATCCAAATGTGCCGAATACATTTCCTTGCTGACTGGCAATAACATCTATTCTAATAATATTGTTTGTATTCAGTATTCCATCAATCTCAACATTACCAGCAAATACATCCACGATCAGCTCACTTAAATTAAATGACAATTTATGCCACATTCCATCGGATTCAAGCGGCACCTTTAACACCCATGCCTCATCGATACCCTGATCATATTGGTTATTATTGTTATGGTCTTCAAAAAGTTTTACACCAACTGTGGAACCAGCGTAGCTGGATTTGAAGAATCCATTAAAATAAATCTCATTGACATCTTGTTCGGTTATGGTTCCTGGATTAAATTGAAATCTTGTCGCTCCAAAATAAGTGCCCGAGCCTTCTCCGTTAATTTCTAAATGGTTGGTCCCATGCACCGATAAAGATGCATTAGATATAATATTATTTGTTACCGTTTCCTGACCACTTACACTACTGAATTCAGAGGCATCCTCAAAACTGGTTAAAAGAAGACCTAGATTACTGAAATCTTGAACCCCCAATATTAAAACGGAATCGGTCAATACCGTATCATGGCCGTTAAAGGAAAGCGTAACATCACACCATTCATACTGTTTAAAAAAAATGTTATTGGAATTTCCTGCCCAAAACACATTTTCTAAATTTTGACCTGTTTCATTAATACTATAATTGGCTCCTGAAATTCTACCTTCAATATCTATGGTATAATCTGCCTGAACCGAAAATTCTGCAGAAAAATTAACAGACTCTCCTAAAGAAAAGTCAACTCCCACAGGTTTATCGTGAGAAAAGGGTTCAAAAATGGATAGCTCACCAAAATAGCTCTCAATGGGTGGCCCCACAGGATTGTCTTTTTTACAAGAAAAACAGACAAGAAGGAGAACAACAACAATTATATTTTTTATAGTCATTTTAAAATTTGAGTTGAATTAAAGCAAAAATTTGGTTAAAGTCAAATGAGGAAGTAGTCATAAGATTTTCAAACGTAACCAGCTGGTAATTCACCATAAAACTGGTTTTTTCATTGAAGCTATACATAATTCCTGCGCTGGCAATCTGTTGGATATGGTTTGCATCAAACAAATTGAACGATGTAATTGTAAAATCTCCATCCCTAACAGCAAGATAGTCTTTGCCTTTTACAGCCAATCTTTTATATGCCGCCAAAAGCTTAAAATCTTTAAAAATCTCAACTTTAAAACCAGCATCTAGCAAGGTGCTACTTACATCAACATCGTCCACAAATAATTCATCCGGATGCTTTCTTGAAACCTGCTCCCCCTTAAAGCCAAGCTGAAGGACCAACTCTTTTTTCCAGCCAAGGAGCTTATGAATTGCCAAGGAGGCGCCAATTTTGTATTGAAAAAAGGATTTTCTTTGATCAATACCCTCGCCTGTCAAGTCGGTAAGTAAAGAGGTACTTGCAAAACAATTAATTCTTTCCATTGAATCTTTAAAAACGGTATTTAAATCAAAGCCCTGTCTATTCGGTGTTGAAACCCCGTATGGTTCACTGAGCCCAAACAAGGGATTGTAAGCATCTAAATCGTAGTCTATGGTTCTATTGTAAATAGAGTTTTGTCGAAAAAGAGTGATGTCTGATATGACATCAGCCAAAAGCAATTCTCTTTGTGATGCGCTGTTGTTTACAGTAGAAAAGAGATTAGCCGCTTGGGTATAGTTGATTCTTTTGGTCTGTGCACCCGGAGACGAAAAATCATCACTTACAGATCTGTAGCCCAATTCAATTGACCAGTTCTTTAGTATCGGATAATGAAGGTTTAGATGTAAGAACTGACCGTTTAGCCACAAATCATTTTCGGACTGCGTCATCGTCCTAGAGGATTGCCCAAGCTCTATTTTAGCCATTAACTTATTAATTTTGACAGATGAATTCAGGGTGTAAACATGGTTGTGCAAATTGGTATCACCTACGATTCCTTTGTTGAAAGTAAATAAGTCGACATGGTTCATCCCAAAGGAAAATTTTGGCCATTCATAATGAATAGATTCTCCGTAAAGAAATCGATCTGGAATGGATATTTCATTGGAAGCCTGCTCCCTTGAAATGAAGAACTGATAAGAAAGAGAATCAGCCGAAAAGAGCTTGTTTTTCCCATATAATTTGGCCCCTTGTCGTCTCCAATAATTGCCTTCGTTGAAGTTTTCATACCGTTGAATTTCTCTGTAAGCACTAAATAGCTCATTTTCATTAATTGCTCCCTCTTCATTATTGTTCCACAAAGTAAATTGAGTCATTTTTACATCTATGTCCCCAACCTCAAAGGATAAGTTTTTGGTGATGTCCCCAAACAGAAGTATTCTCCTAACTTTTATATAAGAGGCAGAGGTATCAAAGACTTCAAGGCTTGAGCCAAGTCTCAATTCACTGTAGAAATTTATTTTTTTATTCAACTGGGCGTTCATAGCAAGGTCAAATACAATGTTTAGTTCTTGATTTACATCTTTATTGATGGTATCCGTTGGACTCAATTCAGAGACATCAAATAGCGCTCTGGACAATCCACCAAGTTGAAATTTGGGAAATTGTGCAACAATGCAGTTTACGAAAAACACAAAAGCTATAAATGGAATATATTTCATTAGAAAAATACTTTAAGTTCAGCAGTGGCCTCATAGCCACTGTAATGTTCGTTTTCAAAGCTCGCATCCGTATAGGATACATTTTTAAATCTTAAATAGATACAAGCACGTTTTGAAATATTATAATCTAGGCCAAGTCCATAAACTATTCCTACTCCTCTTTTTGGCGAATATCTATTTTCTTGGTTCAGTACATCTCCTATTCCCGCGTCTCTATTTCCATAAATAAACTCCCGCCCATGATAACCTACAAGAGCCATTTTCTTAGAAAGTTGAAGATAGGCGTCTAGCTCATGAAAATGGTTTCGAAGAAGCGCCTTATTTGAGAAAACAGGAACTGGACGCAAGAAGCCCTGTACCGAATGAAATTCTCCGAGATAAAATAAAAACAGCTGTTTGCTAAAAATTTTAGTCTGGTACTTCAGGTTAAAAAGAAAAACATTAAAAGACTTTGTTATTTCAGCATTGATTGAATCATTGATCCAAACGCTTTCGTAATAGCCTCTAAAGAAAGTAGTTAAGTTGCTATTAGGGCCTGTGTTGGTCTGGAATCTCTCGACTCTCGAAAGATAGAGCCCATTTACCTTATGAAAAAAAGTGATTAGGTTGGTGTCATTTTTAATTTCTCTCGAAGCTCCGTTGCCAATATTTATTTTAAAATTCCCGATATCAAATTCCATATTTAAATTTAATCCATAACGGTTATTTGATTTTATGTGCATAGGCGTCATTACGGAGCCAAAAGGACGGGCACCATCCGGAATTCCCGCGCCATCAAAACTCTCTGTTTGAGAGCTGAATTCAGGCACAGAGCCGTTTATTATTGATGAATGCACATTCGTGAATTTTCTTGAAATGAAATATCCCTCGAGAATAAGAGGGAAATTAATCAATCGTTTACTCGGCTTTACTGTAACCTCAGCAGCAATACCGTTGTTCTTTGTGCCTACCGATTCAAAAAAATATTGACTAAGTGCCAATTCACCGTTCAACTTCCATTCATTGATATTTGCATCAAATGTACTGTTGAGGATGCGATTGTAAAAGGATGAGCCATTAATAGTATTGTCTAAACCAGATGAATTAAGAAAACCGGCGGAAAAAGTATTCAATCCTGCTTTTTTTTGCAGTTTAATCCCTGCCAGATAATCATAGTCCAGCGCATTGAAAGGGGTTTTTCCATAAATGAGTTCAATGCCCATTTGTTTCGGCATTTCAGTAATGCTCAGATGAATTCCACTAAATTGTCTTTTTCCAAAATCCGCTGCTCTTTCATAATCGGACTCTTGACAATAGTTTTGGTATTGCGTATTGACATCCCAAACATTGGTCCAAGCATTTCTATCAAAAAGGGAATTTCTAACCTGCTTTGCCGAGCTTAATGTAAAGTCGCTAAACCTTAAAAAATTAATACCTCCTGCAACAAGTTTAATATTACCGATAGACGTTTTTCTCCCTGCTTCGATTGAAATTCCTTTTCTATTGAGTTTGAAATAATCTACGTCCGTGCTTATCCCTGAAAAAGGATCAAAAAGATACAATTGGGTTTTAACATAGCCCGCCTTTTTATTAAACAACTTCAACTCAAGATTCATTGAAGGAGAATTAAACTCATCGTCTGCGCGAAAGACATAAGGCTTAGAGGAGTCTCCAAAAAGGTCATAGAGATGTCTATGATAAGTCATAAACCTAAAATATCCTTTAACTGAAACTGTTGTGGGAGACGTTTTAAAGATGGGGAAATTAAATCTTGGCTCGTACTGCCCTGCGCTGTCAAAACTGAGATAAAGAAATAAAATAGCAAAAATTAAATTTCTGAGCTTTAACATTATACTTAGTGTAGATTAGACACGAATATAATTAATAAATATTAATTCTACACACAACCGTGGTAGACTAAATGCCACATTGTTTAGATACAAGCTCTCTTTACGATTTAAAATTGAGCGCTACCTAATGCAATACTTTAGAACATTTGTTGATCTTGAACCCTTTTCAATATTGATGTAATATATGCCAGTAGCAAGGTTTCGCTGAATCACAAAAGTATTTATTCCTGAATTCGCTTTAATGGAACTGATAAAGACAAGTGAGAAGCTACTACTTATTAAGATAAAAAGTTGCATTTTGTTCTTCAACAAATACGGAGAAACTACCTTCTTCTAAAAGCTTCTCCCCTTTTGAATTGAAGAAAAACAAATCATTTTTATCCAAATCTATTCGCACCTCTTTTTGAGCACCAGCTTTAAGAGAAACTTTAGTAAAGTATTTCAAATTCCTTACATCAGGTGCAAGTGAGGCATAATGGTCTTTTATGAACACATCAATATTTTTTGTACCATCACGTTCACTATTGTTTTTTAACTGAAAGGAAATTTGAATTTTTTCATCAACATTAATCGTATCTGCGCTTAATTTAAAATTACTGATTACGAAATCAGAATAACTCAAACCATCACCAAATTTAAAGGCTGGATGATATCCTCCATATGTTTTCTTATTCGGTGCTGTTCTTACCATAGCAGAAAGATTTTTATGATCATACGTCAATAAGTCTCCTGAATACGCAGGATATGTAAAAGGCAAGGTTCCAGAAGGATTAAAATCTCCAAAAAGTACATCTACAATTGCCTGAGCTCCCATGCTACCGGGTAAAAACGCGTTGACGATTCCATCTATATTTTCTGAAAAATCGTTAATTATTCTTGGTCTTCCTTGGATGAGTACAAGGATTATTTTTTTGTCTAAGGCTATCGCTCTTTTTGCCAAATCAATTTGATTTTGATCGAGCGTTAAATCATCAATATTACCAGGTGATTCCGCGTAGGCATTTTCACCGAGAAAGAGAATGACATAATCAACATTGCTAATCTCTTCATCAGAAAAATTAATGTTGAAATTTGTCGCATCAGAGTAGTCTCTTTTTACATCGCACATCACCTGTTCATCGCCAAATCTTTCTTGAAAGACATCTAAAATCGTTTTACTCGTGTTTGGATATACGTCCTCTTTGTCTCCCTGCCAAGAGTATGACCAGCATCCATTTAAAGCACTCAAACAATTGGCACCTGGACCTAAGAGTAAATACCTTTTGTTTTTAGGAAGGGGTAGTACGTCGCCCTCGTTTTTCAATAAAACCATGGATTCTCTGGCTGAATTTAATGCCAGCGATTGATATTCTTGCAATCCAAAATTTTGTACTGCATCCTTTTCAGGATATGGCTCGTCAAAGAGCCCAAGATCCTTCTTTAAAACCAAGATCCTCTTTACAGAAGCATCAATTCTATCTTCCGAAACTTCTCCACTTTTAACCAAATCTATAAGGTGCTCACAGAATGAAAAGCTATTGGGAACCATACTCATATCAATTCCGGCATCAATTGCAATTTTAACAGCTTCTCTTGGCGTTGCCGCAATTTTATGTCTTGAATGTAGTCGAATAATATCCTCCCAATCCGTAACAATCATTCCCTTGAAGCCTAATTTGTTTCTGAGTAGTTCCGTTAATAGCTTGTAGCTGCCGTGAACGGGCACATCATTGATCATCGAAGAGTTGATCATTACCGTTGATGCACCAGCATCAATAGCGGCTTTGAATGAAGGGATATGTTTTTGCCATAATGTGATATCAGAAATGTAAGCTTCCGTTCTGTCTTTTCCAGATTTAGGATCGGAATAACCAATAAAATGTTTCATACAAGAGGCGACAGCCGTTTTTTCAGACAAACCATCTTGCTCGTATCCCTTGATAAGTTCTGTTCCGAGGGTAGAAACCAAAAAAGGATCCTCACCAAAAGTTTCACAGAATCTTGGCCACAATGGATTTCTGCCAACATCCAAAACAGGATCAAAATTCCATCGAAGACCTGAAGCTCGCGTTTCTTTTGCTGTTGCAGCAGCAATCTGATTCGCAATGATAGGATTTCTTGTTGCTGCCAATCCAATGTTATGAGGAAATAAAGTGGAACCTTTGGTGTATGTGACACCATGAATAGCATCTATTCCGTATAAAACAGGGATTTCAAGCGGGGTTGCCAAGGCAATGTCTTGGATTTGCGTTAAAATTCTATGCCACTTTTCAATCGAGTAAGCAGTTCCAGCAGTATTTAGAATTGAACCTACATGGTAATTTTCAATTGCCCTCTTTAGCTTTTCGTTGTCAATTTGTTTGACTTTACCGTCATGTTGATCCACACTAGAGGATAGAAAACCCAAATTGATTTGGGTCATTTGACCTACTTTCTGTTCAACAGTCATCTTTTCAATTAACAAATCGATTTGATCTTGACCTATAAAGCATAGGGCGTTACAGAAAAAAAGAAAAGTCAAAAAATGTTTTGCTGAATACTTTGTCATAATTAAAGTTTAATGGATTTATAAACAACTTGGGCTCCCTCAATTTCAAGTACTAAAAAATAAACACCTGGAGATAGCTGAGAGGTATCTATGATTTTTGATGTTGAAGAAAGAACAGGGACGCCATTCACGTCAAATATGGTGACCTGCTCTGGAATAAGCTCTCCTAAAAAAGAAAGCTGGTTTTGAAATGGATTATTGAAATTAACTTTTTTCTTAGGCACTGTAATTTGACCTGCAGTGTTGTCCGTGTTGGCGATGAAAGTTACTGAATAAGGCTTTATTTCGAATTTTGTATTCCCATCCACTTCCCTTGTATAGGCTGGAACTTGAGCATAGTTTTCGGGACCGCCTTCCGTCAGGTTTGTCGTCTGACCATTAATGAAAACTTTCTTATCTGTCTCATTCAAAGCGTTTATTTCATACCAATAAAAATTTTGCTTCAATGACACGGCACCAAAGTCGAACTCAACAACTTCTGCATTTGAAGTATGATTAACAAGTAGCATACCTAAATCTCCATTGGAAAACTTAGTGACATACGAATTAATAGAAGTATCATTCGCGTAGGACCATATCATTTTATCGCCAAAGAATTGGTTAATATAGCGACAAACGTGGTATACTGGCCTCGGTGTATTTTTAGGAGCCACTGTACTGTTCCTGGCAGTAATACCATGATCGCCACCATGACTGTCCAAACCATTTTGAAAACTCCAAATTAGTGACAAGCCGATTTCATGCTTGATTTGTTCTGCCAGCACGCGCGCAATGAAAATCCCATTGGCCATTGCAATCTCTCTCTCGCCCGTTTTGGAATTAAACTCCGTCATGGCAATGGGAAAATATCCAGATGGTTTGGAAGTATATGAAGTCACCATGTTATTGACATTATCAACATCCTGCTCAACCTCTGAAACAGCAATCATCATTTCAGGATAAGTAACATTATTTGGATTATTTTTTCGTTTGAAGTAGTCGTGAATAATTAAAAAATCAGCTGAGTTTTCGACTTGCTGAAGGACCTTTCTTGTCCAGTTGTTGTAATTGTTATCATGCGGGAAAATAACAGCACCAATTTTAATGGATGGATCCGCCGCTTTCATAGAATCAACAAAAACATTAAAAATACTACCATAGTCAGTTCCATCAATTTGATTTCCGTTGACCTCATATCCAGCTTGCCATGACCCATAATTTTCGTTTCCAACCTCCCAATATTTAATATTGGCATTCAAATCATTGTTCATGTGTCGAACAAAATCGGCGGCATAACCAGCAGCAACCTGAAGTGCATTTTGATCAGTTCCGTATCTTGCATAGGATGCATTCACAGCAATGATTCCATTGCTATTGGTCTGCAACAAAACATCAGAGAAATCATCTGGACTGATTCTCCATCCCGAACCATCGATTAGGTCATCAACGGAAATGGCTGCATCATTTAAAATAGAGGACGGTATATTTCCATCCCAAAAAAACTGATTAGATCCATTACCTCCGGGATAGCGAAAAAACACATTTCCCAGGTTGTCTAAATTATCCATAAAGTCCTGTTCGGCAAGAGAAGACTCTCCCAAAAAATGAGTCAGATTGGTTCCGAAATGGGTGGGTAAAACATCTGCGATTTCATTGGAAATATTCACATTTATACCAATGGTTGGATTCGCATTAATTGAAGGGGCTATTGTGGTTAGACTCGGGATTGTAAAAGTTCTGGGTTGCCAATCTTCAAAAAATGTGGTCAGCTGAGTTCTCGCAGGAAAAAAAAGCAACACAAAAATTGAAATAATGAAACAAGAGTTATTTGGGCATGTTTTCATAATTGTTCTAATACTTGGTAATTAGTGTCAAATATACACATTGATTGTGTTAATTGAAATTTTATTGTTTACGGTTAGGTAAAAACCTTCAACGACCTTGAATGGAGAGAAATAGTTTTAATCCATAAAATGTGGTAGTTTTAAAAAATAACTTTCCTTTTTCAACTATTTAAAATGAATATCGCAAAAAAATAATGATGCTTCACGTTCGATTTATACCTATCCTTTTTGGCTTAATTTTCATTACCTACATACTACCATCTTGTGACAAAAATGAAATTTTGAGTCCAGACATTCCAGAAGAGACAGAGGACTCAACTGCCATCGAAATGTTGGGTACGGGCTCTTTTGTTTTTGATAGCTATGCCCCGCTTTCGAATAAACCTGTTGAAGTTTTTTATCATGTCCCTCTGACGGCCACGGCATACTCACCAATTCTCTTTGTTTTGCATGGAGGTGGTCGAGATGGAATGCAAAATAGGGACCAACTCATAAACAAAGCAGATCAACACAATTGTATTTTAGTGTGTCCTACGTTTAGCTCTGATTATTATCCAGGAGGCGATAGTTACAATCTAGGGAATATTTTTGTAGATGGCGACAATCCTTCATCAAGTAGTTTAAACCCACAAAGCGAATGGACTTTTGCAGTGTTCGAACCGCTGTTTGATAAAATTCGTGCTTCGTGCATAAGCAATGTTTCTGTTTATGATGTCATGGGCTTTTCAGCAGGTGCCCAAGTGGCACATCGTTTTATGATTTTCAGCCTGAATGCACGCATCAATAGAATTGTGGCTGCGGCTTCAGGATGGTACACTGTTTTAAACAATGAAATTACTTTCCCTTATGGCCTGGCAGAGAGCCCTGCAGAGCAGCTTGATTTATCTCTATTATTCTCTAAAAAGCTCTATGTTATTGTTGGGAGCAATGACAATGACGAAAACGCACCAGGTTTAAGGAGAAATGATATTGTTGATTTGCAAGGTTTAAACCGTTTAGACCGCGCACAACATTTTTACGATGAAGCGCAAAATAGTGCAACAAGTTTGAGTTCAGCTTTTAATTGGGAGCACCACATCCTCCCCAACGTTGGACATGAGTTTATGGGCAACTCTTATTTTGGAATGGATTTACTGTATTGATATTATATTCAGCTAGCCAATAATTATATGAAGAACAGCTAAATAGGTTTATCAAAAAAACGAAGAACAAAATACTTACAACAATTTTCATGCTATAATTTACACATTATGCCAATACAAACAATAGACGAACTACTTGACTTCATAGAAACGAACTATGAGAAGCTATCAAAAGATAAATATCGCTAACGACAGGATTACCTCTCTTCGGTCGGTGCTTTCGCATCCTTGATGCTCAGGTCAAACCAGGTTTTCATCCATTGAAAGTACCTAAACAAAAAAAGCCTCCCAAAAGGGAAGCTTTTTTGTTTGTGACCCCGACAGGATTATAATCCTATTTATTTACCGCAAAGACACAAGCCCAAGTATTCTTTTTAAAAATAAGTAAAAACTTACTATTAAAGGGGTTCATGGTGGAGCATTTAGATTAAGTGAGGTTAACTGAAATAAAATTAAGTAAAGATAATGTGGGGAAAATGTGGGGAAAATTGTATCTTCAATCCTATAAACGAACATTATGGCAACGGTCAAATTTGTACTTAAAGGAAAAAAGAACCCTTCATCGATATATGTAAGACTCAGAGATGGTCGAAAGATTGATATTATTCTCTCAACCAACATAACAATTAACCCGATGAACTGGAGTGATTCAAAAGGCTGGGTTAAGCAAATTGCATCCTTTAAAGAGAAACAAAACTTTGATAATAGGCTTCGAAAGTTAGAAACCCTTATCTATGACGAAAGAAACAAACGTGTTGACATTGGGCTGCCAATTACGAAAGACTGGCTCAAGAACCTTGTTGATAGAGAACAGGGAAAACAAACAGAGGGTGATAAAGAACTATTAATAACGCACCTCATCAACTATAAAGATGGTTTGCCGAATAGAGTTAGAAATGGCAAAAGGGGTGTGTCTGAAGGTACTATCCGAAATTATAATACAACAATTAGCAGACTTAAAAGGTTTGAGTTGGATTCGAAGAGAAAGTTTCGGTTGATAGAGGTGGATTTGACGTTTCACGATAGATATATGAAATTTGCTATTAAAGAAATGGGACTCTCGTTGAATAGCGTTGGAAAAGACATTCAACAGATAAAAACAGTTTGTATTGACGCAAAGGAGAGTGGAGAGAGAATTAACGAACAAGTACTTTCTAAAAAGTTTAATAAACCATCTGAACCGACAATATTTACAACCCTGAATGAACAAGAACTCAATTTACTATTTGAATACGAAGGGAAAAACTATTTAGAGAACGCAAGGGATTGGCTACTTATCGGTAGTTGGACTGGTTGCCGAGTTGGAGATTTAATGAAATTGAATGATAAAAACATAATTACCCATACAAGTGGGAAGAAGATAGTTCAATATACTCAGAGCAAAACAGGCAGACAAGTGAACGTGCCTATGCACCCTCATGTAGAAATGATTGTGGAAAGATTAAAAGGCTTTCCAAGACCGCTTTCATCTGTCAATTTTAATAAGTACATCAAAGAAGTTTGTAAAATCGTGGGAATGACATATAAGGTGGAAGGGGCAAAACAAAACCCATTCACTCATTTGAAGGAGGTGGGTTCGTTTGAAAAATGGGAATTAATAAAGTCTCACACTTGCAGACGCTCATTTGCAACGAATCACTATAACAAGTTACCAAACAAAAGGATAATGGCTGTCACAGGACACGCTACAGAGAAAATGTTACTCAATTATATAGGCGAAGTAGAAGATGACCACGTTGATGACTTTTTTGAACTCTGGGAGGAACAATCAAATAATTCGGACAAAGAAATCATTAAAGTGATATGAACGAAATCATTAGACCAAAGGAATTGCATTTGCAAAAGAGAGAAACTTACGAATGGTTCTATCAACCCTATTTGGACTTATCATCTCATTACACGCCAGTTGAGGTAAGAATGCCAAATGGAGATTTAGAGAATCATTCGGACCTTAATATTGACGAGTTAGATTTTATTCTAATTGCAACAGATATATTTAAACGTCTTCCGAGAGCCTTTACTGCAATATATGTGTTAGAGTGGGCAATGACTTCTATTAAATTGGAGAATGAAATCGTGTCAGCAAAGGAAAAACTGAAGTTTCTGAATGAAATGATTGATTTCTATTTGAGTCAACTCAAAGTTTTTGTTGATTGTATTAGGAAAGGTAAAATTGATTTGACCGACAAAAAGATATGGAAGGCTTTCGATATTAATTACAAAATGTGCCTCATCTATTTTGAGTGGTTGCAAGAAGTAAAAGATAACAGAAAGACGAAGGCGATAGAAATTTATGATACGCTACAAGAATTATGGAGTGTGAACAATGGTAACAGGTCCGAACAAGCATTAATTGAAATTCCACAAATATTTCTGGATGGTGAAATTTATGAGTTGTTCAATTATCTCGTAGAGGCGTATGATAACCCTAAAACACCATCTAAATTTTCACACATATTCCATTTTATTGAGGAGATACAAGGGGAAAAATCCATATCAAAGGTCAAATACTTAGAATTTTTACGTGAACAACACGGAATAGATATATCCAAAATTCACCCAACTAATAGTATATATTTTGATAGGGCTAAAGGAGTTTTGATGCTTTTACAGTCTAATTTCAAAGCGAGGAATAAATAAAGACCATTTTCGGAAAAAAAACGGAAAAGAACAGTGTCGTACTTCGAAGAAAATAGAAGATATGGCAACAATACAATTATTACAAGTAAGCCCAGAAGAACTTACACAACTCATTAAAGAGGGTTTAAAACCCGAAATCGAAAGTCTTTTTAAAGAACATCTCACTTCCTCCCACCAACATAAAGAGTTTCTAACAAGAAAGGAGACCGCAAAGTTTTTTGACGTGTCACTCGTCTGCATCCATGACTGGTGCAATAAGAATATCCTTATCCCTTATAAAGTCGGAAACCGAACTTACTTCAAATATTCGGATTTGTTAGAATCATTGTTGTCTTCCAACAAACGAGCGTAGTCTTCTCACTAATAAATTCGAAAATATGGATGACGAAATCTATACATTAGCACAAAGCGGGACAAAAAACTATACTGAACATTCCATAATCCTTATTGGGAAAGGCTCAGACATCACAAACAACAAGACCGCTAAATCCAAGGCTCAGAAAAAAATAATCACCCAAACTATGGCTTTAAGTTTGGTTGATGTATCAAAAGAAAATCGGGTATATGAATGTAGGCAATCATACTGGAACACCTATCACTGTCAAAATAGAATCACAACCTCGGATGGAAAGATATATGGAAGGTATTGCAAGAATAGAATTTGCACTATTTGTTCCAATATTCGTAAGGCTGAATTAATTAATAAGTACTATCCAGTAATAAAGACTTGGGAAGACCCTCACTTTGTAACATTAACCGCTAAGGCTTGCTCTAAAAGGGTATTAAAGCGACGAATCGACAAAACCATTGAAGCCTTCAAAATCATTAATCAGAGACTTCGAAAAAGACACCAAAGGGGAAAAGGGATTAAAATAATGGGAATAAGGTCTTTAGAATGTAATTACAATCCAGTGAAGAAAACCTACAATCCTCACTTTCACCTCATCGTTCCGAATAAAGAAACTGGAGAAGCAATTGTAGAAGAATGGCTCAACTTGTGGACATATAAGTACGCCCGAAAATATGCTCAAAAAAACGAGCGTTGCTATAGTGTTGAAAGCACATTGATTGAAGTAATTAAGTATGGTAGTAAGATATTCACAGAACCCGATTTAAAACAAAAATCAAAAGGACTTGGGACTAAAATCTATGCAGGTGCACTGCACAACATTTTGAATGCTATGAAAGGTCACAGAATCTTTGATAGGTTTGGTTTTAATCTTCCAAAAACAAGTGAAACGAGCCTTTCAAAAGTACAAACAGTCATAGACTTTGATAAGTGGGTTTACATCCCCAAGTTAAGAGACTGGAGAAATGTTAATTCGGATGAGGTTCTTTCCAAATATGTTGCCCCACCCAAACTTCAATATTTGTTAGAACAATGCATCGATAAAGAGGCGTGTTAAATTATATTAACTACACATTTTGATATTTCAAATCCAATTCAAAATCATCTCGTGATGGGATTTGACTCAATGTAACCTCAAACTCTTTGTTAAGCCCCAATAATTTGATGCCTTGTTCTATGTATACAAAGACATCATAATAACTTTGAACCTTAAACTTGGGGTCAAGGTAGAATTTATAGTCTGCATCTAAATGAGCGTAAAATTTATCTCGGGCATTTAATATGCTATCAATTGATGATTTCAAGTCTTCTGATAATTCCAAATGTTTTGAAACATTGGCATCTTCACTCTCAAACTTTCTTAGACATTTGAATATATTATCTGCACAAGTTCTGTCTTTGTCCTTTATTATCTTGTAAAGTTCTATATGGATGTCCTTCAAAGCCAAATACCTTAGATGTGAAAGCAATTCGTTATCAGTACAGTATGACTTTAAATCAGAATTAGAGACCTTCAAATGGAGGTTATTCATATAGCACCAAGACTCCCAACTTCTGCGAGCACTCGAATAATTTAATAGTAACCTTTGATGAGATGATTGTTCCATATTGAAGTCCTTATTTCGCAAGTTTTAAAATTCTCATTGCTCCCCTCATTACAATTAGAAAGACAACAGCCCCGATGATTAAATCTGGTTTATTTGAATCTAACCAATTAACGAGAACGCCAGCAGTGATTACACCAGTATTTATTATTACATCGTTTGAAGTGAAAATCATACTTGCTTTCATATGAGCCTCATCTTTACTCTTAGATTTGTGAAGTATATATAAACATATTCCGTTAGCAATCAAAGCGAGAATTGATACGACAATCATGGTTGAGAAGTTCGGCACTTGTTCTTCACCCACAAACCTTCTAACAACCTCAATAAACCCAATTACCGCTAATAGAATTTGAAAATAGCCTGCGATTTTAGCTATGCTTTTTTTCTTAACCACTGTTCCTCC
The DNA here is from genome assembly GCA_002167775.1 of Crocinitomicaceae bacterium TMED16. Classification (GTDB taxonomy): domain Bacteria; phylum Bacteroidota; class Bacteroidia; order Flavobacteriales_D; family Crocinitomicaceae; genus UBA952. The sequence continues at coordinate 12,675 of NHBV01000001.1, read as the reverse complement.
AACAGCCAATAGACTAATCGCATAGACAAAGGAATCCGCCAACATATCTAAACTATCTGCAACGAGCCCCATTGATTTGGAAATCAAACCTGTCGTCATCTCTAAGACAAAAAAGATAAAATTAATAGCAAGAACTGACCACAAGAGTTTTTTCTGATTTTTCTCTTTAGAAAACTCTTTTCTTGCTGATTGTTTTGTGGATATATGTTCACACCCCAAATTAAGACTTCGAATAGCCTCCTCGATTTGGTTTAGGTTGCCAATATGATAAATTGCAAGTTTTCTTTCTTCAAGATTAAAATCAAGGTTTTGAATACCTTCTACTTCATTGAGCCTTAATCGAATTAGATTCTCCTCCGAAGGACAATCCATTTTAGATATCTTAAATATTGAGACCTCCATTAGTCATCGTCATCGTCATCGTCATCGTCGTTTCCGAATGGTTTGATGATAACACCTCCACTTATTACAATGCCATCTGTTGGTGCATAAATCTCTGGGAAGGAAGGGTTGCTCGTTGGAGGTATTACAACTGGGCTGTACCGTGCTTGTCTTCTATCAGTGAAGTTCTCGAAGTTGACAAAGATTGACCCCCATTCAAAGTTTCGCATTACCATAAGCCCCATTGTTACGAAGTCTGTTGTTTTAGTTCCATCACTGAGGGATTGATTTCCTGTGTAGTAGGCTTCATATCCAATTCTCCATTTATCACTTTCATACATGAGTACTGTTCCTGCATTGTGTCTTGCTGTAAGTGGTTTCTGTGGGTTTCCTGGCAAGTAATTTAAGGTAGCATCAATAAACGCATATGTCAAAATCCATCTAAAATCTTTGTACTTGAATTTGATGTTGGTTTCTGCTCCTTTGCTCAAGACGTTCCCACTTGCATTTTCATAGTAGAAGTATCCAGTTGTTGTGTCCGTATTTAGTAAAAGCGCATTGTCAATCGAGGTTAGATAAAACAGTTGATTGATTGAGAATACTACTTTCTCTCCAAGTTTTGTTTTATAGTTAAAGTCAATGTTTCCACCGTAAGAACGTTCTGCAACGAGGTTGTTTTTGTTCAGCGGAAGAATGTTTTGAAAGAATCTGCTTTCTGCTTCTTCAGTGAATAGGTCGGGTATCTTATACCCCAATCCTCCGCCAAGTCTGCTCGTGAATTTACTGGTTGGTTTCCAAAGGATTGAGAGTTTGGGTAATGGGAATATTCCCCAATCTATTGAATAGTCTGCACGGACTCCTGTTTCAAGTGCCCATTTATCAGACAGGTCGACAATATTGTTTATGAAAATTCCTGTAGTAATATCCTGTTGGTCACGCTCCAAACTATCAGCAATTTCATTGAAAGAGTTCGTGTATAAGTTTGCACCAAATATCCACTCCGTCTTTTCTTTTTTCAATTGATAATTCAGTTCAGTGAAGGTGTTAAATTGATTTCCTTTGAATGTGTAATTCGGAATTTCAATGTTTCTATCAAAGTATGCAACACTATTTTTAATAGTCAGTTTTTTACCTTCTGAGAATCGAGTAGCATAGAATAACTGCGTGCTTGCACGTTGTGTTTCATTTCTTTCTAAATATGGATTTTCGATGCTCGTACCGTTTCTTATGGCAAGCAAATCTCCACCTGCTCGGGTGTCGTATGTTCCATTGATACCAAACCAAACTGTTGTTTTTTCGGATGGATAGAAGAACACTTTTGGATTCAATGTAATTGTTGTGGATTGTCCAAGGTTACTAAACCCATCGTTGTCTGGGTCGTAGGCATGTTGATAGTTACCAGATGCATAAATCGTTGTTCCTATTTTCTTCTTACGTTGACTGAAAAACACATTCGCTGTGCTACTTAACGCATGTGTTTGGGTAAGCATGATGTCCAATGAAGGTTCGTAATCTGGAGTCCGTGAAACCATGTTCACCAGCCCTGCTATTGCCCCTCCACCATATAATGTAGATGAACTTCCCTTAATGATTCCGAATTGTTGAAGGTCTAATGGAGGGATTTGCATCACACTCAATCCTCCTGCAAACCCTCCATATAGTGGAAAGCCGTCTTTAAGCAACTGTGTATACCTACCATCTAATCCCTGAATACGAATCCCCATGTTGCCACTATTAATTGAGGTTTGTTGCATCTGAATCCCTGTGCTTTCACGAAGTACCATTGAGATGTTCGCCGAGTTCATTATTGCTTTTTCGCCTAATTCTTCACTTCCAATAAATTCAATTCTTGTAGGTAGGTTTTCGATAGTCCTTGTACTCCTTGAGACAGTAACCGTAACCCCTTCAATTTCTTGCTCAACCTCCTCTAACTGAAATGTCAGGTCATTTGACGCAAGAGGGAATGAAAGTATTGTGTCTATTTCCTGAAATCCATGCATAGAGATTTCAATTTCATGTTTTCCGTCAGGTATCTCTGTAATTGTAATCTTTCCATCTATATCAGAGACCGCACCTTTTTTTAATTCTTCAAAATAGAATTTCACCCCAATTATGGGCTCATTACTTTCTGCCTCAATGACAACAGCCCTGAGCGTATTATTTTGTCCAAATGAATAATTGAAGGTGGCGAGGAAGGCAACCAAGGATATAACTCTAATCATTTTTAATTGTTTGACGCAAAGTTAATAGATGTCTAATGCAAGTGACTTGCAAAGTTTAGTTGGAACAGTTTGAGCAATGTCCTTTTACAACCATATTTGCCTCAACCATAGTAAATTTTTGAGGTAACTGGACAGAATGTATACTTTGCTCAGTTAAACAAATTGTCTCTTTACACTTTAAACAATGAAAGTGATAGTGTAAGTCCGTAGGAGCACAGACACAGCCTTCAATACATTTTGCATATTTCAGGGTTCCTGTTCCGTCGTCGATAGTATGCAGAATGTTATGGTCTACAAAAGTTTTAAGCGTTCTATAAAGTGTACTCATATCAGAACCATCGAAATGGTTTTCAAGTTGACGCATTGTAGTCGCATTTATTGAATTTTGAAAAAATTGCAGGACAAGAATCCTCATTGCTGTGGGTTTTACGCCTTTTCCAAGTAATTCGTTCTCTATTGTTTGATTGTTCATTGTTTGTGATAAATATAGATATTATTTATATCGAGAATATTTGATGAAATAATCAGAAGTGGGGAATATGTGGGGAATCAAAAATGCCAACCAACTGTAAAACAGAAGGTTGGCAAGATAAAAAGTGACCCCGACAGGATTCAAACCTGTAACCGCTGGAGCCGAAATCCAGTGCGCTATTCAGTTGCGCCACGGAGCCAATTTGCCGAGTGGAGCGACTACATACTTTTTAGTATCCGTTGCGCCACGGGGCCGTTTAAATTTGACTATAGGTCAAACTTAATCCCTTGAGCCAATGGTAGGCTGTCGGTATAGTTAATGGTATTGGTTTGTCTTCTCATATATACTTTCCAAGCATCTGATCCTGACTCACGTCCACCACCTGTTTCTTTTTCTCCACCAAAGGCACCGCCAATCTCAGCACCTGAAGTACCGATATTTACATTGGCAATTCCACAATCAGAACCTGCATAAGAAAGGAATTTTTCAGATTCTTGGAGCTCACTTGTCATGATGGCTGAGGACAATCCTTGTGGTACATTGTTTTGAATTGCAATTGCATCCTCAACCGTACCATCATATTTAGTTAAATATAAAATGGGTGCAAATGTTTCGTGCTGCACAATCGCAAAGCTGTTTTCAGCTTCAACAATCGCTGGCTTCACATAGCAACCTGATTCATATCCTGGACCTTCTAATACACCACCTTCAACAACAACGTTTCCGCCTTCTGCTTTTGCAGCTTCAATAGCTTTGAGGTACATATCAACTGCATCCGTATCGATTAATGGACCTACGTGGTTATTCTGATCCAATGGATCCCCTATTCTTAATTGCTTGTATGCATTCACCAAAGCATCTCTCACCTTATCATAAACACTTGCGTGGATAATCAATCTTCTTGTGGACGTGCATCTTTGTCCCGCAGTTCCTACGGCACCAAATACGGCACCTGGAACAACCATTTTAAGGTCTGCAGATGGTGTGATGATAATCGCATTGTTTCCACCTAGCTCCAAAAGAGAGGTTCCTAATCTTGCCCCAACTGCGGCACTAACGGATTTCCCCATACGTGTGGAACCTGTGGCAGAAACCAAGGGAACTCTTGTATCATTTGACATCAATTTTCCGATATCTGCACCACCAATAACCAAACCGGAAACACCTTCAGGAACATCATTCGCTTCAAATACTTCTTTTGTGATTTGCTGACAAGCCAATGCTGTCAATGGTGTTTTCTCAGAAGGTTTCCAAACGCAAACATCTCCACAAACCCATGCAAGTGCCGTGTTCCAGTTCCAAACCGCAACTGGAAAGTTAAACGCAGAAATAATTCCTACGATTCCAATTGGATGGTACTGCTCATACATTCTGTGGCCTGGGCGCTCAGAGTGCATCGTTAAACCATAAAGCTGTCTAGAAAGACCAACCGCAAAATCACAGATGTCAATCATTTCTTGCACCTCACCAAGACCTTCTTGCAATGATTTTCCCATTTCATAGGAAACCAATTCTCCTAAAGGTTCTTTTACTTCTCTTAATTTTTCAGCAAGCTGACGAATCACCTCACCTCTAAGCGGTGCTGGTTTTGTTCTCCAAACTTTATATGCCTCAGATGCTTTTGCAATTACTTTTTCGTAGTCTGCTTCCTCTGCAGCAGTAACAGATGCAATTAATGAGCCATCAACCGGAGAATAAGAATCTATCTGCTCTCCTTGTGTGTTGATCCATTCGCTTCCCGTTGAAGCACCATTATTGATTTTTTCAATACCAAACGTGGCTAATATCTCTTTGATTTCCATATTGTATTTAAATAATATTTGGTGCAAATGTACTTGAAATTATTTGTTGTATTTCCATTAATTGCCTCAAAAAATAGATTCAAAAAGTTAGAAGCGGTTTATGTTTCTTATTTTTGCCGCTAGAACACTTGAACTATGTATCGTACACACACTTGCGGAGCACTCCGAAATGAACATATTGGCGCTAATGTTACCCTCTCTGGTTGGGTACAACGTTCCCGAGATTTAGGCGGGATGACCTTCGTGGACTTAAGAGACCGTTATGGCATTACACAGCTTGTTTTCAATATGGAAACAGACGCAAAGCTTTGCGAAACTGCTCGAAAGTTGGGTCGTGAATTTGTAATTCAGATTGAAGGCACGGTCATTGAACGCAGCAGCAAGAATAAAAATATGCCCACAGGGGATATCGAAATTGAGGTTTCAAAACTCTCTATTTTAAATGATGCCAAAACACCTCCTTTCACCATTGAGGATGAAACAGATGGTGGTGATGAATTGCGCATGCAATATCGATATTTAGATTTAAGAAGAAATCCTGTTCAAGAAAAACTACGCCTAAGAAACAAGGTCTCCTTAGAGACAAGAAAATATTTAGATGGTCAAGACTTTATGGATGTAGAAACGCCTGTCTTGATCAAATCTACACCTGAAGGTGCACGTGATTTTGTCGTACCAAGTCGAATGAACCAAAACGAATTTTACGCCCTGCCGCAATCTCCTCAAACCTTCAAGCAGTTGTTGATGGTTTCGGGAATGGACCGCTACTACCAAATTGTAAAATGCTTTAGAGATGAAGATTTACGTGCAGACCGCCAGCCAGAATTCACACAGATTGACTGCGAGATGGCATTCGTTGAGCAAGAAGATGTATTACAGACCTTTGAGGGGTTGATTCAGCATTTATTTAGAGAAGTTAGAGGTGTTGAGCTTGATGTACAGTTCCCAAGAATGACCTACGCTGAAGCCATGGAAAAATATGGCTCTGACAAACCCGACATTCGATTCGGAATGGAATTCAACGACCTTACCGAAAAAGCGCAAGGCAATGGCTTTGTTGTTTTTGATAGTGTAGAAGCTGTCTTAGCTATTAATGCAGAGGGTTGTGCCAACTACTCAAGAAAACAGCTTGATGCGCTAACCAATTGGGTCAAACGCCCTCAAATTGGAGCGAGAGGATTGGTCTATGTGAAATACAACGAAGACGGTACGAGCAAGTCATCGGTAGATAAATTTTACAACGAAGAGGAAAGAAAAGAATGGTTGGACGAATGCGGCGCCAAACCCGGTGACCTTTTATTACTTCTATGTGGCGAACTTGACAAAACGAGAAAGCAGCTCAATGAATTGCGTCTGCATTTAGGAACTGAGCTTGGCCTAAGAGACCCTAAAGTGTTTAAGCCACTATGGGTACTTGATTTCCCACTATTAGAATGGGACGACGAAAGCGAACGCTATCACGCCATGCACCACCCTTTCACGTCGCCAAAACCTGAAGATTTTGCTTTGATCGATACAGAACCTGGAAAGGTTCGAGCAAATGCCTATGACCTAGCGATGAATGGTGTTGAGCTAGGTGGCGGATCCATAAGGATTCACGATAAAGCACTACAGTCACGAATGTTTGATTTGCTTGGATTTACGAAAGACGAGGCGGAAGCACAATTTGGATTCTTAATGAATGCCTTTGAGTATGGGGCACCGCCACACGGTGGATTGGCTTTTGGATTAGACAGACTCGTTGCAACAATGGGCGGTTCAGAATCTATTAGAGATTACATCGCGTTCCCTAAAAACAACAGTGGACGTGACACCATGATTGATGCACCAGCGCCCATTGATGCCGCACAACGCAAAGAGCTCGGATTATAATTAGTTTAAAAACTTAAGATCGAAATACCCCTTCTATTTTATCAAGTATAAGAAGTAACTGCGCATTAGATTCCGGAATGCTGAGTTTCAAGCGCGGGTTTTCTTCGAAGTCTTGATGTAGGATTCTACAGTTGCCAGCTTTAACAGCATTCATGACAAAAGGCATGGCCTCATAAGTAAAATGAAGCTCGATTTCATTTCGGTCCTCATCCTCCACAATTGTTGCGTTTTCAAAAGCCCCTTTTGCTGCAGTTCGGTAGGCATTGATCAAGCCTCCAACACCCAAATTGGTACCTCCATAATAGCGGACTACTGCCACGAGCACATTGGTTAAATCAAAAGATTTTATTTGGCCATAGATTGGCGCTCCAGCGCTATTGGAAGGTTCACCGTCGTCACTGTAACGATAGTCTTCTTTTTTACTCCCTAGGCAATAGGCATAGCAAACGTGCACACAGCCATGGTTTTCTTTTCGGAGCCGATCAAGATGAGCCTTGACCTCATCAATTCTTGAACAAGGATAAGCATAGCCTAAGAACTTGGATCCTTTTTCTTTATAGAAACCTTCTCCAGGTCCTTCAATTGTTCGAAACACAAATAATTTACTTGATAATGATCCTAGAATTCCAAGTTTGGATGTCATCAGCAACTTCAATCAAATATACACCAGCATCCATGGAAGTTTGGAAATTTTCAAGACCAGAAACTACTGAGAGCGTCTTCGCATAAACTTTTGCACCCGTCATATTGGTGATTGTAAGCTGAGCCTGCTCAAATGAAGAGCCATTGAAATCAATTGTGAAAGATCCATTAGAAGGGTTTGGCATGACCTTTAAATTTGGAGTAACTTGTTCAGAAAGTCCAACCAAAGATAACTCATCGACTAGGTTAAGGTCATCAATATAATAAGATCCTGGAGGTTGTTGACCCGTAAATGGGTTGTAAGCATAAGATGCGAATTCAATGCTTCCAAAAGGAATTCCTCCGGCTACCCCGAATGATGTCCCCATCGTTCCGATGGAAACGGCATCTACAATAAATTCAGATGTTGCATTGTCTAGATCAAAAATGACATGGATTTCATGCCATTCTCCTGCAGTGAGATTATTTGCCTCTAAGTAATCAAATGCTTCCCAATCAAGAAAGAGTAAGGCAGAATCACCAAGGATACTTATGGAATGTGGCATCTCAAGATTTAATGAATCATGAAAACCGATAAACCCTCCTTCACTATCTTCTGGGACAAAAATGTTTGTATAAAATGAATACTTTCCTTCATTATATTCTGACCAAGACCAGGTTGCTCTAGTGCTTGTTGTTCCGTCATCTAAAACATGTCCAGAATTCGTGCCTGACAGAAATTGGTCTGTACTCACAACACAGGACTCTGCATCTAAGCCTGTCCATAGACCCCATCCATTGTCAGTCCCTACTGTGCTGACAAGCTCTCCTACATTGTAGTCATCAAATGATTCATTCAAAAGACTCCATTGACTAAAGGCCATCGATGGAAGCAACATTATAACAATACCTAAAACTTTATTCATACCACTCTTTTTTAATTTGACCTTAAAGTTATTGATTAATCAAAGAAAACCCAAAAACAGATTTTTATTTTAAGGTTAAAAAAAAAGGCAGCCGAAGCTACCTTTCTAAATTTATAAGTACAATACTTACTTAATAACGATTCTTGAAGAAAATTCGTTTGTATTGTCAGCAACCTTTAAAACATAAACACCAGCGTTTAGGTCAAGGTTCAAGTTTTTAGAAGAATTAGAGACAGCAGACAACTTCTCAGTGTAAACAACAGCTCCCATCATGTTCGTGATTGTTAATGACGCATTGTCAAAAGCATAGTCGTTAAAATCAATCGAGAACTCACCGTTAGATGGGTTTGGTGCAACACCAATGGCCATTACGTTGTTTTCTTCGATTCCAGCACCACCAGTCATGTCTATAACTTCTAGATCATCATAGAAAAACTCTCCTGGATTGTACTCAACAGGATCTGCGAAAACATTAATTCCAGTTCCCCATAAATCGAATGCACCAAGGCCATTAATAGCCATGTTTCCATTCCCAGCTGTTCCAGTTCCCACAGATGCGCCGTTCACCATAATTTCAGATGTATTTGCGTCAAGGTCAACCATTAAATCAACGGCATCCCATGCTCCTGGGGTTAAAGGCGCTTGCGCGATATATGCAGCACCGTCAGAAACCAATAGCAATGTGTCTCCTGAAATAATGTAGTACATTGAAGAATAAGTCTCATTTATGTCCATCAAGTTGTCGCCAATCCCAATGTATCCACCTGCGCTTCCTTCAGGTACATATAAATTCATTTTGATCATGTATTGACCCGCATTGATATTATTCCAAGCAAATATTCCGTCTGAGTCGACAGTTTCATTGCTTACAGAACGTCCTGACATTGATCCATTTGCAGCATAAGTAGAACTTGCTAATGAGGAATATCCAGCGGTAGCTGCTCCAAAGTCTGCTCCCCATTCTCTCCAACCGTTGTCACCAGCGACATCAGTCAAAACATCTCCATCAGAGTAGCTTTCGAAGTCTTCCGAAATAAGCGTAATCTGAGCATTCATTAAAAAAGGTACCGCAAAAGCGGCAGAAAGTAAAATTTTTTTCATAGTCTTAAATTAAATTATTAATATCACGAAATTAAGCATTTTTTATCTTTTAATTAAAGAAAATATAGAAGTCAGTATCAACCTCAAATTGTTCAAAGAACACTAAGTCAAGTGATTGATGAACTCAGTTTTAAATATCTACTTATTTTAGAACCGTGAAAAATGCAAGAATACGAAAACAGAACAAAGTACATTTATACCTATGAAAAAGTATTTATTCATCTTATCTAGTATATTGATCTTTACGAGCATTACACAAGCACAAGACGATGCCTCCGTTTTATTTATTGGAAATAGCTATACCTATTACAACGATATGCCGGACATATTATCCGATATTGCAGCATCGTTGGGTAACAGTGTCAATAATGTCTCGCAGACCACAGGAGGAGCAACCTTTTCGGGGCATGTTGGGAACACAAACACGTTCAACGCTATAAATAGCCAAATCTGGGATTATGTTGTGCTCCAAGGACAGAGCCAAGAACCTTCATTCCCCTATGGGCAGGTGAACACACAATCATTACCTTATGCCATGCAGCTTGCAGATAGTGCACATGCAACATCGACCTGCGCACAGGTAATGTATTACATGACTTGGGGACGTGAAAATGGAGATCCACAATGGGATTCTATCAATACATTTGATAAAATGAACGAAAGACTGCGACGCGCATATTTACGTTTTGCGGACTCCTCTAATGCTTCCGTTTCTCCAGTGGGCGTTGCATGGAAATATGTTAGAGACAATCATCCCAATATCGATTTGTATACCGCCGATGGTTCACATCCCTCCTATGCGGGTTCATACCTCGCGGCATGTACCTTTTATGCTTCAATTTTTCATAGCTCACCCGTTGGCTCAACATTTATTGGGAGCCTATCAGCGAATAGGGCACTTAAGTTACAGCAAGCGGCTAGTATTTGTGTTTTAGATAGTATTGAAACCTGGAGTCTTCAGCACCATGACTCTTTGAGTGCAGTAAATTTCTCATTCGACATAGATACTTTAAATTTAAGCGTAAGCTTTAATGAAAATATTGCTTACGTGGATTCAGTATTGTGGGATTTTGGAGACGGTAATACTTCTACTGCATCAAACCCAACACACGCTTACATTGATCCAGGACAATATACAGTAGAATTAATTGGCTACAGTCCATGCTCAGGAGATACAAGCTCACAAAACATTCTCATTGAAATACCATTTGGAGGATTAGAACAGCTACAAGATGGCGGAAATTACACCTTTAAAAGGATTTCAGAAAACGCCTACAATTTGTCTAGTTTAGATCAAAATAGAATTGAGAAAATTGAAATTTTAGATTTGATGGGAAGAACCATGAAAGTGAAATTAAATGCATTAAATATGCATTCGGTGAACATTGAATTCGCACATAAAGGCCAACTACTTATTCATTTTGAATTAAATGGAGTACCGCAATTACTGCGCATACACAATTAAACTTTGACGACCATAAGAGGCGGGGTTTAGGCAAAGCTCTTTCTTGGTACATTTATTGCTACACATAAGATGTTGATATGAATAAATGCCTTTTACTTTTCCCAGTCATTTTGAGCTGCAGCATTATATTGTTCTCAAGCAGTTTCCCTATCGATGTAGTTTTTTCTTCTCATGATACTGAAGAAATTACTATTTATGAGCTTGGTGAGGATTTTGTTTCTGAAGAATCAATTTGTACACATTGGTTTTTTATAGGACTTTCGGCTTCAGAAAAGCAGCCATCTATATGTTGTTCCGGAAAAGTAAAACTTCAATTTAAAGATGTTGAAACCCCTCCTCCAGAATCACTATTTTGTTAAATTATAATTCGAAATAAGTTCAAATTAGTCAATGTCTAAAAATCAATAAAACATGAAAACTAAAATTTTAATACTTGGATGTGTTGTTGCATTCTTGTCATCATGTGCCGTAATTCGTCCAGGAGACGTGGGCATCAAACAAAACCTTGGTAAGCTCAAGGGCAAAACAAAAACACAAGGCGTAATGCTTTTTAACCCTTTTACAAGTAGCATCGTTCGAGTTCCTATTCGAACGGTAAATAAAGAGATTCGTTTAAATCTGCCTTCCAAGGAAGGGCTTAACGTTCAAGCAGAAATTTCAATTCTCTATCATATTGAAGAGGATAAAGTAGCAGAAATAATCTCTACTGTTGGAAAGCGCTACGAGCAAACCTTAATCTTAAGCACCTTTAGATCCGCGTCTGCAGATGTTTGTGCACGCTTCTTTGCCAAAGACATGCATTCAGGAAAACGTGGTGAAATCGAAAAAGAAATCAAGGTTCAAATGGCCAAGCTCCTCGAGGGAAGAGGTTTTGTAATTGAAGCGATCCTTCTAAAAAGCATCACTTTACCCAAAGGCCTGTATTCCGCTATTGAGGCCAAACTTCAGGCAGAGCAAGAGGCTCAACAGATGAAATTCGTGCTACAGCGAGAAGAAAAAGAGGCAGAAAGAAAACGAATTGAGGCAGCCGGGATAAGAGATGCACAGCTCATTATCAAGGAAGGAATCACGGAAGGAAACATTCAGTGGAAAAGCCTTGAGGTGTTAAAGGAAATTTCGATGTCACCCAATGCCAAGCTCATCTTAACCGACGGTAAAACACCCGTTTTGATCGGAGGCGACAAGGACTAGGATGCCTAATCTTTACATCTAGAAATTAAATACGGCGGCCCATTAGCGTCGCCGTATTCATTTTTAAAATGTATTGTATAAATATATATTTACCTACATTGGATCAATAAGCCCATATATGAAACAAATCATACTTCTTTATCTCCTGTGTATTTCTACAAATATTGCTTTTGGAGGAGTAGATACGGTTCAGGTATATAGCGAAGCGATGGATCAAACTATTCCCAACCTAGTCATTACCCCTAAAGATTATACTGAACAAAATGATGAGCTGCCCGTCACTTACCTGCTTCATGGTGCTGGTGGCTACTTTAGCAATTGGTTCTTTCGTGTACCCGAAATAAAACAATATGCCACTGATTACAATATGATTATTGTGTGTCCTGACGGCGATAAAACCAGCTGGTACATAGATAGCCCAATAGATTCTACAAGTCAATACGAAAGCTATATCACAAGAGAGCTTGTGCCTGCAATAGACCAAAAATACAGAACCATAAAGAAAAAAAATGGACGTGCAATCACTGGATTAAGTATGGGTGGTCATGGGGCATTTTACCTTGCTTTCAGACATCAAGAAATATGGGGAGCAGCAGGAAGTATGAGTGGCGGTGTAAATATT
>NHBV01000049.1 GCA_002167775.1 Crocinitomicaceae bacterium TMED16 | reverse complement strand
ACTGGGTCTGGCCTTCCCTGCTGACCCGCTCTTCCGATCTAACCCCCGCCTCTGAGGCTAAGACACCCTCTAAATATGATTCTACAAAAATTGAATTTAAAACCTGAATATGACTATGAAAAGCAGAAATCTCAAAATCACCTTCATATTCTCTTGGTTTGACTTTAGTCTTGTTAGATAAATTCGGTGACAATCGAATATAGTCCAAGTGGCTCGATTGAAACAAAAATAAAGTATCATAGACCCCCATAAAAATTCCATTTTTAGTAACATGAATTTGATTTGAGGAATTGACCTGTAATTTAAGAGATTGGCCTTCATTAATCTCTGATAAAAAACCGTCAGCGCTTTGGACTTGATAGCTACCTAGAACGACCTCCAATTCAATAGAATGGATTTTTTTTTGCGAAAAAACTTGAACCAAAAGATTCTGAGCATCATGGTGACACACATTAAAAAAAAACAAAAAGGAAATCAAATAATTAGTGACTTTCATCTTGAATAAAAACCTATCAAATCGCGTGCAATTTTCTTGCTACAACCTTCATTCCCTAATAAAGTAATCATATCATCGTAAGCCTTTAATAAATTATGCCTGTATGAATCGTTATAAATTAATTGATCAAGTTCCTTTTGGATTTTATTTTTAGAGACATCGCCTTGAATCAGCTCGACAACAACCTCTCTGTCCATAATCAAATTCACAAGTGAAATAAAGCGAATATTAACTAGGGATTTTGCAATCTTATAAGAAAGATAAGAGCTTTTGTAGCAAACTACCTGAGGTACCCTGAAAATTGCTGTTTCTAAGGTGGCGGTTCCTGATGTAACAATTGCAAAATCCGCGATGGATAATAAGTCATAAGTCTTTCCAAAAACAAATTCCGCAAAAGGATAATCTTGCCTGTATTGTGCGTAAAAAGTAGCAGGGAGATTCGGTGCACAAGCAACAATAATATTGAATTCAGTGTACTTTTCGGAGGCCTTAAGCATAATGTTAAGCTTTCTTTTCACCTCCTGCTCTCGGCTCCCTGGAAGGATTGCAATGACAGCTTTGTTTTTTGCAGAGGTGGACTCTTTTTGATCCTCATAATTTTGTTTCGCATCAATTAGGGGATGACCAAAATAAGATACGTCAAAACCCGCTTTTTCATAATAAGGTTTCTCGAAAGGCAGAATACAATACATTTTATCAACTGTTTCCTTAATCAATTTAATTCGTGATGCTTTCCATGCCCATATCTGAGGAGAAATATAATAGGTTACAGAAATACCTTTTGATTTGGCCCACTTTGCCATTCGAAGATTAAATCCTGGGTAATCCACTAGCAAAAGCATATCAGGCTGAAAGTCTTCAATCTGTTTTTTACACAACTTGAAATTATTAAGAATGGTTCGGATATTTAAAATCACCTCCAAAAACCCCATGAAGGAAAGGTTCCTAATGTGGTTTCTAAGCTGAACACCCTGCTTTTCAAGCAAATCTCCGCCCCATCCCTCCCACTTTAAGGAAGGATCAAGCATATTCATTTCTTTAACAAGATTCGAAGCATGCAAATCACCCGAAGCCTCACCAACAAGGATAAAAACTTTTTTCATTTACTGGAAGAAATAGATGTAAACCATGTAGGGGGCAAAACAAATCATTCCCAATATGATTCCTCTTGTTAAATGATACTGTTCTTTATTCAAAAAAAAATAAAACCACAATAAATTAACGATCATGGCTAATGATAGATATTTACTTGTATTCATATTGTTGCTTGAAATCTGACTCCATATAACTTCAAAATCAATCCCTTTTGATAAAGAAAGAAACAAAATCAAAACCGGAAGAAACAATATTGGTGTTAATATACCAATAAGAGTTCCTAACAAAAGCTGTTTATTAAAATTCTCCTTCATTATCTAAGTATTTTAAATCCTTTAAAACTGAATAATGAGTCAAGTCAAAATGCGTAGGAACTATCGTTGCAAATCCTTTTTTTAGATAATACAAATCAGTATCCACTCTTTGGTCCTTATCACTAAACTCTCCTGTGAGCCAATAATAAGGCCTTCCAAACTGATCCTTTCTTGAATCAAACTTATCCTCCCAATAGGCATGCGCTTGCGTACAAACTCTAAGCCCCTTGAGATCTTTATAAGATACCTTGGGAACATTTACATTCAGTGAGGTGTTTTTGGGCAAACCGTTTTTTAAAACCTTTGGAATCAACTCTTTTGCAACCTCCTTAGTAGCTGAAAAATCGGCATCTGAATCAAAATCAGCTAATGAAAACCCAATAGATGGTATCCCCTCCATTGCTCCCTCAATTGCAGCAGACATGGTACCTGAATACAGTACATTTGTAGAGGAATTCTCACCATGGTTGATTCCTGAAAGTAACAGATCAGGTTTTCGCTTTAAAACTTCAAACACACCCAGCTTTACACAGTCTACAGGGGTTCCTGAGCAACTGTATGCTTCAATTTTTTCAAATCCACCATAAGGCTCTAACCTTAGTGGTTTTGTAATCGTAATAGCGTGTCCCATTCCCGATTGAGGTTTATTTGGTGCAACAACCAAAACATCTCCAAATTCACTTGCCACAGCAACAAGCTCCCTTATGCCCTTTGCATGCACACTATCATCGTTTGTTACTAAAATCAGCTTGTTCATATCTTGATGCGAAATTAATCAATATTAGTGATTCAATTTTTACTTTTGGTTAAACTAAACAACGTTATTTTGATAGAAGCCGATAATAAATTTGCATTTTGTTTTGTAGCATGTGCACCCGTTCGTATTGCTGCTCAGGATGAAAGTGAAATTATATCACAAATGGTTTTTGGAGAGCCTTTAGAAATTATTTCCCTGAATAAAAACTGGAGCCGAATTAAATCATATGTAGATGGTTACGAAGGATTTGTTGACCCGAAACAACTTTACCCCCTCAGTAAAGATGAATGCGAAAGATGGAATAATGAATACTGTTTCCTCAAACCAATAGAAGGCAGAGTAATAATCAACCAAGAAATACATAGAATACCTCGAGGTAGTTTTGTGGGAAAAGAGAATTTGTTTTTTATTGGTAAACATCAATATCAAAATCTTTCAGCAGAGGTAAATTCATCTTTGTGGGAATTAGCCACTGAATACGTCAACACGCCCTATTTATGGGGAGGGAAAACTCCATGGGGAATAGATTGTTCAGGGCTGACTCAGGTAGTATATAGAATTTTTGGCTTTATGCTTCCAAGAGATACATCTCTCCAGGGAACTAAAGGCACAGTTATTGAATACAAAGATAAAAAGTCAGGAGATTTGGCTTTTTTTGAAAATTCAAATGGAAAATTAACACATGTTGGTATTATTGGTTCTGACAATAAAATAATACACGCAGCGGGATTCGTAAAAATAGACCTGCTCACTGAGGATGGTATTTGGAACGAAACATACCAGAGGCAAACACACAACTTATCTCAAATCCGAAGAGTTCTATAAAAGGGACACTTTTTCCATTAATTTTGTAATTGCTTATTGAATAAAATGGAAGAAAGAATAGCTGACTTAGATGAAAAATTTGAGGAAGGAATGACGAATGTTGTTTCTGATCCTGAGCATTCGTTTGAGGTAGGTAAATTAATATGTAAAATATCAGATGAGCTGCAAATCGAGCATTCGATGGCAAAGGGTTATCTTCTTCAATCCTATTCAGGTTTTTTCATAGGACTGCACGATAGAGCGTTTGAATATGTAAATATGGCGCTACCTATTTTCATTAAATATGGTGATAAAAAAAATCAAGCTGCATCATATAATACACTTGGTTTCATATATAATTATTTTGACGATCATTCTAAGCGGCTTTATGTCAATCTACAAAGCTTGAAAATTCGCAAAGAAATAGGTGATGAAGATGGATTCATGCGCTCATTGAATAATACAGGTGATGCGTATTTATCGCTTGGTAAAAATGCAGAAGCACTTACGCACTTTAAAAAGTGCCTTGCAATCGCAAAAACTTCAGATCAAAGAATGCTCTCCGTAGTGCACAGTAATATTGCCGATTCGTACTATAGAATGGAACAGTATACAAAAGCGATAAAAGCCATAGGTTTTAGCAATAAATTTGCAAATGAAATAAACTTCGAATCAATACTCAGCTGCAATATTTTAATTCTAGGAAGAATATACAATAAACGAAATGAATTTAAAAAATCTATTGAGCTGATCACTAAATTCCTAGATGAGAATACGACGTATATCGCAGAAGACATTGTTGATGTATATAAAGAATTAGCCACAGCATATGAGAATATTGGTGGGGCGCAACAGTCTCTGATAGCACTAAAAAAACACTACAAACTTAAAGATGAAATCTTCAAAGACAAGCAAAAGAAGGACCTTAAAAGTTTGACCTTTAGAAAAACAATAAATGATCTCGAGGACAAAACTAAAACCCTAGAATCACTTGTTAATATTCGAACGAACGAATTAAAAGGGGCGCTAGAAAGCGAAAAAATAATCACTTTTTTTTCGCGTGAGCTGAATGACACACTTACTTTAAGCGATGCTTTGTGGAAAATTGCAGAAAATGTAATTGCTAAATTAAATTTAGATGACTGTGTTATTTACCTTGTAGACCATAAAAACAAAAACCTAATTCAAAAGGCAGCATATGGTCCGAAAAATATAGACTACAAACGAATTTATAAACCGATTGAAATCCCAATGGGAACAGGGATTGTCGGAAATGTTGCCTTGACGGGAAAACATGAACTAATAACAAATACCGATGATGATCACAGGTACATAGTTGATGACGTAAAACGGAAATCTGAGCTAGCTGTCCCGATTTTTTACAAAAAAAAAGTAATTGGCGTCATTGACTCAGAGCATCCAGAATTAAATTTCTTCAACGAGCGACATCTATATATTTTTAATATGATTTCATCTTTATTGGAATCACATTTTAGCAGGCTGAAGGAACAAGAAATAAAGGAGGTTCTTCAGAGAGAGATTATCACTTTAAACAACAACCTCGAAAAGGAAATTGACCACAAATCNAAGGAAAACACGGAGCTAAATCATAAAATATTAATCCAAGAAAAAAAAGTGATNATTGGCGANATCGCTGCTATAATTGCNCACGAAATGAATACACCTCTAGCCTCCATAAAGGCTGGAAGTGAAGCCATACNATTCTTACTGAATAGAATTATGGAAGCACAAATAGAACGACCTATTTCAAACGAGGACCTNNTTTTTATTTTACCAAGAATTCATCCTATNGGAAATGANGAAAATAATAGAAGAAAAAACATGCGAAAACGCATNNAAGAAATAGANTCAAAATTGAATGATCTCGGAAAANCATTTNAACANNAAGTAATTCTGCTATTGACCAAATTAAATATAACTGAGACCGAAGACCTTTCCGCTCTNTCAAAAATAAAGAACCCACTGAATACACTTAATTTACTTTACGATATTAATTCTATATACGGATTCAACCAATCTTTAATTGAAATGAGTAAAAAAACAAGTACTTCAATCGCTAATTTGAAGTCTTTTGTNCTGAATGACGAAAAAAAGGTGAAAAAATCAANNCAATTNANNTCNACNTTNTATGGNCTTGAGCAACACNTNCAGCTTCATTATCCGGAAGTTCTTNTAGAAGTTGATATTGATAAAGAAGTAAGCATAATGGCANATGATTTTCAGACCATTCAACTATGGTCAAACCTTACAAGCCTAATACTTGATAATGCAGAATTCGGCNCTAACCCAATCATCAGCTTTACTTCTTTCAAAAAGGCAAAAACTTTTGGCATAAAGATCAACTGCCAAACTTTAAAAATTAAGAAAGCTATTTTTGACAACGACTTATTATCAAAGCGTTTTTTAGACTTTGAAGAACATTCTACTAAGCTAAGTCTAAATATTATNAAGACGATTCTTGACGATCATAACGCTAACTTTCAATGCATTACGGAGGGTGAATGTATAAACATGACCTTATCCTTTAACGAATAAGGTTNACATGGCCAACAAGTAATCGGCGTTCGTCAGTTTTCAGAACCTTATATATGATTTTATAGGTATAAGCGCCATCTTGTGCTTGTTTTCCATTGACTCCATAAGTACCATCCCACCCAACATTTGCATCATAAGATTGAAAAACGATTTCACCCCATCTATTGAAAATCAACATCTCATAATTAAAGGGATCATAGCCTGAAGTAAATACAGGNACAAANACATGATTATATTGATCGCCATCAGGNGTAAATGTATTAGGTATGTANACAATAGGCTCCTCTTGGTATAAGATTGAAACCTGNGTCGTNTCTAGACAACCCAAATCCGAAGCTGCAATCAAAGTAATCACAAANCCATCGGTAATTTCAGAGTACAAATGTTGCGGATTTACGACATCATCCGTTCCTCCATCTCCAAAATCCCACTCGTAATTCGTGGCGCCATAACTGTTATTAGAAAACTGTATCCACTGACTCGGNTCAGTAATGATAGGNGGATTTGCATAGAAAGAAGCTATCGGAGGTGCTTCTGCACAAAACAAGCTATTCAATGTTGTCTCAGAAGAACATCCACCCTCTGAGGAAAGCAGCGTAACATCATAACAGCCTGGATTTGTAAATGTATACGTCGGATTACAACCACCTACAGCTAATCCATCGTTAAAGCTCCAAATACATTCAGTATCACTACCTGCATAAGGATTGTTAAGCGTAACTGTAAATGGAGCACAGCCTAAAGTGTCTGAAACTTCTATCGCTAGTTCAGGAGGCGAGTTAACAGTAACAGTGGCAGAGGCTGTAGCANAACAATTATTCAAGCTATAGTCTACTGTANATATTGTCGTTTGAGAAGCATTCAATTGAATTGCAGAGCTTGTTTCTCCAGTTGGGGACCAANCATAATTTCCTCCGGGAATGGATACGNTTGTATTTAAAATGAAATCATCACCGAGGCAAACAGTGGTATCACTAANAGAAACCAAAGGNACTTCATTGACAAAAATACTTCCTGTAGCTTCCAAACTCTGACATGANTTAACAGAATAAACTACGTTGTATTCGGAATCAGTGATTGGTGAATCCGTAAACACATTGCCACCAATATTTCCATTCCAATTATACACACCTCCNGGGATATCCGGAGTTGCTACCAACTGCCCTGTTTCACCCTGACATATCTCATCATCAGAAACACTCACATTGGGAATAGGNTTCACAGTAACGGTTCCTGTAGCAGTTGCCTGACAACCATTTAGTGTATACAATACAGAATAAGATGTGGTTGAGCTAGGTGTTACAGAAATAGAGGATTCATTACTACTATTTCCCCATAAATAAGTTCCACCAAGTAGGTTCGGTATGGCGTTCAAGACAACAGTTTCNCCAATACACATCGTCTCGTCGTTAACCGTTAAATCGGGAATCGGATTCACCGTCACTTCGGCAAACGCCTCAGCGATACAGCCGTTTAAATTATACTCCACTGAATATACAGTTGATGCACTCGGGCTAACATTGATCACCTGAGCGGTTTCATTGGTAGGCGTCCAAAAATAAGAACCTCCGAGAGGGTTCCCTGTAGCGCCNAGAGTTGCCGTTTGACCGGTACAAATACTTTCGTTACTAACAATGACAATCGGTGTTTGATTAACCGTGATAGTTGAAATTACGGGTTGCGTCGTAAATCCGTTAATGNTATACTCGACTGTATAAACCATATTACTTGTAGGAGATACCCAAATAGACTGTGCTGTTTCACCAGTAGACCATAAAAAGGAACCTCCAACAATTGTAGATGATGCAACCAAAAGAATGCTATCACCACTGCAAANAANACCTGAATTAACNGAAATCTCNGGAGCGACATCTACANTCACAATTCCTGTCGTATCCTGAGAACATCCATTCAAAGTATAAGTNACNTCATAGCTCGTTGTTACTGATGGACTTACNGTTATCGATGGTGTTGTTTGACCATCAGGACTCCATAAATAAGTACCTCCAGNAGGTNAACCCGTGGCATTTAAGGTTGCCGTTTGACCGGCATAAATAGTTTGGNAAGCAGGCGTAACATCCACAGATGGAATAGGATTTAAATTAATAGAAATAACCACAGGGGTTCCTATACAAAAATTGAGAATTGGTGTAACGATATAACTAACAGATCCAGGATTGGTTGTTGTTGTAACTAACGTCTGATTGATCTGACTCCCATTTCCAGTAGTAGCACCATCGGCTAAGGTCTGAGAATAATCCCAAGAATAAATAGTACCGCTAAAAGAGCTACTCAATTCTATATCTGTAGTTGCTCCTGAACAAATAGCTGATGCACCGAGTACATAAAATAAATCAGGGGTTGGATTTACTGTCAGATTTAATGTCGCAAGAGAATCACATCCTGTTACGGCACTTGTAAGGGTGGCAGTTTGACTTTGTGTTGTTGTGAATGTAAGTCCGTTCCAAGTATAAGGCAATTCAGTATCACATATCGTGATGTCCGTTGTACTTGTGAGCGTTGGATCAACAGTGAGATTTAATGTCGCAAGAGAATCACATCCTGTTACGGAACTCGTAAGCGTGGCAGTTTGACTTTGTGTTGTTGTAAACGTTAGTCCGTTCCAAGTATAAGGCAGCTCGGTATCAC
>NHBV01000048.1 GCA_002167775.1 Crocinitomicaceae bacterium TMED16 | reverse complement strand
TGGCTCGGAATCCAATGGATTGATTACCAAAATAGAAAATGTATACCTGCAATTAAATACCGATAATTCAAATTTAACCGATAATCACATCCTGTCAATCGTAAAGGGAAATAGCCAAGATTTATGGGTAGGTACATTTAACGGCGGTATCTGTAAAATAGAGACAAACCAAACGAATCATTTATTTGAGCAGAGCGATTTTCAAGTAACACCAAATATAATTAAACGTGGACAGTGGGTCAATTTTTCACAAAATATCAAAGCCCAATATGAAATATATACACTTCAAGGAAAAATAATTCAATCGGGACATTTGAAAAATCAAAATTATTTAGAGATCTCCGTTCCAGTAGAATCCAGTTGTGTTTTTCTAAAAATAAATCAAAACGGCTTTTTTAGTCTTGAAAAAATAATAATCAACTAAGAACCTAAGCCCTTAAAAATGCTTTATACTTTTCAAAAAGTAAGTCTACAGATCTTCCAGGGGAAAGCTTTCCTTTCGTGAGCTCACTTTCTAAATGGGTCATATATTTCTTTAATTCAGGATTTTGATCAAATTCATTTAGCATCAAATCTGTTAGGTTCTCTCTCAAAAAACGTGCATTTTGTTGTCTTCTATTTTGAATATAAAAGCCATTGCTATCAATTGAATTAAAATAGCTTTTAACTGAATCCCATGTCTCATCTAAACCCATACCATCCAGGCTACTTGTCGTCAAAACATTGGTAATCCAATCGCTCTCCTTGGAGGGAAATAAATGTACTGCATTGGCATAAGCTCTGGCGGCCAATTTAGACGCTTTTTCATTGCCCGTATCGGCCTTTGTAATCAAAATGGTATCTGCAAGCTCCATAATTCCTCTTTTCATTCCCTGGAGCTCATCCCCGGCTCCCGCCAATAGAAGAAGGACGAAATAATCGACCATACTATGTACCATCGTTTCAGACTGTCCGACGCCAACTGTTTCGATAAAAATAACATCGAAGCCAGCCGTTTCACATAACAACATCGCCTCCCGAGAGTTGCGCGCTACGCCTCCCAAATTACCCGCGGCGGCAGTTGGACGTATGAAAGCATTTTCTTCTTGGGAAAGCGTGTTCATTCTTGTTTTATCTCCAAGTATACTTCCTCCCGTTACATTTGAGGAAGGATCGACAGCCAGAACAGCTAGCTTATGTCCAGCATCTAATATTTGCGACCCNAAAGCTTCAATAAAGGTGCTCTTTCCAACACCGGGNACACCAGTAATTCCTATTCGCCAAGATTTCGATTTTTCTTGAGAACAGAGTTCTATAAGCTTACCACTTTCTAATCTAGCATTTGGATGGGTACTTTCAATGAGTGTAATGGCAGAACTCAATGCCTGCTTATCTCCTTTTACGAGCAACGGATATAACTCATCTGCCTTGAAAGATTCTAATCTTTTCTTTCTAGATGAAATCCACTGATCAATTTTTTTATTCGAAGACATAAGTTGATATCTATTCNCGAAGCTTTGGATTTTACAACAGCTTCCTACTCTACTAATTTAGCATAAATATCCTCATANATGGGTAGGACTTTTTCAATACTGAACGCTTCTGCTTGGTTCAAAGCATTACTTCTAAAGGTTTCTAAATGATCAGCTGATAGCATATGAATTAAGTTTTTTGACATGTCTTTAACATCACCAACATCTGATAAAAAACCAGAGAACCCATGCTCATTGACCTCAGGTATACCGCCAGAATTACTTGATACGACAGGAACTCCCATAGACATCGCTTCCAATGCTGCCAGACCAAAGCTCTCTGTTTGGGAAGGCAGTAAAAAGGCGTCTGAGATCGCAAGGACATCAGAGGTATCTCTAATTTTTCCCAGAAAAAGAATATGCTCGCACAATGAAAGCTCTCTGCACAATTGCTCACAGCTATATCTTTCTGGACCATCACCAACGAATAAAAGTTTCGCAGGGACTTTTTTAATCGTTTCNGCAAAAACGCGAATGACATCCTCTACNCTTTTCACTTTTCTAAAATTGGAGATATGGCACACNATTTTTTCATCTTGGGTAGCGTATAAGCTTCTATTTATTTTACTATCACTTCGTTTTTTATCCAAAGAAATAAAATTTGGCACTACAGTGATTTCATTTTGAACATTAAAATGCTTTAAGGTATCCTCCTTTAAGCTTTCAGAAACAGCCGTAACCGCATCAGATTCATTGATACAAAATGTAATGACAGGCTCAAAAGAAGGATCACGCCCCACCAAGGTTATATCCGTTCCNTGAAGCGTAGTTACATATGGAATTGAAATTCCATGCGTTTTTAAAATTTGTTTGGCCATAAAAGCCGCAGAAGCATGGGGAATTGCATAATGAACATGAATCAGATCAAGTTTTTCATATTTNACTACATCTACCATTTTACTGGCTANCTCNGTTTCGTANGGCTGAAAATCAAAAAGAGGGTAATCNGAGACAGAAACCTCATGATAGAATACGTTTTTGGTAAAACCACCGAGTCGCACNGGTTGAGAGTAGGTNATAAAATGAATCTCATGTCCTTTGTTCGCCAAAGCTTTCCCTAACTCCGTTGCCACCACTCCGCTCCCACCAAATGTTGGGTACAATACAATTCCGATTTTCATATTATTTCTCTTTTTTTGTTCCGATTGGGAAAAAGAAGTTGATTCTGTAAATTATTGGAAGAATNCGTTGTGTTCCGCCTTCAGCATTNTTAATTCTGATTGCGTAGTTGGGGCGAAACGGACTATTTTCGGCATTGACAACGTCATAGAAAATACCCAAATTGATTCTTACTTTATTATATAATTTTGAAAATCCCCCTCCGATAAATANGGTTGCGATCCAGGGTTTAAATTCACCTCCNGTTNGNCTNAAATTAAAAGGTGTTTTAANNAATTCAAANTCTANACCTCCAAAAAGNGCATCCTTGTANCGNGCATGNGCAAAAAAACCNCCGCCGTAAATANGTNNCCACTNGANNNGATNTCNGTTGNCANANNNTTGATCANAAATAATTCCANGTNCNATTGATANCTAAANGANGGACCAACNGCAAAGTTCTNATTTAAAATNGCTGCATATTTNAANCCNNCNCCNANNGTTCCTCCATTNGNNCCTGCACGAGCGGCAAATATTTCCACGCCTATTTCAGATCCNTCAAACTCAGTTTGGGCATGAGANGAAAACAAGCNTAAAACNAAAATTANTTGAAAAAAATTCTTCATTGTTAAATAGTTTTTACAAAGATACGATGTTTTGGGCCTTTGGANTTATAACCCTTATTATCTTTGTTAAAAATACANTATGCANCGCTTANACGGAAAAGAAACNGCAAAACAAATCAGAACTGAACTCAAAGACAAAGTTTCGTTAAGAAAAGAAATGGGTCGTAAGACACCACACTTGGCAGCTGTTTTGGTAGGAAATGATGGTGGTTCACTATCTTACGTCACTGCAAAGGTTAAGGCTTGTGAAGAAATTGGATTTGAAAGCACCTTAATTAGATTTGAAGANACTATATCAGAGGACGCTTTATTGGATAAGGTTCGCGAACTGAATAATGATGAATCAATAGATGGATTCATTGTTCAACTTCCGCTTCCAAAACATATCAATGAAACAAAAGTAACAGATACCATTAGTCCAAATAAAGATGTTGATGGCTTCCACCCTATGAATTTGGGAAACATGATGCTAAACCTGCCAGGTTTCCTTCCTGCAACACCGGCAGGTATTATTGAGCTTATGCGTCGCTACAATATTGAAACCTCAGGGAAACATTGTGTCATTATTGGTAGAAGTAATATTGTAGGAACACCACTAAGTATTATGCTTAGTAGAAATTCTAATCCGGGTAATTGTACTGTAACACTGACGCACTCGAGAACAACAAACCTCAAAGAGCTTTGTCTTCAGGCAGACATATTAATTGCTGCTATTGGTAAACCTAACTTTGTCTCTGGAGATATGGTCAAAGATAATGCAGTCATCATCGATGTTGGTACCACACGCGTAGACGATGCCTCCCGAGAGCGAGGATGGCGTCTTGTAGGAGATGTAAACTTCAATGAAGTATCACCTAAATCAAGCTTCATTACCCCTGTTCCAGGAGGTGTTGGACCAATGACTATTGCCTCATTAATGATGAATACCCTAAAAGCGATGGAGCTCAATGGAAAATAATACGACATTTAAAATCAATGGGGAATACATTGAGTTGTTGGCACTGCTCAAAGCACTCGGAATTGCGCAGACAGGAGGTCATGCTAAGATGATTGTTGATTCTGAAGAGGTAACCCGAAATGGTTCTGTAGAACTGAGACGAAGAGCGAAATGTATTAAGGGTGATCTCATTTCGGTTGGCGATCAAAAAATTCAACTCACGTAAGGACGCTAAAGTTTTTTGTAAACAATAAAGCAGATCAATTGCTTTACTCTAATTTTCTAGAAGCTTCAGTTGCTTGATAAATTCTCAATACTAATAGCCCAAACGTGACGCTAGAGATGATTAGCGCAATATTAGTAAGTCCATTTGTCGCAAATGATAATCTTATCAGGATAGTACAAATAACAAAACCTGTATTGCGGATAAGTTGGCTATAACGCTCTGTATATTGAAAGGACAGTAAGAGTATAAAAACATCAGCCAAAATAAGAATAGTAAAGAACTCATTGTAGAAAATTGAATTCAAATGAAATGACGAGGTAATGGATGCTCCT
Source organism: Crocinitomicaceae bacterium TMED16 (assembly GCA_002167775.1). Lineage (GTDB taxonomy): Bacteria > Bacteroidota > Bacteroidia > Flavobacteriales_D > Crocinitomicaceae > UBA952. Next base: position 37,057 of record NHBV01000048.1, on the reverse strand, counting down.
GAAAACTGTGTTTGTAGCCAAGCAATTAAAGTATATAAGCTTGTAAAAATTAATACCGGTAGTAGCACCAAGCTTAAGGCTCGTTTGGAATTCACAAAACGTTGCAGGCGTTCAGAAAGCTTTCCTTTGACAATCTTTTCACGACTTTTATTGAATAGGTATATGAGAAAAAATAAAATTAAAATACCTATTAAATCATAAATCAGCTGCAAGTTTTGGGGTGCTGTGAACCATGAGGCCATCAGATCAATGTGTGGTATCTCTCCAAAAATTCGCCTTATGACAATCAAAGAAATAATTTCAAATTGCTTCGAAACGGCGGTTGTAAAGGAACGTGGCAGAAAATGAATGAGTAGATAAATCTCATAAATTAAGATAATAGAAAATGGCGTGTATATTGCAGATATGGGATCTGCGAGCAGTATATTGTCCATTCTCGAATGGAAAATATCATAGTTTTTTAAAAGAATGAGTAGGAGATGAATGATAAAACCTGCAACCGCAACATTGATCGTAATACGCTCAATCGTTTTTCTATTACTTTCAGAAAATACGCGAAAAAAAACCTTTTCAACCCATGGCTGCCATCCTTTTCGTTCCATGGCTTAATAACAAACCACAAGATTAAATGTTGTAAACAGGAAAGTTTTTCCAATAAATCGAATCTATTCGCTACTTGAGATATCTAAAATCTTGGCCAGCTTTGATAGATTTAACGGTTTCCAAAATCATACGAATACTGTTCTCTACATCATCTTTATGCACCATCTCAACAGTGGTATGCATGTATCTGAGTGGTAGAGATATAAGCGCACTTGTAACGCCCTCATTCGAATAGGCGAATGCATCGGTATCGGTCCCTGTTGAACGAGAAACAACCGCTCTTTGAAAAGGTATTTTATTTTTCTCTGCTGTTTTAAATATTTGCTTTAAGAAGTTATTCTGTACCGCCGGACCGTATGTTAAAACAGGACCATTACCTGACTTCAAATCCCCGTTTTCAATTTTACTGACCATTGGCGTATTGGTGTCATGACACACATCAGTCACCAACGCAACATCTGGCTTAATACGTTCTGCAATCATTTGAGCGCCACGCAATCCAATTTCTTCTTGAACTGAATTAACAACATATAAGGTAAAAGGTAATGTAGTCTTTGACTCTTTCAATAGACGCGCTACCTCTGCAATCATAAAACCACCCATTCTGTTATCCAATGCACGGCCTACATATTTATTCTTATTCAAAATCATAAATTCGTCTTCGAAAGTAGCAACACATCCAACATGAACCCCAAGCGCCTCAACTTCCTCTTTTGTGGTGCACCCACAATCTAAAAAGATGTTCTTCATGCTTGGCGTTTCTTCTTTACCCTTTCTCATATGTATCGCTGGCCATCCAAACACAGCTTTTACAGGCCCCTTTTCGGTATGAATATTTACCCGCTTCGATGGTGCAATCATATGATCAGAACCTCCATTGCGCATCAAATAAATAAAACCATCCTTTGTAATGTAATGCACAAACCATGATATTTCATCCGCATGTGCCTCAATGACAACTTTATATTCCTTCCCAGGATTTATAATTCCGGCAACACTTCCATAATTATCCGTGATATAATCATCCACAAATGGTTTCATATAGTCCAGCCAGAGCTTTTGGCCCTCAGATTCAAAGCCCGTAGGACTCGGATTGTTTAAATATTTTTCAAGAAAATTTTCTGATTTCTTTGTTATTATCTTTTTCATTCTACCTCATTAAAGTTACATTTCCTTTCACTATTGATGTCAATCCACCGACACAAGTAACATCTAAATAAAAATCATAGACATCAGGTTGTAACAACTGATTTCTAAACATTCCATCCCAACCAACAGAAACATCATTGGATTCAAATACCATTTCTCCCCAACGATTGAAAATTCTAAATATTACTTTTTCAATATATAATCCGCGAACATACAAAACATCATTATAATTATCACCATTTGGAGAAAAAGCGTTGGGAACAAACACGAATGGGTCTTCACATATAATTTCATAGACTTTGATCTCCACAGTATCGTCACGTGTACAAATACCATCTGAAACCGAAAGCGTATAAATAATATCATCATTGATGACAGCGTCGGTCTGCTGATTGGTCGGCGCATTTAGTCCTTCCTCTGGCGTCCATTGGTAGGAAGACAATCCAGAAGGCGAACCAAATAGTGTTACAGTCGCGCCTTCAGGCACTGCATACTCAGATGCGCTTGCAATGACTAAAGAAGAATCAATATTTGTCACATTTATAAAAATAGAATCCTCTGCGATACAATTGTCTTCGTCTGATATTGCCGTCACATAAACATACTGAGATACGTACGGTTGTACCTGGATAACCTCTTGATTCTCCAAGGTAATAATAGAATCAGGTTCCCACATATAGGTGAAACCAATGGCTGGTGTTAAATTCTCAACAGCAACCTCTGACAAATCATAGAGGCAAATAGAATCATCAGCGAAAAGTGCAATTTCTGGGTTGACAAATTCTACAAAAACACTATCAATAAGGGTGCACTCAACATTACCGAGCTGAACATAATAAGTACCAGAGTTAGAAACGATAATCGAGGAATCTCCTGTAGGGTTGAGTACATCAGAAAAATCTGATGAGGAGGACCATTCATACGTTGAGGCTGTCCCATTAGAATTCGCAGTAAGTGTAACATCTCCCTGACACAAAGAAACAGAGTCTAAGCCCGAAACTGTAATATCAGGCAATATGGTTATTGTAGCAAAAGAAGTATCCGATGCAGGACATAACGAATCAAATATGTATAGACTAACCGTATACACGCCGGGTTCTGTAAATTGGATTTCTGGATCAAAGTTGACAGAATCAACCTCTCCATTTCCAAAATCCCAAAGAAAATAATCAGTCTGAATGGACTCATTGAAGAAAGCAACGCTCAAAGGAGCACAACCTACAGAATCTGGAATACTAAATTGAGCCTCAGGCGAGGCGTCAAATAAGACCTGGACTGTATCTTCTGCAGAGCATAAGCCATTATCCGCCAAAATATAATATGTCCCATCTCCAGAAACAGTAACTGTAGAATCTGAGGGACTATTTAACGGATTAGAAAAATCAGCATTAGCCGACCAAATAAATTGATTGGCAGTACCCAGTGAATTGGCAACCAAGTCAAATGGCACATTATCGCATACGCTCATTTGATTAGGAACATCAAGTAGTACAGAGTCAACCACAACAACAGTAATTTGGGCCGTGTCTGTGAGTTGACATATACTGTCTGTAACAAAAAGATTAACCTCATAGGTTCCCGCCTCAGTATATGTAATTACTGGATTAAAAGTTGTTGAATCGAGCTCTCCATCTCCAAAATCCCATAAGTAGGCATCACTGTCCGAAGAAATATTCTCAAATGTCACCGTGAAATTATTACAACCAGTCGTTTGGTCAGCCGTGAAATCGGCTATAGGTAAAATACCTGAGTCAAACTTAAAAATAAGGTTGTTGCAATTCGTACTATTATTTGTTGCTGACCATGCACCAGGTGTCGCAGGGAAATCGCTATTACCTCCGCATCCGCCACAAACGGACTGGTATACAATACCATTTTTGTCAAATCGGGAGGTTCCTCCGTCCACATGTTCTCGAGCAACCGTTCCTCCCAGATAAGAACCGTAGAGAATATTAGAAAAATCAGCAAACATTACCATTAAATAAAAATCAAAACCATTTGGAGGATCTGACTGAAAGGCATCTGGGGTTACAGGCATTCCATTTAATGGTGTGTTCTGGAGTAAATCAGCTCCCCAACCCGAAACATATATGTTTCCACAGTTGTCTACTAAAAATGCTGTGGGTGAAATGTGAATATTTGGATCTCCATTTCCAAAACGGGTTGAGGCGATATTCGTTGTTAAATTAGAATCAAGTTTTATTATAAAATTACTGCTGGCCCCATTAGAAAACGCCGCATTATTAACTGGGAATGTTCCTCCAACGGATTGTCCCAACAGAAAAACACTATTCACACGGTCTATTTCCACAAAGAAAACTTGGTCATATTGCCCCATTCCAATATAGCTTGCATTCGTAATTGAAGTACCTGAAGGAGGTGTTTTTACAACAAAACCATCTGTTTCACCACCTCCATAACTATTTTGTAAACCAGCACCCATTCCAGGTAAATTCGAAGATTTAGTGCCTCCTGCAAAGATAAGATTATTTGACTCATCAACCTTTACAGAGTAACAAGCATCGTTTTCAGAACCACCATAGTAAGTTGAAAATAAAAGCTGAGAGAAATCCGCAGAGAGTTTGAAAACAGCACCATCTTGGTTTCCTCCATTTACACTTTGAATGGCATTCACTACAGGGAAATCATCAGAATGTGTGCATGAAGCAACTATCACATTATTTGCCGCATCAAGCATAATCTCGCCTCTGAAATTATCTCCATAATTACTCGTTAATTCTGTAAAAGCGCCAAAATTTGCAGCATTATAATTGACCCCATCATTACCAGAACCACCAACATACGTTGAACCCAACAAACTGGTGCCGTCTGCACTAAGCTTTGAGACAAATAGATCAATACCAAAAGAGGAATGATTGACACCTGTACTTCCGAAATCAAAGCCTACATCGCCTCCATTATGGACGGTATTAAAAGCCCCTGAACTAGTAGGGAAATCAGGACTAGAAGTCGATCCAAATAAATATAGATTATTTGCACCATCACAGATCATACTATGAGCAGTTTCAGTTCCTGAATTATCGTTCCCCCCACCTAAAAATGTGCTCCAAAGCATTTGAACACCATCCTCATCGAATTTACTTACAAATACATCTGTTATTCCCATGGGTCCATTTGGAACTGTGAAGTTGGAATTGATATCATAAGCACCATTATCGGGCATCGGATAATCATTACCATAAACCGTACCTCCTGAGTATGCTGTTCCATCATATCCATATGTTGCGGTCATTCCAAAGTTATCTGCATTCGCTCCATTGTATGTTGCAAATACCAGAACGGGATCAATGATCAATTCAAAATTAGGATTGTATGCACCAAGTTCAAAGCCGATAATACCATTTGTGATTTTGAAGGCGCAAGGAATTTCAATTTCTTTATTGTCAATAATCTGGAAAGCAAAAGGATGCTCCTCATAAACGATGCCCAAAGCTGTGGTAATTTCTAGATCACCATTAGACATAATATTGATTCTTTTATGACCTGCGTACTGAAATTTCACTTGATCAGCGGAGGTGTTCGGAGATACAATAAAGTCGTACTTAAATTGGTTCCCTTTATTTTGGATATGCAGATCAATACCTTGATAAAAATCAGATAATGTAGCGTCACGATAAACATGCACCTTACTCGCCCATTTGCTAGGGTCACTGCCTTTCAAATAATTATAGTAGTGTGTACTCTTGTCAGATTTAAGAATCTGTCTCACCTTTTGACTACCAATAAAATTAAGATGAATTACTTCTTGTTTGGCGATAGGCTCTTCAACGGGTGTCAATGGGTTGGCATGTGCCTCATGCATAGATGAAAAATCTTGTAAATGATAGACAAATTTATTTTGCTGAACCCACACATTACCGCCATCAATTTTAGACTTAAAGAGGACCCCTTCAGGCCATTGACCTTTATTTTCAATTAATGATTCCTTTGATGCGCCATGATTATGACTGTGATGAGCTTCTTGTTCCTGCGACAAATAATTTTGAACAAAAAAGCAAAGAAAAATACTAGTATAAATTTGAATTTTCATAAAAATGAAATAAGTAATCTAAGATACACAATTTACGTTAAAAATTTTGTTTAAAAAAACAGCTTAAAGGAACATTAAGCATTATAATATTTAAATTCGCTTTAAAGCTTTTTTTACCCGTAAATATGAAAAATAGGATTACTGCACTCTTCGATATTCAATATCCAATCATTCAAGCTGGAATGATTTGGTGCTCAGGATGGGAGCTTTGCTCAGCTGTTTCTAATGCCGGGGGCTTAGGTATTATTGGATCTGGCTCAATGTATCCTGATATTTTAGAGGAACAAATAGCGAAATGTAAAGCGAATACGTCAAAACCTTTTGCAGTGAACCTCCCCATGCTCTACCCAAATATTGAGGAACATATTGAGACCATTATAAAACATAAAGTACCTATTGTTTTTACATCGGCTGGAAATCCAAAAACGTATACGGAACGATTACAAAAAGAAGGAATTACTGTAGTACATGTTGTGTCTAGTTTAAAATTTGCTTTGAAAGCGCAACAAGCAGGTGTAGATGCAGTTGTAGCTGAAGGTTTTGAAGCAGGAGGACATAATGGACGTGATGAAACGACTACATTGTGTCTTATACCCATGGTAAAGCAACAAATTACAATTCCTTTGATCGCAGCGGGCGGAATTGCTACGGGAAGGGCAATGCTCGCGTGCCTAGCACTCGGAGCAGACGGTGTTCAAATTGGGAGTCGATTCGTTGCCTCCCACGAATCAAGCGCACATGTTAATTTCAAAAAAGCCATATTAGATGCTAAAGAGGGTGATACCGAGTTAACACTAAAAGAACTGACACCCGTTCGCCTGTTAAAAAATGAATTTTATGGTAGTGTAAAAGAAGCATATTCAAAAAATGCTTCTAAAGAGGATCTTGCCGAGTTGTTAGGTCGAGGTCGGGCAAAAAAAGGAATGTTCGAAGGGGATCTTCAAAATGGAGAACTAGAGATTGGACAAATAGCAGGAATAATGAATGAACTTTTGTCTGCTGAGCAAATCATTTTAGACTTGGTCAAGGAATTTAATGAAGCACAAAATGAATTGACAAAAATCTCACTGAATCAGAATGATTGAATTTGAACGGTATACCTTAGATAATGGACTAAAAATTCTTCTGCACCACGACAAAACCACCCCAATGGCTGTTGTCAATACGCTTTATGATGTTGGTGCAAGAGATGAACATGAGGATAAAACTGGATTTGCGCACCTATTCGAGCACCTTATGTTTGGTGGCTCTATTCACATTGAGGATTTTGACCAAGAGCTTCAAAAAGCAGGCGGAGAGAGCAATGCGTTTACCAGCAATGATCTTACAAATTATTATGAAATAATACCTGCAAACAATATAGAAACGGCACTTTGGTTAGAAAGTGACAGAATGCTTTCACTCGCTTTTACTGATAAAAGTTTAGAGGTACAGCGGAGTGTGGTAATAGAGGAGTTTAAGCAGCGCTATTTGAACCAACCCTATGGCGATGTTTGGCTCGAGTTGCGCCCATTAGCATATGAAAAGCACCCCTACCAATGGGCGACTATTGGAAAAGATATTGCCCACATTGAAAAGGCAGTAATGGAAGACGTTAAGTCATTTTTCAAAAAATTTTACTGCCCCTCCAATGCAATTTTATGTGTTTCAGGTAATTTCGATGCTCGTTCAATTAAACAGCTCATCGAAAAATATTATGGAGCCATACCAGGAGGTGTAAAGCCTGCACGAATTTTACCGATAGAGCCAGCTCAAAAGGAATTTAGAGAAAAATCTATTGATCGAGATGTTCCCGCCAATGCTTTTTATTATGCCTTTCAGATGTCGGAGAGAAAAAATATTGGGTATTACTTGGGAGACTTTTTAAGTGATGCCATAGGCAAGGACCAATCCTCATTATTGAATGTGGCACTAAAAAAAGAGCAGAGCTTGGTTTCCGAGATCAATGCATTCATTACCGGATCATTTGACCAAGGCTTGTTCCTAATTACCGGAAAGCTTTCTGAGGGTGTTGATTTCGATACTTTAGAAAATGCTCTTTGGAAGGAATTAGAAAAAATTAAAACACAGGGTTTTACTACCCGAAAGCTTAACTCCTTGAAGAATAAGTTAAGCACTGCAAAGGCATTTCAAGAGCAAGGATTGCTAAACAAATCAATAAGCCTCTGTATGTTTGAGCTGCTCGGAGATGCAAATGGCATAAATGAGGAAATTCAAATCTATAACAACATTCAAAATGATGACATTCTTGGATTTGCAAATTCAATTTTAAGAAAGGAGAATTGCTCATTACTTAAAATAAATAAAACGAAATGAATCGAACAAACGCCCCAAAAACCCACAAAACGGGTGCTATTTCATTCATTTCTCCGCAGAAAATAGCGCTAAACAAAACAACTCCATTGTACTGGCTGTCTGATGTTTCAAATGAAACTGCAAGGATTGATATTTATTTTGATGCAGGCTTGAGAAAAGCAAAAAATAGCATAGCGAGTATGACCTCATCTATGCTACTTTCTGGTACTTCACAAAAAAGCTCCACTGAAATACACAATCAGCTCGATGATTTAGGTGCTTTTTTTGACATTGGTCTTTCTCATGAGGGTGTGATGGTATCATTATTTGCGCTAAAAAATAACATTTCAGAAGCCTATCACGTGCTTATGGACGCCATACTGAATGCATGCTTCCCCGAATCAGAATTTCAAGAAGTAAAAGCTGAAAAAATTCAAAACTTTAAGATCAATATTAATCGTGTGGCCGTTCTTGCACAAAGGGCTTTTCAAGAACAATTATATTACGGAACAGAATATGCAATGCTTTCCGATGAATCTGACCTCCAAAAAATTGAAAGACAGGAATTATCAGATTTTCATAAGGCGAACTATGTAAACGGTATCTTTAAAATAGCAATCGTCGGCGCATTAGAAGAAAAGGAAATTCAAAATATCTGCGATCTATCCAAAACACATTGTATCGACAAACCATTAGAATTTAAAAGTAATTTCCACAATAAGCCTGGCGCTATTCACATTGAAAAAAAAGATGCAGTTCAAACCGCAATTCGCATCGGTAAAACGCTCTTCAATAAAAAACACGAAGACTTCTTAGATGTGAGTATACTCAATACTATTTTGGGAGACTATTTTGGCAGTCGGCTAATGAAAAATATTAGAGAAGACAAAGGATTCACCTACGGTATTGGAAGTGTAATTTCTGAGTCTGGTGGTTCAGGATACCTGCTCATAGGCTCGGAAGTTGGTAACGAACATTTAAAGCCAACATTGGAAGAAATTGAAAAAGAGATGCTTCTCTTGTGCAATGAAAAAATAGGAGATGAGGAACTTGGCTTGGTTAAAAATCACCTCCTAGGTCAAATGCTAAAAATTTCTGATGGACCATATGCAATGATGGATTTATTCTTAAGTGTTGAATCATATGGCTTAAGCTCTCAATTCTATAATTCATATATTCAACGAATTCATGAAATAGATGCCTCTGCAATTCAACAAATCGCAAATAAACACTTGAATTGGCGAGATATGTCTGTTATTTCTGCAGGCTAGCAACTTTATTTGGACATTCTCGTTATAATACTACGTATTATGTTACGTTATATCCATATGCAAAGAGCATTTGCTTTCATTCTTTTTTTAAGCTTTTCAATAAGCTTGCATGCCTCCCATGTCATGGGTGGAGAAATTACATGGAGCTGCAGTGGTTCGAATACATATGAATTTCAGCTTGTTTTCTACCGAGACTGTAACGGAGCAGAAGTAAATATTATCTCTGAGGATATTAGAGTTTGGAACCACCCCACTCTTAATTCAATTGTCTTAAATTTCATATCAAGAGAAGATATTTCACCTTCATGCACTGTTGTTGCAGGGTCACCACCGATGCTCGAATGCGGAACAGGAAGTGCAGCTGGTAACGGGGTTGGAGCAATTGAACGTATTACTTACCGAAGCAATCCGATCAGCATAGAGGGTATACCTCCCTCAGAAGGTTGGATCTTTACTTATGAAAATTTTTCAAGAAGTAACGCAATTAGCAATTTATCGGATCCCTCTACATTTGGAATCACTTTGGCGGCGAAAATGTTTGCGAACCCAAACAGCTCAGACAACACATGCACAGACTCTTCACCTAACTTTTTGCAATCACCGCATTTTGTTACTTGTGCCGGTTCTGAATACAGATACAATATGAATGCGATTGATCCTGATCTAGATTCACTTCACTTTCAATTTGGAATCCCGTTTGACTATTTTCCTGTGGGCGTTTATGATCCTCCCACAAATCCAATGCCCGTCCCATTTGAAACTGGATACTCGTATGATTCGCCGACTCCAGATACCGATATCGATGCAAATAATATCCCTGCCTCAATAGACCCTTCAACAGGCGAAATTGTTTTTACAAGTTTTAATATTGGGAATTTCAACATTAAGGTTACCGTTCAATCTTTTAGAAATGGCATCTTAATCGGAGAGGTTGAAAGGGAGATGCAGGTTGTGGTGTTGCCATGCAGTAGTGACAATGATGCACCAGTCATTACCCCTCCATTTGCAGGTGGATTATTTGAAACTACTGTAAATGCTGGAGATTTAATCGATTTTGATCTTTTGGCAACAGATCTCGACCTTCTTCAAAATGGATCTGCCCAAAATGTTATCATCTCTGCCTCAGGCCCTATGTTTGGAGCCGGCTATACAAGTCCTTTGGGTTGCGATATTGAACCTTGCGCTACCTTAAACAGCTTGCCTCCAATTGAAGCTCCTGAAAACGCAACGGCTTCTTTTTCTTGGCAAACAACCTGTGATCATTTGGTCAATCAGTTTGGGGGTATTTCTGAGATGATTCCTTATGACTTCGTGTTCAAAGTTCAAGACAATTTCTGTCAGGTTCCAAAAATCACCTATGCTACGGTTAGAATTAATGTAGTAAACCCTGGAGTACTGCAGGCACCAAAAATAGATTGTATACAAACAGACGCAGCTGGCAACCTAACCCTAAATTGGACATCTATTAATGATCCCTTCGGTTCTTTTATTGAGTACGGTGTTTACTCGATCCAAGATGGTTTATTGGCAAATCTCCTTGATGTGAATGCAAATAGTTTTCCCATTACGGGATCTACCGATGCACAAGATTTTTTCCTATCTGTAAAATCAGGATGTAATGGAAATACCATAAAATACTCAGATACAGTTTCAAATATTTTTCTCAACCTGAACAATCCTGGTAACGGAATGGCTTTGCTAACCTGGAATGCTCCTTCAAGCACTCCATTATCCTACACTGGAGATTTCTACCACATTTATAGAGAATACCCAACCGGAATTTTTACGCTTATTGATAGCGTAGCACTGGGCACTAACTCCTATCAAGATACGATAGATATTTGCGCTGCATTTCTCAATTATCAAATTGTACTTCCAGGAGCAGTTTGCGATTTTACATCGAATATTACAGGAGATGTTTTTGAAGATTTAATGACGCCAGATATACCGATAATCTTCAGTGCGGGAATAGATACAGCAACGAACCTCATTCAGATTGAGTGGAGCCAAAACCTTCAAAGTGATACCTATGGATATGTAATCTATACCTTTGATGCCTTGGGTATTTTGTTTGAACTTGATACTGTATGGGGGATTTCAACAACAACATATACCTATGCAGTACCACTTGACGAAGGTCCCTTTTCCTATTCAGTTGCTGCCTTTGACTCATGTGAAACGAGCTCAGTACCTGTAACCTATCAAACAAGCGCTAAAGCCGATGTTCATACAACGATGGTATCCTCCTCCGAGGTCTTTATGTGTGAGCAGGAGGCAATTTTGTCGTGGACCAACTATGAAGGGAGCACAACTGATTTTTACGAAATTTGGAGTCTTTCTAATGGCCTATGGAATTTAGAAGAAATCACTGAGGAAACAACAGCAACAATTGCTGTGAACGGAAACCAAAGTTATACGATTTACATCAATTCAATATTCATCGATGGTAATAATGCTTTTTCCGCACCTACATCTTTCAATGTTCCCGTCGCTGGTGATCCAGGATATAATTATCTAAAATTAGTTTCTGTAGTAGATGGTAACATTGAGCTATATCAATATATAGATGAATCTGTTGGTATCAATGAGATTATCTTTCAGAGAAGAAATTACAATGGTGCGTATGAAGAAATAGGAAGGTCAGATGCAACATCTGACGTGGTATTCTTTTTAGACGAAGATGCTGAAACTGAATTCCAGGCTTGGCAATACAGAACAAAATATATCGATAGTTGTGGTTTTGAGGGAGAATTCTCAAATGAGGCCAAAACAATATTTTTAGAAGGAGAAGCGAATGATTACGATTACATCAATACACTCAATTGGTCCGATTATGAAGGCTTCGATGGCGGCATAAAAGAATATAAACTTTATAGGTCAATTAATGGCAGCTATGACCCCACTCCTATTGCGACGTTCCTGCCCGATGAAAATAATTTTATCGATGATATTAATGGCTTAGGTGTCCAATCCAAGGTTTGTTACCGTATTGAGGGTGATGAAGTTTTTAATTCTTATAGTTTCTCAGAAACCAGTTCTTCAAATGAACTATGCTTGACCTACTCCTCGAAAATATTTATTCCAAATGCTTTTACCCCAGGTGGAATTAACCCTATTTTCCTGCCTGTTGTGTCCCACATAAAACCAGAAACCTATCACCTAACAATAATTAATAGATGGGGGCAGCTCGTTTTCGAGAGCTTCGACCAAAATATTGGATGGGATGGTACCATTCAGACTAATGGCAGCAAAGCCAAGAATGATGTTTATGTTTATATTTTTGAAGCAGAAGATGATGAGGGTAATTTTATTCAAAAGAAAGGTTTCGTTTCGCTTATAAAATAAAAGCTTCTCAGTATTTAGCGAAGATTATAACGCCTCTAATAAATCTAGAACTGAAATAAATTCATTGTCAGCACCTACCTTATAGCTACCATACCAGGGCTTTGTCTTATTGATTTCTGTCGCGCCAAACAAGCCAATCACATTAGCACCGAAAAATGAAGCAAGGTGCATGGCCCCACTATCATTGGCCAATACAAGTTTCGCTTCACGCATTACATATGCTGACACAGATAGGGTATTGCTCAAAACAAGAATTCCAGGGAAATCAATGCGGCAGCGTGCATAATCACTCTCAGAGACAACTGCCACGATTTTTACCCCCGAATATTTAGCGCAGAAGTCAAGCCAAAATGGCCATTCCTTGTTTTTGCCTTTGTGTAAATTCGTAGCATAAGGACAGATCACAATATACGCTCCTTTAATTTTTTCTTCGATAATCTTTTGCCCTAAAGCAACACTTTTTTTATCAATAGGAATATAGGAACCGAAGTCAGAAACAAGCAAGTCCTTCTTTAAAAAGGCTTTGGCTAGATCAAAGTAATTTTCAACTGTATGTACATCATCATTATAATTAATTCGCTTATGAGAAAGAAAATGATAACCTATTGAATTCACGCCTGCAATGCGCATTGGAGTTACAGTAGACAATGTTTTTGGACAAAGTATACCATCCTTGAAATTGTGGTCACGATAAAATCGGTAGCACCATTTTGAATTCTTGATTTCAGCACTTGTGACTACCTTAAGATTTGTACCAGAAAACAATGTCTTCGCCCAAGGGTGACCCAAACATATAAAATCAACGCCGCTATTTTGGAGCGCAAGAAGCATTGGATACGTCATTAAGGTATCACCAATCCAGTTTGGAAGCCTGACAACGAGCTTAGTCTCTTGCATATGTAATTTTAGGCAGTATGGGTTTCACAAATAAAAATAAAATAAATCAAAACCGAAATAAATGCTAAGTGAAGAATGATTGGAAAGACTTACTGAAGATGTGCGGTGAGCAACAAGTATTAAGACAATACTTCTTTCACTTTATCAGCCGCCTCCTGCAAAAGCACCGCAGAATGCACGTTCAAACCTGAATCATCAATCAATTTTTTGGCTTCAACTGCATTCGTACCCTGGAGTCGAACAATAATTGGAACAGGAATCTCTCCCATATTTTTGTAAGCATCAACAACACCTTGAGCAACACGATCACATCGAACGATTCCTCCAAAAATATTGATTAAAATTGCTTTCACATTTGGGTCCTTGAGGATAATATGAAATGCTTTTTCTACACGCTCAGCATTGGCTGTTCCTCCAACGTCTAAAAAGTTAGCTGGATTTCCACCAGAGAGCTTAATAATATCCATTGTAGCCATTGCAAGCCCAGCACCATTCACCATGCATCCAACATTTCCGTCTAGCTTTACAAAATTTAAACCAACCTCATCTGCTTCAACTTCTGTTGGATCTTCCTCCGTTTTGTCTCTCATTGTGGCATAATCTGGATGGCGGAATAAACCATTTCCATCTAAAGTGACCTTTGAGTCAACTGCAATTATTTTATCATCTGCCGTCTTGAATAGAGGATTGATTTCAAACATAGATGCGTCAATTCCAATATAAGCCTTATAAAGCGATGCTACGAATTTTACCATTCCTTTAAAGGCCGTTCCTGACAAACCTAAATTAAAAGCGATTTTACGCGCTTGAAAACCTTGAAGACCAAGATGAGGATCAATAAACTCCTTATAAATTTTGTCGGGAGTATGCTCGGCAACATGCTCAATATCCATTCCTCCTTCGGTTGAGTAAACAATTACATTCTTTCCTTCTTCACGGTCTAAAAGAACCGACATGTAGAATTCCTTTATTTCTGAGGGTCCAGGATAGTATACATCCTGGGCAATCAATACCTTATTAACTTTTTTAGCTTTACCGTTCGTTTGAATGGTTTCCAAATGACCTCCTAAAATACCTTTAACTGTATCTTCAACCTTATCGATTCCTTTTGCAAGTACTACACCATGAGAACCTGTTTCTTCAACAGTTCCTTTTCCACGTCCTCCTGCATGAATTTGAGCCTTCACAACAAACCAGCTTGTTCCCGTTTCATCACTCAACTTTTGAGCCGCAGGTACTGCATCCTCGACTTTATCGACAACTACCCCTTCTTGGATCGCGACACCGTAACTTTTTAAGATTGATTTACCCTGATATTCGTGTAGATTCATAAGTCAAATTTTGTTAGGCAAAAATAATTTTTTTAAATGAATATAAGCGCGCTATTCCTTTAATTATTTATTTCCGCTCTTTTTCCAAGAGGAAGTGATTTTTTGAGAACTAAAATCCTTGTTCTTTAAGTCGATTTCCCTGTTCCATATTTGCGCCAAAGCTGCTTCAAGGGCCTCGCCCTCCTCTTTTAGCTCTTGGTGCAACAAAGTCGCGTCTGGAAGGTACTTTTGGATAAAGTTGGTGTCAAAGTCACCGCTTCTAAAACTAGGATGCTGAAGAACAAATTTTCCAAAATCTAAAGTGGTACTTACCCCGGATATTTGATAGTCATCAATCGCATGTATGGTGTTTTCTATGCACGTTTGACGGTCAGTACCCCACACTACTAATTTGGCCAACATCGGGTCGTAGTAAATTGGAATCTCCATACCTTCCTCAAAAGCATCATCGACCCTTACATTAGGCCCTGATGGCCTTCTATATTTATTCAGTGTGCCGATATCGGGGGTAAAACCACTTCTTGCATCTTCTGCATACACTCGAACTTCAATGGCATGACCATGAATTGCCAGATCCTCTTGTCTTAGCGGAAGCTTTTCTCCGCGTGCAACTCGAATTTGCCATTCTACGAGGTCAACTCCAGATATTTTTTCTGTTACAGGATGTTCTACCTGCAAACGCGTATTCATTTCCAAAAAATAAAAATCTAAAGAAGCATCCAATAGAAATTCTACTGTTCCTGCTCCTGAATAATTGCATGCTTTACAAACGGCTAATGCTGCAGCACCCATTTCATCTCGCATTTTTTGAGTTAAAACGGCGCTCGGGGCTTCTTCAACAACTTTTTGATGACGTCTCTGCACAGAACATTCTCTTTCGAATAAGTGCACCATGTTGCCATGATTGTCGGCAAAAACTTGAATCTCTATATGTCGAGGTTTAGTTACAAACTTCTCTATAAAAACTGCATCATCCGAAAAAGAAGACATTGCCTCATTTTGCGCCATCTGCATTTGCTCCTCAAACTCTTCTTCACCATGAACAAGTCGCATCCCCTTACCACCCCCTCCAGCGGAGGCTTTTATCAAAACGGGATAACCAATATCCTTGGCAATTGCCTTGGCTGCCTTTACATCTGTGATTGCTTCATCTACCCCTGGTACCAAAGGAACACCAAAGTCTTTAACCGCCTGCTTTGCTTTTAATTTATCTCCCATAACTTCCATAGAATCAGGAGATGGACCAATAAGAATAACGCCAGCAGCTTTCAATTTTCTGGCAAAATCACCATTTTCAGAAAGAAAGCCATAACCAGGATGTACGGCATCAACATTGAACGCTTTGCAGGCATCTATAATTTTATCTTGTCTCAAATAGCTTTCAGATGATGGACTTGCTCCCAAATGAACGGACTCATCAGCCTCTTTTACGTGCGGTGCATTTTGATCTGCATCAGAGTATACAGCCACACTTTTAATGTTCATCTTTTTTAAGGTACGAATTACCCTTCTTGCAATTTCTCCTCTATTCGCTATTAATACTTTTTTCATGTCTTATGCTTTTAAGAATCTATTTTAGTGAGTTTGTTTTTATTCTTCCTGAAATACCTTCTTTTACTTTTGGGTCTGAAAATATCAAAAAAGTATTGAATAAGCTTAAAATCATCAATATTCGTGAAATCTTCTTGATAGCTCAATCCTGCTCCTTGCGTATATGGTTTCTGACCTGACTCGTCTGTACCAATATTATAAGGGTCTGATTCTCTAAATGCTGTGGCACGAAATGTACCTGATTCATTGATCAAATATTCTACAAATAGATCTCCAACGGGTATATAACTGGATGCTTCATTGGAACCAGTGGAATCCCCTTCTAATCCAAAATTCCCTGAAACAATAAGACGATCATTGAAAAACCTTTTAGAAATACCAAATTCTATCAAATCAATACCAACTAAATCATTATCCATGATAGAATTGAAATTCAAATCGTATTCCTTACTTACCTCACTTAATAAAGCATTGACTTGGGATTCTGCAAGATCTTTTGCGGCAGATGCATGTGCCTCTATTGAACTATTTAGTGGTTGAAAAGAGCGCAACAATAGAAGTGAGAAAAACTGCTTACTCAACTCACTTTCTTCACTTATGACCTCGTTAAGCAATGTTTTTCCTGTTTCAGGCGCATTAGGCGCCTTGATATCAAAGCTAATTTGAGGTGCCATCAATGTCTCATCAAGATTTAGGTAACAATCTATTTTCTGATTCTTCATCTGCCGACTTTCTTGCTCTGACATGACAATCTCAGGAGCCAGATCTTTCAGTGAAACCTTAGGGATTGAAAAAGAAGTCACTAAATCAATATCTGCATCGTAAGGATTGCCCGTCCAAGAAATCGTTGAGCCCTTCTCAATGGCAAACTTTTGTTTGATTACACCCATTGCAAAATTATAATTACTGCCCTCTGAAATCGTGTAAGTTCCGTTTAAATCAATTTTATAAAAAGGATCAAGCTTCATATTAATATTTCCTGAGCCATGCGCAAGAATCTGATCTCCACTAGACGGGTCGAAAATAATATTGAGCTGCGCTTTTGGATTTAGATTGAAGTTTAAATCCAAATCTAATCCCGTAAAATCAAACTTTTCCTCCGGTGCTGCGCTCAACTCGAGATTGCTCTTAAATTGAACAAACTCAAAATCTTCATCAATATCAGAGGAACCATACATAGGAAAGTTAATTACTGTATTTTCTTGCGTTGTCATGTTTACGGTAATCGTCATGTTTTCACCATATCCTGAGATATTCGCGTTTCCACGCCCGTAGACCCTACCAAAATAAGAGTCCCCATCTCTATATTTTGTATCAAGAATTAGAAACTGATTTAGAGGCTCATATCCAAAAGGGAAGCTTGTACGCCATTTAGTAATGTCATTCTCGAAGTTTAGCTGAACATCATAAGACCAATCGAGAAAATTAGAATGAAATACTGAACCGGTGATTGAACCGGTATTACCTTCTGGGTCTCTAAAGGGAATATTATTGAGAGCGAAAAGCTGTTCATCAATGTCAATTTTACCATCAACGGCGTATTCTACCCCGAGTAACTCAACCTTGACATGTACGTCATCAAGTGTCAAATCTCCCTCTATTTGCGGCTCATACCATTTTCCTTTCACATGGACAGCGCCATCTAGACTTCCAGATATACTATTCATGAGCTCAGGATCCATTAAGGCATTTAAAAATGATACATCCGTTTTGTCAAATTTCAAATCCACTACGAGATTATTATTCCTCGGGAAATAATCTCCCTTCAAAATAAATGTCGTTGCTGTATCCACCTTTAAATCCCCTTCCAAATCAATGGAGTTTTTCTCTCTATTCCAACTTGTTTTAAGCGCCATGTCTCCTATGAATTCCTCAGCCAAATGAAATCCCTCTAAATTTAGTTCACCTATGTAATTAAAATTATCAGAAGGGTTCGTGAATCTAGACTTTCCAGAAAGCAATCCGTCCAGACTCCTCTCTAAACCAAGAATTGAACTTATTTCTGACACATCAACATTTTCTAGTATTACGAGTAAAGTATCAAAGTCATTTTCAGACAAGCAACCTTCGATTGTAATATTTTGCTTTGCTCTATTCAACTCAAATTTTTCTACGTGTAAATCTTCACTAGTAATAGAAAACTCGGACTCATTTACAATTTCCCAGCGCATAGAATCCAGGGAGAAAAAAGAAGGTTGTAGCAATATTTTCACATGGTCACGATCATGAATCGTTGTTTCCCAATCTACCATGGAATATTGATCTGTACCAGGCTCCCAAGACAATTGACTTTCCAATAGCCCTTCCGAACCATGGGTATAAAATTCAATCAAATTAAACTTTAAAGAATCTTTAAAAGAGATATAATCTACCAGATAATCGGCAAAGATACTGTCACTATGTAGTCTTTGTGTTCCAGTAAGGCCACTTATTAATACCTCATTTATCCTAATTTCGGCGGACTCAACATCTAAATCTAAATCTCTTGAAAAAGCATTGTACCTCCCAAAAACCTTAGATGATGAATCTACATACAGCCCAGGCACAAAAAAATCGAGTAGATGATTCGATGATTTACCAACGATATTAAATTCTACAGTATTATCGGAACGTTCAAAAGAGGAAAGTGGTTCATTTTCTTTTCCCACCTTTATGCTTGGCAATATAACGGCCAAATCATTATAAAAATTGGAGGCTAAAGCATTCCAATCAAAATCACCACTTATTTGGGCATCAAAAAATGCGCTTTCCAAGGTGTAGCTGGATAGACCCTCGTGAGAAGAAACACCGAAATCTAAATGAGAAGTTTGCAAGGTATCTGTTCCTCTTAAATATTCTATATCATTACATAAAATGTGTCCGCCCCAATCTAATTCTGTTTTACCATTCAAATCAAACTTTACATTTCCAATAAAAACAGATGTGTCCTGGGTGTAGTTCAAAGCATCTAGGTCTAACCTATTCACTTGAATATCACCGTTGTAATTTGGAGATGACAAATCTATTTCCGTCAACAATTCCAAATCAACTGCTGCTTCTTTAATCTTTAGTTGAAGGTCAAGTAACTCATTTTCAATTGAGCTCCCATCAATTGAAATTCCCGAGAGTTGGTAATCGTTAATATCAAAACGTGTTACGGACCCTTTGCTTATATCGACCTCAATTTCTCCAGAGTTGCTCCAGCGAAAAGTAGGACGAAAAGACCCAGCTATTGTACCAAATTCTTCCTGTTTTAAAAAAGATCCTAGCTGAAAACCTTGAACAATTAAAGGAGAAACAAGCTCCTTGGCGGGTAAAATAGACCATCCTGATTTTTCATTTTTTAATATCATTTGTTCTTTTAGCTGGAGGCTACCGTAATTCGATTCAATGGCTAAGGCGTCAATGCCCATCTGATTTAGATTACCCCTCAAATTAAGTTCAGTGAAAGCTATAAATTCATGTTGGAGAAAAGGAGCCATTTTAAGCGGTTCAATGTCTGCAGGTAAGACAAATTGATTGATATCTTGAAAATCTATGTAAGCCCTTCTAATGTGCTGTGTAACAGTTTCAGTTCCATCGCTCATAAAATTAGGCAGCTGAAAATCTCCTTCAATCATAGATTTGTTACCAAAACCTAAAGCTAGGTCGCTGATCTCAAGATTATTGACCGAATTTTTGACTTTTCCACTGAGCACAACAGAATCAGACATGCCCGCCATAGCAGGTACAAAATAAGATAACTCGTTCAGTGCAACTCGAGAATCATTTAAAATAGAATTGAATAAAACTGAGTCTTCAAAGGAACGAAAATCGGACCATTGCTTATAATTCAGCTCAAATAGCGGAATATCAATATCAGAATGCTTCGTCTTCATTTTAAGTCCTGAAAGCTTAATCTGTTCATCACTTATCCCAACTTTAGCCTGCATATCCGAAAGGACCAATCCGCTTTTTTCTGAAAATTTAAGGCCCTTAATGTTTGCGCGGATATGCGAACCATCTATGATGAAATCATTTAACAACAGGCCAAATCCATTGAGCAACAGATGATTGAAATCCACACCATAACCCTTGTGGTCAGCGGTAAGATTTTGATAGCTAAATGAGAGATCATCAACTTGCAGTTGTTCTATTTTGAATTTCCCATTTTTAGATGTTTGACCATTATCTGAAGAAAAATAATCCACCAAGAATTGAAAGTTAGGAGTTCCATTTGTGGCATCTCTATTGATGTTTAGTGCTCCTCCCTCTAAAGAAACCTTTTTCAAAATCACTTCCTCTTGAAATAGCGCATTTTGGTCCATTTCAATATTAAGTTCTTCAATGAACAAAAGCTGATTGTTTTCTCGGTCATTTACAGAGACATTCTTCACATAAATTTTGTCGAATAAAGCGATATCCACATCACCAATATATAATTCAGCTTTTAGCTCATGTGATAAATAAGAAGTAGCATAAGCTCCGATGTGGGTTTGAATATATGAGCTACGGATGGCAAAAACGAAAAAGAGTATAGCGATTAGAATCCATTCAGCGGATATACTAACACTACGACCTAATATTTTCAGTAACTTTGACATCCAAAGAGTAATACAAAAATAACAATCTTTTGAGTCGAAAATACACAACCATTTTAGGAATAGAATCCTCCTGTGACGATACCTCGGCAGCAATTCTCTGTGGAAATAAAATTATGGCCAATTGCGTGGCAACACAACAAATACATCAAAAATATGGAGGGGTTGTACCTGAGCTGGCAAGCCGTGCCCATCAAGAGCAGATTGTTCCAATTATAAAAGAGGCACTCAGTGATGCTAAAATCGAGCTAAAAGATATAGACGCCATTGCTTTTACAAGGGGTCCAGGCTTAATGGGCAGTCTTGTTGTTGGCGTATCTTTTGCAAAAGCATTATCTCTTGCTATCAAAAAACCACTTGTTGATGTGAACCATATGAAGGCACATGTGCTAGCACACTTTATAGAGACTGAAGGCACTAAGCCTCCTGGTTTTCCTTTTTTGTGTTTAACCGTCTCTGGGGGTCATACCCAAATCGTTGAGGTTCAGAGTTCAGATATCATGACAATCATTGGTAAGACCATAGACGATGCAGCAGGAGAAGCTTTTGATAAAGCAGCAAAAATGATAGGAATTGATTATCCGGGTGGACCTGAACTCGACAAAATTGCTGAAGAAGGAAATCCTGAAAAATTCTCTTTTGCAAAACCTCGAATTAAAGATTTAGATTTTAGCTTTAGTGGATTGAAAACCTCCATTTTATACAAGATAAGGGACCTATCCAAGCAAGATTCAGATTTTGCGCAAAAAAACAAAGCAGACTTATGTGCCTCAATTCGAAAAAGTATTGTAGATATCTTAATAGAAAAATTGCTAAAGGCATCGAAGGATACGGGAATTAAAACCCTAGCAATAGCTGGAGGTGTTTCTGCAAATCGCGAACTCAGAAGAAGATTGCGAATGCTTGAAAAGGAAGGATATGAAGTGTACATTCCAAAATTCGAATACTGCACCGATAACGCTGCTATGGTTGCGATTGCCGGTAAATTTGCATTCGAGCGTGGCGAATTTGCAGCACAGAACGTTTCTGCAGACCCGAGGCTTAAATGGTAGGAATCAAGCCCTTAAATTGTTTATTTAAATAAAAGTCGTATTTTGGTTAATCCAATCCCTCCTATGAAACCAAAAATGTTAGTTGAGAAAGAACTCATACCGTCACTATCTTTCACCGATGCATCTGTAATCGAACAGCATCCGGAACTGAGCAAGCAGGTTCAAAAAGCCATACGTTTAGGAAATACCCACAAGCGTAAAGTGAAAATTGTGTTTCAAGACGACGAAGGCATCAAGAAAGTAGATACTACTCTTTGGGCTTCAGGCTCCAAATTTGTCTGCCTAAAAGGTGGCGTTTGGATACCAATGAATAGACTTATTGAAATCGAAATCTAAGAATGAAATTTCTTTTCCAGGTATGCTTCAGCTTTTTTGGGTTTACCGCGATTTGTCAAGAAAATGTGCATTGGCAAGCGGATATCGTAGATAGAAATGAACGTTACATACCGATTCAAGTTTCTGCAAAAATTGAACCTGGATGGCACCTTTATTCAGCTGAGACGCCCAAAGAGGCCGGCCCTATTCCAATAGGTTTTGAAATCCAAAAGAATAGATTTGTTAAATTGAAAATGCCTTTTGTTGAAAAAACAAAAGCGATCAAGAAATTTGATGCCAATTTTGACTCTGATGTTTATATATTTGAAGACAAATTCCTAGGGGAGTTTAAAGTCAAGTCGAAAAAAGACACAATATTATCCATGACAGTGACCTACATGATCTGTAACGAAGTAATGTGTCTTCCGCCTATTGATGAAACACTTTCCATAAAATTAGATATAAATGAATAAGTTTTTTACATTTTTGTTTTTCGCTTTTTTCACAATTACCAGCGGAATTACTTTTTCTCAAATAGAATTACCCGAAGACAAGGTAAAGACATCGATTAGCTTGAAGCAAGATGACTGCAGTCTAGAAGTTTTGGTAGACGTAGATATTGTTGAGGGTTGGCANATTAATTCACATGTACTTCCAGAAGGTTCTTTCTCGATNCCAACAAATATAACCGTTGAAAAAAGCAACAANTATAAGTTTAGAGATGGGATTATTGAGCCTAAGCCGATACTAGAATTCGACGAAATGGCAGATGAAATGATGAGCTACCACCATCATAAATTCACCTTAAAAAAGAAAATTACCTCAAAAGCAAGAAAAGATTATGTGCTTAAAGGTGTCTTTTCCTTTCAAACCTGTAATGAGGTAAAATGCTTACCTGAATACGAACAGCCTTTCGAATTAAAAGTAAAGGCTTGTGGACCAGTCATGGAGCTCAGAGATGATGTAGAGCCTGCAGCAGAAATCAATGAAACAGATGAAACCGCTGAAGCTCAGAGTGATGAAACAGAAGAAACAAATGAAG
This sequence comes from Crocinitomicaceae bacterium TMED16, assembly GCA_002167775.1. GTDB lineage: Bacteria > Bacteroidota > Bacteroidia > Flavobacteriales_D > Crocinitomicaceae > UBA952. Next base: position 13,596 of record NHBV01000048.1, on the reverse strand, counting down.
TTAAAAGTACCGAAGAAACTGAAACGAAAGACCTCGGNGCTGAGGCATCTGTCTCCGAACAAAGCAATGAATCAAAAGAAGAACCTAAATCCTTNTGGCTCATCTTTATTATCTCATTTCTAAGTGGTTTTGCTGCTTTACTNACGCCCTGTGTATTCCCAATGATTCCAATGACCGTCAGCTTTTTTACGAAGCAAAGTAAATCTAAAGCACAAGGCATTCGAAACGCATTAATTTATGGGTTATCAATCATTTTGATTTATGTTCTTTTGGGAACACTTGTAACAAGTATTTTTGGATATGATGCACTAAATGCTTTGTCCACAGACGTAACCTTCAATCTTATATTCTTTCTNTTGTTAATTGTATTTGCTTTCTCTTTCATGGGTGCATTTGAGATAAGATTACCGAGCTCTTGGCTAAATAAAGCGGATCAAGCCTCTGATAAAGGTGGTATTATTGGGATCTTTTTTATGGCTTTGGCCCTAGCACTTGTATCTTTCTCTTGNACNGGTCCAATCGTAGGCACATTACTGGTTGAATCTGCAACCATAGGAGGAATGGCTCCATTTATTGGGATGTTTGGTTTCTCTCTTGCCCTTGCGCTTCCTTTTGGATTGTTTGCCGCATTCCCAGGTTGGATGAATTCATTGCCAAAATCTGGAGGCTGGCTAAACACTGTAAAAGTTGTTCTTGGATTTTTAGAATTCGCTTTNGCTTTNAAATTCCTTTCGAATGCAGATCTTGTCGTNGATGCACANCTATTGGAAAGAGAATTATTTATNGCCATNTGGATTGGCGTTTTCTTAGCTTTAAGCTTATANCTTTTNGGNTTCATNAGAATGCCNCATGACAGCCCNGTGGAATATTTATCCGTTGGACGAACAATGCTAGGNCTGTCNTCNCTNATATTTGTNATCTATCTTCTTCCGGGGATGTGGGGTGCGCCACTAAATTTGATTAGTGGATTCCCTCCACCTACTACATATAGTGAATCGCCTCAAGGAGTCGGTGGNGGCAGTGTGAGTGCACCAGCCCATATTGAAGGNGAGGATACACATCCNGGACCACATAACTTACCTCTTTTCCATGATTATGACAAAGCCTTGGCGTANGCACAAAAGGTTGGAAAACCATTATTCATTGATTTCACAGGAAAGGCTTGTGTCAANTGTCGTAAAATGGAAGGAAACGTTTGGGGAAAACCAGGTGTTATAGATATTCTAAGAGACAAGGTTGTTATCGTCTCATTATATGTAGATGACAAAACNGAGCTCCCAAAGGCAGAACATAAAACGGTTGAATATGCGCCNGGTAAGTTCAAAGAGATTNCTGAGGTTGGCCATAAATGGTCTTATTTTGAAGCGAGCAAGTATAAAAAGAATACGCAACCCTACTATGTGATGATCGGGCCCAATGGCGAAGATTTAAGCAACGGCGGTGCAGATTATGAGCATCATGGAAAAACCTCCTTGTTTAAAAAGTGGTTGGATGAAGGCATGATTGCATATAAGAAAGCGAGTTCTAATTAAAACTAGCGCAGTAGTTCATGAAACTTTGTATTGCTGAGAAACCAAGTGTAGCCAAAGATTTAGCAAATATTCTTGGAGCAAATACGCGCCATGATGGCTATTTTGAAGGCAATGGGTATCTCGTTTCATGGACCTTTGGGCATTTATGTACACTAAAGGAACCCCAAGATTATAAGGACCACTGGAAATATTGGAAAATTGAAGACTTACCGATATTCCCCGAACGATTTGGCATAAAAATCAAGAATAACCAAGGAATTCAAAAACAATTTGAGCTGATTACAAAGCTTGTTGCCAAAGCTACTGAGGTTATCAACTGTGGGGATGCGGGGCAAGAAGGAGAGCTGATTCAGCGGTGGGTNTTGATCAAAGCGAATTGTAAAGTTCCAGTCAAAAGGCTGTGGATTTCCTCCCTCACAGAGGAGGCCATCAAAGAAGGTTTCAAGAAGCTAAAAGATGCCTCAAAATATGACAACTTATTTGCTGCAGGAAATTCCCGAGCGATTGGAGATTGGATTTTGGGGATCAATGGAACNAGACTNTACACAAAGAAATTCGGGCAGAACAAAACAACTTTATCTGTGGGTCGAGTTCAAACCCCTACCCTTGCCATGATCGTGAATAGGCAACATGAAATCAATAATTTTAAGGTAGAGCATTTTTGGGAGCTGAAAACCATTTATCGTGACACCGAGTTTTCNTGTCAAATTGATCGACTTAAAAATAAATCAAGGGCTGAAGAAGGCATATCCTATCTAAAGGATAAGGAATTTGAAATTGTGTCTTATGAGCAAAAAGAGGGTAAAGAAAATAATCCAAGGCTATACGATTTGACCTCTANTCAGGTTGATGCAAATAAAAAATTCGGCTANACAGCAGAGGAAACCCTAAAAACGGTGCAAAGCCTCTATGAAAAAAAGCTGGTCACATATCCTAGAGTAGATACAACTTATCTATCAGAAGATTTACATCCGAAGGTTCCAAAAATCCTAAGCAATCTTCAACAATACGCTCAGTTTATCGAGCCATTGATGAAAAAGCCTATCGCGAAAAGTAAAACAATATTCAACGATAAAAAGATAACAGATCACCATGCCATTATTCCTACTGGAGTCAATGGACAAGGATTGTCTGGATTTGAAGAAAAAATATATGACCTCATCTGTAGGCGATTTATTGCTGTATTCTATCCCCCTTGTAAAGTCTCGAATACAACAGTTTTAGGAAAAGTAGAAAAGCTAGAGTTCAAAACATCTGGAAAGCAAATCATCGCCCCAGGCTGGAGGGTTTTATATCAAGAGGAATCAAAAAAGGAAAACACAGATGATTCAAAAAATAAAGCAGAAACCAAAGATAAAGTGCTTCCCAATTTTGTTAAAGGAGAAAAGGGACTTCACGCACCACTTATACATGAAGGCAAAACGAGTCCACCGAAATACTACACAGAAGCCTCGCTTCTGAGGAGTATGGAGACTGCGGGAAAATTTGTAGACAATGACGAAATGCGTGACCTCATGAAAGAGAATGGCATTGGAAGACCATCCACGCGAGCCAATATTATTGAAACATTGTTCAGGAGAAAATATATCGAACGAAAAAGGAAAAATATTCACGCAACAGATCTTGGCATACAGCTCATTGGAACGATTAAGAATGAACTACTCAAAAGTCCTGAGCTAACGGGTCAATGGGAAAACAAACTACGCCAAATAGAAAAAGGCAACTATAGCACAACAGAATTCAGACAGGAACTATTTCAAATGATTCGCGCACTAACTGATGAGGTGATTTTTGATTAAAGCGGTGCGTAGTGGTAAGTCGTGTTGTCATGAGATTTATCCTGTAAAACAAGTTCATTTTTAGACAGTCGGATAATCTTTAAATACCGAAAACCCCAGCTAAAGTTTTGGGGTGCATATTCGATCATTTGCTTGTTGAAATTACCCTCTAAAGCATATCCCCATGTCCAATTTCCAAGTATCGTATCGTTTTCACTGCTGGTACTATAAGTCCATGTTGAATAATTCGTAATGCGCCTAAAGGTCGAGTCCCCGTTATTTATTTCAAAAATAATATGGTCAAATATTTCTGTCGACTCTCCATTTTCTTTTACCGCTTCAACGCATCTCCATTCGGTACCCATCAACCTTTCTTCAGGTGACTTAAATGTAATAAAAGGACGTTCATATTTTCCACAGGAGCATAATAAAATAAGGACAGAGAGTATACTTACTATTTTCATAATTATTGGTTTTACAACTCCTAATATATAAAATCACATTCTTTTTGGCGAATGAATTCCCAAAAGTTGCAAACTTTTTTCGATGATTAAACTAACCGAGCTACTTAAAATCAATCGATTAGACCGCAGATTCTCATCAGATTCTGGTAAAATTTTAACATTTTGATAAAACTGATTATATAGTTTAACAAGTTCATAACAATAGCTGGTGACACCCGATGGCGTGTATGATTTCGCAGATTCCTCGATAATGGAAGGGAACCTTGAAATTGCCTTAATTACATCTTTTTCACTCTTTTTAAGCGAAATACTTGTATTCAGCTGATTTTCATGTTTCCCGGCCTTTTTTAATAAAGAACAAATTCTTGCATAGGTATATTGAATAAATGGCCCCGTATTTCCATTCAAATCGATAGATTCCTGAGGGTTGAACATCATTCGTTTTTTAGGATCTACCTTCAGCAAATAATACTTAAGTCCTGACATTCCAATTTGGTGATACAATTCTTCTTTTGCTTGTTCGGACATGTCATCCAAATGACCTCTTTCTTTGGTCATTTCCTTTGCTCCTGAAATGACATCGGCCATTAACTCATCGGCATCTACAACTGTGCCTTCACGAGACTTCATCTTTCCTGTGGGAAGGTCTACCATTCCATAAGATAGGTGGTGGCAATTATCAGCCCAATCATAACCTAGCTTCTTCAAAATCAAGAAGAGAACCTTAAAGTGATAATCTTGTTCGTTTCCAACGGTATATACCATACCATCAATACTTGGAAAGTCCTTAAATCGATCTATGGCAGTTCCAATGTCTTGTGTCATGTAAACGGCAGTTCCATCAGACCGAAGTACAATTTTTTCATCTAATCCATCCTCAGTCAAATCAATCCAAACTGAGCCGTCAGCTTTTCTATAAAAAACTTCTTTTTGCAATCCTTCCTGAACCACATCTTTACCGAGGGCGTAGGTATCAGACTCATAATAAAGCTTGTCAAAAGAAACTCCCATGGTTTCATAAGTCCGCTCAAAGCCTTTATATACCCATCCATTCATGGTACTCCATAACAAATACGTTTGTGGATCTCTCGCCTCCCATTTGATCAGCATATCTTTTGCTTCCTTCAATAGCTTTGTATTGGCTTTAGCGAGCTCCTTTAGCTTGGCGTCAATCGCTCTCGTTTGCTCCTCTGACTTTCCGACTTTGGCTTTTTGAAATTTATGTACTTCAGCCAGCAAAGTATCATCAATTATACCTTTACTCCATGCATCGAGTAAATCAGACGCCTCCATGTTCATTTGTTTATCAAACTCAACGTAGTATTTCCCGACCAACTTATCCCCTTTTAAACCAGTGTTATCAGGGGTCTCTCTTTCACCTTTTTCATTGATTGGAGAAAACTTTTCCCAGGCAAGCATGCTCTTACAAATATGAATACCTCTATCGTTGATGATTTGTGTACGAATGACCTCATGCCCATTTGCCTCAAGAATAGAGGATACTGAATCTCCCAAAAATATGTTTCGTAAATGACCTAAGTGTAGCGGCTTATTCGTATTAGGCGAGGCATATTCAACCATTACAAGGGGTTTTGATTTAGGAGCGCTAAATCCGAAATTTGACATTGAGCTTTTCTCAAGCTGACCCAACCAATATTGATCTGAAAGAATAATATTTAAAAACCCTTTTAAAACGGCAAAGCTTTGAATTTCTTCGATGTTCTCTTTTAGAAATGCACCGATTTTGTGACCAGCATCTTCAGGTTTACATCTCAAGAGCTTAACAAAAGGAAATACGACTAAGGTAAGGTCACCATCAACATCCTTTCGAGTTGGTTGAAACTGAACCATACTTTCAGAAACCGTTGTACCAAATAAAGAGGTACTGTTCTCGAGTAATAATGCTTTTATCTTTTGCTCCATATCGTTTGCACTGGATTAAACCAGGACTGCGCAAATTTAAAGATTTACCTTCAATCCGGCATTTTATTTAGAAAACTCTTTTGTATCAATAAATTTTAAGTGTTTAAAAACTAAATTTGAATCAGATTATCACAATACGAAATATGAAAACGACAATAGAAATAAGCAAGTACCCACTCAATGAAAATTATGAGCCGCCTATTCTCAATTTTATTGAGCGACTTAATACTCATGAGGGAATTGAGGTAAAAACAAATGCAACAGCAACACACCTAGTGGGAGATTATGATGAAATAATGGAGCTATTGCAGAAAGAAATCAAGCATTCTTTTGAGGCCTATGGAAAAGCCATATTTGTCATAAAAATACTCCATGGCGCACTAGATATTTAACCGAAGATTTAAGTCAATTAGAATATTAAATACACTATATTTGCCTCCTCCGGGGATGTAGCTCAGCTGGCTAGAGCGCTTGACTGGCAGTCAAGAGGTCGTGGGTTCGACTCCCATCTTCTCCACAGTTAAAGCCTTCATTCTGAAGGCTTTTTACTTTTCTAAAACGTATTTGGATAAAAGCAGAGCACATTATATTTTTTTGGTGTGTTTTTTGTAACTTTCATTTTGAAAAGATGCGCGTTTTATTGCTGGCCATACTAACAACTATTATCATAGGTTTCCCTGTCAAATTGGATGCACAACAATTGCATATCGAATGTGATACAACTCATTTCCACTTTGAAGACTATGTCGATTCAATGAACTATTACGAAATACAAATGGGTGCAAAAAAAACCCTCAATACCAGTGATGATCGGCTAAAACTTGCCTTTTATGTTGCGCTAAATCGCTACCCCGAGCTACATAACACGAAAATCACCTTGAAGCATAAATCCATCAATAGCACGATGCAGGCGCAGCCGAGTCCTGAATTTTTATTTAAACGAAAAAGTAAAAGGGCTTATCGAATATTTGTAAACAATAACCCAGACCTAACTGGTATTAATTACGAGGAGCTCAGTTTTAATGGCTTAGTCGGATGGATTGGTCATGAATTTGCCCACCTNATCGATTANANCGCNATGAACAATAGAGCGCTTCTTGGTTTTATTGGAGGCTATGTTTTTGACAAAAGAACAATGCGCCGAACCGAGAGAAATGCGGACCGGGAAACAATCAAACGTGGACTTGGTATTCAGCTACTNGATGGTGTCGCTTTTTTTGAAAAAAATAATAAGGTCTCTAAAAGCTACCGCAAGAGAAAGCAAAAGAATTACCTCTCTGAAGCGGAAATCATTGTAGATATCCAGAGAAACTGTAATCATTAAAATGTAAATCATGAAATATATCATACTCATCACGTTCATTGCTCCAATATTGATATTGGGGCAGGCACTGACAAACTCATCTAACCTCGATATCGAAAAAAGCTGGGGTCAAGAACCGCAGGGATGGACTTATGAAATGAATCTCTTTGTACCCAATGAAATAGCTCCTGCAGATGGATTTCCGGTATGTATTTTATTGCATGGGAATGGAGGTGAGGCAGTTNAATTCATAAATGAATTTACACAAAGTATACCCTGTCATATTTTGATTGCACCAGGAGGTTATATGAACAGCTGGAATATCTGCAGNGAGGAAAGCGACGCACCTGATATGGAAATGCTCGATGAATTGATCGCATCGTTGTCACCCTATACAAATATTAATACAACTAAAATTCGATTGTTGGGTTATTCAAATGGGTCCGCACTTGCCAACCGAGTATTAATTGAAAATAACAATCCAGCCATCGATAAAATATGTTCAGTCGTTTCTCAGCTTTCAGAAATGCAAGCGCATAATGGAAGCTTTTATGGACCATCAGGTGATACTGAGGCGTCGATGGCATTTTGTGGCTACGATACGGAGCAAACTCCACTAACAGGAAGACATTATTTAAATATTTGCAACACCAACGACCCTATCATTCCTTATAATGGAGGACCAGCGGTAGGTGCCGTATTTATTCCCTCAAAAGCTGCAATTTACGAGGTTGCAAAAAGCCAGGGTTATACCGGTCCTATAATAGATGGAGATGGGCAAGAAATCAATTCATCAGGTATTTTTGAATATAATTATCTCTCAGGGCAAGTCGTTCACCTCAGGGGAGATGCAGGTCATGGTCTCAACGAAGCGCAAGTTGACCGTATTTCAGACTTCTTCGCTTATGATTGTTCTACTACCGGATCNGTAGAAGAAAACGAGGCAAATATTAGGATTTTTCCCAATCCGATGACTCAAACCTTATCGATTCTTGGCTTAAAAATGCCCACTTCGGTTGAAATTATCGATACCAAAGGAAAATCAGTATTCCATGAAAAAAGCTGTAAGGGAGAATTGAATATTAGCGCGCTAAAAGCGGGTATTTATTATCTACACATCCAAGAGAATTCACGATTGATTGTAAAAGAATTTATCAAGAATTAAAAATATCTGTCCACGTACCGTTCTGAATTTCGAGTCACTCATATTGTATTTTTTTATTTAGATTTACNANATGGAATGGTATATGAAAAATCGGTGGTGGATTTGGAGCTTGATGGCAGTTTATTTGGCCTATAGGATTTATCTATCCATTGTATATTAGTGTCTTACTAATACGCGCTTTTTGAGCATCCCCCTCNCGCCTTCTCCAAATAGCATGTACATGCCATTTGATAGCTNAGATACATCGATCACTTGAGGAGATGCATTTACATCCATAGAATACATCAGTCTTCCCTCCATATTAAAAAGCCTCAAAGATTGAAGCCCAAAGTTCTCTGGCCACATTACAATAAATTGATCCTGCGCTGGATTNGGGTAGCACCACCAGTCACTTTGAAGCTCCTGAATACTCGCATCATTATAATAAACAAAAGGTGTGGTTAAGAAATCACAACCAAGACTATCGTAGACATAAGCCACATAATCTCCATTNTCATCAGGTTGGTGGTCGTAGGTGGTCGCTCCACTAATCTCTATGCCGTCTAGATACCATTGGACACCATAGCCTTGTGGTAAATTCGGNACGTATAAATTTTCAGCAGCATCCATTTCAATTTCAAAGCTCAATGTAGTATCGCAATAAATGACAAATACAGAGTCGGAGGTTGAGTTGCAACCTAAAGGACTGTATGCTGTCACATAATAAAAACCTGTTTGATCTATGGATTCAATAGAGTCTGTNTGACCTGTCCAGAAAGCACTGTCAATAGACCATTGTAAAATGTACTGTGAAGAATCCGTTGAGATTGTATATGCAGTTGAATCGTAAACAATATTTGGAATGCCTGGCGCCGCACCNACAANNATCGTNTCNANNCTCTGAACNGAAGGNACAGGAAAAATCTGCTGATANTCAATATTATAAGCAACATCGGAATAAGAGCCNGCTCCACAGCTAGAGCAGCTAGAAAAATTCATAATNTGACTNCCACAATTNTCATCTCCACCATANGTAATCTCNGCTGCATTGGTTTGAGCCGCTGTTTCGTCAGCATCCATCACTTTAATCTTATATTGCTTGGTAGGATCCATATTGATATTGACAGACCAAGTTATTGGTCCATCGTTATTATATTCGTAATTGGATTGATAGATTAGATTTCCATCTTCCAAAAGCTGAAAATAGGGATCTGGATTATTACCATTTAATGGTTCCCAGCCCCACGGTTGTCCCAGCCAATTTTCACCGACGTTTAATATGGTAACCTCCGTAAGGGTATAATTGTCCAACGTATCCATATTGCTATATCCTGAATACTGAACAGGATAAGTGCCCGGCTGAGTATATGTTTGAACTCCTGGGTTTTCATCATTAGAAGTGACACCGTTTCCAAAATCCCATTCATAATAAAGCAATCCTGGGTTGTTATTGGTGAAATCAACCTCAAGAGGTAGACAACCAATCGGTGGGTTAGAATTAAATCCAGAGTTACCAATGGCCGGCGTCTGAATTTCGAGCGTAATAAAGAAAGGGACAGGAATATTGTCAATGCTCGCACCTGAGGCCGTCACATCAACTAAAATACTGACCTCTACTTCATAAACACCAGCAAGAATAGGCGTACCATATACATTTATACATCCATACACATTGTTCTGAGGATTGTAATTACATCCATTAGCGGCATTGTTGCAAACCCAGCTGAGTCCAATAGGAAGCGCGATACTAACAATTTCAAAGTTATTAATGGTCGCGCCACTTGTATCTGTGGGCATCACAAAAGTGATATCTTCAGAATATGGCTGACCTGCGAACCCTACCGGAAGTGGATCTGGATAAATCCCAGCGACGGTGTAGCTATTATCTACTGTGCATTGTGCAAGTGAATAATTAGTTATAAATAGAGAAATAAAAAGAAGCGAAATAATGAACAATGGTCTCATAGCTTGTCTATATGTTGGCATAGATATTTTAGATTCGTTGGTCTAAATATAATAGTATTTATTTTAAGGTTTTCAACAATTGTTGATAAGTACAAGTTATAATATGTTGATAAGTAGAACCTTAACTATGAATAACTTCGGTTTCGCATTCTTGCTTTTCCGAAACATGTTTTGTTATTTTAAAAAACCAAACGAGGGATAAAAGGTTTGTCAGCGGACAAATTCCTCCCGATAAATTTCTGGCTAGATGTATTTAGAAGGGTATTGAGCAATGCGAATAAAGCTTTTTACTGAGAAGGGTTTAACCCTCAGAATTTATACCAAGCATTTGATGCTGTGAAAACAAAAATCAAAAGAAAGTTTGTCTAAGGAACATTGCGCGAGTAATTGTTCTAAGTGTTGAATGAAAATTGAGCGTCAGTCGCATGGAAATCAAGATTCAGGATTCAGGATCATCGAAAGCAAAGAAAGCCCTGGGGTTTGAAAGCAGAGATGATTGGAAGTTTAGAAGTATTATTTTGAGTTTTCGGGCGATAAATATTACGGAAGCCTCATAACAGTAGTTTGGCGATAGATGTTGTTCGCAACTGAATTGAAAGCGGTTTGCAATCCTTCGCGGAATGCAAGTCGCTTTACTGTTTTAAGGACTTTAGTTTTTCTTAAATACCTTTAGAGATCTATTGCCTAGTTTTAGATAATATACATTTGAACTCAAACCCGAAAGGTTGATTTGAGGATTTATTTCATTCAGCTGACCTTCAAATATAAGTTTGCCATCTATACCAAAAAGTGAATACTGCATTGGGTATTGTATTGCTCCTTTTATCATAATAATATTAGCAGAAGGATTGGGATAAACTGAAATTTGCTTAGGATCATACTCAGAAAGCGATGTAAATGGGTTACAATCCACAACCGAAGACAAATAATTGAAGCGGGTCTCAATGAAGGATTTTAAACCATATATCGTTCCACCAGGTCCAGGTCCAGTATTCAAATTGGATTCAATATTGGTATCAAATTCGTTATTACTGTACATTTTGTTGTTGTCTGCATATACGTATTGCTGAATCAAGACCTTATAATTATCAATAATTGCATTCAGATAAGTCGGATTAAATACCGTATTTAATAGCAAGCAAATCTCTGAAGTGTACTGGCTCATAAATAAATCGTTCTCAAATACACGTTCCAATAAAGGTCGCTGTCCCTGATAAAAGTCAATGGATAAATTGGTCATCGGTGTTTGAACACCAAAAGCGTAGGAGCCAAAAGTTTCATTCGCATCCCATTTAATCCAATGCCATTGGTCCGTAGACATATTGTGATAGAGGTAATAATTTCTTGCGGATAGCGTATACGTGTCGAGATTACTGAATAAATTATTGAATGCAACAGAGCTTAAAAATCGACCTATATCCAAGCGAGAGGGCAAACCTGATTCAAATTCCGCATCTGAAGAACTATTTAAGAAATAAATAAAATCTATCAGATCATACCAGTCATTAACCTCCTCATTGGATTTAAGCTCATATGAAGATTCATATAAGGACTGATCTAGTCCCAAATATTCAAGACTCGCCTCCCCATCTCCTCCTCCAAAATTTGAGCCAGCCTTGAAGAGGTTTCCGTCATCATCTCCTATTCGCCAATCTAAAAATTGGTCATCAATTTGCTCAATCATCGTATAAAAGCCCCAAGCTTGACCGTTGTAGGTTACACTCGCATAATTAGCTCTTGGTGCTGGCACGCCTCTTTCTCTGCACAAGTCAAAAAATAGTTTTTCGCGCATGAAAGTTGGGTCTTTGAATCCATTGCTGAAATTTAGTTTTTTCAAACCATCATAATTCTGATCTAAAACAAATCTATTAAAGTCAATTTTAAAAGACTTTTTATCCCCAGGATGCATGCCACTTGAATTACCCTTTAATCGAATTCCCACACTATCAAAAGTATAAGTCCCCGTTATATCTGTTAAAGTTAAATTTGCGGGAATATATACAGAGCCATTAATATCCATGTCTTCGTAATTTTGTTCGAGCTGTTGCCAAAAATCATTTTGAGGAAAATCAAGCTCTATCGATACCACCTGATTGGTAGAAAATAGATTTGCTCCTTCAATTTGTGAGAAGATATTTCCAGTAAAAAATATAAACGATATAAGAAAAAGTAATTTTGATATTTTCATTTGAGATTGAATTCGAAGTTTATAGTTACGTTTTAATCATTTTACGAATCTTTGATCGCGTAAGTTAACATTTCCATTAAAATTAATTCACATTTATAAAATAACCGAACGTTATGATAAATTGATTAACAAAAAACTTAATTTTAAGGTATGAACTCATCTACAAAACTTGCGTCAAAATTTATTTTTCTTTTCTTTCTTCCGATATTTTCATGGTCACAACCACAATATACTATCTCGACAAATAACGGTGCTCATCCGGGAAATTTATTTTTTCATGTAGGCGGAACGCCACCTAGGACAGTAAATATTATGGACTCAACAGGTTCACTTATTTTCTCCGAACCATTTGGACTTAAAGGTTGGGCTTGGCAGGTAAATCTAAACAATAAAATTACCTATTTTGATAGGCAATCTAAGGGGTGGTTCGTAATGGACTCATTAAAAAACGTTGTTGATAGCGTCTATTGTAAAAATGACTACATCGCAGATCTCCATGATTTTCTTGCATTAGAAAACGGTAATTATGTTTTATTTTCCTACGACGAACAACCATATGCAACAGATACTATTTCTCCGGATGGAAGCCAGGATGAAACAGTTATAGGCCTTGTTATCCAAGAGTTAGATTCCGATCATAATGTTATTTTTGAATGGCAAAGCTGGGACCATTATTACATGTCTGACTATCCAGATATTAATTATACTGGTAACGGAATTGATTTTTTACATTGTAATGCTATTGATATTGACGAAGACGGTCACTTTTTAATCTCAAACAGAAATATTTCAGAAATCACAAAGATTCATAGGACTACGGGAGAAATCATTTGGAGATTTGGCGGAGCACAAAATGATTTTACTTTTTTAAATGATTACCCTTTTTCTCAACAGCATTGTATCAAAAGTCTAGGGAATAATAAGTATTTACTGTATGACAATGGTAACCGGAGTGATACATATACGGGTGGTGTAAAAAGATCAAGAGGCGTAGAATATGAACTTAATCTAAATGACTACACGGCCACGAAAACATGGGATTATGTGCATCCTGATTCCTTATTTACGCCATCAATTGGAAGCATCCAAAGACTAAATAATGGGAATACACTTATAAATTTTGGTAATAACCAACAAATCAATAGAGGATCAGTTATCACAGAAGTCACTGAAAATAATGAGGTGGTATTTGAAATGGAAATGGATAATGGTCTTAATATCTATTGTACGAATAAAGCGGAGTGGAATTTTTATACTGAACCTACTGTCGAGCTTGGCGACTTAAATGAAAAAACAAGC
>NHBV01000047.1 GCA_002167775.1 Crocinitomicaceae bacterium TMED16 | reverse complement strand
ATCCTGATCATCTTTTTTAAATATGATTATTTCTTTCGAAAATTCATGCTTATCCTTCTTTTTTATCCGCTTCAGATGAATTATCATCTTCTTTAGATTCTTCTTCTGAAGGTGTTTCAGCTTTTGGTTCTTCAGTTGCTTCTGCTGCTGGCTCCTCAGTTGCTTCTGCTACTGGTTCTTCAGTTGCTTCTGCTGCTGGTTCTTCAGTTGCTTCCGCTGCTGTTTCTTCAGTTGCCTCTGTTGTTGGCTCTTCAGTTGCCTCTGTTGTTGGCTCTTCAGTCACTACTGCCTCTTCTATTGAAGTTTCAGCATTTGTTGATTTTTTACCTCCACGACGTGACCTTCTTGTCGTTTTCGTTGCAGCTTCTTTTGTATATACTTCGTTGAAGTCAACCAACTCAATCATACACATTTCTGCATTATCACCTAATCTATACCCCGTTCTGATGATTCGAGTATAGCCACCATTTCTAGTAGCAATCTTAGGTGCAACTTCTCTAAACAATTCAGCGACAACGTCTTTGTCTTGCAAATAAGAGAAAACTGTTCTTCTAGAATGTGTAGAGTCTGTTTTTGATTTTGTAAGTAATGGCTCAACATACACGCGCAATGCCTTTGCTTTCGCTAATGTAGTGTTGATACTTTTGTGCTCGATTAAAGAACACGCCATGTTCGAAAGAAGGCTTCGTCTGTGTCCTTTCTTTCTGCTTAAGTGATTTACTTTTTTTCCGTGTCTCATTATTCCTATTCTTTGTCAAGTTTGTATTTAGAAACATTCATTCCAAATGTCAAGCCTTTATTGTCTACAAGATCTTCAAGCTCAGTAAGAGATTTTTTACCAAAGTTTCTGAATTTTAATAAATCAGATTTTGCATATGAAACTAAATCTCCTAAGGTTTCTACATCAGCTGCTTTAAGACAGTTCAATGCGCGAACGGATAAATCCATATCAACAAGCTTAGTTTTAAGCAACTGTCGCATGTGAAGTGACGTTTCATCGAATTCTTCAGTTTCTGATTTCGCATCGCTCTCAAGCGTAATACGCTCATCAGAGAACAACATAAAGTGATGAATTAAGATTTTAGCTGCCTCTTTAAGGGCTTCCTTTGGATGAATTGATCCATCAGTTTTGATTGTGAAGAGTAGCTTTTCATAATCTGTTTTTTGCTCTACACGGAAATTATCAATTGCGTATTGAACATTTACAATAGGTGTAAATATAGAATCAATGAAAACAGTTCCAAAAGAAGCTGTTGAAGTTTTGTTTTCCTCAGCTGGTGCATAACCACGTCCTTTGTTGATGTTTAACTCCATTTCAATTTTTACTGAATTCTCCATGTGGCAGATTACCTGGTCTGGATTCAATACTTGGAAGGCACTCGTATATTTACCGATGTCTCCAGCAGTAAACTTGTCTTGACCAGCAACCGTTAATGTAACGGTTTCAGAGTCTGTTCCTTCAATTTGTCTTTTAAAGCGAACCTGCTTCAGGTTCAAAATAATTTCAGTTACATCTTCAACAACTCCTTTAATAGTTGTGAATTCATGGTCTACACCTTGAATTTTGATAGAAGTAATCGCAAAACCTTCAAGAGAGGATAATAAAATTCTTCTAAGAGAATTCCCGATAGTGATACCGTACCCTGGCTCCAATGGTCTAAATTCGAACTCACCACTGAACTCGTCAGAGTGATTCATAATTACTTTATCTGGTTTTTGAAAATCTAATATTGCCATGTTACTTAAGATTATTTAGAGTATAGTTCAACAATTAATTGCTCCTTGATCGTCTCTGGAATCAATTCTCTCGATGGAATGTTCATTATGGTACCGCTGTATGTCGCATTGTCCCAAGTCAACCATTCGTATGTTTTTGAGTTTGCACTTAAAGAATCAGTAATTGCTTCAAGTGATTTTGATTTTTCACGAACACTAACAACGTCTCCAACTTTTATTTGGAAAGACGGAATGTTAACGATTTCTCCATTAACAGTAATGTGTTTGTGAGAAACGAGTTGTCTCGCTCCACGTCGAGTAGGGGAGATACCTAATCTAAAAACCATATTGTCCAATCGTGACTCACACAATTGAAGTAGGTTTTCACCTGTAATTCCCTTCATTCTCGATGCTTTTTTAAACATATTCGAGAATTGTCTCTCTAATATACCGTACGTATATTTTGCTTTTTGTTTTTCGCCGAGCTGGATCGCATATTCTGATTGCTTTCCACGTCTTTTGTTTGGTCCATGCTGTCCTGGTCCGTAGCTTCTTTTTTCTAGCGCTTTGTCTGGGCCAAAGATTGGGTCTTTGAACCTCCGAGCGATTTTGGATTTTGGTCCTGTGTATCTTGCCATTTTATTTAGTTTTAGGTGGGAATCATGAATTAAGGCATTGTCCTTCGATGATTGAGTTCCCGGTTAAATATTATACTCTTCTTCGTTTTGGTGGTCTACATCCATTGTGCGGCATTGGAGTAACATCTACGATTTCGGTTACCTCTATACCTGAGTTGTGAATTGCTCTGATAGCAGACTCACGACCAGCACCTGGACCCTTAACAAATACCTTAACTCTTCTAAGTCCATAGTCATGAGCTTCTTTAGAGCAATCTTCTGCAGCAATTTGAGCAGCGTAAGGTGTATTCTTTTTCGATCCTTTGAAGCCCATTTTACCGGCTGAAGACCATGAGATTACCTGACCTGAAGTATTCGTCAGTGAAATGATGATGTTGTTAAAGCTTGCTTGGATATGCGCTTCACCAATAGCATCTATCTTGACGTTCTTTTTCTTTTTTTGATTCGTTTTTGCCATGATAAACTATTTATTATTTAGTTACTTTTTTCTTGTTAGCAACTGTTTTTCTTTTCCCTTTTCTGGTTCTAGAATTATTTTTAGTGCGTTGTCCTCTTAATGGTAAACCAGCTCTGTGACGTATACCTCGAACACAACCTATGTCCATAAGTCTTTTTACGTTCAATTGTACTTCAGATCTTAGCTGACCTTCTGTTTTAATTTCATTGATTGAATTTCTAATCGCTGACAATTGAGCATCATCCCAATCCTGAACTTTAATGCTTTCATCAATTGAATTCTCTTTCAAAATTTTCTTTGAAGTACTTCTCCCAATTCCGAAGATGTATGTTAAACCAACAACACCTCTTTTATTTTTGGGCAAATCTATTCCTGCAATCCGTGCCATAATTCTTACTTATTAACCTTGTCTTTGTTTAAATTTCGGGTTCTTCTTATTTATTACGTAAACACGACCCTTTCGCTTTACGATCTTGCAATCTGTGCTTCTCTTTTTTACTGATGCTCTTACTTTCATGCTTTGTTATTTATTATTTATAACGAAATGTTATTCTACCTTTTGTTAAATCATATGGAGACATCTCCACTTTTACCTTGTCTCCAGGTAATATTTTAATATAATACATTCTCATTTTCCCTGAAATGTGAGCTGTGATAATATGCTCATTCTCCAGTTTCACGCGGAACATTGCATTAGGAAGTGCTTCCTCAATGATACCGTCTTGTTCTATTGATGCCTGTTTTGCCATATTAAAATCCTGAAAGTTCGTTAGCACCTCTTCTTCCTCTCACACGAGTACCTTCCATTAAGGAATCCATATGACGGTTCAATTGGTATGTTTCAATTTGTTGGAGGGTATCTAAAACTACACCTACCATGATTAATAGAGATGTTCCACCGAAGAACATTGCAAATCCATCGTTTACACCAGATAGTTTGGCAATAGCAGGAACAATTGCAATGATCGCGAGGAATAATGACCCCGGAAATGTTATTCTCGATACAACACTGTCTATGTGTGAAGCTGTCTCTTCTCCCGGGCGAACACCTGGTATAAAACCTCCACTCTTTTTTAAATCATCCGCGATTTTACTCGGGTTAATCATGATTGCAGTATAGAAATACGTGAAAATAACGATTAATAATCCTAGGAGTAGGTTATAGCTTAGCCCATAAATATCTCCTAATGTTCTTGTAAACCAATTTCCAGTTCCATCTGCCGATGCAAAAAGCATCACGGGAACAGTCATAATTGCCTGTGCAAAAATGATCGGCATTACACCACTTGCATTCACTTTTATTGGTAAGTAGTTTCTTGAACCTTGGTCGCTTGCAGCTCTCGCACCTACAACTCTTTTTGCTGTATTCAATGGTATTCTTCGAACACCTTGGACAATGAGCACTGTTGCTAATACTACAACCATGAAGGCTACCATTTCAACGACTAATTTAATTAGATTCCCCTGTCCTACAGAAGCACCAAATTCAGCGAAAAACGAACCTGGTAATCTTGATAAGATACCTACTGTAATTAGTAAGGATATTCCATTACCAATTCCTTTCTCAGTAATTCTTTCACCTAACCATACCGCGAACATAGCCCCTGAGATAAGAATTATAGTAGTTTGAACCCACCAAAAATTCGCAGCATCTGCTGGAATCGCTCCTTTACCAGCTAAATATAAGTTTAGGTAGCTAGGCGCTTGTAAAGCACATATGGCAATTGTAAGTAAACGCGTATAATTGTTGATTTGTTTTCTTCCAGATTCTCCCTCATTTTGCATTTTCTGCACTGCAGGAACCGCCATACCTAATAGTTGCATAATGATCGATGCACTAATGTAGGGCATTATACCCAAGGCCATTATAGACGCATTGGTAAATCCTCCACCTGAAAATAAAGAAAGAAGGTTTTCTAGCGTATTGTTTTGGTCACCTGACCCTTGAACCAAAGCAGCATAATTTACACCCGGCAGCACAACAAAAGATCCGATTCTATAAACTAGAATCAAACCTAAGGTCAGAAGGATTCGAGATCTTAATTCCTCGACCTTCCATATATTCTTAATATTCTGTATAAATCTTTTCATGGTTCAAAAGTTGGCAAAGATAGTTAGATTTTTGTACATACACCACCTTGCGCTTCAATCGCTTCAATCGCTGCTTTTGAAAAGCCGTGTGCACTTACTGTTATTTTAGACTTTAACTCACCTCTTCCTAAAACTTTTACAAGGTCATTACTTGACGTCAATCCATTTTCTAGGAATGTTTCAATTGTAAACTCTGTAATACCTTTTTCACTTGCAAGCATCTCAAGGCTCGCAAGATTTACCGCTTTGTATTCTACACGGTTAATGTTCTTAAATCCGAATTTGGGAACACGACGTTGTAATGGCATTTGACCACCCTCAAAACCAATTTTAGTTTTGTAACCTGATCTTGACTTCGCTCCTTTGTGACCTCTCGTAGAGGTACCTCCATATCCGCTTCCCTGCCCTCGGGCAATACGCCTTTCTTTTTTGACAGATCCTTTTGCTGGTGTTAGATTATGTAAACTCATTTTCTGTTTATTTTTCAATTACTTCAACAAGGTGTTTTACCTTATTGATCATACCTAAAATTTGAGGTGTCGCCTCTTTTTCAATTTCTTGGTTCAATTTGCTAAAACCTAAGGCTTTGATCGTTGCTTTCTGATTCGCCGGTCTGTTGATGGCGCTTCTAGTTTGCTTTATTCTAATCGTACTCATTTTTTTTTCGAATTAACCGTTAAAAATTTTCTCTAATTCAATTCCTCTTTGTTTTGCAACGGCAACTGCATCTCTCATTTGAGCAAGTGCATCAATCGTTGCTTTTACCACATTATGTGGGTTAGAAGAACCTTGTGATTTTGCAAGTACATTGGATACACCAACACTTTCTAATACAGCACGCATTGCACCACCTGCAATAACCCCTGTACCATCAGATGCAGGCTTTAAAAGAACTTTTGCTCCTCCATATTTACCTTTCTGGGTGTGAGGAACAGTACCTTTTGCAATAGGAACCTTAATAAGGTTCTTTTTTGCATCATCGATACCTTTTGTTATGGCTTCCACAACTTCTTTTGCCTTACCAAGACCATGACCAACAATTCCATTTTCGTCTCCAACAACAACAATTGCTGAAAAACTAAAGGTTCTACCACCTTTTGTAACTTTAGTCACCCTGTTGATTGCAACAAGCTTGTCTTTAAGTTCAATATCTGCCGCTTTCACGCGATTCATAATTTGAGCTGCCATAATTTAAAATTTTAATCCTCCTTCTCTAGCTGATTCAGCCAATGATTTAACTCTACCGTGATATAAGTACCCGTTTCTATCAAAAACAACGCTTTCGATACCGGATTCCTTTGCTTTATCAGCAATGTTTTTTCCTATGACGCTAGCCTGGATTGTTTTGTTACCTTTCTTTGCGTCATCATTTTTTAATGATCCTGAAGACGCGATCGTTTTACCAGTTAGGTCATCAATCAGCTGCGCATAAATTTGCTTGTTGCTTCTGAATACAGATAACCTTGGAATGGTTGAAGTACCGAATACTTTTTTTCGAATTCTTCTTTTAATCTTTGCTCTTCTGAGAACTTTTCTATTTGCCATTTCTTTAATCTTAAAAATTATTTCTTAGCGGCAGCCTTACCTGCTTTTCTTCTTACTTCTTCGCCCATGTAACGAATACCTTTTCCTTTGTATGGCTCAGGCTTTCTTAAAGACCTTATCTTAGATGCTACTTGACCCAAAAGCTGTTTGTCATGAGATTCTAAAGTTACGATGGGTGCTTTACCTTTTTCGGTCTGTGCACTTACCTTAATTTCAGATGGAATCTCTAATACTACAGCGTGAGAGTAACCAAGCGCCAACTCTAAAAGCTGACCTTTAGCAACTGCTCTGTAACCAACACCTATCACTTGTAGTTCTTTCTTGAATCCTTCAGAAACACCAGTAATCATATTACTCATTAGTGCTCTGTACAATCCATGCTTAGATCTGTACTCAGGATTGTTTGAAGTTCTAGAGAATGTAATAGTGTTGTCCTCTATTTTCATGGAGATCGCCTCATCTATTTCCTGAGAAAGCTCTCCTTTTTTGCCTTTTACAGTTACAATTCCGTTGGCGTGAGAAATCTCAACTCCTTCTGGTATTATAACGGGTGCGTTTCCTATTCTTGACATTTTTCTTTTTTTTAATATACGTAGCAAAGTACTTCACCACCAACATTCATCTTCGTAGCTTGTTTTCCAGTAACAACTCCTTTCGAGGTCGATACAATGGAAACTCCTAGACCATTTAAAACTCTTGGCATAGTTGTCGAAGCAGAATATTTTCTTAAACCGGGACGTGACGCTCTCTGAATTTTGGTAATTGCAGGAACTTTTGTTGAATCGTTATATTTCAAAGCGATTTTAATAATTCCTTGCTTATTATCTTCTTCAAATTTGAAGTTCAGGATAAAGCCTTGATCGAATAAAATTTCAGTCATTGCTCTTTTTACGTTTGAGCCTGGAATTTCAACAATTTTCAAACCTGCTGCACTCGCATTTCTCACACGAGTTAAAAAATCAGCTATTGGATCTGTATTCATTTCTTTCTTAGTTTATTAATTACCAACTTGCTTTTTTAACACCTGGTATTTTACCAGACAAAGCCATTTCTCTAAAGGTTACCCTAGAAATACCAAACTGACGCATATATCCTCTTGGCCTTCCAGTTAAACCACATCTGTTGTGCTTTCTAACCTTTGAGGAATTAGCGGGGAGCTTTTGTAACTGCATCATTGCGTCCCATTTTGCATTTTGAATTTCTTCAGATGCATCTGTTGATTTTAAGATTTTTGTAAGCTCTTCACGCTTTGCTTCGTAACGAGCTGCTAACCTTTCTCTTTTGCGCTCACGCGCTTTCATTGATTCTTTAGCCATTTTCTATTTTTTTATAAATGGAAATCCAAATTCGTCTAATAAAGCTTTCGCTTCTTCATCATTTTCCGCTGTAGTTACAAAAGTGATATCCATACCTAGGATTCTATTCACCTTATCAATATCTATTTCTGGGAATATAATATGTTCTTTCACGCCTAAGTTGAAGTTTCCTCTTCCGTCAAAACCTTTTGGGTTAATTCCTCTAAAGTCTCTTGTTCTAGGAAGTGAAACTGCTAAAAGACGATCTAAAAAGTCATACATTTTATCTCCTCTAAGGGTTACTTTTGTACCAATAGGCATTCCTTTTCTCAATTTGAAATTCGAAATATCCTTTTTAGAAAGTGTCGTAATTGCCTTTTGTCCAGCAATTTTAGAAAGGTCTGCAGCAGCGCTATCAATAAGCTTTTTATCAGCTACAGCATCTCCCATACCTTGGCTTAGTACAATCTTAGTCAATTTTGGTACGCGCATTGACGACTTGTAACCAAACTTGTCAGTTAGTGTTTTTACAATTTCTGAATTGTACTTGTCTTTTAATCTTGGTCTGTAGCTCATTACTTAATCACCTCCCCTGATTTCTTTGAATATCTAGTTAATTTTCCTTTTTCATCTAGTCGTTTTCCTGTGCGTGTAGCCTCTCCATTCGCGACCAACATTAGGTTTGATATATGTATCGTACCTTCAAGTTCCTCTATACTCCCTTGAGGGTTGTTTGCACTGGGTTTAACGTGTTTTTTAATCATGTTAAGTCCTTCAACTGTTGCTCTTAGCTTTTCTCGGTCGATTCCAAGAACAGTTCCTTCTTGTCCTTTAGACTCTCCAGTGATTGCTTTCACAGTGTCACCGATTTTTATATGTAGTTTCTTTTGCATTTTATACTTTTTAAAGCACTTCTGGTGCTAGTGAAACAATTTTCATAAAGTTATTTTCTCTAAGCTCTCTTGCTACTGGGCCGAAAATACGCGTTCCTCTCATTTCACCTGTTTGGTTCAAGATAACACATGCATTGTCGTCAAAACGGATGTATGAACCATCAGGTCTTCTGATTTCTTTTTTCGTTCTCACAACGACCGCCTTCTGAACAGTTCCTTTTTTCACCTGGCCATTTGGCATCGCACTTTTTACTGTAACTACGATTTTGTCACCAATGGAAGCATATCTTCTTTTCGTACCACCTAGGACACGAATACATAGAACCTCTTTGGCTCCTGAATTATCTGCTACTCCTAGTCTTGATTCTGTTTGTATCATTATACAAGTTATTTAGCTCTTTCGAGTATTTCTACTAATCTCCAGTTCTTATTCTTACTCAAAGGACGAGACTCCATTATTTTAACCGTATCTCCGATATTACAATCGTTTGTTTCGTCGTGAGCAACAAATTTGGAAGTCATCTTCACAAATTTCCCATACTTAGGGTGTTTTACCTTACGCTCTACGGCAACAACAACAGATTTATCCATTTTGTCACTGGTAACAACCCCAACTCTTTCTTTTCTTAAATTTCGCTTCTCCATTTGGCAATAATTTTTAAGCTTGTGCTTTTCTTTTAGTCGCTTCCGTATTTAGTCTAGCGATCAATTTTCTCATACTTCTGATTCTCAATGGATTCTCTATTGGCGCCATTTTGTGTGTTAGCTTCAAGGTTTCCATTTGTGATTGAAAATCAGTCAAACGGCTCTTTAAATCCTCGTCAGATAGTTTTATTATTTCTTGTTGTGTCATAATCTTATTTTACGGGTACCACAAAATCATTGCGGACGATAAATTTACATTTCACAGGTAGTTTCTGTGCGGCCAATCTCATTGCTTCTTTGGCAATTTCGTAAGGAACTCCGTCTGCTTCAAAAAGAATTCTTCCCGGTCTTACGACAGCTACCCAATGACTTGGTGCACCTTTACCTTTACCCATCCTTACCTCTGCTGGCTTCGACGTCACTGGTTTGTCTGGGAAAATTCGAATCCAAACTTTTCCTTCACGCTTCATGTAACGAGTAACAGCAATCCTTGATGCTTCAATCTGTCTAGATGTAATCCAACCCGGCTCTAAGGTTTTAAGACCAAATGAACCAAATGCTATAGTAGAACCTCTATGCGCTAAACCTCGGTTTCTTCCTTTCTGCGCTTTTCTAAATTTTGTTTTCTTAGGCTGTAACATTGTGCTTTATTCTAATATTATTTTTTCTTTCTATTAGGCATGCCTGGCTTTCTCATTCCTCCAGACTTTGAACCTGATTTCATACCGATATTCGGGGACAAATCTCTCTTACCATATACTTCTCCTTTACAGATCCATACTTTTATTCCTAATCTTCCGTAGGTAGTATGTGCCTCCGCCAAAGCGTAGTCTATATCAGCTCTAAATGTATGAAGTGGAGTTCTTCCGTCCTTATACATTTCAGAACGAGCCATTTCAGCACCATTTAATCGACCAGAAATTTTTATCTTAATACCTTCAGCGCCCATCCTCATCGTTCCTGCTATAGCCATTTTGATGGCTCTTCTAAAAGAGATACGTGCTTCAAGCTGACGCGCCACTGCATCAGCAACCAATCTTGCATCTAGCTCAGGTCTTTTAACTTCAAAGATGTTAATTTGAATATCCTTTTTGGTTAGCTTTTTAAGCTCTTCTTTTAGTTTGTCAACTTCTTGACCACCTTTACCAATGATTACACCAGGACGCGCAGTGTTGATGGTCACAGTAACCAATTTTAAAGTTCTTTCAATGATTATTTTGGCAATACTTGCTTTGGCCAAACGTGCCTTTAGATATTTTCTGATTTTGTCATCTTCTACGATTTTATCACCGTAATTAGAACCACCAAACCAGTTTGATTCCCATCCTTGGATGTAACCTAGTCTATTGCCAATTGGATTTGTTTTTTGTCCCATTTCTTCAATTATTTAGCTCCACCAACTACGATGGTAACGTGATTTGATCTTTTTCTAATTCTGTGCGCTCTTCCTTGAGGTGCCGGCTGAATTCTTTTGAGCATTGCTCCACCACCAACTTCAATTCTTGTAACCATCAATGAAGCTTCACTGATATCTGCATCTTCATTTTTTTGTTCCCAATTTGCGATAGCAGATCTTAATAGCTTTTCAAGGCTCTTTGCAGCATCTTTACTACTGAATTGTAAGATGTTCAAGGCTTTGTTAACCTCAACTCCACGAATTAAATCAGCTGCCAATCTCATTTTTCTTGGAGATATCGGTGACTTTCTTAATTGTGCGATTGCAATAGCTTTCTTCTCAGCTTTGAGTGCTTCCGCTCTTAATCGTTTTCTTGCTCCCATAATTATCTTTTGTTTTTACCACCGTGACCTCTAAAGTTCCTCGTTGGTGCAAATTCTCCTAATTTGTGTCCTACCATGTTTTCTGTAACAAAAACTGGAATAAATTTATTTCCGTTGTGAACAGCAAAGGTCATACCTACAAACTCTGGAGTAATTGTAGAAGCTCTTGACCAGGTTTTGATCACTGACTTACTGTTCGCTGCTTTCGCATCATCGACTCTTTTCATTAGCTTGTAATGAACGAAAGGTGGTTTTTTTAATGAACGACTCATATCCTATTCTCTATTTTTTTCTTCTTTCAATAATAAACTTGTCAGAGTATTTACTCTTAGCTCTTGTCTTATATCCTTTTGCAGGAATACCATTTCTTGATCTTGGGTGACCTCCAGAATTTTTACCTTCACCACCACCCATTGGATGATCTACAGGATTCATTACAACTGGTCTAACTCTAGGTCTTCTTCCCAACCATCTTGTTCTCCCTGCCTTACCTGAAACTGTAAGATTATGTTCAGGGTTTGAAACCGATCCGATTGTCGCTAAACATGTAATTAAGATCATTCTAGTTTCTCCTGAAGGCATTTTGATGATTGCATATTTACCGTCTCGTGCATTCAATTGCGCATATGTTCCGGCTCCTCTTGCAATCGAACCTCCTTTACCAGGTTGTAATTCAATATTGTGAATCATTGTTCCTAATGGAATATCAGAAAGGTACATTGCATTTCCAACTACTGGAGTGGCATCTTTACCTGACAATACTGTGTCTCCTTCTTTTAGGCCATTTGGAGCAATAATATATCTCTTCTCACCATCTGCATAATGCAAAAGTGCAATGTTAGCAGTTCTATTTGGATCGTATTCAATTCCTTTGACCGTTGCAGGTATATCGAATTTATTTCTTTTAAAATCGACAACACGATATTTCTGCTTGTGACCACCACCGATGTGTCTCATGGTCATTTTACCGTCGTTATTTCGACCACCTGATTTTTTCTTCTTTGCTAGAAGAGATTTTTCAGGAGTTGATTTGCTTACTTCTCCAAACTGCAAAGCCACTTTATGTCTTTGCCCTGGTGTGGTTGGTTTAAACTTTTTAAGACTCATTTTTTTAGTCGTTAATAGTTATTAAATAAATCAATCGTTTCACCTTCAGCAACAGTAACAATGGCTTTTTTCCATTTTCTTGCTGTTTCGCGAACGATTCCTTTGTTCGTATATTTCATAGAAGCCTTACCGCCACCGAAGTTTGCAGTTCGAACTTTAGTAACCTGAACACCATACATTTTTTCTACAGCATTCTTGATCTCAATTTTGTTGGCAGTTTGAATTACCTCAAACGTAAATCTGTTCATAGTCTCAGAAATCATTGTCGCTTTCTCAGTTATGATTGGTTTTTTAATTATTCCTTGTAAATTTTGCATGACTCTTAGTTAAGGATCTTTTCAATTTGTTTAATGCTTTCTGAAGACACTATAACTTTAGATGCGTTAAGAACATCATATGTGTTAAAAGAATCAGCAGTAACTACTTTTATTTTTCTCAAGTTTCTTGAACCTAAATAGGCTGCATCGTTCTTATCACCAAGGATAAAAAGTACTTTTTCATTCTCGAGTTTTAAAGAGGCAATTAGTGCTTTAAAATCTTTTGTTTTTTCAGTAAGTCCTGATAAGTCATTCAATACCATGATAGACTTGTTTTTCGCTTGAACAGAAAAAGCAGATTTTCTAGCAAGCCTTTTAAGCTTTACATTCAACTTAAAGTGATAGTTTCTTGGGCGAGGGCCGAAAATTCTACCTCCACCAACTCTCGTTCCTGACTTGATGTTACCAGCTCTTGCGCCGCCAGTACCTTTTTGCTTTTTAATCTTTTTGGTTGAACCAGCAATTTCACTTCTTTCCTTTGCTTTGTGCGTTCCTTGTCTTTTGTTGGCAAGGTGCTGCTTGACATCTAAGTAAATTGCATGGTCGTTAGGCTCTATTCCAAAAACATCTTTAGATAGATTTACTGACTTATCAGTAGCAGAACCTTTCGCGTCGTATATTTTCAGTTTCATTACTTTACAATTGTTAGGGTTGAACCATTGGCTCCTGGTACAGAACCTTTAACGATAAGAATGTTTTTGTCAGCGATAACTTTCAATACCTGAAG
This sequence comes from Crocinitomicaceae bacterium TMED16, assembly GCA_002167775.1. Lineage (GTDB taxonomy): Bacteria > Bacteroidota > Bacteroidia > Flavobacteriales_D > Crocinitomicaceae > UBA952. Next base: position 41,755 of record NHBV01000047.1, on the reverse strand, counting down.
GTTTTCGGCAGTAACTCTTTTGTTACCCATTTGACCGGCCATTCGCATTCCTTTGAAAACTTTAGCAGGGTAGGAGGCTGCACCAATTGAACCTGGAGCTCTAAGTCTGTTGTGCTGACCGTGTGTCGCTTGACCAACACCCGCAAAATTGTGTCTTTTCACAACTCCCTGGAAACCTTTACCTTTTGAAGTTCCTGCGATGTCAACAAATTCTCCTTCAGAGAAGATTTCAACATTCACAGTGTCACCTAAATTTAAGTCCTCAAAGTTTGAGAATTCAGCAAGCGCTGACTTAGGTGTGGTCTTGGCTTTTTTGAAATGTCCTTGCAATGCGTTTGGCGTATTTTTTTCTTTCTTACTTCCAAACCCAAGCTGAACAGCTTCGTAACCATCTCTGTCTTGTGTCTTCACCTGAGTGACAACACAAGGACCAGCTTCTATCATCGTGCATGGTAATGCCTTACCCTCGGCACTGTAGATGCTAGTCATTCCGATTTTTCGTCCAATTATTCCTGGCATGTTTTACGTTTTTATTATTAAACTTTAATTTCTACATCAACTCCACTAGGTAACTCTAATTTCATCAAGGCGTCAACCGTTTTTGAAGAGCTACTGTAGATATCCATCAATCTTTTGTAAGCGCACAATTCAAATTGCTCTCTTGCTTTTTTGTTGACGTGTGGAGATTTTAATACTGTGTAAATTCTTTTGTGTGTTGGAAGTGGAATAGGACCACTAACGACGGCACCTGTCGATTTTACAGTTTTTACAATCTTCTCAGCTGACTTGTCAACTAAGTTGTGATCGTAAGATTTTAATTTAATTCGAATTTTCTGACTCATTTTCTTCTTCTTAAATATTATGCAACTACTTTTCCGTTGGCTTTATCAATAACATCTTGTGCAACATTCTTAGGTGCCTCTGAGTAATGTGAAAATTCCATTGAGGAAGTTGCTCTACCCGAAGTAATTGTTCTTAATTGTGTTACATAACCAAACATTTCTGATAATGGCACATCTGCTTTTAACACTTTAGCACCATTCTTATCATCCATTCCTTTCATCATTCCTCTTCTACGGTTCAAATCTCCAACAACATCACCCATATTTTCTTCTGGCGTAACAATTTCGATTTTCATGATTGGTTCTAGTAGAATTGGTGAACAAGACTTCATCGCATCTCTGTATGCCATTTTAGCGGCTAGTTCAAAGGACAACTGATCTGAATCGACCGCGTGAAATGAACCATCAATCAATTCAACTTTCATCGCTTCAACAGGGAATCCAGCAAGCACTCCAGTTTTCATAGATTCTTTAAATCCTTTTTCTACTGATGGAATAAATTCTTTAGGAATATTACCACCCTTTATTGAGTTAACGAACTCTAGACCTGTTTTTTCTTGATCCTCTTGTGGTTGAATTTTCACAAGAATATCTGCAAACTTTCCACGTCCACCACTTTGTTTTTTGTATACCTCACGGTGGTCTGTTGCTCCAGTAATATCCTCGCGATACGTTACTTGGGGTGCGCCTTGATTAACATCTACCTTAAATTCTCTTTTCAATCGATCAATAATGATCTCTAAGTGAAGTTCTCCCATTCCCGATATAATTGTCTGTCCCGATTCTTCATCCGTCTTCACTTGGAAAGTAGGATCTTCTTCTGCAAGCTTTTGAAGACCAACAGATAGTCTGTCCGTATCTCCTTGCGTTTTTGGCTCAATAGCCACACCGATAACTGGATCAGGGAAGTCCATTGATTCAAGAATGATGTGCGCATTTTCAGCACATAAAGTGTCACCTGTTTTGATATCTTTAAATCCTACAACAGCGCCAATATCTCCTGCACCAAGTTCTTTCACTTGCTTTTGCTCTTTGGCGTGCATTTGGAATATCCGTGAGATTCTCTCCTTATTGTTAGAACGAGTGTTGTAAACGTAAGAACCAGCATCTAGTTTTCCGGAGTATGCTCTAACGAAACACAAACGCCCAACGAACGGGTCGGTAGCAATTTTAAATGCTAACGCTGAAAAAGGCTCGTCTACCGATGGTTTACGAACAACTTCTTCATCTGTTTTGGGATTGATTCCCTTGATGCCTTCAATATCAAGTGGTGAAGGTAAAATTTCCATTACCATGTCAAGCATTGCTTGAACTCCTTTGTTTTTAAAAGCAGAACCACACATCATAGGAACTACTTTACCTGAAATTGTAGCTTCTCTTAATGCATCAAGAATTTCTCTTTCTGTAAGGGAGTTTTCATCCTCGAAATACTTCTCCATAAGTGTTTCGTCGAATTCAGCAACTGCCTCGAGTAATTCTCCTCGAAGTGTTCTTGCTTCATCTATAATATCTTCTGGAATATCAATTTCTTTGAAGGTCATCCCCATATCTTCCTCATTCCAAACAATACCTTTGAAATTGATAAGGTCAACTACCCCTTTAAAATCATCTTCAGCGCCAATGTTAATTTGAAGCGGAAGAGCATGACTTCCCAACATCTCTTTAACCTGTGAACAAACATTTAAAAAGTCAGCACCTTGGCGGTCCATTTTATTCACAAAACCAATTCTTGGAACATTGTAGTTGTTTGCCAATCTCCAGTTTGTTTCTGATTGTGGCTCAACACCATCAACAGCTGAGAATAAAAATACCAAACCATCTAAAACACGCAGTGATCTATTCACCTCTACTGTAAAGTCAACGTGTCCAGGTGTGTCAATAATATTCATATGATACTCTTGGCCTCTGTAGTCCCAGTTGAGCGTAGTAGCGGCCGAAGTAATGGTAATACCTCTTTCCTGCTCTTGCTCCATCCAGTCCATTGTAGCCGCACCATCGTGCACCTCTCCAATTTTGTGGCTTACACCACCATAGTAAAGGATTCTTTCTGTAGTAGTGGTCTTTCCAGCATCAATGTGTGCTGCGATACCGATGTTTCTTGTGTATTTAAGATCTCTAGCCATGGTTTAAAATCTAAAGTGTGAAAATGCTTTATTTGCTTCAGCCATTCTTAAGGTATCTTCTTTCTTTTTGAAAGCAGCACCCTCTTCTTTTGCAGCAGCTATAATTTCCGCAGCCAATTTCTGAGCCATGGTTTTTTCGTTTCTCTTTCTCGCATATCCAATTAACCATTTCATAGCTAAGGATGCTTTTCTTCCCTCGCGAACTGGTGTAGGAATTTGGAAGGTAGCCCCTCCAACTCTTCTACTTCTTACCTCAACGCTAGGTGTGATGTTTTCAATCGCTTTTCTCCAAACGTCCAAACCTTCTTGGTCGTCTACTTTTTCATTTACCATATCGATGGCATCATAAAAAATTCGGAATGCTAGACTCTTCTTACCAGAAAACATAAGGTTGTTTACAAATTTTGTAACGACAACATCATTGAATTTTGGATCCGGTAGAATCGCAATTTTTTTGGCCTTTCTTCTTCTCATTATATTAAATAATAAAGGTTATTGAATTTATTACTTCTTCGGACGTTTCGTTCCGTATTTAGATCTTCTTTGCGTTCTTCCTTGAACACCCGCTGTATCTTCAGCACCGCGAACGATGTGATAACGGACTCCTGGAAGGTCTTTGACTCTTCCACCTCTAACTAATACCAAGGAATGTTCCTGAAGGTTGTGACCTTCACCTCCGATATAAGCGTTAACTTCTTTACCGTTCGTAAGGCGAACTCTTGCCACTTTCCGCATCGCTGAATTTGGCTTCTTAGGTGTTGTTGTATAAACTCTTACACATACACCTTTACGCTGCGGACATGAATCAAGTGCAGCAGATTTAGATTTCTTAACTACCGCAGTTCTCCCTTTGCGAACTAATTGTTGAATAGTTGGCATAAAATACTCTTAATTGTAAATAAAATAAAATACCTCAAACGCACTTTGAGGGGTGCAAAGTTACTTAATTTTATTTATTACACAAGGGTAAAGGGAAAAAAAACAATTTTTTTTGAATAGATTTTTCGTTCACACATTAAATTGCCCGATTTCACAAGACATTTAGGCGTATAAAACGTGTTTTATTGCATGGATGAGCTTCTCTTTACTCGGTAAAGCTTCTTCAATTAGAGTTGGAGAAAAAGCGAAGGGTGTGTCCGTTTGGGTTACCCTTAAAACCGGTGCATCAAGATGGTCAAAAGCATAACGTTGAACGTGGTATGCAATTTCTGATGAAATGGAGGCTAAGGGCCATGACTCTTCGACAACAACACATCTGTTGGTCTTTTTGATAGATTCAACAATGGTTCCGTAGTCAATAGGACGGATTGTTCTTAAATCAATAATCTCAATTTCAATATTTTCTTTTGCTAATATTTCAGCAACTTCTTCTGCAATCTTTATGATTTTTCCAAAAGAAACAATTGTGACGTGTTGTCCTTTTCGTTTAATGTTTGCTGTGCCAATGGGAATTAAATACTCTCCTTCAGGAACCTCACCTTTATCGCCATACATCTTTTCTGATTCTAGAAATACAACAGGGTCTTCATCTCTAATAGCAGATTTCAATAGGCCTTTGGCATCAGCAGGGTTTGAAGGTGTAATTACCTTTAAGCCAGGTACATGGGCATAAAAGGCCTCAAAACTTTGCGAGTGTGTAGCTGCAAGCTGACCGGCAGTCCCATTCCCACCTCTAAAAACAATAGGGCAGTGGTACTGACCTCCCGACATTTGAAGCATTTTTGCGGCACTATTTATAATCTGATCCGCTGCAAGAATAGCAAAGTTCCAAGTCATAAATTCTACGATTGGTTTTAGTCCATTCATAGATGCGCCCACCGCAATACCTGCAAAACCTAATTCAGCAATAGGGGTATCTATAACCCGTTTAGGTCCGAACTCATCCAACATCCCTTGAGACACCTTATACGCTCCATTATATTCCGCAACCTCTTCGCCTAAAAGAAAAACGCTTTTATCTTTTCGCATTTCTTCAGACATTGCCTCTCTCAAGGCCTCTCTATATTGTAATGTTTTCATTCGTTCACGTATTTAGCGGTACAAAAATATAAAAGAAGATTGTAATTTAAGCAACCTTGAGCTTTGCCATTTTCGATTTATCGAATTTTCCTTTGGCATAATCTTCGGTAACCTTCAATGTTTTTGTTTTGGAGGAGGGCAAATTGAACATTGCATCTGTTAAAATAGCCTCACAAATGGAACGTAAACCCCTAGCTCCAAGTTTATATTCGATGGCCTTTGAAACAATAAAATCTAATGCTTTTTGATCAATACTCAATTTGATACCATCGAGCTTAAATATTTTTTCGTATTGTTTTACTAACGCATTTTTAGGTTCTGTTAGTATTCTTTTTAATGCGAATGGATCTAATGGTTCGAGATAGCTGAGTACAGGAAACCTTCCAACAAGCTCAGGAATCAAGCCAAAATTTTTAATATCTGTTGCGTTGATATATTGCAACAATGAATCTGAATCAATATCAGGTTGACCTGCCGCTGAAAATCCAATGGTTTGTCTATTCACGCGCTGGGCAATTAGCTTTTCTATTCCATCGAAGGCTCCACCGCAAATAAAAAGGATGCCTTTTGTATTTACTTGAATCATTTTTTGTTCAGGATGCTTTCTACCTCCTTGTGGAGGGACATTTATTTCTGACCCTTCCAGCAGCTTTAGTAGGGCTTGCTGAACTCCTTCTCCTGAAACATCACGCGTTATGGATGGATTATCGTCTTTACGCGCAATTTTATCAATTTCATCAATAAAAACAATCCCTCTTTCCGCAGCTTCAACATCATAGTCAGCCACTTGAAGAAGACGAGAAAGAACACTCTCAACATCTTCGCCAACATATCCTGCTTGGGTGAGAACCGTAGCATCTGCAATGCAAAATGGAACTTTCAGTAGCTTTGCAATGGTTTTCGCTAGAAGCGTTTTTCCAGTTCCAGTTCGACCAACTAAAACTACATTCGACTTTTCAATTTCAATTTCATCTGATGCATCTGCATTCAATCGCTTGTAGTGATTATATACGGCAACAGAGAGTACTTTTTTTGCCTCATCCTGCCCAATGACATATTCATCTAGCTCAGCTTTTATCTCTTTTGGGAACCTTACATCAAGTTTCTTTTTCGTGCTCACTTGCTTTTCAGTTGTATTAGAAAATTCTTCTGCTACAATCTGATTCGCTTGTTTTGCACAATTTTCACAAATGTGACCCGTAACACCAGCAATTAAGATTTTTACTTCTTCTCTTGGAAGGCCACAAAATGAACAAGATGTTTTTTGGGTAGCCATTTATTTAGGGTTTCTCAATAGAATTTCATCTACCATACCATATGCTTTCGCTTCTGGCGCTGTCATCCAATAATCTCTATCTGAATCCTCCCAAACTTTATCATAGGTTTGTTTAGAATGCGTTGCAATAATATCATAAAGCTCTTTTTTTAGCTTTTGAATTTCGCGTGCAGTAATTTCAATATCACTTGCTTGTCCCTGTGCACCACCTAAAGGCTGGTGAATCATAACACGAGAGTGTTTCAATGCACTCCTCTTACCATCTGCACCTGCACAAAGTAGAACGGCACCCATAGATGCTGCCATACCAGTACATATTGTAGCGACATCTGGTCGTATGTATTGCATGGTGTCGTAGATGCCTAGACCGGCATAAACTGAACCTCCCGGTGAATTGAGGTAAATCTGAATGTCTTTCTTTGCATCCACAGATTCGAGAAATAAAAGCTGAGCATTTATAATGTTTGCAACCTGGTCATTGATTCCCGTGCCTAAAAATATAATTCGATCCATCATAAGTCGAGAAAATACATCCATTTGTGTCATGTTTAATGAACGCTCTTCGATTATATATGGCGTAAGTGAAGACTCAATATAATGGTCCACAAACGTACTATTGATACCCATATGCTTTGTCGCATATTTTCTAAATTCAGTTCCCTCTTTCATTTCTTGTTTTGTAATATATTCGGCTAAAATAATGAATATCGGTTGATTTAGTCTCTATTTTTCTAATTTTAAAAGGTGATTCATCCACGTGATATTTCAGATAAGCGTATTGGCATTTCAGTTCTGAACTGGGGTTTGGGTCATGTTACCCGAAGCATCCCTATTATTGAGTCATTATGTCAACAAAATAACGAGTTGTTTATTTTTTGTGATGACCACCAAAAGCAAATCTTTAGCCAATACCTGAGAGATGTAAATTTTGTTAACCACCGCGGTTATCCTTTTAAATTTAATGGAAAAGGTCGATTCAAAATAGACCTATTGCTTACCTCAAGAAAGCTATACCAATACTTGAAATCCGAAAAGCAACTTGCGCATACGTACGTTGAAAAATATAAGTTGGATATGCTTATTTCAGACCAGCGTTATGGTTTTATGAGTAATGTCCCATCAATATTTATTACGCATCAGCTGCAGTTTCCTGTTAGGGGAATTTATAAGCTCGGCAATCTTATTCATAGGCAACAGATCTCTAAGTTTAGCTCTATTTGGATCATGGACAATGAGCACGAGCGATATGCAGGAAAACTATCGGAGAATAAAAATTATGATAAGTCCATATATATTGGTTGTCATTCTCGTTTTCAATTAATCCAAAAGCCAACCGAAAAGGAGGTAAATGGAATTCTTGTATTTAATGGCCCAGAGGTTTATTCTCAAATCTTGTTGGACACATTTACACCTCAAATTATAAATGGTGAAATAGAAAAGATCGTAGGTCCTGAATCTGTTCGGTCATTATTGGTAAGAAAAAATATCAAAACACCGTTTTTTGCGAGTACCGATATGTCGTCAATAGATGCTCTTTTTATAAACACGTCTAAGATTTTCGGATTTTTTGGTTATACCACACTTATGGATTGTCTTGAGCTTGGTTGTGATTATAATTTAATTCCAACACCTGGGCAAGACGAGCAGATTTATCTCGCTAAAAGGCATAAAAAAAGCCTCTAGAAGAGGCTTTTAATATCTATTATCTTTTTGCTTTACTTCACAAGAGCTTGAAAAGCTGCATCTTCAAAGAATTTAACAAACTCACGGTCTTTACCGGCTTTTGCTTTAAAGCTTGCATCCTCTTCAATAGCCAATTTGAGTTTGGCAACAACATCACTTGCTCCCGTTCCTCCCCTTGCCGCCATAATAGCCGCTAAGTAAAGTCCATCTGCATCGTTTTTGTCATCGCTCTCTGCTAATGTCACCTCCGCTGAAGAAAGATCTCCCTGTAGAAGTTGAGCTAGCGCTTTATTGAAAGTATTTCCTGAGATATTTCCTTCAGCTGCCGCATAAGCACCATCTAAAATATCCAAGCCTGCTGTGTTTGCTTTCACTGCACTCATTTTGTCTGCATCCATTCCTTTTGCTTTTGCGAAAAGCGTTCTGCTATTCTCTCGGTCTCCCTCGAGCATTGAAATTGCCGCTAGGTTATTCATTACCTCTCCCGAGGCATTTAACTCGGCAGAAGCTTCAAAGTTTGCTTTTGCATTTGGAATGTCATTTTGTACATAGTAAAGTGACCCAAGATTATTGTAAACTCGACTATCATTCATCTTCTCTGCAACAGCTGCATATAAGGCAATACGTGAATTCAAATCTTTCAATAAAGTTTCACCGGTAAATAAAACCTCTTCCACTGTTAGTGTATCCGTTTTATTAGTTGCAAAAGCGATCATTTCTTCGTCTGTTAAACCGCTTTCCTTATAATTAATCGTAATCACCGCCCTTCGGATATTTGGGAAAACATCTTTCTCTAACTGAGTATATGACTTTCCTAAACGCACCATTTCTGCTTCTCTTTTTTCAGGATCTTTTTCCATTTCTAATACACGAATGAAAAGGTTTTTGTCTCCTTCGGAAATAGATTCTGTCGCAGCCAATTGTTTTTTAAATTCTTCGAAATCTTCACCTAAACCTTTCTGGTCGTATGTCGCAACATCCGTGTAAGCTTCAAGCTTAGCTTTCTTCATTAATTTTGAGAAGGCTTTTGCCGCACTTTCAACACGCTCTGTAGATAGGTCACCATTTTTAGCGAACTCACCATCAGGAGAGGCATATCCTCTAATGGATATGGATTGGATTTCAAGCTTCTCATTTTCTTGTGAAGCGGCAATCCATGATACTAAATCAACAATATCATTATCCTTGAGCTCTTTTGATTTAACCAAAGACTTTCCTTTGTCGTAATTGATTACTGCGCTTACACTTTTGTCTACAACCCGAACGAGTTCATCGCTTTGCGTACACATTTCACAGGTCATTCTGGCCAACAATGGAGTAACTATAGTTGCATCAGCTATTTTCGCGGATGGAAGCTCACCTTTTTCTTTAGATTTTGCTCCTTTATAGATTTTACCCGTTAATACTAAATCTGCTGCCTCGAGAGATGGGTCATAGGCCAATGAGGTTTCAAAGGTCGCAGTTCCGCCTGGTTTGAAGACGATGGTCTTTCCATTTCCTTGGATTTTTTCACCTTGAATGGTCCAAACGCCTAAAGCTTTGTTTCCGAGTTTCGGTGTGATTTCAGCTTTAACACTTTTACTAATCCCCTTTTCTGGTACATTAACCGTTACTGAGAATTTAATGCTATCTCCATGCATTTCTAAAGGGCTTGGAGTAACTGTATAATCCAAATCCTTGAGTAGGGTACAACTTGAGAGAATTAAAAATGAGATAAAAAATCCCATAAATACTTTGAAAGAATTGCTTTTCATAATAGTTTATAATTGTAAAATATTCTGCAAAGTTAATAAGATTAACTGAAGCGACAATTTATGTTGTGTAATCTTTAATTTATTTATCCATCTTTTCGTTTGATGCTTGAAATTTTTGTCTTGGATCCGTTAAGAAATTAAGCTCGTTTAGGGGGATTAAGACAAAGTCTCGTTTATGGTAATTTGGATGCGGAACCTTTAATCCATCCTCATCGACAATGTGATTGTTGTAAAAAATAATATCAATATCAATGATTCTATCCTCATAGCCTTCTTTAGTTCTTTTACGTCCCATGGACTTTTCAATCCAATGAATTTTGTCCAAAACTTCTCGGCATCCTGCAGTTGTCTTAATGGCTATACATGAATTGATAAAGTCGTTATTGGAGTCAAATCCTTGAGATGGATTTTCGTAAAAGGAAGATGATTTTACAATTTTGCCGATCTGTTTCTCAACATGCTCATAAGCCAAGGATAGATTTTCTCTTCTTTCACCAATATTTGAACCTAAAGACAAAACAACTTTATTTAATTTTTTCTCCATGAAAATGTATTCAGCATCACATTTAGGTCCTCCTTTATGTAGGCAAGTACGTTTCTTAAGGAGTCATAGTTAGGTACGCAATTTAAGATAACCTCTCCCCTGAGAAAATTTCTAGAGGAGTCTGTTAAGTAAAATTGATAATTGGTTGCTACATCGCCTTTCAGCTCAAATAGTGTTCCGTAAACCCTATTTTCTCGGTCTATGATTTGATCAAAATCAATTTGATCTGCCTTTATTTTATGAAAGTCAACTTCCTTATTTGAAAAGTTAATGAGGCTTGGTAGTGAGTCTTTATGCTCTAATTTTTTATAAAAGAGGTTGATAGCCCCATTCAGCGCTCTTCCCATGTAAATTTCTTGCTCACAATAATTACTATCACAATTCACAGGACTTTTAAGTGTATATAAATCTGATACACTCAAGTCAAATGGAGCCTCAAAAGTTTCCCTGTGATAGCTATGCGGTGGAAGCTTTGCTTTTAGATAAGTAGGAGGTTTGGGAATGCGATTTTCACCCGCACATGACGCCAAAATCAAAAGGAAAATTGGCAATAAGAACTTGAAATACCTACTCATGGCTATTGGTAATTACTTTTAATGTTTTAATACGTCTTTTGTCTGAAGACTCCACAATGATCTTGCATTTTTCCACTTCAATAAATTCATTATTTTTTAAAATTCTTCCTGCCTGCTCTATTACAAAGCCACCGATTGTTTCGGCTTCTCCTTTAATTCTTTCAAAGGCTTCGGGTTCGATTTTCGATGCTTTGTAAAAATCCATGAGAGATGTACGACCTTCAAAAATATAGACACCATCATCAATTCTGGAATAAACCAATTCTTCTTCATCGAATTCATCAGTGATTTCACCTACAATTTCCTCCAGGATATCTTCTAGGGTAACAATCCCTGAAGCTCCTCCATATTCATCAACTACGATGGACATGTGCATTTTCTTCGTTTTAAATTCTTGAAGTAAATCATTGATTTTTTTATTCTCAGTAATAAAAAAAGGTTTTCGCAGGGTGCTGAGCCAATTGAATTGATCATTTTGGTTCAAAAAAGGTAAAAGGTCTTTGATGTATAGAATTCCGATTACGCGATCTGCTGTTTCCTTATATACCGGAATTCTTGAAAATCCGCAGTCTAATATAAAGGTTTTGATTTCACTGAATTTCATTTCTGCATCAACAGCAGAAACTTCAATTCTAGGCTTCATAATTTGTGACGCCTCGGTTTTTCCAAATTTTACAATTCCTTCTAGAATATTATGCTCGTCATCAAGAGACTCTTCTTTCGTAATGGCTACAGCCTGCTCCAAATCTGAAGATGATAAATTCACCTTTCCCTTTTTGGTTTGGTCAAAAAGTCTTGAACTCCTAACCAAGGCCCGAACAAGAAATGAAAAAGGAGGTGTTTTTTTGATTACCATAATTGGGGTGCTCATAAGTTTCGACATGAAGGTTGCATTTTTCACGGCAAAGATTTTCGGGATAACCTCACCCCAAATTAAGATGACCAGCGTAATTCCTATTACTTCTAAAAAGAAGCGGATGTAGTTATCAGCCATAGGAAAATAGTAGTTGATGAGGTAACTTGATAAGATAATGATCCCGACATTTACAAAGTTATTTGCTATAAGCAGCGCTGCCAAAAGCTCCTTTGGATGCTTTAGTAAGGTTAAAATTTTATGTTCACGTTTAGTTGTATCCTTCGACAAGGCCTCTGTATCTTTAGGAGAAAGTGAAAAGAAGGCTGATTCAGCACCTGAAAATAAAGCGGAAAGTAATAGAAGCATCAAAATGACCGTGCTCAAAATGAGTATGGTGCTATCCAATTGCATGGCCTGAATAAATAGGGGAGGAGGTTCTGCGTTGTTCATTAAAATGGAAGTGAATCGTCTGTTTGATTATCTAAATCTTCGATTTTAGAAGTGATTTTATGTGCGTTGTCTGCAGCATAGGAATGTGTTGTTTTTTCTTTCGGCTCCATTTTGGAAAGGATGGTAAGAACATCGGCGACAACATCCACATTGTAGCGCTGTTGTCCCTCCTTATCCTTCCAAGCTCTTTTTTTAAGTTTCCCTTCGACATATACCTTCATTCCTTTTTTGAGAAATTTCTCACTAACCTCTGCTAAACCTCTCCAAACCACAACATCGTGCCAGTCGGTATTTTCAATTCGTTTACCCGAAAGTTTGTCCGTATATTGCTCGGATGTAGCTATTGAGAACCGCGCCAATAAGGCACCGGATTCAAGTTTACGCACTTCAGGATCTTTGCCTAGATTGCCAACAAGAATAACCTTATTTACACTCCCGCTCATAGAGTAAAGATAAAAAAAACAAAATTGACCAATCGATTACTTGGAAGATTTCCTTTTTCCACGGGTTTTTTTAGGCTGGTTTTCAATGATTTCGAGACAATCCTTTAGCTCTAAATCCTCCGCAACAGTCCCTTTTGGAATTTTGTAATTGGACTTTCCCTTCTTAATGTAAGGACCGTATTTACCGTTTAAAACGAATAAATCAGGTTCCTCTTCAAATGATTTTATTTTATTGGCCTCACTTTGCTTCAGCTTTTCTAGATAAAGTTCTAATGCTTTTTCAAAATCAATTTCCATTGGATCGATTTCTTTAGGAATCGATGCAAATGTTCGCTCAACCTGCACGTAAGGTCCGAATCGGCCGATATTCACTTTCAAGTCTTTTCCTTCATGTTGCCCTAATATTCTTGGAAGTTTAAATAACTCTAGCGCTTCCTCAAGGGTGATTGATGATATAGACTGTGAGCTAAGTAAGGATGCGAATTCTGCTTTTTCACCGTCCTCTTTTTCGTCACCTATCTGAACCATAGGACCAAACTTTCCAATCCGAGTAATGATTTTTCTTCCGCTCTCAGGATGATTTCCCAGTAGTCTTTCTCCTGTCGCTCGTTCTGAATTTTCAATCGTATTTTCAACTCCAGAATGGAAGGGGTTGTAAAACGAGTCAAGCATTTTTTTCCATTCTAGACCTCCTTTCGCAATTTCATCGAATTGATTTTCAATAATTGCCGTGAATTGATAATCCATGATCTCTTCGAAGTTTTTCTGAAGAAATTCAGTAACTACAACACCAATATCGGTTGGAGATAATTTATTTTTTTCTCTTCCCGTAATTTCACTTTTAGTAGCGGATTCTATTTCATCATCTTTCAGGAGCATAGAAACATAATGGCGTTCTTTTCCATCTTTTATTTTTTTCTCAACATAGCCTCTTTTTTGAACTGTTGAGATCGTTGGAGCATAGGTCGATGGTCGTCCAATGCCTAATTCTTCTAGTTTTTTGACCAATGATGCTTCGACGTATCTTGCCGGAGGTCTACTAAATCGTTCATTTGAATTAATTTCAATCCTTTCAGCAGTTTCTCCCACTTCAACTTTAGGCAATAGACCTTGGGTATCTTCCTCTTCCGAATCGGACAATTTACTTTCAATGTAAACGGATAGAAACCCATCAAAAACAATGACCTCTCCTTTGCAGGTAAAAGCTTTTTCTAGACCATTAGCACCAATTTTGACCGTTGTTCTTTCAAGTTTTGCATCACTCATTTGACTTGAGATGGCTCTCTTCCAAATCAACTCATATAGCTTATTTTCGTCGCTTTCCATTTGTACCGAGGCCACTCCGAAATCTGTAGGTCTTATGGCCTCGTGGGCCTCCTGCGCTCCACTTGACTTGGTGCGGTATTGTTGTGGACTAGAATAAGCATCTCCGTATTTTGTTATAATTGCATCTTTGGCTCCATCTCGAGCCGTTTCAGATAGATTCACAGAATCTGTTCTCATATACGTAATGTGCCCTCCTTCATAAAGTCTTTGGGCAACAGACATGGTTCTTGAAACAGAAAATCCTAGCTTTAAACTTGCCTCTTGTTGCAGTGTTGAGGTCGTAAAGGGTGCAGAAGGTTTTTTAGTCGCGGGCTTCTTTTGAACATCTTCCACATTGAAATCTGCATTTATACAAGCCTTTAGGAAGGACTCTGATTCCTCTTTATTGTCAAAAGATCCACTGATGTCTCCTTTGATTTTTCCATTTTGCACTTTGAAAAGACCACTAGTCTTGAAAAATGAGCTTGATTCGTGTGCTTGTATTTCTTTTTCTCTTTCTACAATTAGTTTAACAGCTACAGATTGAACTCTTCCAGCTGAAAGGCTCGGACGAACTTTTCTCCACAAAACGGGTGATAGTTCAAAACCAACGATTCTATCTAATATTCTTCTTGCTTGCTGCGCATCAACTAGCTTTTGATTGACAGTTCTATAGTTTGTAATAGCCTTTAAAATTGCCTTTTTCGTAATTTCATTGAAGGTAATCCTTCTTGTTTCTTCGTCTTTTAAATTAAGCGTTTCCTTTAGATGCCAAGAAATAGCTTCTCCTTCTCGGTCTTCATCAGTTGCTAACCAGACAATTTCTGCTGCCTTGGCCAATTTCTTTAATTCAGCAACGATTTGTTTTTTATCAGGTGAAACCTCATAATTGGGGTTAAAACCGTTTTCAATATCAATGGCATTCTTCTTGGCTAAGTCACGAACGTGACCAAAACTAGAGCGAACAATAAAATCTTTTCCCAGATATCCTTCTATGGTTTTGGCCTTAGCCGGGGACTCAACAATCACTAAATTTTTTGACATATCTATATTGAATTGTGTGCAAATGTAACTTATCTAAACGTTAACTATCAAAACTTTGTTCTGAAAAAATGTTACTTGAGCTATTTAACCATAGGTTAAGTGAAGCATAAAAAAACATAAAATCGTCTCTGACATTTTGTCACCCATAACGTTTTACCTAAATTTGTAGTCCAAAAAACAATTAATGTCTACAGAAGAAAAAGAAATTCTTGAGGACCGTCAAGGAGAGGTATTAGAAAGCGTTCAAAGTACTGATGCTGATACATCCAAAAAACTTTATATTGAAAGTTATGGGTGCCAGATGAATTTTTCAGACAGTGAAGTTGTGGCCTCAATTATGACCGAAAATGGTTTTTCCACAACCCGTGATGTTGATGAAGCCGATGTAGTTTTGATCAATACATGCTCCATTCGTGATAATGCAGAAAAACGTGTTCGGAATCGATTGACAGAATTCAAAAAGAAGAAAGCGGATAATCCAGAAATGGTCGTTGGTATATTGGGTTGTATGGCAGAACGACTCAAGAAATCTTTACTTGAGCAAGAGAAGCTTGTCGATTTAGTTGCTGGGCCGGATGCCTACAGGGACCTTCCCAACTTGATAGACGAGGTTGGAACGGGACAAAAGGCGGTCAATGTATTGCTTTCGAGGGATGAGACTTATGCAGATATATCCCCGGTAAGATTAGATAAAGGCGGTATTTCTGCTTTTGTAACTATCATGAGAGGGTGCGATAACATGTGCTCTTTTTGCGTTGTACCTTTTACAAGAGGTAGAGAAAGGTCGCGAGATCCAAAAACTATCGTTGAAGAATGTCAAGACTTGTTCGCAAAAGGATATCGAGAGGTTACGCTTCTTGGACAAAATGTCGATTCATTTCGATGGAATATTACAAACAAAGGCGAAATAAAAGACAAAGAATTACCAACGGTTAATTTTGCGCAACTGCTCATAATGGTTGCCAAAGTTTCTCCAGATCTACGCGTGCGGTTTTCTACATCGCATCCAAAGGATATGACAGATGAAGTACTTCATGCAATTGCCTCATTTGAAAATATTTGTAATTATATTCATCTACCTGTGCAATCTGGACACTCAGAAGTACTCAAAAGAATGAATAGAGGATATTCTCGTGAATGGTACCTTGAGAGAATAGAGGCCATTCATAGAATTATTCCTGATTGTGCTATATCGACTGATATTATTTCAGGTTTTTGTGCTGAGACAGATAAGGAGCATGAGGACACCCTGTCATTAATGGATCTTGTTGCTTTCGATTTTGCCTACATGTTTAAATATTCTGAAAGGCCAAAGACTTTGGCAGAAAGAAAATTTGAAGACGACGTTCCCGAGGATGTTAAATCCAAGAGATTAACTGAAATCATCGAGAAGCAGTTAGGTTATTCATTGGCCTCCAACAAGGAACGAATTGGTAAAATGGAAAAGGTTTTAATTGAAGGAATTTCAAAAAGGTCCGAAGAACATATGTCGGGAAGAACAGGGCGGAATTCTATGGTTGTATTTCCAAAAGGAAATTTTAAGAAAGGAGATTATATTAACGTAAAGATATTGGACTGTACCTCCGCAACATTGCTTGGTGAGGCAGTAGAACATTAAGAATAGGAATGAAAGTACAACAAATAAAGCAACGCTTTGGTATCATTGGAAATGCTCCCTTGCTCAATCGAGCACTGGAAGTTTGTGCCCAAGTTGCACCAACTGATATTTCTGTACTCGTCACCGGGGAGAGTGGAACAGGTAAAGAAATAATCCCTCAAGTGATTCACCAGCTAAGTTCTAGAAAGCATGGGGAGTATATTGCAGTGAATTGCGGTGCTATTCCGGAAGGAACAATAGATTCTGAGCTTTTTGGTCATGAGAAAGGATCCTTTACTGGAGCTTCGGGCAGTAGATTGGGTTATTTTGAGGTGGCGAATGGTGGTACAATTTTCTTAGATGAAGTTGCCGAATTACCGATGCAAACACAGGTCAGATTGCTGCGTGTTCTAGAAACTGGTGAGTTCATGCGCGTGGGTGCCTCAAAGGTAATCAAGACGAATGTTAGGGTAGTTGCAGCGACCAATGAAAACATGATGGACGCCATATCTTCGGGGAAATTTAGAGAGGATCTCTACTACAGATTGAGTACGGTTCCAATTCAGCTACCTGCTTTAAGAGACCGAAAAGACGATATTCATCTTCTTTTTAGGAAATTCGCCCATGACTTTGCTGAAAAATACCGAATGCCTGCGATAAAATTACTAGAAGAAAGCGTAGCCCTGCTAGAATCTAACGACTGGCCTGGAAATATTCGTCAATTAAAAAACTTGGTCGAGCAGCTCTCTGTTATCGAAACCACGAGAGAAATTGATCCTTTAGTTTTAGGAAATTATTTAACCGAGAAGCGCAAGAGCACGGGCCTAGTCTTGCGCAAAAATGCAGCTCAAAATGATTTTTCAGAAAGAGAGCTTATGTATAAGTTCTTGTTCGATATGAAAAAAGACCTTAGCGAGCTCAAAAAATTGGTTGTCGATATTTTGTCAAAAGATGGGAATGCTGCTCTTTCTGATACGCAAAGCGATTATTTGAATCAAATTTACAGTGAGGTTGCAAATGAAATTGTTCAACCGAACCGCACGTTGCCAAAAGCGAATAGAACTATTGATGTAAGTCGGCCAGAATTTGAAGAACATCAGGAGGTGGAAGAATCATTGTCACTCGAAGACCGTGAGAAAGAACTCATTAAGAAAGCACTTGATAAGCATAGAGGAAAACGAAAATACGCAGCCCAAGAGCTAGGTATTTCAGAGCGCACGCTTTATAGAAAAATAAAGGAATATAACCTCGTCAACAAATGAGTAAAATAGCCATAGTACTTTTTTTTATTCTGCCTGCTTTGTCGGGATGTTGGCCCTCAAGTGTAAGCTTCAAGGACGCGGGATCAATGCCTGAGGAATGGAAGTCATTTTCGGTCGAGATGATAGAGAATTCAGCGCCCAATTGCCCCTTAAGTTATGGTCCGCAAATTACTGAGCGCCTTAAGGATGCTGTTCAAAATAATACACGATTGGTTTTAAATACTGACAATGGAGGAGAGATAGAGATTTCAGGAAATATTGCAGGATATAATGTCGCACCAATTGCCATTCAGCAAGATGATAATGCTTCACAAAACAGATTAACGATTCGCATTAATTTTCAAATCAATATTAATGAACCAGAAAGTGAAACCATGCCTTTATCGGTTTCAAGGTTTGCCGATTTTGAATCTAATGTTAACTTAGCATCAGTTGAAAATCAGCTTATTGAAGAAATAAACGACCAGATCGCTCAGGATTTGATCAATAAACTATTGTCGAATTGGTAGAATTAGATAAGGCAAAAATTGAGTTAAAACTTTTTTCCTCAGAATTATCATTGGAGGATTCAAAAGTATTTAAGGAGCTTATGGCTTTATATCCGTGGTGCTCAAGCTTCACGGTTGCTTATTTAAAATCGCTCAAGACAAAAAATGACTTGAGGTTTTCTTCAGAGCTCGAAAAGTATGCCGTTGAACTTAATTCTCGTTCTGTCATTTATGATCTAACCAAGAATTTTGACGAAAAGATTATAGAGGAGTCATCTGTTGTTCATCAAACTATAGAAAAACCTAAAACTGATTTATCCGAGGAAGATGAATTAGATGTCAAGCAGGATCGAAAGCTTAAAGAGACAAAGACAGATGCGCTTGATAAGTTGATTGAGTCAGAGGCACTCGCAGCACGTGTTCTCAAGGATTTAAAAGACGAATTACCAGATCAAGGCAATAAAGGTACCCCCGCAAATTCGGAATCTGAAAATATTGAGATTGAAAAACCTCAAGCTTCCCAGGAAGAAGCACATATAGATACCCCGAGAAGTTTTAACGGCTGGCTCACAGCCGGTTCAGTTCAAAGTGATGCAGGCCAAAAAAAGGAGTACTTGACCTTCGAAAAACCGAAAGTGCCATTTTTCTCTCCAATCAAAAAAGCAAAAGAAAGTTTGGGGCTTGAAAATCTTCCTGTAAGTGAAACTTTGGCAAAGGTATTCGAGAGTCAGGGAAATTACGCAATGGCCAAAACAATATATGAGCAATTAATTTTGATTTTTCCCGAAAAAAAGAGTTTCTTTGCAGACCAAATTCAGAAATTAATTAATAAAACTAAATAATGGACATCATTTTATCTACCATCGTTCTTTTGTCAAGTGTCTTATTGATACTAGTGGTATACGTTCAAAACCCTAAAGGTGGAGGTTTGAGTTCTGATTTTGGCTCACCAGGTCAACTCGGTGGTGTCAAAAAAACCAATGAGTTCATTGACAGATTAACTTGGTCATTGGCAGGAATAATCGTTCTAGTCAGTATCGTAATTACCGTTCGTCAACCAAAGCCACAGAAAAAGGAGGATAGTCAAAAGCAACAGACAGAACAACCAGTTCAAGCTCCGGGCGCAACCAAATAATTCGTAATTCTTCATTTACAGTGTCATGATGTCATATTTTATGACATTTTTCCACTTAAAAAAAATAAAAGACGAAATTTTGTCTTAAAATCTTATTTGGCATAAAATTCGCCAAGTACGAATCAAATTAAATCATTTAAAATGTCAGTAAAATTTAAACCATTAGCAGACCGTGTTTTGATTCAGCCAGCAGCTGCAGAGCAAAAAACCACAAGTGGAATTATAATTCCAGATACAGCAAAAGAAAAACCATTAAAAGGGACTGTTGTTGCGGTTGGTCCTGGAAAAAAGGATGAATCAATGACAGTAAAGGTCGGTGATGCTGTATTGTACGGTCAGTATTCTGGTACAGAGTTAAAAATTGAAAATGGAGAGTTTCTGATCATGAAGGAATCAGATATCTACGGAATTTATTAATCATAAGAAAAGAAAGATGGCAAAAGATATATTTTTTGATGTAGAAGCAAGAGAAAAGCTGAAAAAAGGCGTTGATGCATTGGCAAATGCAGTAAAGGTTACTTTAGGTCCTAAAGGGCGTAATGTAGTCATTGGTAAGAAATTTGGTGCACCGCACATCACGAAGGATGGTGTGACTGTTGCTAAAGAAATTGAGCTTGAAGACGAGGTAGAAAACATGGGAGCGCAAATGGTCAAGGAAGTAGCTTCTAAAACTGCTGATATTGCAGGTGATGGTACCACTACAGCGACTGTACTTGCCCAAGCAATTATTAATGCAGGGTTGAAAAATGTTGCAGCGGGTGCAAACCCAATGGATTTGAAAAGAGGTATCGATAAAGCGGTTAGCGATGTCGTGAAAAACTTACGTAAGCTCTCAAAAGAAATTGGTAGTGATAATAGTAAAGTTGAACAAATTGCAACAATTTCTGCAAACAATGACGAAGCAATTGGTGCTTTAATTGCCAAGGCAATGCAGGATGTAGGTAAAGATGGTGTGATCACTGTTGAAGAAGCTAAAGGAATCGAAACGGAAGTTGTGACTGTAGAAGGTATGCAATTTGATCGGGGATATTTGTCTCCTTATTTTGTGACCAATACAGAGAAAATGATCACTGAAATGGAGAATCCAATGATTCTTATTTGCGAGAAGAAAATTTCTTCAATGAAGGAGCTTCTTCCAATTCTTGAGCCAGTAGCTCAATCTAGTAAAGGGTTGATTATAATCGCTGAAGATGTCGANGGTGANGCACTNGGNACACTTGTTGTGAATAGAATANGAGGTTCNTTGAAAGTTGCTGCTGTGAAAGCTCCAGGTTTTGGAGATAGAAGAAAAGCAATGTTGGAAGATATTGCAATTCTAACAGGTGGTCAGGTCATTTCTGAGGAAAGAGGTATGACTTTGGAGAATACGACTATAGACATGTTGGGAACAGCAGAAAAGGTCGAGATAGATAAAGACAATACAACCATTGTCAATGGTAAAGGTAAAAAAGCAGATATTACAGCGAGAGTTGGACAAATCAAAGCGCAGATTGAGGCAACAACCTCTGATTATGACAAGGAGAAGCTTCAAGAGCGTTTGGCCAAGCTTTCAGGTGGTGTTGCAGTATTGTATGTTGGTGCACCAACAGAAGTTGAAATGAAAGAGAAGAAGGATAGGGTAGATGATGCTTTGGCAGCAACAAGAGCCGCTGTTGAAGAGGGTATAGTTGCCGGAGGAGGAGTTGCTTTGCTAAGAGCTATTGAAAGTTTAGATAAAATAAAGACTGTCAATGAAGATGAAATGACAGGAGTAGCAATCGTAAAGCGAGCTGCAGAGGAGCCATTGAGACAAATCATCGCTAATGCTGGACAAGAAGGGGCAGTTATCGTTCAAGAAGTAAAAGCAGGAAAAGATGACTTTGGATANAATGCACGAACCGAGAAATTCGAAAACCTTGTGAAAGCAGGTGTCGTTGACCCAACAAAGGTCACAAGAATTGCCGTGGAGAATGCAGCATCGATCGCAGCAATGCTTCTTACAACAGAATGCGTTATTNCAGATCAGCCTGAAGAAGCTCCAGCGGGCGCAGCAATGCCTCCAATGGGTGGCGGAATGCCAGGAATGATGTAGGTCATTAATGTTATTTCCAGTGAATTGGAAATACATTTAGTTAATAATATAAAGCCATCTTAGGATGGCTTTTTATTTTTAATTAGATTGGCCTAAAATTTGTCTGATTTNATACGATGAAAAATTTTATTGTGTTTATATTTCTTTGCTTCACTTTATCTTCTTGTATTGAGATTTTAGATGATGTCACCTTCAACCCAGATGGTAGCGGAGAATTTAAGTACACNATTAATTTAAGCTCGAGTAAGCTAAAAATCAATTCGATTTTAGCCCTAGATAGCCTGGANGGAAAAAAGGTNCCATCTAAGCTTGAGCTTCAAGAAAAAGTTTCTGACCTCATTGGAGTCTTGAATTGTCAGGAGGGTATTCGTGAGGTCTCAGTCGAGGAGAACTACGATAATTATATTCTTAAAGTGTCACTTCATTTTGATAACGTAGAATCACTGCTCGCTGCTTTCAAAGAAACAATGGAGGAAGTAGGAAATACGGCAGNAGANGATACAAGCAATTACAATTGGGTGTCTTGGGATGGACTCACATTAATTCGTCAAATCCCGGACCTTAGTTCATTTAAATTTCGTCTGGTCAAAAAAGAAGACCAAGAGCTAATGCGAAGCGGGATGTATACCTCGATAAGNAGATTCGACTCTCCTGTAGACCAAATTNAAAATCCATCCGCTATTTTATCCAAAAACAACAAAGCTGTGATGCTCCGTAGTTCCTTGTTTGATGTATTTGGAAATCCTTCAATAATGGATAATACAATATCTGTTAAGCCTGCTGATAACTAGAGATTTATTCTTAATTTTACCCCCTAACTTCTTCGCATGTTTATATTGAAAAAAGGCTTGTTTTTATCATTTTTGATGTTTANTTATTCAATTTGCGCTCAGCAAAGTGAAGCATTAATTCCAAGGGACGCCTCCACGGTTTTTAGCATCAATAACATTAACCTACTCCAAAAAATTTCAATAGATGAATTGGTGGNGTATGATTTTATGGAAGAGCTTCATCAGGAGCTATTTGATGGTTCTACTGCAGGTAAAACGTTAAAAGATGCGGGCTTGGATTTTGACCAACGTCTCAACATCTTTTATGGAAAGGATAAGGTATACGAGCTTACCGGTTTTTCATTCGGAATCAAGAATAAGGNGGAACTTTTTCAAGTATTTGATGATTTTGAATATTCCGAAACNCTTAAGAATGGCGCCGAACGCTATAATTCTTTATTTAATACGCTGATCATTAAAGGTAATTCTGGGGTGNTATTGCGTATACAACCTACGGATGATTACCTGGTTAAGGTCACAGATTCACTGAATTATTATGAATGGGATGCACCAGATTATTTTGATACCGATGGCCTTCCTATTTTAGAAGAAGCGTTAAGTGAGAAAGTGGAGCCGATCGAAGAGGAAGANGGCGCTGATCTAACTTCTTTAGATGAATATTTAGAGAGAACCGGGCAAGAAAAGAATAATAAGACCTACTGGGAAATAAGGGATAGCATTCAGGTATCTATGCAAACCAAAGGAATGCTTTCTTTAATTGAAGATTTAATCATCAACGAAAATAGCCTTCAGACCGTTGACAAAAGATTTGAAGCCCAGCTTGCAAAAGATTCTGAAGGGATCTTTTTTATTGANAANTCANGAAACTTNTCNAATCAAGGNGGNNTNTGGTATTTNCAAACGATGTATCCAATTATGAATGAGGATCTTAAAGAGCTTTATTCCAAAAATTATATGGTTGGTGATTTGCATTTAGATTCCAATAATGTTCATTTTGATTTGAAAGCAAATTACGGTGAGGAGCTTGGTTCAATATATGCAGAGATGAACAATAATCCGCTGAACAAGGATTTTGCTAAATACATCCCGAAAGATGCCGCTGCTTATTTCATCTATAATGTAGATTTGCGAAAAGCTTATGAAAAGGCGTATGATATTTTGCTTCCTATACTCAAGGATAAGAAGGATAATAAAATGGTCATGAATCTATTGGCCATACAGCTCTTAGATAAACTTGTAGATAAGAAAGCTTTTTTTGGAGCCTATAAGGGAGGGATTTTTGGAACGTTCAATGGAATCCAAACCATTTTGACCAAGAAAATTGAGTACAACTGGAACGATGAAAATTTTGAATATACTGAAATAGAAACGGAGTCTGAAGAGGATATTCCTGTTTTTACCTTGGGATTTGCATCGGAGCGCACAGATCTTTGTGAGCTAGTTTTATCGGATTTATCCCGACTTACTTCACGCATTGAGAAGAAAGAAGGGTATTGGATGATAAAAGATGCCATTTTTGATGCGGCACCCTTATATGTGGTATGCACAGATGAGGTACTTTTGCTCTCCAATGATACCTATTTGATTGATGAACATATTGATGGATATGGCAGAGAGGCGATTTCTAAAAAAGATTTGAAGCGCATTAAAAAATCAGGGGTGTTGTATGCAAATATGGACTTGGACCAATCGATCAATCAATTTCCACAGGCTTTTCTCGATGAAAGACAGAAGAAAGTCCTCAACGATTTAAAAAACAACTCGGGTCGAATCGAGATTAGCTCAAATTATTCTGAGTTGACAAAAACAGATTACTCCTTACTTTATAATTTTGAAAGCACATCTAGCCAAGCAACACAATTTTTGGATATGATCAATGCCATGTTTATTCTCGCAAAATAATTCACGGTGTATAAGAAGCTTGCATTTATATTGTTTTTGGCCTTTCTACTGGGTGTTTTGTTGTATTTAAAACCTTTTGAACGCCCTAAAAAGGAGCTTGAAAAAATAGAAACGTTTCTTCCCAAAGCAGACCTAGCGGGAAGGGTTTATCTATTGGACTTTTTAAACGAGTCTACTGATTTAATGCTCTTTAATGAGATTTCACAGCGGCAATTTTTAACCTCAGAATTTGTCTTGTCTTTGGCAAAGAAATTAGGATTAGATGTTCAGAACCCTGTCTATGTTTTTGCAAATGAAAGAGGAGACGCAGGGACTGTCGTACCCTTATATACAACGCAAAAGTTAAAAGGTGCATTGGATAGAATTTCACTTGAAAACAATGTCAAGGATACAATTTTGGGACAAGACCGCATATATCATTTGACAGATTATCAGGTCCATATTTTCCATAGAGATCATTTTTTATTTATTTATTACGGTGATTATTTCTTTGAAATATATGATGAATTTATCGCCAATAAAAAAAGGGAAATAGCTGGGGTATGGAAAGGTCTTTTTTCTAATCCTATATTTCCCAATGAGAACCTTGTGCTTTACACTGAGTCCGAAGCCCTGAAGCAATTTGGTATGGACCATGCATATATGGCCCACGATAGTGATTCTTCTGGCTTTCATTTAAAGAGTTGTATTAAAATCAATGATTCCATACCATTTTTTGTAAAGGATTCTGGTCGTGCAATAAAATTTTCAGCACGTTCTAAACGCACCATTGATTTGCATATGAATACCGCTGATCTTTCGGCGCCGGTCAAATCATTGCTCATAGAAAAGCTGTCATTACTCACCTCAAAAATAAGCTTCCCGATTGCTGATTTTATCGATATATGGAGTGGAGATTTTTGTTTTGAGGAGGGAGGATTCTATTTGGTTTCTGAAAAATATATTGAAACTGAATTGGATGATAATTTTGAGCCCACTCAAGTTGAGAAAACAAGGTATAAGAATGTACCGCGATATTCTTTGATGTTCACTGTAAATGAGCCTGCAAATCAATTGCTAGACAAACTTCTAGCTAAAGGTATTTTAACAAAAGAAGAAGAGCAATATAGATTCTTGTTTTCACCTCAGCTCAAGCTAAGTTTGCGTGACGATCAAGTGTTCTTCTATTCAACGATTAATCCACCGAGAAATTACGTGTCTTCAAAGAATAGGATTGAATGGACCTATAAAGGAACAGATTTCGAATTTCAGGTTGATAGCCTTTCTAACAAGCGGGTATTTGGTTCGATTGAGGTACCTATGAAAAAAATATTGGAATCTATAGCGTTTCTGTAAGCTCCTGCTTGGTCAACCTTTTTATTGTTTTGTGAATATGTGAGATGCTACAGCTAAACATATCAGCCAATTCTTTTAAACTTTTGTTTTTTCTTAATTGTAGGATTTCTTTTTTTTGCTTTTCATTAAGAGGATCGGGCCTTCCAATAGAAGAATTACCTCCGGTTGGCCCATACTTGGCTCTTCGTTTTTCCCACAAAGAACTATTGTCTCTTTTGCCTGTGGCAAAACCTATTTTAATGGACTCACTGAAGGAGCACCATTTTAAATTTGATACGTGGTTGTTCTCGAGGTTGTTGTCTAAATGAATCACTACCTTTTTCTTTCTCGGCTTATCATTTTGGAGAAAAACTGCGGCCACAACTTTATGAGGATATACTGTTTTTCTTACGCCTTTATCATTAATCAAATCAGTCATCAAAAAACCATTACTCGGGTGGCGCCTAAGCTGTTTTTTCTTAGACTCAAATTTCATTTTACGCCCGTTTTTAAATGTTTTGGTGCGCTCTATGGATTTGATTTCTCCATGATCAGAAACAAGGTAATCTGAAAATCCGGGAATACTTGACCAGTTCTGCATGTGTTTTGAACACAAAAACTAGTAAAATGTTTAGTAGGAATTAGAAAAAATGAAGGATTCAGAGGTAGCCTTTAAATGACCAAGTATATCTCGAAGCTCATGCAGGTCATTTGACGTTACAAGCTTCATTTTTGTTTCTTTAAAATGCTCAATTCCTCTAAAGTAGTTGGCATAATGTCTTTTCATTTCTGCAATCCCTAATTTTTCTCCTTTCCAATCTATGCTCGTATTCAAATGCTCTATAACCGCTTCAACTTTTTCTAAAAAACTAGGGGCCTCATGGTGCGAACCGTGGGCAATAAAATGCTTTATTTCTCTAAAAATCCATGGGTTTCCGATGCTCGCTCTTCCAATCATTACGCCATCCACGCCGTATTTGCTTTTGTACTCGACTGCTTTTTCAGGAGAATTAATATCGCCATTGCCAAATACTGGGATGTGCATTCGTGAATTGTTTTTAACTTCAGCAATGAGCGACCAATCTGCTTCTCCCTTATACATCTGCTTTCGTGTTCTACCATGTATGGAAATTGCTTCAATTCCTACATCTTGTAAGCGCTCTGCAACATCAACAATATATTTTGTGGATTCATCCCAGCCAAGTCTTGTTTTTACCGTTACCGGCAGGCTGGTAGATTTTACAATCTCAGCAGTCATCTTAACCATTTTGGGAATGTCCTGAAGGATTCCTGCTCCAGCACCTTTACAAGCTACCTTTTTTACAGGACAGCCGTAATTGATATCTATAATATCGGGATTCGATTGGGCTGTGATTTCCGTTGCCAATCTCATACTTTCAATATCTGAACCAAATATTTGGATACCTATAGGTCTTTCTTTTTCGTAGATATCAAGCTTTTGTTTACTTTTTAAAGCATCGCGTATCAGACCTTCAGAGGATATAAATTCGGTGTACATTAAGTCGGCCCCATGCTTTTTACAAAGGGTTCTGAACGGAGGATCACTTACATCCTCCATTGGAGCCAATAGAAGAGGAAAATCCCCTAGCTCTATGTCTCTAATCTTAACCATTTGTTGTTTTTTTAGCTGCCAATGCTTCTAAATATGTTTTCAGGCGCTGCTCATTTTCCCCTTTAAGTACCATTAGTTTTTCCGGCGTATCAACGACAATAAAGTTTTGTAAGCCATCTAGCAGGATGGTTTTATTTTCTTTTGAATAAACAAAGCAATTTTCACTATTAAAAAAATGGATATCATCATGGTTTTGGGTATTCCCATAATAATCCTTTTCCCGAATATCTTTAATACTTCCCCAGGTACCCAAATCGCTCCATCCAAATTTTGATAAAATCACAGCAACATTTTGTTCTTTTTCCATGATTGCATAATCAATGGATATACTTGAACATTTTTCGAAAGAAGCCTCGCAGAATTTTTTTTCTCCTTCAACATTATAGACAGCTTCATTTGCGAAGAAAGTATCAAACAATTCTGGACAATGCTGTTCGAAGCTATTTTTCACAACGGAACCACGCCAAATAAACATCCCTGAATTCCAATAAAAGTTACCGGCATTCAAAAATGCTTCTGCTGTATTTACATCAGGCTTTTCCCGAAATTGCAATACCTTTTGTACCTGTTGTGATTCGCCTGCGTCATTGAATTCGATATATCCATATCCTGTATCTGGCCGATGTGGCTTTATTCCAAAAGTAATTAGCTTATCTTCCTTTAATGCTGCCGAAATGCCTATCTCAAGGTCTGACTTAAACTGCTGTTCATTCGTGATAAGGTGATCAGCCGGCGTAACAACGAGTGTTGCATTTACATCTTTGTTTAAGATTTTTGCCGTCGCAAAGGCAATACAAGGGGCCGTGTTTTTACGCTGAGGTTCGCAAATCACCTGACTTTCGTCAACTTTTAATTGATCAATCACTTTTGACTTATAAGCTTCATTGGTAAGAATGAAGATGTTTTCTTTAGGTACTGAACCCAAGAAACGATTAAATGTCATTTGCAGAAGACTTTGTCCAGTTCCTAGGAAGTCCAGAAATTGTTTTGGGTTTTCCTCTGTGGAAAGTGGCCAGAATCGACTTCCCACACCACCTGCCATAATTAAACAGTATAAAGATTTTTGCGCCATTTTATTTAGAATTTACTTCAGCCAATGCATGGATTAAATATGCTTTACCCGTATGTAATTCAGAGCAAAGATACCGGGTTCTTCTCAATTTTCCTTTTTTGAAAGATTTTTTGTTTAATTCGAACTGAGCTCCTGGATCAATTTGTTCTAGCGGGACTCCTTTTTTTTGCGCATCAAACTTCCTAAGCACACGGCTTAAGGCAATATCTGAATACGAGGCTGCTCTTGTGTTTTTGATGGTGTTTTTTAAGCAAGTTTTCAACTCCTCAGGAACCTCCCGCGCTGATAGCAGAGGATGTAGTAAACGCTGGAACTCAAATTTCCATTCTTTTCCATGGGCCTTAACTCCTACATTATAGCTGAGATAAGTTTGTAAGTGTGCGATCTCATGTAAAGTCGTTATTAAAAATGCATAGGGATTTAAATCATTATTGATTGTAATCTGTGGAGCACCGAATTGTTTTGTTGATATTCGGAAATCCCCGAGCTTTGTTTTGCGTGGCCTGACAATCCTAAATTTTACATTTGTGGCAATCAGAAGGTCATATACATATGAAACGAATGCTTCCGGGATATATTCCCGCAAGTTTTCTTTCAACTGATTATCGCTATTATTGGCCTTCATTTTGTTCTTATACCTCAAAAGTAATAATCTGAAGGAGTTCCAATAAATTCGAAGGAAATAATGTTTAATTTAGACTCGTGAAGTTGTTGTTTCATGTAGGACGATATTTTTTGATGCTACGTACCTTGTTTGCGGTGCCATCGAAATGGAATATTTTGTGGAAACGAATCGTCTCCGAGCTACATATTATTGGCATTAATTCTCTTCCGATAGTTGCCTTGATGTCATCTTTTATGGGTGGTGTTATTGCACTGCAAACGGCATCGAATATGACGACTCCTTTATTGCCAGATTATACTGTCGGATACATTACCCAATCTAGTACAATTTTGGAATTCTCACCTACTATTATCTCTTTAATATTAGCGGGTAAAGTAGGCTCTAATATTGCCTCTGAAATAGGTACAATGAGGGTCACAGAACAAATCGATGCTTTAGAAATAATGGGTGTTAACTCTTTGAATTTTCTCGTACTTCCTAAAATCATAGGTGCGGTATTGTTTTTTCCGATATTAGTCATTTTCTCGATGGCTTTGTCGCTGATTGGAGGGTGGTTGGCGCTTCTTTTTTCTGACCTAACAACTACAGAGACATATGTTTTGGGTATTCGATCGTTTTTTAATCCTTTTCACATTACCTACGCTTTGATTAAAACGGTGTTTTTTGGTTTCTTGATTGTTTCTATTTCATCTTATTACGGTTATTATGTCAAGGGTGGTTCTCTAGATGTTGGAAAAGCATCGACTCAGGCAGTGGTCAGTAGTACTGTTGCGATTTTAATTATGAATTTCTTGCTTACTTATTTATTGCTCTTGTAATGATTGAAATCAAAGGCGTAAATAAATCTTTCGGGGAGGATCAAATATTGTTTGATATCAATACAGTATTTGAAAAAGGTAAGGTCAATCTAATTATTGGCCAATCAGGTCAAGGAAAGTCTGTTCTTGCAAAATGTATGGTAGGATTGCATGATGTGGACTCAGGTGAGATCTTGTACGGAGATGCGGATTTTACAAAAATGCGGAGCGCAGAGAAAAGTAAACTCCGACAAGAAATAGGCATGCTTTTTCAGGGTTCAGCATTATTTGATTCAATGAATGTCGAGGAAAATATTGGATTTCCGCTGAAGATGTTTACCAAAATGACACCCAAAGAGATTCAAAAAAGAATAGACTTTTGTTTGGAACGTGTAAACCTTGTTGGAAAAAATAAGCTTTTACCATCTGAATGCAGTGGAGGAATGCAAAAGAGAATTGGAATTGCAAGAGCGATTTCTATGAATCCCAAGTATTTGTTTTGCGATGAGCCTAACTCTGGCTTAGATCCAAAAACAGCTATTGTGATAGATGGATTAATTCAGGACATTACGGAGGAATTTAACATGACAACTATTGTCATAACCCATGACATGAATTCTGTAATTGAGATAGGCGAAAATGTTTTATTTATCTTCCAAGGCAAGTGCTGGTGGCAAGGTGATCGCGAATCTATCATAACAGCAGACAATCCTGAAATCACAAATTTTGTTTATGCCTCAGAATTTATGAAAGAAATTAGGGCAAACATTCAAAATTCCAGGAACTAATTTTCCATAGTTATTAAAAAAAATTATCTTTGCAACCCGCTTTGAAAAAGTTTAAGGCGTAGCTAGGTTAAAACTTAGCGATTAGATATAAAATGCGGATGTGGTGAAATTGGTAGACACGCTAGACTTAGGATCTAGTGCCGTGAGGTGTGTGGGTTCGACTCCCTCCATCCGCACCATTTAAGGTCTCGTTTCATAAAACGAGACCTTTTTTATTTTAAAAAAAATATAAAAATGAAGGTATTACAACAGAGCGTTGATAAATTGAATGCAATTTTAAAGGTTGAAATTAAATCTGAGGACTATCAAAATAAGGTTAAAACGTCTTTAGAAAAATACCGTAAATCTGCAAAAGTACCTGGATTTAGACCAGGCAAAGTACCTTTTGGTATGATTGAAAAGCAATATGGTAAATCTGTATTGGCTGAAGAGTTAAACAAACTCGCTAATGATAGCCTGTACAAGTATATCACTGAGGAGAAACTAGAGATCTTAGGAAATCCAATCCCTACTGAAGATGAAAAGTTCAAGGGAGACATGGAGAATCCTGGAGATTTTGAATTCGCATATGAAATTGGTTTTTCGCCTAAATTTGATATTCCAATTTCTTCAAGAAAGAGCATTGAGTACTTTGCAGTGAAGGTTGACGATAAGCTTATTTCAAGTCAAATTGAGGATCTAAGAAGACGCTATGGTAAAATGGAGTCGACACCTGAGGTTGGAGAGAAAGATATGGTGCTTGGTTTATTCAGAGAGCTTGATGCTTCAGGAGAGCCGAAAGAAAATGGAGTTGAGAATAATTCAACCATTTCAATGGAATTTTTGAAAGATAAGAAAGCCATTAAGTCAATTATGGGAATGAAAGTGGATGATTCACTTGTCTTAGATCCGAAAACAGTAGCCAAAGATGATAAAGATTTGGCATCTATGCTAGGTGTTGAAGAGGCCACTTTAGCCGATTTATCAAATAAATTCAAGTTCACTGTTAATGATGTCAAAAGAATGGAATTGGCAGAATTGAACACTGATTTATACGACAAGCTATTTCCAAACCAAAACGTAAGCTCTGAAGAAGAAATGAAAGCTAAGGTTGTGGCTGATTTAGAGAATATGTTCAAGACAGATTCGGATCGCTTGTTTACACAAACAGTCTATGATTTTTTGATGGAAAAAACAAAAATGGCGTTACCTGAAGCCTTTTTGAAGAGATGGATTAAGCTTTCTAATGAAAAACCCATTGACGATGAGACCTTGAACAAGGAGTTTGATAGTTATTTAAAATCAATGAAATGGCAATTGATACAAGGTAAAATTTTCAAGGAAAATGACATCCAAATTTCAAATGAAGAGGTGATGGAGTTTACAAAGTCTTTGCTTATTTCCAATTATGCCCAATACGGAATGCCAGCGCCTGAGGACAAAGAGCTTACTGAGACTGCAATGCGCCTTTTAAAGGACAAAGAGCAGGTAAATGGAATCTACGATCGTATTACAGAGAAAAAGCTTTCAGATTATTTCCAAGCGAATGTGCCAATGAAAGAGAAAAAGCTTTCTTATGATGACTTTGTAAAAAAGGCTTCTAAGAAGTAAGCGTAAATTCTTTTTCACGTAAATGCAAAACAAAATTATTTCAACATTTGTTGGTGATAATGTGTGTTAAATAATAAAACATCTTTGCAGTTGAAAGAAGGATTAGTATTATTTTTGCATTCACAGTACGATAATTAATAACCTAAAATAACAATTATGGCCCTAGTTGGTAAAACATTCCCTGACATGTCTGTAAAGGCAATTGATGAAATGGGAGATGCATTTCAAATCAATGTATTAAAGCAAGCAGTTGATAATAAAAAGAAAGTATGCCTTTTTTGGTATCCAAAAGATTTTACTTATGTATGTCCTACAGAGATTCATGCGTTTCAAGAGGCAGCAAAAGAATTTGAAAAAAGAAATACCATTTTAATTGGTGCTTCTTGTGATACATCAGAGGTTCATTTTGCGTGGTTAAGTACCTCTAAAGAAGATGGAGGAATTGAGGGTGTTCAATTTCCTTTGATTGCAGACTCAACAAGAGTATTGGCTATGGAGCTTGATATTCTAGATTTTAATTTATTTGATGAAGAGCCAGGTGACGGAGACAATGTACCTTACAGAGCGACTTATCTTTTAGATGAAGAAGGCTTTGTATTTCATGAAGCAGTGAACTTTTTCCCAGTAGGGAGAAACATTCAAGAGGTACTACGTTTGATCGATGCCTATGCGCACAACCAAAAACATGGTGAAGTTTGTCCTGCAAATTGGGAGGAAGGAAAAGAAGCAATGGATGAAACCAGAGATAGCGTTGCAGACTACCTAAAAAAACACTAATATGTTTGTTGAAGCTAACGCAGATGATTTAAAATCTAAAATCGAGGAGTACCAAAAGGTAATGGTGCAGTATGGTGCGACTTGGTGTGGAAATTGCAAAATTACCAAACCAAAGTTCAAACGATTTGCCCGAGAATATGAGGATATTTTATTCATTTATGTGGATGCGGAGAAATATCCTGAATCGAGACAGTTAGCTAATGTGAGTAACCTTCCCACGTTTGCTAGTTTTAAGAACGGAAAACTTGTTGAAGAAGCTCAAGGAAACAAAATCGAAACTATAGAACAGGTCTTACATGCGGTTGCCAATAATTAAGCATATCGTCTCTTTTATAGAGAATAATGATGAGGACTATGTCGTTGAGACTATGGAAACATTAGAAGACCTTATTGATTTAGACTCCCTAAAGGATGAGGAGCTTGATGTCATCGGAGAGCTTCTGTCAAATATGTCAGGGGCACTTGAGGTGCATCAGGCAATCAAAAACGGTATTGAGAAAAAAGCAGCGCTGAATGACTTCATGAAGAGGGTTCAAGGATCAATTGACTGATGTTCACTTAAAATGTATATAAAGCCACACCGAAAGGTGTGGCTTTTTTTATTTGTCGAGCTTCGGTCCTTTCGTGATATTATAATTATTTTAGCAGTCCAATCATTATTAGTTATATGTCTGATTTACTTACGAAGCTAGAGGCGATTCATTTTCGATTTATCGAGGTGGGAAATCTGATTACAGATCCGGACATTATAGCAGATATGAAACGCTATGTGAAGCTCAATAAGGAGTATCGTGATTTAGAGGTTCTTGACCAAACCTATAAAACGTATAGCAATTTACTTTCCAATTTGAAAAGTGCCCGCGAGCTACTTGAAAGTGAGACGGATGATGAAATGCGTGAAATGGCGAAGATGGAGATCAGCGAGCTCGACGAGAAGAGACCCACATTAGAAGAAGAAATTAAGGTCATGCTCATCCCGAAGGATCCAGAAGACGACAAAAACGTAATTATTGAATTACGTGCAGGAACAGGTGGGGATGAGGCATGTATTTTTGTGGAAGATATATTTAGAATGTATACCATGTACTTTAAAGAAAAGTCTTGGAAACATGATATTATAAATTCATCTGAAGGTACGGTAAAAGGATATAAAGAAATCTCCATGAGTGTTGAGGGTGATGGGATTTATGGAACACTTAAATTTGAATCTGGTGCGCATCGTGTTCAACGCGTTCCCGAGACTGAATCTCAAGGACGTGTGCACACTTCAGCGATTACTGTAGCCGTTCTTCCAGAGGCAGAGGAGGTTGATTTTGAACTAAATATGACCGATGTCAGAAGAGATACCTTTAGAGCTTCAGGAGCAGGTGGTCAGCATGTAAACAAAACGGAATCCGCGATTCGTTTGACCCATATTCCGACAGGGTTCGTTGTCGAGTGTCAGGATGGTAGAAGTCAGCATAAGAATCTTGAAAAAGCAGTCTCGGTTTTAAGATCAAGATTGTATCAAGCAGAATTGGACCGGATCAATGATGAGCGCGCCGCACAAAGAAAAACGCTTGTTGCCTCAGGGGATAGATCTGCGAAGGTTCGGACCTATAATTATCCGCAAGGAAGAATCACAGACCATAGAATCAATAAAACCATGTATAATTTGGGCTCATTTATGAATGGCGACATTCAAGATATGATAGATGCATTGAAAATGGCAGAAAATGCTGAGAAATTAAAAGGGGATACAGAATGAACAGAGCCCAACTAATTGAACAAATACAGGCGAAGAAATCATTTCTTTGTGTTGGTTTAGATCCTGATTTAGCTAAAATCCCAAAGCATCTCTTAGCATTAGAAGATCCTATATTTGAATTTAACAAGGCGATTATTGATGCTACAAAGGAATATGCCGTTGCCTACAAACCAAATCTTGCATTTTTCGAATGTTTGGGGGTTGAGGGATGGAAATCATTTCAGAAAACCATAGAATATATTCCAAAAGAATGTTTAGTCATTGCAGATGCGAAAAGGGGTGATATCGGAAATACCTCACTGTACTATGCCAAAACATTTTTCGAAACATATAATTGTGACGCCCTAACGATTGCCCCTTATATGGGATCCGATAGCGTAAAACCTTTTTTAACACATTCTAATAAATGGGCTGTTGTACTTGCCTTAACTTCAAATGAAGGGGCGAAGGATTTTCAATTTCTCACCTCAGAAGGGCAGGTACCACTCTTTGAATCGGTGGTGAAAAAGTGTTTGCTCTGGGGAAGCTCGGAAAATTTAATGTTTGTTGTCGGTGCTACTAGGTCTCAAGATATTGCAAAGATTCGCGAGCTTGCTCCCGATCATTTCTTTTTGGTGCCTGGAGTAGGTGCACAGGGCGGCTCTCTTGATGAAGTTGTTCAGTATGGGATGAATTCCGATTGCGGTTTGCTTGTGAACTCGTCTAGAGGAATTATCTATGCGGATTCTTCTAAAGACTTTGCTATTTCGGCAAAAAAAGAAGCGTCTAAAATTCAATCCGCAATGGAACTGCATTTAAGACGCTTTCATTAAAGTCTTGGGATTTTACTAATCCTTTATTTTGTCACTAACTCTTGGTTATCTGTGTCAATACTTCCGTAAGCATCGCAGCTCGCTGTTCTTCCAGATCCACAAGAAATTAAAATAGTCGTTACAAAGGCTAGTAAAAATAATAATGTTGCTTTAGTTTTCATGGTAGTGTGTTTTGTTGTTCGTGTTAAGTCTAACGAGCCTATATAACATAAAGTTACAATTTTATTTAATTTTTATTGGATATAGGATACAAATAATCGAATTTTATGCGTTATATAGGATAAGCTTCTAAGTGAAAGTACGTGTATTGTTTTTCTTGTTATTAATAGGCTCTTTAGGAAGTCCATCACTTCTAGCGCAGGAGAAATACGAACTCAAATTCAGCAATACAACTTTAAAGAAAAAGTTTTCAAAATTTATTTCAATTGATACCTCAATTGCGCTTACAGCAAATAAAAGTATCCGTTCTCTGGGAAATTCACTCATCGACAAAGGTTATTTTTTGTTTACTTTGGAGCAAGATTCAACCTTGAAGCAGCTTTCTGTTAACGAGGGTACTCGATTTAATGAAATTGAGATTAGAAATTTACAAGATGCAGAACTCAGCATCTTCAAGAAAAATAATAAATCAGCAAGCTTCTCTCCGAATGAGCTTAGTCTTTTTTTAGCGGAGAAAATAAGTCTATTTGCGAATCAGGGTTTTCCTTTTGTGAATGTCTCTCTTGATTCAGTCGAGATAAAAGATCTTAAAATCAGGGCAGTATTGAAATTAAGTAAAGGACGCTATTTTAGCTTAAGAAAAATTCATGTGCGCGGAGATTCCAGTATTTCAAATAAAACGATACAAGGAATTATTGATTACAGCATAGACGAAGTTTATGCTGAAAAAAAAATCGGTGATATTGATGGTAAGATAAAGCAAACATCTTTTTTATCCGCCATTAAGCCCTCTGAAATAATGTATACGAGTGACGGCTTTGAGCTCTTTCTTTATTTGAAATCGACCAAAGTAAGCTACGTTAGAGGGGCGATCGGTCTGCAACCAAACCCTGTGAGTCAAAAGATGGCTTTGACTGGTGAACTCAACTTGAAGCTGGAAAATGCCCTAGAGAAGGGAGAACTTTTAAAGTTTAATTGGAGAAGTATCAAGCCGCAAACACAACGTATGAATCTTAATTTTAATTATCCTTATTTGTTTCAATCTCCTTTTGGAATTGAATCTCAGCTACTGCTTTACAAGAGAGATTCTACCTTTTTAGATCTAAATTCGGAGCTAAACCTATCCTATGCCTTAAAGAATGGATTCCGAATTAGGGCACATTATCGTTTTATGTCGTCCAGTATTTTAAGTGGCGGTGCATCGAGTGTGGAGTTTAGCAGTCTGAATTCTTACCGCACCAATTCTTATGGCTTGTCAATAGAAAGATCTCTACTCGATAATTTAGTAAACCCAAGTAAAGGTCGTATTTTAAAGGCGAAGCTTTATGTTGGTCAAAGAAAATTATTAGGAGATACGACTGATGCTATTTCCGAAAAGAACACAACTTATTCAGGTCATTTCTTCTATCGTGAATATGTCTCTATTTTTCCGAGACATGTTTTGCTATTTGGGTTGCTGTTTGACTTTTACACGAGTCCAATTATTTTTGAAAATGAGCTTTATCGTTTTGGTGGCCTAAATACGCTACGTGGTTTTAATGAGGAGCAGCTTTTTGCGTCTACTAAGGGGCAGCTTACCTTTGAATATAGATTCTTGTTAGATGAGAATAGTAATATATTTCTCTTTTATGACCAGTGTTTTTATGAAAACGCATCTTTAAATTATTACAGCGATCAGCCTTTGGGTTTTGGAGGAGGAATATCATTTGGGTCTAAAATTGGTGTTTTTTCAATCACCTATGCATTGGGGCGCGAGTTCTCGAATCCAATTGATTTTCGTTCAAGTAAAATCCATTTTGGATATACGGCATATTTCTAAGAATGATATCTTTGTTGAAATGGTGAAACACGTGCTGTACCTTTCTTATGATGGAATGACGGATCCACTCGGTCAGTCACAAGTTTTGCCCTACATTATCGGATTAACAAAAGCAGGTTATTCCTTTCATTTAGTTAGTTTTGAGAAGCCTGACAGGTACAATGAAAACCGTCTAACTATTGAGGCTATTTGTAAAGAAAACAGCATTGAATGGTATCCGCTTAAGTACACCAAAAGGCCTCCTTTACTTTCTACCGTTTGGGATGTTTTGAAAATGCGCCGTATATCTAATCAATTACATAATAAGCACGGGTTGTCATTGATTCATTGCCGTAGCTATATTTCGGCATTAATTGGTTTAAGCTTTAAAAGAAAAAAAGGTATTCCATTCTTATTTGACATGAGAGGTTTTTGGGCGGACGAACGCGTTGACGGGGGATTATGGAATCTTGACAACCCCTTATATAGATGGGTTTATAACTATTTCAAAAGGAAGGAGCTTTTATTTTTGAATCATTCCGACTTTACTATTTCATTGACGCATTCAGGGAAATGTGAAATACTGAAGTGGAAAGCTGTAAAAGGTTTGAATGATAGGATAAAGGTCATACCCTGTTGCGCAGATTTAAATCTATTTAAACCTGTTTCGCGTGATTCTCAAGGATTTACTCTGGGTTATTTAGGTTCTCTAGGCACATGGTATATGCTAAAAGAAATGCTCATGTTGTTTCAACAGATTACTATAAAAATACCTTCTGCAAAATTTCATTTTTTGACCAAAGATGATCCTGCAATTATTTATGACGAATGTAAAAAACTGGGAATTGATTCTCAGAATATAAGTGTAGAAGAAAGTGACCGAAAAGATATTCCTTATAAAACTAGAAACTGGACTTTTTCTGTCTTTTTTATCCTCCCGTGTTTCAGTAAGTTATCATCTTCCCCAACGAAACAGGGTGAATTAATGGGACTGGGTATACCAATTATATGTAACAAAGGTGTCGGTGATGTAGATGCAGTTGTAGAAAAATTTGATTCTGGAATTGCCATAGATATGGATAAAGAATTTGACATAGAAGCTTGCTTGAAGAAAGTCTATAATGAAAAGGATATTGTTAATGGTGCAAGAGATTATTTCTCTTTAGAGCAAGGGGTAAAAAATTATTTAGATATCTATGAACAAATAATTTAATGGGCTATTATTAATAATTATTCGAATTGAAAAAAATACTTTTTATAACTCCATATCCAAAGGATGTTGCTCCTAGTCAACGACTTAAATTTGAGCAATATTATTCTGCTATACAAAATTCGAATTATGACATTTCATTTGATTCTTTTATTGATAAAGAATTTTGGTCTTTTATATACAAAGAAGGAAACTGGATAAGAAAAGTATCGAAAACAGTTAAGGCCTATTTTCGAAGGTTCCTGCTCTTATTTAGTTTGTCAAAGTATGATTTGATTTATATTCATCTATGGTATACGCCTTACGGCCCGCCATTATTCGAACGTTTTGTAAGCTTAATTCATAAAAGGGTAATTTATGATATAGACGATATGGTTTTTCTTGGCCATTCCAGTAGCGCAAATCGATTGCTTATGTTTTTAAAGGGGAAAAATAAGATGATTTCGCTCATGAAAACCTCTAATCATGTCATTACATGCACACCACATTTGGATGCATTTGTTCGAAAATATAATTCAAATACTACTGATATTTCTTCAACAATTAATACAGAAACTTATCAGCCTGTCAATACCTATACAAATGACGATTTATTAACAATCGGATGGAGTGGCAGTCATTCTACGTCTAAATATGTATACCTTCTGAAAGAGGTTTTACTCGATGTATATAAGAAACACAAATTTAAACTTTTAGTTATTGGAGATTCATCATTTCACATTGATGGTATAGACTGTGAGGCTATTCAGTGGATTGAAGATTCTGAAGTTCAAGATTTACAACGCATCGATATTGGTATCTATCCACTACCAAATGAAGAATGGGTTTTAGGTAAGAGTGGTTTGAAGGCACTTCAATATATGGCTTTAGGGATTCCGACGATTGCCTCTGCAATCGGCGCCAATTATAGAGTGATTGAAGATGGTGTTTCAGGAACCCTGGTTGATTCGGATGAAACTTGGAAAAAAAGTATAGAGAATTATATTACAAATCCATCCCTTAGAAAAGAACACGGCTTGAAGGCAAGAGAACGAGTAGAGTCGATGTACTCTGTTCAGGCAAATGAATCTGTTTATCTTGAGGTAATTAAAAAGGTAATTGAAGGCTAAATGAAATTAATTTTTGCAACAGCCAACGATAATAAGGCCATTGAGCTCCAGGAGTTAATGGGTGACTTTATTCAAATTCAGAGTTTGAAGGACTTATCTTTTACACAAGAGATCGAAGAAACAGAAACGACCTTAGAAGGGAACTCTAAGCTGAAAGCTGATGTGGTATTTAAGTCGTTTAATCGTCCCTGCTTTGCTGATGATACTGGACTTGAAGTGGAAGCATTAAATGGTGCTCCTGGTGTTTTTTCAGCGCGATATAGTGGCTTGGATTGCAATTCATCTAAGAATATGGCTTTATTGTTGAAAAATCTAGCTGGTTTTCCAAATAAAAAAGCTCGTTTCCGAACGGTTATTACGTTCAGAGAGGAAAAGGAGACCATTCAGTTTGAAGGAGTCGTTGAGGGAAAAATTATAGCCGAAAGGAGAGGGAATTACGGTTTTGGTTATGACCCAATCTTTATTCCTGATGGTTCTCAATTAACCTTTGCTCAAATGACATTGGAAGAAAAGAATAAATTTAGTCACCGTGCGCGTGCTTTCGCAAAGTTAAAAGCCTATTTAATGGGTAAGATCAATACCTAAAAAGAAAAGATTAAAATGAATGAAAAAGGAGTTTTTGCAGGTAAAAAAGTACTGATTCTGGAAGGCGGAGGATTCAAAACTTCATTTACCGGTGGGGTTTTGGACGCTTTTAGATCTGTTTCATTTGATCCCTTTCAATCCTATATCGGTGTATCGGGAGGGAGTATTGCAATTTCTTATTTCTTGAGCAATAAGTATGGTTATTTCTACCAATGTATGCGTGCCTTGTGTCAAGATGAGCGATTCATTCAATACAGCAAGGCATTTAGCGATGGATTAATGAATTTAGATTTCTTTTATGATATTGCCGAAACAGAATTCCCCTTTGACTTTGACACAGCATGTAAGGAGTTAGAGCAGAAAGACTACTTTATAGTGCTCACAGATAGTCAAGATGGTTCAACCCATTATTTAGAGCCAACAAGAGAGAATTGGATTGACATGACTATCGCAGCAAGTACCGTTCCAATGTTAACCAAAGGGAAGCATAAAGTAAACGGGCGACACTATTCAGATGGAGGGATTTCGGACCCTATTCCGATTCGGTGGGCTGTGGAAAATGGCGCCACAGATATTGTTTTAATTCGTACAACTCATTTTGATTTTAATCCAGGGATGTTTCGACCCGAATATTTGGTTTCCAAATTTTTGCGCGCGAGTGATAAGATCATTTCAGATGTTGAACGTTTCCAATTAAACATTAAAGCGTCTATAGATTATATTGACGACCTGCCTAAGCATGTCACCGTTGAACAAATTGCCCCAAAAACGCCACTGAACACACAAATATTTACGACTGCTGTTAAGAATATCGAGCTAGATTATCGTGCTGGGCTGGAAGCAGGTTTGAACTATCTGCAAAGTAAGAAAGCTCATCTTTAGTGGCTAATGCCTAGAGTCAATGCTAATTGAAACAAGCGCAACATCTCCATTAATTGGTGGGTTTAGCTTTTTGATGACCACCTTAAACTCTGAGCTTTCAAATGCATTTTTCAATCTATTCATGATTCGTTGACCAACGGACTCTATTAGCTTAGATCTGATAGCCATTTCTTCTTTTACAATCTGATTCACCAAAACGTAATCAACGGTCTTGATGAGTGCATCTTGCTCAGCCGCCTCTGTGAAATCCGTTTCTATAAATACATCAACACTGTAATGGCCACCAATTTTTTCTTCTTCTTCAAGACATCCGTGATGGGCGTATAGCTTTATGTCTTCAACACTAATACTATGCTTCATTCTTAATATTATCGATGTGAAGTAAGCCGGTTTTTATTCTATTCAAAACTTCTTCCTTTCCCAAGAATTCAGCTATATCGAACATTCCTGGACCGGCACCTACGCCTGTTACTAATAATCTAAAGGGTAATAAAACGGCACCGAATCCTAATTCCCTTGCTTCAAGGAAAGCTTTGAATTTTGATTCTATATTTGCTGCTGAGAATTCATTGATGTCTTCTATGATCTTCACCCAATCTTCAATAAGCCCTGCTGTATGCGCTTTCCATTTCTTTGCAAGTACTTTTTCATCGTAGTCTTTAGGTTTTTCAAATAGATATGCTCCGTCTTTGAGGAT
>NHBV01000046.1 GCA_002167775.1 Crocinitomicaceae bacterium TMED16 | reverse complement strand
AATAGATTCTACAAGTCAATACGAAAGCTATATCACAAGAGAGCTTGTGCCTGCGATAGACCAAAAATACAGAACCATAAAGCAAAAAAATGGACGTGCAATCACTGGATTAAGTATGGGTGGTCATGGGGCATTTTACCTTGCTTTCAGACATCAAGACATATGGGGAGCAGCAGGAAGTATGAGTGGCGGTGTAAATATTATTCCCTTTGCTGAGGAATGGAATATGGATGAAATACTCGGGCCTTACCATCAATTCAAAAAGAATTGGGAAGACCATACAGTAATTAACCTGATACATTTATTAAATGGAGACCTCAAAATAATCTTTGATTGTGGCACAGAGGATTTCTTTGCCGATGTGAATAAGGAATTACATGAAAAATTGGTCATTGAGGGAATTCCGCATGAATATACTGTTCGACCAGGAAAGCACAATTGGGATTATTGGCGCAATTCAATAAAGTATCACCTCTTATATTTTGATGACTTTTTTAAGAATCCTTTAAATTAAAAAATACTAGCATCCCATAGACCCTGAACCTGGATATGTGTCATAAGACAAATCTGGACTAATAATAGAAAAGTCCATCTCTATACCCCAATAATTTCCATCAAAGGACATACTACCTCCATTAACTGAAATATCTCCATCTTTTGAAAAATAAAATGACCCAAAATTATCTGAAGAAAAACTAAAGACCATCGCGAATCCAAGAGTTTCAGGAAATTCAGCTGATAAGTTGGTCCAATCGACAACCTCATAATCGCCTGATGCTTCAAAATCATAAACAAAATATTCTGCGAGGCCGCTAAAATAATCTCCAAAATTTGTACTAGAAGAGTTCTCTAGTAAACTAAAGTCGGCGTCTAACCCCATAACTGCTGAGATGCCATCAAAGGGAAGATCTCCCGTTTGACCTGCAAACATAGCGGCATATGCGCTTATATCAACAGCAAAGCATATAGTCTGAACATTTAAGGTTGTCGAACCCGCTGTAACTGAAGATGATGGAGTGCCATAACCCCATCCTACACTTGTCTCACTGATATAAAAAACAATCCCTCCTGCCTCACCATAAATCGTATTCGGTTGAGGGTTTGCAAAACTCCAAACCTTATTTAATTCTACTGTTCGTTTTCTAATATCAAAATCAACATACCTATTATTCGTTTCATCTTTGTACCTAATAATCATTGGTAAATTAGATAGATGTCTATCAAATTCGGAAAATTGATTCTTAGATAAAACGAATTCTTCTTCTTTTTCGATACCCAAATCTTTAAACTTATTGCAGCCTAGTGAAACGAATAATAAGCAGATTGATATCCCTATTTTAAATGTCATAATTTCTATTTTAAACAATAACCTATTCTTAGTGTGCCTTGATAATTTGGTCCCCAATTCAATTGAGATGAATTCCCCTTTGTTACAGTATTCTCCATACTATCGTCTTCAGGGTTTTGATATTTCACCCGAGACTTACCAGCTCCATCTAATAAAAAGCCAAATCCCAGTTCAACCCCGAGATAAAACTTATCGATTATATATATATCCGCACCAGACAATATATTTAATCCAAATTGAGGTGACGAATTACTAGTTCGCATCGTTTGCACTTCGTTTTGATCTGACAACCAAATTGACTCGGATTTTGAAGAAGTGATCGAAGATCCGAAAAGTCCTTCAGCCCCTATATATGGGGATAAAGATTTTGTTCCATCAAAATGTTTTTCAAAACCTGGACGAAGTGTAAAATCAAAACTCGAACTTCCGCTTGTCAATTCAACATCACCAACCTCTGTAACCGTTGGATTATTTGACCCGCCTATAAACAAACCCAATCTGAAAGCAATATCCTCTGACTTAAAATATCTTGCTCGTATTCCATTAATGGATAAGGGTTCTGAACCAAGAGGAGAAAACTCCATCTCTAAGGTTATATTCTTCGCATCTTGTTTTTGAGCTACAGCTGTTATTTGAAGAGCTATAATGGCAAACATGAGGATTGACTTATTTATCATTTTGATGGTTTTGATTTAATTTTTGCAATTTAGAAAAAAATAATCACTCTACGTTCTAAGTGAACTCGAATAATGAGTCTAGCATTCTATTGCGCACGATCTGAATAATTCTTTTGTTCATGGAACGCTCATTTTTGAGGTAGCCCTGAAACTCATCCACATTTAGCTGGCCCAAAATCATTCCTTGAATTTCTTTTTTGAACGCGTTGTCACCTAGAAAAGCCTGCTCAATGGCCAAAGTGCGTTTCTTTTTATCCATGACATTAAACAT
Source organism: Crocinitomicaceae bacterium TMED16 (assembly GCA_002167775.1). GTDB lineage: Bacteria > Bacteroidota > Bacteroidia > Flavobacteriales_D > Crocinitomicaceae > UBA952. The sequence continues at coordinate 33,309 of NHBV01000046.1, read as the reverse complement.
CACACGTTTTGAGGTAAAGTAGCTCTTGACACGCAGAATTAAGACATCGTGCTGCATTTTAATGACAGGACGTAGCACCATATTCTGAAAAAGCTCCTCTTCTTTGAGGTGTCCCTCAATAAGCGACTCCGGAAGCTTTGGTCGGACTTTTTCCATGTTTAGTTGTTGTAGAAGGACCCTAAAACACGGTCCTCAAATTGATATCCTCCCTTGGTTTCTTGCTTGTCGAGTTTGTTGTATTCTACAAGTCCCCAAAGCAAAAACTCTTTAAAAAAGAGCTTATCTGCCGGACTTGCAAGAGCTTGATACATTTCTACAATCTCGTTTAAAGGCTCAACGGCATTCAATATTTCAGCATAAGCCTTATCGTTTAAATCAGCTGAAAGTGAAAAAGAGCTATTTTCCATAAACCATGATACAACGGCATCAAATTCATCGGTAGCTCCTGGCTTGCTAAGCTTCTTGATTTCTCTAAAGCTATCATTAAATAAAGTTTTAATTGCGTTACCTAACAGTAATAAAGCAACATTCTCTGCTCCTTCCTGCTCGCCTTCATAAACGAGCTCTACTTTTCCCGTTATGGCGGGAATGACTGCTAAGAAATCTGACATACGTATTGCGGTACTTTCTTGCTGCGTTGTCAGCATTCGATAGGTCGCTCCACTCAATAGGTTCTCGTACATGGTAATGCTCATTCGTGCAGAAACACCACTTTTGGCGTCGATTAATTCATTTTCTCGTGCTTCAAATCCAATTTGTTCAATTAAGGTTTTGGCTAGCTCAGGAACATAAATTGCATCCGATTGCACCTGCTTTGCCACCTCTTGGTTGGTAATCTCTTTGGCGAGCTCAATGGAATTTGGGTAATGAGTAATGATCTGAGAACCAATTCGGTCTTTTAGAGGCGTGACTATACTTCCTCTATTCGTGTAATCCTCTGGATTGGCTGTAAAGACGAAGTTCACATCTAACGGTAAGCGAATCTTAAATCCGCGGATCTGAACATCACCTTCTTGAAGAATATTAAAAAGTGAAACTTGAATTCTTGCCTGCAAATCTGGAAGCTCGTTGATGACAAAAATACATCGATTCGCTCTTGGTATCATTCCAAAATGAATGACGCGCTCATCAGCATAGGAAAGCTTTAGATTGGCCGCTTTGATTGGGTCAACGTCTCCGATAAGATCGGCAACAGTCACATCAGGCGTAGCCAATTTCTCTGAGAATCGCTCTGATCGATGCACCCACGAAATAGGTGTATTGTCTCCTTCTTTCGCAACCAACTCCTTGGCATAAAAAGAAATTGGATTCATTGGATCGTCGTTGATCTCTGAACCTTCTACAATCGGGATATATTCATCTAGTAGATCTGTTAATGATCGTGCAATTCTTGTTTTGGCTTGACCTCTTAAACCTAGTAAGTTAATATTATGCTCAGATAAAATGGCGTGTATCAGCTGTGGTATCACGGTATCTTCATAGCCAATAATCCCTTCAAAAAGAGGCGATTTTTGCTGGAGCTTTTCCATGAGGTTGTCACGTAATTCTGACTTGATTCTTTTGGAAACATAACCCTGCTTTTTTAGGTTACCTAAGGTTTTAATTTCTTGAGTGTTCATACTTATCTTTTAATGTTTTTTTTGCGGTTTGTCTCGTAATCTTCGAAAATCATTCCTCCCAATCCTTTGAGTCCAGTATAAAATGCTTTGCCCTGATTGGCCGCAGTAAATTCCTCAACAAACTGCTGTAGATATGGATCTTGGGCAATCATAAAGGTGGTAATTGGTGTTTGAAGCTTACGCGCTTGCTTGGCCATGTTCAGGCACTTGCTAGTAATAAATTCATCAAGACCGTTGCTATTTTTGTAATATTCTCCACTTGGTAGCTTGATGCAAGATGGCTTACCATCGGTAATCATAAAAATTTGTTTGTTGGTCTGTTTTTTTCGACGCAATATATCAAGCGCCAGAGACATACCCGCTACCGTATTGGTATGGTAAGGTCCTACCTGCAAATATGGCAACTCTTTTAGCTTTATGGGCCAGGCATCGTTTCCGAATACAATGATGTCTAGGGAGTCTTTTGGGTAGCGCGTTCGAATCAGCTCTGCCAATGCCATGGCTACTTTTTTAGCAGGCGTAATACGGTCCTCTCCATACAGAATCATGCTGTGGCTGATATCAATCATCAGTACGGTACTCATCTGGGCATTAAAGTGCGTGTCGTTGACCACCAAATCTTGTTCTGTAAGTTTAAATTCACCTGCACCATGGTTCACCTGCGCATTTTTAATACTTTCAGTCATGGATATTTGATCCAATCCATCTCCGAAGACATAGTTTTTCATATCACCCGTAAAATCTTCTCCCTGCCCGGAATGTTTGGTCTTATGGTTTCCTTTTCCCGACTTTTTAAGCGATCCAAAAATCTGATTGAGTGAGCGCTGACGAATCAGCTGTTCAGTTTTAGAGGTGATCTGAAGTCCCTTACCCTTATTTTTTTTGGGGTCATCGTTGAGAAATCCTTTTTTCTTGAGGTCTTCGATAAAATCTTCTTTGGTATATTCTGCAGAATACAATTTATACTCACGATCCAATTCATCCATCCAATTGAGGGTTTCATCTACGTCTCCGGACGTGAATACAATCAGCTCTTGAAAGATATCAAAGAGCCGCTCAAAAGGAGACTGCTCCTTTTTCTCATGCGGAGAAAAAGTAAAACCAGATTTTGAATAAGAATAAGATTTAGACTTCATGTATAAAAATAAAACGCTGTTCGACGACCTTTATGCGCTTACAGGTCCAAATTGAACAAATTGAACTCAAATAAGTTTGGTAAAAAAAAGGAATTTAAGCTGACTTCACTTAAAACTACTCCACACTAAACACCTTCTCTTTACTTCCATCGTCATAGACATAAATCAGAGGCATGTTGGGTTTAAAGGAAGTTTCTCGTCCCATGTAATCGATAATCTTTATACATTTCTTAGGGGTGTTTTGTAAACTACTGATCCCAACCGTACAGTCTGACGCGCAATTCTCACTGAACATTTGAACATTATCAACATATGACTCCCATGCGGTAGCGAAGTAATTACTGTTATCTACTTGAATACATGTCAGCTCCGGAGTGTCTATGGCATTGAAACCAATAAGGTTTTGACCTGCTCCGTTTTGTAGATTGAGACATGTTAATAGTTTGGTAGAGTCACAATAGAAAAACTGAAGGCCCCAGTTGCTACTTAAATCCAGTGAAGTAATTGCAGAATTACCGCAAGAGAACCACCTCAACAATGGGTTTTGACTTAAGTCAATGCTGTTCATCGTATTCTGATAGCCGATATGGAAGGTTTCTAAATAAGGATTCTGACTAACATCAATACTACTAAAGCTATTAGAATCACATAAAAACCAATTCAGAAATTGGTTGTTTGATACATCTATTTCGGTAAATAAATTGTCGGACAACTCCAATTTCTGAAGAGTAGGTACGTTTGTAACGTCCAAGGCATCCAATTCATTCCCTGCACACTGCACAATTATCAATTCACTCGTATTTGGAAGGAGGAGTGACTCTAATTTATTTTCAGAACAATCCAAAGTTTGCAATACGCCACAAGCACTGACGTCTAATTCCGTGAGTTGGTTATGCTGACACTCCAACCTCATCAAATTCGTCAAGTTTTCAATATTTAGGGTCGATAGATTGTTATAATAACACCAAAGAATTTCAAGATTGGTATTATAGCTCAAATCTATTTCCTGTAGATTATTCATACCGACATTCAAGGATGTCAGACTTGTAAAATCTTCGATACCAGTAAGGTCTTGTATGCCTAGGTCCAAAAGATGTAATGTCAAAACACTTCCGATAACCTCTGAATCGACTTGAGTATCGAGTACATCATCGAAACCTATGTCTATTAGCGCCTGTTCAAAATTAGGATCGGGAATCGCGGTCATCTGCGACCAAATCGGCACTGTTGCGCAAAGAATAATAGAGAGTAAAACTTTTTTCATGCGTTGAAATTTGGAGATAGGTAGAATTTATTTCTTAAATACCTGATGCTGACCAATCTCAGTTACCCATTTGGGGAGCTGATTCGGATCATACGGCTCACCCATCGCTTTGACAACTTCTTCTGGTTTTACAATCCCATTTTTTGAGGTGAAGGCATACTTGACCACAGAGGCCATATGGGTTTTCCCATTGCGCTCAATTTTTTGGAAGAAATAAAACCAATTGGTGTCATAACCAATAATATTGGTCTTCAATTCAAACCTTTGAAACAATCGCAAACGATGGCGGTACTCATTGTAGGTCCCAGTAATGGTCAGCGACCATTTGTTCTTTTTTAAGAACCCATTAATGTCTACCCGAGTCCCATAACCATAACGACCCAAATCTAGCAAGGTCACATAGCGACCATTGTTGAGCTCAAAAAAAGGATCAATGTCCTGAGGTAAGACCATTAATGGTATTGTATCACTATCTCGGCTGTAAAAATCTAATTTCGGTTGGAATTTCTTCTTTATTAAGACCCTTACGAGTCGAAGGTATGGATACATTTAATTTTAGTTTTTAACAATTCAATGATAGTTATTTTTTACGGGGTATTCGTTTTAACAACGGTTGTTTTTTAACTTTAGGTAAAACCAACGATTATGAAACAAGCGGAATGTACTTGTGGTTGCGCAAGCTGTAAAAAGGGAAATTGTCAAAGCTGTAGCTGTGAAAACTGCTCAAGCCCAAACTGTGGGTGTAATTAAGGAGTATATCTATATTCAACATAAGCCCCATTATCACTTGTCTCGACGAAGTTTAAAAAGCTTAGGAAAGACTTCACCTTAGAATTGTCCCTGTGTATCACGGATTTTATGCCGTGATCTGGCCATTCTGATCTAACTTTTAAAATAAACTTCTCTGTTAAATTGAAGTATGAACGGACTAAAAAACTTTGTGGTTTAGAAAAACTTCCATGAAGCTCTATGACATTTTCAAAACTTAAATCAATTATTTTAAAGAATCCGATTAATTGATTTTTATAGTGGATGTCAAGATAGTGTTCAATGTCAGACCTGCATATATTGCCATCGGGAGGAAAACTAAGTATCCTGTCTGTTTTGTTAAAAATAGAAGGTAGATTACTGATATCTTTTGACTTTATTACCTCGAAATCATTGTGCGTTAAGAAAAAGCCATCGATGAATTCATTCATTGGCTTTCTTATCTAAATAATATTTCTCAAAAGAAGCTGCTAATTTTGTTGATATCGGCAATGATGCTTCTTCCTCTATCCACACCCATTGCCCGTTGGTATTACACTCAAGGAAATGATAGTCCCCGTTCTTGTCTACTATGAAGTCGAAACAGCCAAAACTCAATTCAAAATACTCTAAGAATTGAAAACATTTTTCTGAAATCTCTTGTGGCAAATCCATTGCAGTAAACTGAATCCCATGATCGTATCCCTGTCTCCAATCAACTTTACCTTTGCTCTTATCAAAGGATTGGCTGTTTATACTCACTGAGAAAATTTCATCTACCACCACAGTCGCTCGGACCTCAAAATCTTTTTCGACATAAGCCTCAATGAAATTCATTGTATTTCTTATGCCGCTTTCACCCAACCCCACTAGCTTTGATTTATCTTGTAAAGAGGTATAAAAAACATATGTTTCCTCAGCACTTTTCTCCAAAACATGAGCGTAAATTGGCTTAATAGCTATTTGATTATGAGGGAATTCTTTAATAGCTTTCAACTCATTCGTGAATATTGTGCTCGGTATTTTCATCCCGATACTCTTTGCCACTACTTTTTGTAGAATTTTACTACCCGCCTTTCTCTCATTCACAGCGTGGCCGATCCATGGCACATGGGTTAAGGAGTACCTAAAATAGCGTAAAAAGCCATCTCCTTCATCTAGGACTAATTTTGAGACATTAGGTTCTAGATCATCAAATGTCGTAAGCGGTTCTATTGGTCTTCTTTCCCAAACACATGAAATATCATTACTACTTATAGCATGAGAACCATCCTTGTACTTAATCGTAAAGCTGTGAGATGCATTCGATATGGCATAGGTAATATCATAATGAGATAGAAGACTCTCAGTATTTAACCTGAAAAATGGCACATTTAATTTGACCAGCTGATCTATGACCGGGTTGGGATGAATATCCTCCTCGTTCGTAATTATTAAAAGCATAATTAAACAAAAAAGAGACCTAATGGCCTCTTAATTTCTATTTTTCTTTTGCGTCGTCGTTCGTATTTTTATATTTTGGAAATAAAATACTCCCAACATTTTTGGCGCTTTTTGTTATCCTTTTTTGAGAACCCATACCATATGGATATATTGACTTTTGAGATATTGGATCATAATATGACTTCCCAATTTCTTCTTGATTAATTGGTTCAATAGCACTAAACTTTAAAAAAGGCGGTAAATTATCTTGGTTATTTTGTGTATTCATGATAATGTGTTTTAATATTCTAGTTTTTCTTTTATCTCTTTTATCTTCGAGCTCTCCTCGGCACTGATTCCATCTGAAGCCTGCGCCATTTTAATCATTAGGTCAATAATTATTAATTGAGCTTCTTCATTGTTCTTAGATTCTGCTTTTAAACAACTAAAAATATTCCCCAATAATTCATCGTCTTCTGTTGTGGCGAGAAAACACAATTCTGAATACATTTCACATGTCACATGAGGTTCGGCCTCCAATCCAAAGCATGCATGTGCCAAATTTTGCTTTTCTAATGAATCAAAATCTCCATCAGCATTGGCAACCAGTACTGAAGGAAACATCATCAATAGTGAACTAAAATCGTCTAGTTCTAGACTGGTATTTCTTTTTCCGTTATACCAGTCAAATAAGTTTTTTACGTTCATAATTTGATTTAATTAGTAATACTGCACTAAATATACACTTTTTCTCTTTTTACGTTTAGTACAAAAGCAGTACATGTATTGTAATTCAAATAGATAAAAAACTTAAGAATTATACTTGAGTAGAGTTTTTAGCGCTCTTTTCTACTCACCGTAAATCATATAGGCATCCTAAAAGCAATAAATCCCGTTACGGTATACTGATGAAGGAGGGCAATCGCCGTGAATAGATAGAGCCTTGTCCCTTATTTTATATTGTTAAAAAGAGGGCTAGCTTCTACGCTTTTGACGACTCATCCGTAATCGATTTCTTTGGNGGATANATTTTAGAGACGATNAATGCNACGAGCATAGATATNGCNAATGATGGNGCGAGNACATCAAGCTGAACAAAGTAGNTCCCTATGCCNTCCATCCCTTGCACNACAAANTTAAANAAGGGTACACAAAGAAAACCTGCAANCATNGCTGCAATTGCGCCTGTTTCNGAAAGTCCTTTCCAAAATAATGANANAATNATNACNGGACAAAAGGANGCNGCNATNCCNGACCAGCCAAAAATNACNAGCCAAAAAACAGTATGATTGGGATAATTCACAGCAATAACCATGGAGATTCCTAAGGCAATTAATGCCATAATCAAGGTCACCCAGCGAGATAATTTTACCAAATCTTGATCCTTNANNTCGGGTCTGAAAATNTTCTGATAAAAATCTCTTGTAATNGCACTTGAGGCTAAAACCAACAGAGAGTCAATCGTAGACATGATGGCNGAAAGTACAATAGCGACATAAATGGCGACAAGAAAGCTAGGCAAGAAACTTTCAGTCAGCATGCTNAGNACATTTTCTGCACCATTTCCCATCACAACCTCAGGATCTTGGCCGTATTCGGTGAAAATAATTCTTCCAAGAANCCCTATTGTAACAGCTGCAGCATCCGTAAGTAGCGTGAAAATAACGGCGACCCATTTTCCTTTATCAATTTCCGATTCGTCCTTAATCGACATAAAGCGTACATATACCTGCGGAGAACCGAGAAAACCTAGACCAATCATCGCAAAACCTAGCATAGTGGCAATATTCATCCAGACGTCATCACTGGTTCCCCATAAATTTGTCAAAGCGGGATCAATGTTTTGAAGACTCNAGACAATACCAGTTACCCCGTCCATCGAAAACCAAACCACAACAGGAAGCAAAACCAAACCAAGGAACATCAAAACTCCTTGAAATAGATCAGACCATACCGCCGCTACAAAGCCACCAATAAAAATGTAAGAAAGGACAATTGCAAAACCCAAAATTGCACCCCAATAATAATTCATACCCATCATTGATTCAAAGGCCTTACCAGTCACATCAATTTGTGAGCTTACATAAATCACTACGAATACAGAAAGAATTGTTGCAGCTACAATACGTAAGGTTTTTTTGGTGCTTTTAAAGTGACTTTCTAAATAGTCAGGTACCGTCATCGAACCATATNCATCACTCTTTCTTTTGAATCGCTTGGCCATGAACCACCATGAAACAGCAACACCAAGAACCTCACCTACAACTACCCAATAGGCTGATAAACCGGATAAAGCACCCATTCCAGTGAGGCCGATAAGCAGCCATCCAGATTCTCCTGTAGCACGTGCAGAAAAAGCAACTGCCCAAAAACCTATNCCCTTTCCGCCGACATAGAAATCACTCATGCTCTTTACGCGTCTAGAAGCCACTATACCTATCAAAAATAAGATAGCGACATAGACACCTAAAACAATAAATTTAGTGAGCTCCATGTTGGTTTTTTCTAATGAAGTACGGGNTCAAAAATAGCGCTATGCTCCTCAANGAAAGATTCTAAAGTTTTGAAGAAATTCAAAATATCCTCTTTTTTATTNTGTGCATTNATGGTGACCAAACGNATAAACTCATCCTCTCGAAAGGAACCGTAACCCACCAACAATTCTGAATGTTCATAAAGCGCTGTGCATATTTTTCTTGCAGGTATGCCCTTGTAATTGAAGCAAACTGAAATTGATTCGCCATAGCTGTATAGCGTGTAATCACTATTGCCTTTAATATACTCTCGCGCAACATCTGCCAAGTCAAATTGATGGTCTACAATACACTCTAAACCCTTGGTACCAACACTTTTCCATAGCGTCCAAAACTTCAGGGCATCATTTCTTCTGCCACATTGTAGTGAAGTTTTGCCAAGGTTAAACTCATCATGATCGGTTTGGTAGAGGTAGCTCGCATCATTTGAAAATGAATCGTGCAAATGCTGCTTGTTTTTGGCTACAATAATTGAACACGATAAAGGAGTTCCCAGCATTTTATGCGCATTGTAGCTGAATGAATCAACCAATTCAACTCCCTTAATCAGATGCTTGNATGCATTACTGAAGAGCACTGAGCCACAATAAGCTCCATCCAAATGCACCCACATTCCATTTGCAGAACATATTTCCCGAACCTCAGGTATCTCATCAAAGGCACCCATAACGGTTGTGCCTGCAGTTAGGTTAACCATGATCGGTGCAAAACCATTTTGTTTGTCTTCAGCAATCATTTTTGATAGTTCCGAAACATTCATTTTACCGAACTCATCGCAGGGTACATAGCGTACATTGTTTCTCCCTATTCCGGCAAATGCTGCATTTTTAGGAATACTATAGTGGGATTCTTTGGAGGTATATACCGTCATTTTATGCTGCACTCCATCGTACTTGATGGTTTTATCATAAGCGTCTCTTGCCATCACCATAGCCATGTAGTTGGTCATCGATCCACCAGGCGCGAAAGTACCATCTGCGTCTGTATTCCAACCAATAATATTACAGGTCTCACGCAACAAAATCTTTTCTACCCCAACCTGCGGACCTGCAGCTTTATAGGTGTACATGCTGTTGTTCAATATAACCGCCAGAAGATCTCCAAGAACAGCTTTATCATTTCTACCACCAAAAAGCTGGTTGAAAAAAGCATTTGTTGCGGTTCGGGGAGTTTTAAGTACTAAATCTTTCAAAGCACGCTCGAATTCCTCATCAGGAATTCCATTTTCACTAAGAGAAAGATCTAAAGTGTTGTATAACTCCTTAGAAGCAACATGCTCAGAAACGGGGCTAACTGCCTCATCTAAAAGTAATTCCCTCACTATTTTCTCAAATTTATCTATGGTATTTAACATACGAAACAGGTGTGTTTTTAGTTTTTTTAATAAAACAAAATAATTGCCTTTTTGTGTGAATCGCCATTATTTATTATATAATAGCTATATTGAGAAGCACACACATTTGTGGTTCAGTAAAGTTAATATTATTTACTGTCTGCAAGAAAAAATAATTATGCAGCCAATCACATCCATCGAAAATCTTATTGAATGTTTTGATGATGCAGAGCCTTCCGAACAGGTAAGCGTTCTGAAAAGAACGAATATATCGGTCTCTGATTTTGAAAAATATGCAAGCTGGATAAATGGCGAATACTCTCGAAACTGTATTGCAAGGAGAGATTCATTTGAAATGATTCTAATTTGTTGGGATGAAGATGCCAAAACACCCATTCATGATCATGGCGGACAGCATTGCTGGGTCTTACAGGTTTCAGGAACAATCACAGAAAAACGCTTTGAACAGAACGATGGGAGCTTTACTTTGGAAGACGAAGCAGTACTTAATGCCGGGAGTCTATCCTACATGAACGATAAAATGGGTTACCATACCTTAGAGAATAATTCCAAATCGCGGGCATTGACCTTGCATATCTATGCCAACCCAATTGATCAGTGCAATGTTTTTAATGAGGAAAAGTCAGAGTTCGAGATAAAAGAGATGGTCTATGATACAATGCATAAAATGGAATTAAGCACTGCCTCTAAGAAGTAATCCAATTACTTTCCGATACAGAACTTACTGAAGATACTACCCAGTAAATCATCTGTTGAGATGTCTCCTGTAATACTACCTAGATGAAACATGGCTTGACGAATATCCATGGCGATAAAATCCCCCGTAGTTCCATCTTCTAAACCGTTGGCTGCCTTTTCAAGCGCTTCTGAAGTTTTAAGTAATGCCTCATGATGTCTTGCGTTGGCAATAATCGTGTCGTTCTCAAGATCAAGGGTCCCCACTACTGCGCTTACCATTTCTTTATTAAGCATATCGATCCCATTCCCCTCTTTTGCGCTTATGGCAATTGCTTTATCAATATTAGGACTATGTAAATCTGCCTTATTTACAATAAAAAGCACCTTTTTATCGGGATGTGTCTTTGTCAATTCCTGACTCCAAGATTGTGTTTCAGAAAGATTGGCTTTGTCTGTGGCATCTGCCAAACAAAGAACAATAGAAGCCTCTTTTATTTTTTGTTGAGAGCGCTCAATACCCATGGATTCGATGTTCTGAGTTGTTTCTCTAATCCCCGCAGTGTCAATCAATCGAAACAAAATCCCATCAATATTTAGGGTCTCCTCAATGACGTCTCGGGTCGTTCCTGCCTCATCACTCACAATCGCTCGGTCTTCACCGAGCAGCTGATTAAGAAGCGTGCTCTTTCCCGTATTGGGTGCTCCAACAATGGCTACAGGAACTCCATTTTTAAGGGCATTACCAAGGGCGAAAGAAGCCGAAAGTTGTTCCACTGTAGTGAGTACTTTAGCCACCAATTCCTTTAATTGAGTGCGGTCAGCAAATTCCACGTCTTCCTCTGAAAAATCGAGCTCCAATTCAATCAATGAGGCAAAAGCAATCAATGACTCACGTAATACTTTTAGATCCGAAGAAAGATTTCCTTTGAGCTGACTTAGCGCAATTCTATGCGCTTTTTTACTTTGTGCTGCAATTAAATCTGCCACAGCTTCCGCTTGAGAAAGATCGAGCTTACCATTGATAAAAGCGCGCTTTGTAAACTCTCCTGGTTCAGCCATTCGACAACCACAATGCTGTAATACGGCCAAAATCTGTTGCTGAACATAAGGCGATCCATGGCAAGAAACCTCAATGCTTTCTTCACCAGTAAAGCTTCGGCCATGCTCAAAGTAGCTCACCAATACCTCATCTATTTGAGCACCATCATTGCTGCTAATCGTTCCAAAATGAATGGTATGGGTTTCTACTTTCGAAAGGTCTTTCGAAAAACATTTAGAAAGAATCCTTCTAGAATTAGGTCCAGAAATACGGACGACCGCAATAGCGCCAATACCGCTTCCTGTCGCCAATGCACAAATCGTATCTAGCTTCAAATCCATGATGCAAAGTTACGAATTAAAGGCGCTCTGCAAAAGACAAATCAGTAAGCGCATTCAGGAATGAAATAAGCGCCTCACGTTCTTTTTTACTCAAGGTAAACGGTTTAATTATTGGATCCTGAAGCCGGTGACCAGCGCCTCCACGCGCGTAATGATCAATCACCTCCTCTAAAGATCCAAAATTACCATCATGCATATATGGCGCCGTATGTTCAATATTGCGCAAAGAAGGAACCTTAAAGTGTCCTATTTCAGAAGAATCCTGGTTGATTCTAAATCGGCCTTTATCACTACCATAATCGAGATAGAGCCCATTGTTTCGTGCTTCATAATTCGTAAAATAAGGTGGTACATGACACTCAGTGCAATATAGCTTTTCAGAAAACAGCTTAAGACCAGTTTGTTCTTTTTTAGAAAGCGCTGTAGCGTCACCTTTCATAAAGTGATCATATGGGGAGCTCATAGAAATTAAGGACCTCTCAAAGGCAGCGATGCTTCGCGTCAGCACCCATGCATCAAAATCCCTTCCGTAAATATCTTGTGCCGCCTTTTGATACACTGAATCCTTGCGCAAAAGTGGCGTTAGTTGTCTCATGTTGTGCCCCATCTCAGAAGGTTCTTGTAACGGAACAAGTACCTGCAATTCCAATGTCTTGAGGTGTGCATCAAACATGACTGTTGGAAGAAATCCAGCATTTAAAAGACTAGGTGAATTTCGATCTGTTTTTTGGCCATTGATCCCCGTACTTGTTTTCTGTCCATCGGTAAACGCTAAACCAGGTTTATGACAGGACGCACAATTAATCGTATTGTCTTTTGACAATCTTGTATCGAAAAACAAAGCTTTTCCCAATGCAATCTTTGCCGAATCCATCGGGTTGTCTATGGGTATTGGGGTGCTTACATATTGATTCAAATCGGGCAAGGACTTGCACATCCAAAAAGTCAAGCCAAAGAAGGTGAAACCGAAAAAATAAACGGTTTTTCTCAGCATTAGGGTATTATGTATTTTATGGTTTCGAGTTGTGTGCCTTCTTGGTTTGATAGGCAAACGAAAACAACGCCTTTTTGGTCTACATCAATCGTCAATGTTGAGGCGCCAGAAATATTTTGACTTTCAACGAGCCTTCCGAGCTGATCGGTAACCCTCAGAAACTTAGCTTGACTTGGAATGTTTGCCACATTTAATCCTTCACTGTTTTGGTAAACAAAAGCCTGCGTATTAATGTATTCGGGAATAAGTGCTTGGGCAGACACCGAAAACACTTCATCGGTAAGTAAATTGCTCATCATTTGGACATTTTCAGGACCAGCACCGTGACTCACAAGCATCTCGGAAAATTCAATAGAATTAAACCATCTGTCGACATTACAAAATAGCTCGATGTCAATTTGATTGCTAGACGTTTCTGTAGGTATTACGTCAAGACTTACCTGCTTCGCAAGCTGCGGACCTACATTGTGTAATTCAAAAAATGGCATTCCTGCGGTAACGACATGCATATATCCAAAAGCCCATCCCCAATACATTCCTGGATCTTGGAAGCTTAGCGGATGGTCTGCAGGGTATGAAGAAATATCAATTGCCTCAGCACCATCTTGAGTATTAAACCTTTCCGGCACACCTAAAGTGAATTCAATATGTTCAACATTCTGAACATCATGATTTCCAAGAAATAGTGTATGACTTTCAATTGTCGCTAAGAACACAGAAGGCATTGCTGTAATTTCCTGGCCACCATCGTGGGTAATGATAACATCCGAAACGTAATAGTTCAAATAATCAATTGAAAATGACTGGTCTGAGGGATGGGTGTAGGTCGTGCCTATCTCAAGAGGTACGCCAAGAAAAACAGGGTTAAGATTAAGAAATACTCCTTTTTGTCCAAATGAAATTAGCGAAACAAAAAATAGCAAGCAAAGTGTATATAATAATTTCATTGTTTTATAATTTTTTAGCAATGTATAAAATTTCCTTACTCATCAAACGGTATTTTTTTAATTCGGTTGGTTCCCAAGACTTGTTCATATCAAATTCATCTACAGTAAAACCTGCCTTTTCAAGCCATTGTGGATAATCTAAACCAAATAAACGGACATGGTCTTTTTGCCAAAAATGTTGTTCTCTTTCCGAAGGACTCGTAATAGAAGCATCCTCATAGGTTTCCTTTCGGGTCATATCTTGAGGAACCTGCATGATTGCCCAGCCACCTGGCTTCATGACTCTTTGTAGCTCTGACATACACTGAATAGGATCGTCAACATGTTCCATAACATGGTTGCAAAACACAACATCATATTGATGATCGTCAAGGGGAATATCATGCAAATCAAAATGCATATCTGCAATCGGAGAGACCAAATCAGCAGTTATATAATCCAAGTTTTTTTGTTTCTTAAAATGGGGTAAAAAACATTGCTCAGGAGCAATATGCAAAACCTTTAAATTTTGAGCAGTGAAGAAATCTGTCTCCCTTTTGAGATATAACCACATTAATCGATGGCGTTCAAGTGTCAAATCATATGGACAAAGTACATTCTCACGATGCGCTACATCTGACCCATAGCTCAAGAATTTTGAAAAAGAACGTCCACAAACCGGACATTCAACTGCAGAACCACGATATAAAATTGGCGCAAAAAACTTGAAGACATAGCTTAGGCGAATCAATAATGGCCGAGGCAATTTATTCAACAAAAATTTATAGAGTTTCTTCACATCAATAAAGGTACAACAATCAGAAAAGATATTGTGTACTTTTGAGACAACAACTCTAGTACACATGAAAAATTATTTGATCTTCCTTTTTTGCATTAGCTTTTCGATTATGGCACAAAACAACCTCCCTTCGGCACCAATTAAAAACAAAACACTCACAAAGTTCGGTCACGAGAGGCTTGATCCTTACTACTGGATGAATGAACGTGATTCAAAGGGCGTTTTGGATTATATTGACCAAGAAAATAAATACTGCGAAGCTCATTTTTCTGGGTTGAAACCTTTGGTTGATACGCTCCTTGAAGAATTAGAAGGTAGAATAGATCCTAACGAACAAAAATCTCCTTTTTGGCACAACGGGAAACTCTACCAATCAAGAAACGAGGCAGGGATGGAATATGAGAAAATCTACCAAATCAAAGATGAAAAAGTGATACTTTTCTTTGATGAAAATGAGCGTGCAAAGGGGCAATCTTTTTATGACCTAGCGGATTGGGAGGTATCACCCAACAACAAATACCTAGCGGTTGCAGAAGACTTTAAAGGAAGGAGAAAAAATACCATCTCGATAAGAAAAAATAAAACGGGAGACTATTTAGAAGATCGCATTGAAAATTGCAACGGAGATATCCTCTGGTCAAACGATAATAAAACCATCTATTATATCAAAAAAGATCCTCAAACCTTAAGGGAATATCAGGTGTATCGTCACAAAATTGGCACAGCGAATACAGAGGATGTGCTCGTTTACCAGGAGGATGACGAAAAGTACAGCGTCTTTTTTTCTAAATCTAAAACAGGAGATTATATCTTCATCAACTGCTATAGCTCCTTAACTTCGGAGATACTATGGATTGATGCCAATAACCCTAAATCAGTGCCTCAGATTTTTCTAAAGCGGAAACATGGACATTTATACTCTGTTACACACCATGGCAATGGATTTTACATCATGAGTAATGACAACGCGCCAAATTTCAAAATACTTTTTGCGCGAACGATTCCTAAAAGCTTAAGTCAGTGTCAAGAGTTTCAAAAAACAAGTGAGGAAACTTATATTAATGGTATCTCCTCCTTTCAAGAGTTTTTAGTGATCCAAGAACGCACAAAAGGCTTGAACAGAATAAAAATTTATCCTTTTGAATCAAAAGAAACAAAATACATAGAGTTTGATGAAGAAACGTATTATTTGGGCTTAGCAATGAACGATGACTATAAGTCCACTACCCTGTATTACACCTATAATTCAATGACTACTCCTTCGAGTATTTATGCCTATGACATGTTTACAGGAAAGCAAAGCCTTTGGCATCAAAAACAAATCCTGGATCCAGGATTTGACAAAAACAATTACACCTCTGAAAGAATTTGGGCAAGAAGCAACGATGGTACAGAAGTGCCTATTTCGCTCGTCTATAAAAAAGGTACAGACCTTAAAACAGCACCCCTATTATTATATGGATATGGCTCCTATGGAATAACGATTCCTGATGTTTTTAGTGTTTCTCGTTTGAGTCTATTAGACCGCGGTTTCGTCTTTGCTGTGGCACACATTCGCGGTGGTAAATATATGGGTGAGCATTGGTATGAAAATGGAAAGTTTATGAAAAAAATCAACACGTTCACCGATTTTATTGATGCTGCCGAGTATCTAGGTCACATGGGTTATTGCGATCCTGAACGAATATACGCGCAAGGTGGAAGTGCAGGAGGATTACTAATGGGTGCCGTAACAAATATGGCTCCGTATCTATGGAAGGGAGTTATTTCTCAAGTTCCCTTTGTAGATGTTCTAACCACAATGCTAGATGAAACGATTCCTTTGACTACCTCCGAATACGAGGAATGGGGGAATCCAAATGATGAGGATTATTATTACTATCTACTAAAATATTCTCCCTACGATAATATTAAAAAAATGGAATACCCTGCAATGTACATAACGACTGGATACCATGACTCTCAAGTGCAGTATTGGGAGCCTTTAAAATATGTCGCGAAAATGAGGGAGTATAAAACAGACAATAATCCTTTTCTATTTGACTGCAATATGGATGCAGGGCATGGAGGTGGTTCGGGATTGAGCAACGAAAGAAAAGAAACAGCAAAAGTATATGCCTTCATTTTGGGGATGGAAAATAAAAATAAGTAGCGCGCTCTTACTGATTTCCTTTTTGGGAAGTGCCCAAGAAGACGCTATGCCAATAGAAGACTTTAAAAACAAAAAGGTCCTCTACTTTGATGCTGGCTATCGCAGTGCACCATTTAACATTGATTGTCCCGTTGGTGGAGAAACCGTAACCCTCAAGTACAAAAACAATTTCAGAACACTTTTAGGTATTGGTTTTGCATACAAGTGGTTTCATCTGCGCATCGGTTTCCCTATCTTGAATTATGTAAAATCAGTTGAAAAATGGGGGGAATCAAATCAATTCAGTTTAGGTCTAAACTTTACAGTAAAAAAATTCTTTTTTGATTTTGACTTCAGTACCGTTCAGGGGTATGCAATACAAAACTATGCCGCAATAGACAGCACGTATACTGCAGCGATAGATCAGCTGAACGTTCCGGGCATAGGCACCACTAATTTCAGCTTAAACAGCTGGTATTTCCATGACCACGATTTTAAAATGGGTGCACTCAGAGGAATACAAGCGCATTATAAAAAGCCCGTACATACATGGTATATAAAAGCAACTGTGAATGTTTTCGGTGTTGACAACAATGGCTCTTCGATTGTACCATTGGAGATCCTAGAGCCAGATAATGACCAAACACGAGCTTCAACGCTTTCTGCATTTGATTTTGGAATCATTCCTGGATATGCCTATGTTAACCGAGTTAATAATTGGCAGTTCTCTGGATGGCTTGGACTCGGAGCCGTGGTACAATCCAAATTCTATTTTTCTGATGAGAACAGGGGCTTTTTAGGACTTGCACCTCGCTACGATATTCGGCTCTTAGGAGGTTACTCTAGTAAAAAGTTTTTCACGTTTGTTGTGGTAGAATTCGATAACAAGTCGATTCGTTTCTCTGACTTAAAATACAATCTAAATTCACACAGTATAAAAATTGTTGGCGGATTACGCTTCGGGAAATGAGTTTACATTTTAGATTTTAAGCTGTACCCACTCAGAAGAATTTCCAGCATTAATTTTAATGAAGTAGATTCCCTTCTCAAGATCTCTTAACGAAAAGTAAACTTGGTTTTCATTGAGCTCAATGCTCGAAAGTTCATTTAGGTTTCGATCTGCTAGTATGGCCTTTGGCGTCATATCAAAGACTCCATTCTTTTCAAATAAAAGATTCATGGATGCATCTTGCAACAAAGAGATAAAACCCATGTGAAGCTTCTCGTTTTTTTTGTCACGCATAAAGCGCTTGGTCTTTTTCGCGCGTGCATTACTTTGGATAATTTCACTATTCTCAACAGGCGCTGCAGCTGCGTGTTCATTCGCCGCATTTTCTCCTTCTGGTCTTTTGGGAGCTGAAAAACCACCCAAAGGATGCCAAACCCGCATGTAATCGACATAAAAGTCACTAGGCAGCTTTGTGTGCTTATTGATTCCTGGTCCAAAGGCTTTACCGTCCTGGGCAATCGCCAAATTGGCGATTAAATTCATGCTTGTTTCAAAATCTCCTTTAAAGGTCGCTGCTTCTTGGCCATTGAGATACATTTTAATTTCTCCTGGCTTCCAGATTCCCGAGTAAATGACAAATTCATCGGTAATCGGTTTATTCGTTTTGACCCATGTACCCCATTTTTTGGTTAGACCAAACCATCCTGTCTTGACACGGTTACAATCATTGGGACAATGTACATCTACATGAAAATGCTTGGGTTTTTCACCTTTCATCTCCATAAAATCAATTTCCTCATTCGGGAAACCACCATAAAGCCAAAATGCAGGCCACAACCCTCTTCCGCTCGGAGATTTACAGCGGGCCTCAAAATAACCGTATTTGAATTGTTGCTTACTCCATAGCGCTGAGCATAGGTAATGTAGCTCAACCTCATTTCCGTTTCGAATTGGAACTTCTCCATTTGCAGCTCCACCTGTTTCCAACATCCACTTTGGGAAAGCGCGCCATTCACTTGTCGTATCTGCCGATAATTTTAATAGGCCATTGCCTTGGGACACCATTTTTTTATCCGCATAAGATCCCTCATCGGCCAACAATCCTCCCCAAGGATAGTTTGGGTACCAAATTGATTCATTTACCTCGGTTCCATTGAATTCATCACCAAAGAAATAATTCCATTGTTGAATTGTATCTTTTTGGACCTTCCATAGCACTGGCTCTATTTGAGCGGAAAGCGATGATGAAATAAGTAATAATAAAAATAGTCGCATTTACTCTTTGATAAAAATGTTCTTAGGCTCAGTAAAAAACTTCAAGGCTTCCCAGCCACCCTCACGTCCTACACCTGATGCTTTAACACCACCAAATGGTGTCCTTAGATCTCTAACAAGCCAGGAATTAACCCAAACAATTCCAGAATGAATTTGATTGGCTACGCGATGTGCTCTTTTTAGATTAGAGGTCCATACTGTCGCAGCCAAACCATATTGTGTAGAATTCGCCATCATTAACACCTCTTCCTCTGAATCAAAAGGACAAAGTGTTACGACAGGGCCAAAAATCTCCTCCTGATTTGTACGACAATCATAAGAAAGGCCTTCAATAATTGTAGGCGCAATATAAAATCCATTGTCATAAGGCGCGTCCAGTTTGACTTGTTGTCCCCCAGCGAGTATTGTACCACCTTCTTCTTGTGCCAGTTTAATATATGAAAGAACTTTTTCCATATGATCTTTGGAAACCACGGCACCTTGCTTTGTTTCTAAATCTGATGGGTTCCCCACCTTCATCCGTGAAACTTTTTCAACAAATGCATTCTTGAATTTATCATAAATCGAACGCTCAATAAAAATACGCGATCCACAAAGACATATTTGGCCTTGATTGGCAAAAGAAGAACGCACTGTGGTACTCAACATGTCTTCAAAATCGCAATCCGCAAAAATAATATTGGGATTTTTGCCTCCTAATTCCAANGAAAGCTTTTTAAACATTGGCCCAGCTGTCTTTGCAATATATGCNCCAGTTGCTGTTCCTCCAGTAAAAGAAATGGCTTTGATGTCCGGATGCTGCACTATCGCATCACCTGCTTTTGAACCCAGACCATGAATAATNTTTAATACGCCTGCAGGTAAACCGACTTCAGCTGCCACCTCTGATAGTAAATAAGCTGTGTAAGGAGTGATTTCTGAAGGTTTTGCGATCACACAATTCCCTGAGGCAAGTGCGGGTGCAATTTTCCATGTAAATAAATATAAGGGCAGGTTCCATGGGGAGATACAACCAACTACTCCAATTGGTTTTCGGGTAGTATAATTTATTCCCACACCCTCCATGTAATGTGATTCAGAAGCAAAATGTAACACGGCCGTAGCAAAAAAGCTAAGGTTTGAAACAGCACGAGGAATATCAACCTGACGAGCAAGACTTACAGGCTTTCCATTATCCAAAGATTCCGCNGCAACAAATTCATCCATCCGATCTTCAATTCCTTTAGAAAGCTTCATTAATATTTCACTTCTTTGATTCAAAGACATTCCCGACCAAATTGGAAAAGCGGCCTTGGCAGCCTCGGTTGCCNGCGCTACGTCCTCCATTCCAGAATCTGGAATNAAAGAAAAGNGAACNCCACGAGAGGGATCAATGTTCTCAATATATTCNTCNGATACAGGTNGCTGAAATTTNCCATTAATATAGTTCTGTAGTTTTTTCATNAACGTATTACAATTTCAACAAATGTCATAAAAAAAAACGGAATCCCANNTCTTGAATNATTTGCGTTCATTTTTCTAACTTCGCAAGAAATTAACTGTACGACCATGACCCTCAAAGAAGCACAAGAAAAAGTAGACCAGTGGATTAAAAAATATGGTGTAAGATATTTTGATGAGCTTACCAATACCGCCATTTTGATGGAGGAGGTTGGGGAAGTAGCGCGTATTATGGCACGGAGCTATGGTGAACAGAGTAGNAAAAAAAGTGATGAAGAAAGCAGNCTTTCCAATGAGCTAACGGATGTGCTCTTTGTTTTAATTTGCCTTGCAAATCAAACAGGTGTTGATTTAGAACAGGCCTTTAAAGAAAACATGAAAAAGAAAACGAAAAGGGACCACTCAAGACATAAAGAAAACGACAAACTCAAATAACCATGGAAGATTTTAATGCAGCCACGCGAAAGCTATTACGCTCAGGAAATGCTTTGGTCATTGAAGCGAATGTTGAAGCAAACTTCTCCCTCTTTGAGCATATTGTTACGGACTGTATTCCAGAACCTCAAGAAGGGTCGCCTAGGGGAATTGTCATCTGCAGTGACGATCAAACGGCTCGGTCATTTTCTGAGTTTTTAGAAAAACCTTTTAAAATATTGGATTTAACCCTAGACCTAATTGTTGAAAAGGGACAAAGAGTCAGACAAAGAAATGATCTGTTTTTTGGAACAGAGCTCATTGTGGGCACTCCGAAAAGAATTTGTGAAATGTATTTTCAGAATGGATTCAATATTGGAGAATTAAAGCTTTTTATGCTCTTGGATTTAAATACCATTCTAAAGCAAGGAAATAAAGGCTTTGTAAATAGACTGTCAGAAAGCTTACCAAAATGTAAAAAAGTGGTTGTTGAAACGCAAGAAAGAGAAAAGCGCGTTACAGAATATATAAAGTCATTTATGGGAGGATATAAGACAATCAAAGAGCCAAAAAAATTAGATTAAATCAAAGGCATTTACAAAAAAAGGTCTCTTTGATGAATAGGCTACTTTTGCATTGCGCACCATAACATTCACCTTTTTCGTTCCAATAATCCTGTCTAAAATACCCCACCTAAGTTTGTCCTTTACATTATGATAAACTTGATCGTTAGGATCTACAAACCAGATGATGGAATTCACATTATATAATGCTAAAGCAGCAGAAAATAGCCGCTCAAGTTGCTTCGAATCTATACCGTGAGANATGATATCNGGACATAGAAAAAAATGAGCTTTTGGCTTNATCAGTCTTCTTAAAAAAGGAATGTATNGTAANANACGAANCAATAGGCCACCAAATGGGCCAGGAAGCCGATGAANCNTCCACTTAACCAAAGTGAANTTAGCATAAGCCTCAATGGTTCCATGCACATCTTTAAGCAGGACGAATGGCGGCTTTTGAATATGAGTATCAAAGTATCCATCATAATGACCATAATCATTTCTTACACGCTCAGCTATCTCGTCCCAATCTGAGCTAAAAGAGATTCCACTCATTTTTTTTGTTTGAAGGCGACTAAAAGTTCGAGATACTATTCCAGCATAAGGGCTAAAGCCAAATCGTTTGCTCATATGCTGGCTGCGCGAATTATCCGCGTCAATATAAGCATAGAAAGGCAATTGCTTTTGATCTTCTAACTTCTTAAAAACAGCCTCTATACTTTGCTCTAGGCCGGAACGANCATTTCTTTTTCGTTCTCTTCNAGAGTCACTTTGAAAACGNGGGTGAAAAGCGAAATACCTAACGTAGAAAGCAAAATTCCTCACACAAAACGTAACGTTCGCGATGATGTGCTGATTTCTTTTTAAAGAGAAAGATGTTGGATGATCTGCNTCACAAATGCGCGCTCGGAGATCAAGGTGCGTATATTTCGCTCCATTCGTTCCAAGCTCAGTTCCTTCAAGAAATGTAATGAGATCCTCNGTGATAACGTCAGATTCTTCTAGNACCATTGTTCGGAACTAAAAGCTATTGTGACGCCTTGTTTATACCTTTATCTTTTACTGAATAGGCAATGGTCAAGGCATCGATATCTTGCAACTGCTTTCGAATATCAAAAACAAGGCCGCTTGGCGCGCTTTGATCTGCCTTAACACAGGTAATTACCGCTTCAATTGGTGCAATCATTCTNGCTGGCTTTTGATCGAATTTATCTCTCTTCCATCGAGAAACGGCATTTGTAGAGTATAAACCATCCGGGGTTGCCTGAACGACATTATCCAAAGACAAAGCATAACCAAATTTAAATGCAGACGCCCTATTTGGATTTCTAGGGGCACCTAAATAAAGAAAATCAATTTCCGAACGTTGCTTATACGGCGTAAGATCTTCTGTTCGCGAACCCTCAGGTGCAGTGTACTTTACCGTAGGATCTGTCTCCTTACTTGTTGTCGCGACCATAAAGAAAAACAAGAGCATGAAGACAATATCCGGCAATGAAGCAGTATTCATTGCAGGTGCTGATCTTTCTTCTACTTTTCTAAATTTAGACATACCGTTTAATTTTTAGGCGTAACTTCTATGATTCTCGCTGGATATAAAATCTCAATCAAATCAAGGATTTCTTTGTCTCGAGCATCTGAATCTTGATTGTACCTTTGCTTAACAAGGGTATAAGGCTCGCCAAANAGCTCCTTGCATTTCNTATTTCTCAACTCCACAACAGCCTCCTCTATTTCATTGTGAATCTGAGTAAAAATGGAATAAGCCGTAGCTTCTTGAACTTCAATACGGATGTGNGCTTGCTTATCAATTTCNCTCAGTTCAGACTTTCCGTAAAGCCGAATCGCTTTTTTCTTTTTGTTCCATTCCTCTGATGCAGAGGAAAAGAATTTCAATAAATCTGTTGCACCTACCTTATCTGCCTCTTCAATTTTAGCTTCCAATTCAGCCATGCGCAAATCACAAAGACCCACGGTTGCAGTTGAATATAANGGGAAGTTTTCTTCAGGTTTGTTTTCGATTTCACTCGTCTGATAAAAACGAAGGATAAAATCAGATATCATATCTGGATCAGAAAAAACAACGTNACGAACCATCAATTGATTCTGGCTATTCGCCTTAATCGCAAGAATATTTCTCTTCTGGACATCAGGCAAGTCCTCNGGTGGAATTTCTATTTTTTTGGGAATACTTCGNACATATGCCTGATCTTTATCCATTGTCGTTGTCACAAGAAAGAACAACAACAATAGGAAGGCTATGTCCGCCATAGACCCCGCATTAATNTCAGGTATATCTCTATTCGCCATAGCTTTATTTTCTAGATGATCTTAGCTTGCCCATAAAAGGACCAAATACTACCACTAACAGACCTACTGCAATACAAATTCCAATTGTGTAAACTCCTGCAGATGTTGCTGCAATAACAGAGTCACTTGCTTCATGACGCAAGGCCAGTGATTTCATTGTGTCTGACGAGCCAGAAAAATACATCACAAAGTAAAGTACAAAAGCAACAACAATTCCAACAATCGACATCAAAGTTTTCTTGGGCTGCATTGCAATTTGATATAGGAAGAAACCTAACACGGCAACTACCGCTGTTCCAATAATGAANANAGTATAGTAAATAGCGGTCATAGAACCACTTTCTCTAAATTCTGTCATCGCTGCCTTTCCATCTGCCACNGTGGGACCTGAGAAAAGCAAGATACTCAACCCGACTCCAATCAGCACTAAAGCATATCTGGTCACAGTAAGTATCAAGTTCATTTTATCTTCTTTCATAGAATAGGGTTTATATGAATTACTTAGACACCTTGTTCTTCAACATCATATCGATTAAAGAAATAGAAGCCTCTTCCATTTCNTTTACAATACTGTCGATTTTTGAGGTAATGTAGTTGTAAAATATCTGCAAGAAAATAGCAGCAATCAAACCAAATACAGTCGTTAAAAGCGATACTTTAATACCATCTGCAACTGTTGTCGGTGATACTTGACCATCCTTCACAATTTTATCAAAGGCCTGAATCATACCGATTACTGTACCAAGGAATCCAAGCATAGGCGCAAGTGCAATAAACAACTGCAGCCAAGTCATACCTTTTTCCAAAAGACCATTTTGAACTCCTCCATATGAGATAACAGATTTTTCAACGATGTCTATCCCTTCGTCTGCACGGTCAAGACCTTGGAAATAAATAGAGGCGATAGGTCCTCTTGTGTTTCTTGCTAAATCTTTAGCAGCATCGGTACCGCCCGACTTCAAAGCAGCCTCAATATCATCTTTAAATTTTTCTGTATTGATCGTTGCCANATTCAGATAAACCACCCTTTCAATAGAAAGTGCCATTCCAATAATCAAACAAATTAATACAGGTGTCATCCATAAAACATCTCCTTCGATATACTTTTGCTTCAGCGTTTGGACGAAGCTAAGCTCCACCTCTTCTTCTTCTGCAGCTGGTGCAGGAGCGGCCTCTGTTGCGGCTTCTACAACGCCGGCATTAGCACTTGCATCTTCGGTAGCATTCATCGTAGCGTCATCTTGCGCTTGAACTTGTAAGGAAAAGCCTAAGACTAAAGTAAAAACAAAGGCTAACGATTTGATCATATTTTTCATAAGTAAAAAATTAAATTCTTCTTGTTTAATTAGGCCAAAAATAACGTTTTTTTACTTTTAAGCAACGATTTCACAAAATGTTCACGATAAATCAAAAAATAAATTGTCTTTTCGCAAGGACTTTTTCTTAAATCCTTTGGGCAGAAATTATTTGGACACAATAAAAAAAGCNCAAATTGGGCTTTTTTTTGATGCGGAGAGAGGGGGATTATCAAACCGTTCAGNAGTGCTGAAGTTTGATGANTTCCATTCACTNCGCTCATTCCAGTTCGAACCAAGGTTCTCATCCCACTTCCGCTAANAAAAAAAGGAGCCTTGCAAAGCGAGACTCCTTTTTGTGCGGAGAGAGGGGGATTCGAACCCCCGTTACGTTTCCGTAAACACGCTTTCCAAGCGTGCGCGTTCAGCCACTCTGCCACCTCTCCATAGAAACAAGATGGCAAAGATAGAAAAAATACAAGTAAGTATTCAGAAGGAATTAGGCCATTAAACTAAATATCAAGAGGCCGATAGAGAAATAGATGAATAATCCCACAACATCATTCATTGTGGTTATAAATGGTCCTGTAGCTAGGGCAGGATCGACTTTATATTTATTTAAAACCAAAGGAATAAATGTCCCGAAAATTGCGGCAACAATAATCACAGTAAATAAAGAAATGCTCACCACCAGCCCTAACTCAATTCCACCGAATATAGTAGCNATACCAAAAATAAGTAATGAAAGCAAAATACCGTTGACGACGCCAACCAGGGTCTCTTTCCAAATTTTACTCAAAATCCCTCCTATCTGCTTTTCTCCACGTGCCAATGATTGAACAACAATGGCTGAAGACTGAACACCAACATTACCGCCCATTGCAGTAATTAACGGAATAAAAAAGGCGAGCTCAGGAATTGAAGCGATACTGAGCTCAAAACCCGAAATTACTTTTGCCCCGAGTATCCCTCCTGCCAAACCAATAATGAGCCAGGGTAGTCTCGCTTTAGCAACTTCCCAAATACTTGCATCTGCCTGCATCGGTTCCGTAATACCAGTGGCCAGCTGGAAATCCTTGTCAGCTTCCTCTTTCAAAAAATCCATAACATCGTCCAAGGTAATCCTTCCTACAAGTTTGTTTTGGTAGTCCACTACAGGAACTGTTACGAGGTCATATTTCTCCATAATTGCCGCAACCTGTTCTGGTGTCTCAGATGTTTTTACCGAGACAATATTTTTAGAATTATAGAGCTCTGCGATTTTNGTTGTCGAATTGGCAATCAACAATCTTTTTAAAGAAAGAACACCTAAAAGGTGCTCCTCCTCATCGGTTACAAATATATTGTATACCCTTTCCACGTCTTCAGCTTGACGACGCAGCTGCCTTAAAGCTCTATTCACAGGCCAGTCGAGCTCAACCTTCAGGAATTCTTTTTGCATAAGCCCTCCGGCAATATCGTCATCGTAGTTCAATAAATCTATGATGTCCTCTGCCGCTGCATCATCCTGCATTTGAGAAATAACCTCCTGTATTTTTTCATTGGGAAGCTCTCCTAAAATATCAGCAGCGTCATCAGAATCAAGATGCTCCATTTGATCAGCCAACTCCTTTACACTTAAGGACTCGATGAGCCGATCTCTGTTTTCCTCCTGCAGATCCATTAGAATGTCAGCTTGGAGTTCTTCACTGCTCAAATGATACACCTGTTTTGCTTCTTCATGTGAAAGCTCATCCAAGACATCCGCAATATCAGCGTGGTGCAATTCAAGCACATTTTTCAGAATCCATGAATCATCATTTGCCGCAACTCTATCTTTGAGTTGTGCGATAAATTCTTTAGTTAACTGAAATTGCATTACGTNTGTTATTTTTGATCAATCATGACAAAGACCTTGTACCTCATGAAATATATCATGAACGCCATTCATCATTTTCATTAATGACTTTTCCCTTGCATTTTTACCCACCAGCTTATTCAAGGATGCACATTTTTTCTCTAAGCGCACCAATGCCAGAGAAACCTCTGGTTTTAGCAAAGGCTTGGGCACATCAGAATCCTGCAATAAAATCGCCTTNGCATANAGTGCNCCACTCAAATTACGCAATGGTTTAAANTCTCCTTTTTCAGCAGCNTGAAAAGTTTGCGCTAAAACCTTGTGGAATGCATTCATTTCNGGCCAATTTTCCTTTTCAATTTTGGCCAATATTGGTGCGTTCAATGCAGCAGCATATTTTTCCGATACTACCCCCCAGTCGAGTAACGACCAAATCGCACTTAAATAATCGCCTCTTTTATTCTGGTAACGAAGATAATAGGCGTGCTCCCAAACATCAATACCTAAAATAGGAANCCCTCTAACATCTGAAACNTCCATAATTGGGTTGTCTTGATTTGGAGTGCTGCTAACTACAAGCTCTTTATTAGGTGTAACAACCAACCAAGCCCATCCCGAACCAAACCTTTTTGCGGCTGCTANAGACAATTGTTTTCTTAAGGCATCCATTGAACCAAAATGCTTTATGATTGCATTTTCAAAGGCTTTACTCGCAGAGCCCGGAGCAGAATTGTCAGATGTCGGAGTTAATATTTCCCAAAACAAAGTGTGGTTATAGTGTCCACCTGAATTATTTCGAACCCCTAGACTTCGATAGCTCGCATACATTAATAAATCCTCTAAGCTTTTACCCTCGAGCTTTGATTCTGCAACAGCTTTATTAAGCTTCCTTACATATCCTTTATGGTGCTTGCTGTGATGTATTTCCATTGTTTTGGCATCAATTCCTTGCTCATAAGCATCATACGAAAATTGAAGCGCNGGAAGCGTGAATTCTTGAGCAAGAANTACTCCCGAAATACTAACTATAATTGAAAATAAAATGAGTTTCATAGTACCAGTTTTTGTTCAAAGTTAAAACATATTAGAAGGAATCTCGAATACTTCCATTGAACTTAAGAACAAGAAAGTGTTAAATGCCTTGAAGATCAGGTGTTCTCATCGAAATAAATGCTTTCAATACCCTTTCACCAACTTCCGGTACTTTG
The DNA here is from genome assembly GCA_002167775.1 of Crocinitomicaceae bacterium TMED16. Taxonomy (GTDB): domain Bacteria; phylum Bacteroidota; class Bacteroidia; order Flavobacteriales_D; family Crocinitomicaceae; genus UBA952. Next base: position 5,034 of record NHBV01000046.1, on the reverse strand, counting down.
ACATGAACNAAATAAATACCTGAGGCAACNGGTATATTGACTTGATTNGTCAGATTCCAGTCCAAAGAAGTAATGGGACTATCTTTCTTAAATGTCCTTATAAGTTTTCCATTCACAGTATATATTTTAATGNTACATTGCTCAGGGAGGTTTGTGAATTTAATTCTAGTATCAAGTCGGCTTCTNTCATANTCAGANAACGCATAGTAAGGNTTNGGNACNANNTTNATNATNTCNAANGCCTCTTTNAATTGATCCTGTGAAGCTGTGACCGTTGCAATATCATCCATGCTCCACGAATACATTGGCCTTCCTTGATTTGCNCCAGTTGTGGTGTANTCCTTATACTCTTTATTAATTCTAAGCTTTATNATCGCATCACTAGACAGGAGCTCTTGACCGTCATTCAACATAGGATAGCATACCCAAGTCAATGGGGCGTATAAGTCTCTAATTTTCGTAGTATTTGGTGTAGCTTCAGCCGCATCCCATCGCAATTTGAGCTCATGAGTCGCATCACTCAATGCATCANTAGGAACATAAGCTTGAAGGTCACTTGACAATGTACCACTCAGTCCACCTGCAAGTGTTTTCTGGTCTTTACTAAAAANATAAATCGGATGTACACCTCCCATTACAGGNGTTCCAACATTACTTACCAATCTAGAAGTTGGATTCCATAGCATATCAGCGCCATTATCACCTCCAAGAAAAGAATTCTCTCCAAAAGCCATATACAATCTAGCGCCTGTCTCCAAATCAATTGCATAACCTGGGAACCAACCCATACCTGTTCCAGAACCATCTTCCATTCCATCTTTGCCTACACTAGGACTTCCACGAAGCTTTCCAGCAGAAACACCACCGATATTGAGACCAGCGTCTCTTCCTAACTCAACTACAGGGCAACGTGTCCATAAATCTTCGTTACTTGTAAATACGATATCCACACTTGGTGCATAACTNGGTGAAGCAGCTGTCTTTATTTGTTCTGTATTCGCACCTTGCATATAGGCTAAAGCGGCATAGTCTTGAGAATAACCTATCATCTGATGCGGCGCAATTATACCCTCAAGTAGACCTTCCCAAATAGGGTTTTGATCTCGCTTAAATTCATCTTCATAATTACAAGGATTTAGATACGTTGGTCCATCATCTAGACATTCAGAACCATCTTCAGCAGGCACGTACTCGCCANTAAGAATCCAATTCGTTGGGAAATAAGCATCATTGTCATTNACCCCTGTTAACCATTGCTTTGATGAGTCTGCAAAAGATAATGAAGAAGAAATCATTGTCGTAGTATTGTCTTTAACACCTGAAGCATTCTCCAAATTAGAAGGGTAATAATAATTCTCTTGATTGATTTGAACTGAAATACCCCATTCAGGAACAATCTGCTCATTGTCAAAGGCTATTGTTCGTTGGGAAGTAACAGAGTCTAATGGCGTTAGGTCGTCTTCACTCGCATATCTGTATATGACCCAGCTCGCCGTATCTGCNGCGAAGCCTGCATTTGACATAGAAGTNTAATTTCTGAATTTACATTCAAAGTATCCACTTGCCAAATTCAAAGGATCAACAACCTTTANATTAATTGGNCCTTTACCATAGTCATAGGTNGGTGNNGCCATAAAACCCGTCTCTAAAATCTCATCTATACTTGATTGCGTCAGCTCCAATTCACGGTTNCCATTACCGTGTCCATCCAATCGAGTGATTTGAGGAGATGAACCGTATTCAATCAATTGAAGTGTACCTCCTGCCTCTGGAATTGGTGTGTGAGGAATTGCCGAAACAACTTTAACAGCGCCAACAGCCGCCTTTCGGCAGGGTAAGTAAGGNTTTTTTTGCCCATCAAGTAGCGTAGGGTCTTCAGGGTTATATTCCTTGAACTGATTGTAGGCATAAGATATCGCCATGAAAAAATAGGTCTTATGGTTGACTAGCGTTGGACTACCTTGAGCAAACTTATCCTCGGTTATTTTAAATGAATGACGAATCCCCTGGTCGGACCCATCAACCATTTCTACCGGCATGGATGCTGAAAGTGCCTCATCAAACTCAAAATTAACAAGCCGTCCAACACCATCCATTTTATCACACTGTGCGANGAGTCGAGCTTTCGTTGGATCATCCAATTCCGAAAGAGANACCTCATCGTCAACAAGCTGAAAAATCTGATATCCCTGGAACCTGTAATAGCGATCTGCTAAAGAATCGTTTGCCACAATAAAAGGATCAAACTCCTCATACGCCTCTTGATAATTATTGGAAGAAGAACTATTATCTAAGGTTAAAATAAGTTCATTTTCTAGCTCCTGGATAGCAAGANCAGGTGAATGTGGACCCTCAAGTATTTTAAAACAATTTTCAAATAAAGCTTGTGCCTTATCATCTGCTTTTCTCAATACTTCTACTGATGCAAAAGGGTCTCCACTTGTNGCTCGGGCCCAAACCACACCGACAGTAATATTATTCACAGAACCTGGTTTTAGTACAAAAGGNCCGGCNGACTGTACAAACCTTCTATCATTTGGGGTATTATTGCTGCTTTGTTCTGTCCATGGCTCTTGAGGGTTTCCATCGGTTCCCCATCCTAATGGGTCAGTATCCCCAGGAAACATAAAATCACAAGGCGTATTAGGGTCTGCCTCTTCATCAGAAATGTGACCACTCCCACCATAAACAAACTTGGAGCCATCTTTCCAAAATCCTTTCAAATAATTATAATAATCCGAAGCATTTGTTGGGTCCGTTTGGTTTGGGTTGGCACCATTTGTCGTATTCGAATAATATAAAAACCGACGCATTCCAAATCTTTCATTATCCGGAATTCCATCTCCAAAACCAATACCATTTAATGCCTCATTTTCATTAATCCCAAAGGCATTGTCAATCCCATCATTATCCTGGTAAGGGCCTTCAAAAAAATCAACACCGACAGCAGGGGGAGAGGACCCATAACCCTTGTAGCCAGAATTATCGAGGTCTAAATTATCACCGTTGTAATAGTATGCCAAACCGCGATTAACATCACAGCCCACATAATCATCGTATGGGTCACCAAGCGCACCGTCAGTAAAAAAACCAAAATAGGTATCGTAAAGTGTTTGTGTACCTCTATTGATAAGCTCATAATTATAGAAAGTCATATTATTCACTTCATCATTGGAGGCAAAAGAAAAAGCTTGCGACCTGATCTCCATACCAATAGGGTCAGCCCCTGTCTCTGTGTGTATGTTGCCTTTATCATTCATTACCCACCAAAAATTAAGGTCTCCATATAAAGAAACTGTTCGGTCGACCGTACATTCTTTTGTGCGATTTATATCGTGCCATGGGTAATCTCCATCTTGCCAATTATAATGCCCGTCTTCATTGTAGTCATAAAATGGCGCCAGATAATAATCTTGACCTGCAGACAAATCTCCATGAGCAGGCCAATTTTTTATGATGTCAGGCACCTCATAGTTGGGATGAAGGTTTGCTTGGGTGTTTGTACCATTCTGCTGATCCGCAACCCCTGCCTCAAACCATGACGTAAACTCCCGAACCATATCTTGTGTTGTAATGAAATGCTTGTCATAAGCATCACAAGTTGCGTAATCTGTTTCTGCAAAAACCTCCGTAAGTGGACCCGTCCAATAATCCTGGCCATTTCGGTATCTTAGGGCAGCTAGCTTTAGTTGCTCATTTACGTCTGTTCCTCCCAACCATAATGCAGCAGTAAAAAGGGCCATAATTCCAGAGTTCTTGGGCACCTCGTATTGGGAGTTATTCAGCCCAGGTATTTGCCATAGGTTTCCTGCTGTATGCATCAAGGCCCTAACATTGTTGATTTCCATATAGGTAGAAGTCGTTGGTGGTGCACACCCAGCTCCTTTATCGGGAAAAGTTTTCTTTTCCTCACTTCCATATTCCTGAGCAGTAAGCTGAGAAGCACATATGAGAAAGAAAATAAGGATATTTTTCATAGAATGAAGTTACTTATTTTTCAATAACTTATGTTTATTTCAGGTAGGAAAGCCTCTTTTATATGCGCTATTTTGACTTCTTTATTATTCAGAATAATAGAGATAATATCGAATCGACATTCACGACCCGGGAAATCCTTATTAAGCAGATGATCTGCGACCTTCACAATCTTTCGTTGTTTGGTCTTCGATACAGATTCATATGGGTTTTTTATGCTTGTAGAGCCTAAGGACTTGACCTCCACAATAATAATTTGATCTTTATATTCACAAACGATATCAACTTCAAACCTGCCAAAGCGATAATTTCTACAATAAATCTTATATCCTTTTCTTTCAAGATATTTCGCTGCTTGATCTTCGGCTTGTTTTCCAATGAGGTACATATAAAATTTAGTTTATTTAATAAGATACAAAAATCAGAGGGAAAAAGGACTACTAGACAGAGTGAATAAAAATTATCTTTACAGGAGCGAATATTCGAAGCATGGAAAATATATTTATTAAGAACATTAAGGGGCTTGTCCAAGTGGGCGAGGACTTTCCTGAACGGATTGGCGGAGCTGACGCGGGAAAACTGCCCATTATTGAAAACGCGTTTTTGGCACTTGAGCATGGATGCAAGGTTGTTGCTTATGGCTCGATGGAGGATTGGGACGGAATTGACGATTGGAGAAATTTAGAAGTGATTGATGCAGAGGGATGTTATGTGCTACCTGCATTTTGTGATGCACATTCTCACACCGTATTTGCCAAAACAAGAGCGGGTGAATTCGTTGACCGTATCAAAGGTCTGAGTTATGAGGATATCGCACAAAAAGGAGGCGGCATTTTAAATTCGGCAAAAGCGCTTGCTGACCTATCAGAGGATGCTCTTTTTGAGCGTTCATTCGCGCGACTAGAAAAGATAATTGAAAGTGGTACCGGTGCATTAGAAATCAAATCTGGCTACGGTCTTTCCGTAGATTCTGAACTCAAAATATTACGTGTAATTAAAAGAATTAAGGAAAAAAGCCCAATTGAAATTAAAGCTACATTTCTTGGGGCCCATGCATTT
>NHBV01000045.1 GCA_002167775.1 Crocinitomicaceae bacterium TMED16 | reverse complement strand
ACAGAATCCAATCCTTCAACAATTTATTCATTACCTGGTACGTTTGAAGTTTCATTGGTCGTTTCTTCATTAACAGGGGGTTGTTCAGATTCAGCAGTTGTTGAAACCATTGATATCGGTGGTCCTTTCGGTTCTATTTCAGTTTCAAATACGATACTCGAGGGTTGCTCATGTTATGAAGCACAAATTGATATTACAACTAGTGATGTCGAGGATGCGACGCTTTTATTTGGAGATGGTTCTTTTGAAAACTTGACCGTAAATACAACAGAGACAATAATACATCAGTATTGTAATTCTGGAACTACTAGTCAAAATTTAACACCAATTTTATTTATTTCCAGTGGTACTTGTAATGGTAACATTCCTGCGGCTCAAACCATTACTATTCATCCCATACCTGATGTTGTAAATCCCGGTGATTTTGAATACTGTGAGGGAGAATCAACAACTTCAATAAATTTAACTGGATCAGTTCCGTCAACGGTCTTTGGTTGGACAAATGATAATACTTCGATTGGCCTTGGAGCGTCAGGAGCTGGGAATATCGCTTCATTCACTGCTGCTACTCCCGGTGGTCCTGATAATATTGGAAATATTACAATAACACCCATTATTAATGCAACCGGATGTTCAGGAACACCAGAAACGTTTTCAATTACCATTAAAAATACTACGCTTGTTGATGCAGGTGGACCTACAGACATCATTTGTGCAGGGACTGATGTAACCTTGAATGGTTCTTTCGGAGGTGGAGCAAGTTCAGCACAATGGTCAGGAGGCACAGGTTTATTTACGGATATTGATATATTAAATCCATTATATACGCCTTCTTTAGATGATATAAATGCTGGCTCAGTAACATTAACGCTTACGACTGACGATCCAATTGGTGCTTGTCCTGCTAATTCATCAGATATTGTCGTAACCATTAATCCTGGAGTTATCGTCGAGGCGGGTCCAGATGCAGCAATTTGCTCGGATGATGTATTTACTACACAAGGTTCTATAGGAGGTTCTGCCACTTCTGGAGAATGGAATACCTCGGGAACTGGTTTATTTGTGAATTCTACTGACCTTGTTACGGATTACGTCCCAAGTGCTTCGGATATTTCGGCTGGCTCAGTAGTTCTTACCCTTTCAACTGATGACCCTGGAGGTCCATGTAGCCAAAGTTCAAGCTCGATGACGCTTAGTTTTAGTAATGCAGTAACATTATCTGTACCTGCTACTTTAGAGTCTTGTATAGGTACAACGGTGTCGTTATCTGCCTCTATCGGTGGTTCGGCATCCGGTGTTACTTGGACGAGTACAGGCGGAGGCTCTTTTGCTCCAAATGTGAACGATTTAACTCCTGAATACACACCAACGAATGGCGAGAATTCTGTGAACCAGTCCATTGTAACTGCTACAGTAGCTGACCCTGATGGGTCAGGGCCTTGCTTAAGTTTAGCCGAAGATATTTCCATAATCCTTTTAGATACCGTAGAGATTAGTGCTGGAATTGATGCCGTCATTTGTTCAAACGATGTTTTTGTGACGCAAGGTTCCATTGGTGGTTCAGCGAGTTCGGCATCATGGACTACAAATGGAACGGGTTCATTTGATGATATTACGGATTTAAATACGACGTACACGCCAAGTGGTGCTGATCTATTGGCTGGGCAGGTAGTTTTAACACTTACTTCTGACAACCCTATAGGTCCCTGCAACGAAAGCTCAAGTACAATGACCTTAAGCTTTAGTGATGCAGCAACATTGACAGTTCCGGCAAACTTAGAATCTTGTATTGGAACATCTGTTTCATTAACTGCCTCGATTGGGGGTTCTGCTCTCGGGATTATTTGGTCGAGTGCCGCCGGAGGGTCTTTTGCTCCAAATGTAAATGATTTATCTCCAACCTATACGCCAACTAATGCCGAAAATGTTGTAAATGAGGCGGTCGTAACTGCATCGGTCGCTGATCCTGATGGTACGGGACCCTGTTTAAGCTTGGCAGAAAATATTGTAATAAATCTTATAGACTCTGTAGAGGTTAGTGCTGGATTAGACGCTATTCTTTGTTCAAATGATTCATATACCTTGTCTGGTTCCATTGGTGGATCTGCGAGTTCCGCATTGTGGACGTCAAATGGTACTGGCGTATTCGATGATAACACAAATTTGAATGCAACATATACGCCGAGTGCTGATGATTTATCAGCTGGTTTTGTCCTTTTAACACTTACATCAGATAACCCAGATGGTCCATGCGAATCCTCCTTTGATGTGATGGAGTTATCATTCAGTACTGCAGCCACCGTAACTATAGATGGTACTTCAACCGGTACCTGCGATAATTCGGCCGTTCCTGTATCGGCAGCGATAGGAGGTACTGCCTCGTCAATAACTTGGACGGGAGGAACAGGCACATATAACCCGAATGTATTCTCATTGAATATCAGTTACGCGCCTAGTGCAGCAGAAATAGCAGCGGGTTCTTTGGTATTAACCGCGACTACAGATGACCCGGATGGTGCGGGACCATGCCTCGCTGTCTCCGATGATGTAACCATTAATATCGCTACAGATGTTGTTGTGGATGCAGGAGAAGACCAAGAGGCCTGTTCAGACGAACCTATTGTTTTAAATGGTTCTTTTGGTGGTGCTGCGTCATCAGCGCAATGGTCCGGTGGATTAGGAACTTTCTTTCCAAATAATGGCCAACTAAATGCACAATATACGCCAACCGCAACTGAGATTGCAAATGGTTCTGTGACTTTAACGCTGACTACAGATGATCCTATTGGACCTTGTACTGACGCCTCGGATCAAATTACCTACACGTTTACATTCCCGGCTATTGTTTCTGCTGGTGCGGATGATGTAGTTTGTTCTAATTCAGCTATAGCTTTAAGTGGTTCAATCGGCGGTACTGCAAGCACAGCAACTTGGACAACAAGTGGCTCAGGTACATTCAATAATGATGTGTCTTTAGGGGCGGTATATACTCCTAGCCTAGGAGATTTATCTTTAGGTTCAGTTGCTCTTACTCTTACAACAGATGATCCTGCAGGAGCATGTGTTGCAGAACAAAGCACAATGAATTTGACAATCAATGAAGGTGCATCTGTTTCGGTTACGACTCCTTTAACAGAATGTATTGGGGATGAATTTACATTGAACGCGGTAATTGATGGCGCAGCATCTACTTTAACTTGGTCAAATGGTACAGGTACTTTCTTGCCGAATGTCTCTTCACCTACAGCGACTTATGTGCCTTCAGCAGCAGAAAATACTGCAGGAATAATGGCTCTAGACGTCACTACAGACGATCCTGACGGTGCTGGTCCATGTCTTGCAGCGACGGAAGTAGTTATTCTTCAAATCGATGGAGAGGCAACTGTTTCTGCTGGTCCAGACGATGTAGTTTGTTCTAATACCTCTTATGGTTTGAGTGGTTCTATTGGTGGTTTGGCATCTTCAGCGACCTGGACCTCAAGTGGTACAGGTACTTTTGATAATATTAACAATGTAACCTCAGATTATACACCGAGTGCAGGTGATATGACTGCAGGCGTAGTTGTACTTTCTTTAACAACAGACAATCCGGCAGGGGTATGTCCAGCGGTTGTAAGCACGATGAATTTGACTGTTAATGAAGGTGCGTTTGTCTCAGTTACTTCTCCTTTAACAGAATGTATTGGTAACGAGTTTCAATTGGATGCAGTAATTACTGGTGCGGCATCTTCTTTAACTTGGTCGAATGGCACGGGTAATTTTACACCTAACGCCACTTCTCCTTCGGCGTTATATTTACCTTCTACATCCGAAAATTCATCCGGTATAATGTCACTTGATGTTACAACAGACGACCCTGATGGAACTGGACCTTGTCTTGCTGCAACCGAGGTAGTAATTTTACAAATTGATGCAGAGGCCACTGTTTCTGCTGGTTCAAATGATGTTGTTTGCTCTAATTCGATAATTGGGCTGAATGGTTCTATTGGAGGTATTGCATCTTCGGCGACTTGGACATCTAGTGGTACCGGAATTTTCCAAAATGTTAATAATCTAAACTCAGATTATACGCCGAGTGTTGCTGATATGTTAGCCGGTGTGGTTGTTCTATCTTTAACGACAGATGACCCGGCAGGAGCCTGTCCTGAAGTTACAAGTACCATGGAATTAACCGTGAATGAGGCAGTAACTTTGAGCGTAATTTCTCCTGTAGAAGCTTGTATAAACGAAGAAATCCCTCTCGAATCAATCATTGGAGGTTCTGCTACAAGTGTCACTTGGTCTAATGGCTCAGGTACTTTCACTCCGGGCCCTAACGATTTGACACCTGACTATTTGCCTTCCTCAACTGAGAATATAATCGGAGGTTTAACCTTAGATATCGAGACCAATGACCCTGATGGTACTGGACCATGTTTATCTGCAACGGATCAGGTAGTGATTCAAATTAATGAATTACCGACAGTCTTTGCAGGAAATGCAATGGATGTTTGTTCGAACAATCAAGTTTCATTGAATGGTACCTTTGGTGGTGCGGCTTCATCTGTAACTTGGACATCTTCCGGAGGTGGTGTATTTGATGATCCAACAAGTTTAACCGCGATTTATACACCAGACGCCAATGACTTATTAATTGGTTCTGTTACCTTGACATTAACCACAAATGACCCAGCAGGTCCATGTATCCCTGTAAGTTCAGATTTGGTTGTAACCTTTATTGAACTTCCAACTGTTAGTGCAGGATTAAATCAGGATGTTTGCTCAGACCAGTTGGTTCCTTTGTCAGGAGTCATAGGAGGTAGTGCAACGCAAGGAACTTGGACGTCTAATGGTACGGGCACATTTATACCAAATAACTTAGATTTGAATGGTCAGTATAGCCCATCAGCAGCAGATATTGCAGCAGGTTCGGTGTTATTGACCTTAACTACAGATGATCCTTCCGGAGTATGTGGCTTGGTGTCTAGTGAAATGACGATAAACTTATTTGATTTTGCTGTTGCTGATGCAGGTATTGATCAGTCTATATGCTCGGCAGAAAACGCATTATTGGGTGGTTCAATTGGTGGCTCAGCGGTATCTATTACTTGGAGTACTGATGGAGATGGAGTTTTCACCCCGAATACCAATGCACTCAATGCAACCTACATTCCAGGGGTTAACGATCAAAATTCTGGCTTTGTTACCTTGACGATGACAACGAACGATCCGATTGGTCCGTGTGATGCAGCAGTCAGCTCATTGAATATCTCTATTAGTGGAGTAGCCGAAGTTGATGCAGGTTCTGATTTTACAGTTTGTGCTGGTGCAGATGCACTACTCAATGGTTCTATTACAGGAGCAGTGATTACAGGTTCATGGTCAGGAGGTTCAGGTACTTTTTCTGATATATTCGATTTGAATGCATCTTACACGCCGACAGCCGCTGAGTTAAGTGCGGGAAGTGTTTTACTCACACTAACTTCTGAGGATCCGGTTGGACCTTGTGGACCTGAATTTGATGATGTGACCGTTTCATTTACGTCATCTGCAATTGTTTCAGCGGGACCTCCTCAAATCATTTGTGAGGGAGACGATGTAAATCTAGACGGAGCAATTGGTGGGTCTGCAGTTACTGGAACTTGGTCGGGAGGTTCTGGCATATTTGTTCCGAACGCGACCACGTTAAATGCAGTATATATACCGTCTGCTATAGAAATCGCGAATGGAAGTGCTTTATTGACATTAACAACGAATGATCCTGCAGGACCATGTGCTGCAGCCTCAGAAGATTTACTGATAACCATAAATCCTTCTCCAGTGCTATCGTCTGTTTCTAATATAGATGTTTGTTCAGGTGTTGCTGTAAACTATTCGATTACAAGTGATGTATCAGCGACATATGAATGGGTTGCGCAAAGTGACGAGGCGTTTGTTAATGGAGAGTCCCTAACCACCGTGGCTTCCTCCGGAATTGATGATGTTTTAGACAATACATCTACTACGATTCAGACTGTGACTTATTTGGTTTCAGCAACAGCTTTATCTTCAGGGTGTACGAATGATAACCAGGTCGTAGATGTTAATGTTAGCCCGGTAGTTTCAATGAATACACCGGATTCAGAGGTGCTCTGTGTTGGTGAAAATACTACGAGTGTTTTCTTTTCTTCAAGCTTTTCAGGTCTAACCTTTAGTTGGACAAATAATAATGCACAAATAGGTTTAGGCCTTTCTGGTGATTCGGATATTTTGAGTTTCACGGCTGTTAATACAACTGCAATTGTTCAGACTGGAATCATAACTGTAACGCCAGCCATTAATGGTTGTCCAGGAACATCAGTTAACTTTGAAATTACAGTAAACCCATCATCAACTGTTAATGACCCAGGAGCTATTGTCGAATGTGATGGAACCCCAACAAGTAACATTGTTTTTACGGGAAGTGACCCTTCTATTATTTATAATTGGACCAACACAAATGTTGCCATAGGACTTCCGGTTGCTGGTACTGGCGATATTTTGTCATTCATTGCCACGAATCTTACAAATGATCCTATTCAGGCAACAATAGAGGTGACTCCAGAATTGAATGGTTGCAATGGAACAGCTCAGACCTTCACAATCGATGTAAATCCATCTCCTGAAATGGACATCCCTGCTGATCAAACGATTTGTGTTACAAATAATTCCGTTCCAGTGATTTTCTCATCAAATGTAATAGGTACCTCTTATGCATGGACAAACGATAACGCAAGTATCGGTCTTGGTCTCAACGGTAGTGGTGATATACCTTCTTTTACTACAATAAATAATGGAAATATATTAGATACGGCCAACATTACTGTGGTGCCCACTTTCAATGGTTGTGAAGGAGTGCCCATTGAATTCGATTTCATTATAACGCCTGTCTTGGAAGTGGATTTTGTGGATGATACAATTTTGTGTGCTGGGGAGGAATTTGCTGGCATCAATTTTTCCGGAAATGTCCCTAATTTATCCTTTGAGTGGAGCAACAATAATATTTCAATTGGACTGCCATCAAGTGGTACAGGTGATATTTCCAGCTTCATTGTCACGAACTCAGGTGTTGTGGATCAATCTGCAACAATAACAGTAACTCCTATTTTAGTTGGTTGTACAAGTATTGATGCTGACTTTACAATTACAGTCAAGCCGGTTCCTACAGTGTCTGTAGTACCCTTATCTCAGACTTTATGCCATGATGAGGCGACTATTCCCGTTGATTTCTCAGGAAACATATCAACCGCAGTCTACAACTGGTCACATGATGATATTTCTATTGGATTAGGAAGTCCTGGATTTGCCGACATCCCATCCTTCATTGCTACAAATACTAGTTTGGTATCAGAAACTTCAACATTCATAGTGACACCTAGTTTTAACGGTTGTGTTGGTTCGTCAGAAAACTTCACAATTACGGTTAATCCAAAGCCATCTGTTTTTCCAATACCAAGTCAGGTATTGTGCGCAGGTTTCCCAACTACTGCAATCGATTTTGATGGAGACTTTGGTGATTTGGCGACATATACTTGGACAAATGATAATGTTTTAATTGGCTTACCTGCTGATGGGTTTGGTGATATTAGTTCGTTTATTGTAGATAATACGACATCAGATGTCCAAACGGCAACTATTACAGTCATACCATCTATAAATGGATGTGAAGGGTTACCTCAAGATTTCACCATTATTGTGAAGCCCACACCGACCCTTGTTGGTCCTATTCCTAACCAGTCATTGTGCGTGAATACAGATTCAGATCCAGTTGTATTTACAGGAAACTTACCTAATGTTACAAACTATAACTGGGTAAATGATAACGTGGCCATTGGGCTTCCCGCACTTGGCGTTGGTGATATACCAATATTCACCGCCCAAAATACTGGTAACACAGTTATTATTTCAACAATTACGGTTACACCGGAACTAGAGGGTTGTATTGGTTTGCCTCAAGTATTTACGATTACCACCGTTGACCCTGTTCCTGTTGTATTTGATCCGGTGGATCAAGTAGTTTGCTCCGGGCTTCCAGCCAATGCGGTCAACTTTACCGGTCCGAATCCCACAACGAGTTTCATTTGGACAAATGATAATTCTTCGATTGGTCTGGCTGCAGATGGAACTGGCGATATTACTTCTTTTATTACTGATAACACTACATTTGTTGACCAAGTGGCTACCATTACCGTTGTGCCTGAATTCAATGGTTGTTTTGGTGAATCACAGGAATTCACAATCACTGTTAAACCAACCCCAGTTGTTGTTATTGATCCTTCTGAGCAAGAATTATGTTCGGGAGAAACTACTCAGGAAATTGATTTTGGTGGTGATTTGGCAGGAACGACCTATGATTGGGTGAATGATAATATTTCAATTAATTTACCGGCTAGTGGTAGTGGGAATGTTCCTAGTTTCATTGCTGAAAATGTTAGTGCGACCGTTCAAGTTGGTACGATTAGCGTTACGCCTTCATTTAATGGCTGCGTTGGTCTTACGCAAAATGCCTTGATTACCGTGAATCCAATTTCCACGGTTGTTATCGCTCCTGGTGTTGACGAGTATTGTCATAATGAGTCTACAATTAATTACATATTTAATGGTTCTAACCCGTCAACGCAATATAATTGGACGAATGACAATACGTCTATTGGACTTCCTGCAAGTGGTGTAGGTAATATTTTATCTTTCCCAGTAATAAATACAGATTTAGTGAATCAATTGGCAACGATTACTGTTCAGCCGGAGTTGAACGGTTGTGATGGTACAGCTCAAATTGTTCAAATTGTGGTTAAACCAATCCCAACTGTGGATCAGGTACCAAATCAAAATATATGTGCAAACGACGATACGGAAGGCATTTTCTTTGACGGTAATTTGCCTGATTCGACTGTCTACAATTGGACGCACGACAATGTGTCGATTGGTCTAGGTTCAAACGGAATTGATGATATTCTTCCCTTTCCAGGAACTAATTTTGGTCAAGACGTTGAAGTTGGAAATATAACAGTAACACCAATATTAAATGGCTGTATCGGTACTACCATGACGACAAGTATTACTGTTAATCCTATTTCAATTGTAAATACGATTAATGATACAGTCTGCTCGGGAGAGACAGTGCCTCAAATTAATTTTACGGGAAGTAACGCCAGTGCAGTTTACAGTTGGGCCAATGATAATTCCTCTATAGGTTTGGTAAACAACGGAACAGATTTCATTCCATCATTTGTTTCGGAAAATTTAGGTACGACAAATCAAACAGCTACAATCATTGTGACGCCATCCGTAAATGGTTGTGACGGTATCAATGATACAATGGTTATTGTTGTTTACCCCTTGCCTGTGGTCGATCCAATAGAAGATGATATTTATTGTGCCGAAGACATGTCAGATCTTATTGTTTTCTCAGGTAATATGTCAATCAATCAATATGATTGGTCTAATGATAATGCCGCGATTGGTCTAGCTGGAGCAGATGTTGGTGACATAACTCCATTTATAACGACAAATACAGGGACAGGAGATCTTGTCGGTACGATCGTTGTAACACCGTCTGCTAATGAATGTATTGGAGCTCAAGAAACATTTACAATTACTGTTCATCCACTTCCGGATGTGGAGGCAGGTATGGACACTACACTTTGTTTTGAGCAATCGATAACCTTAACAGCTACCGGTGCGAACAATTATGCCTGGGATAATGGTGTAATAAATGGTGTTGAGTTCTTCCCGTCTACTACAATTATGTATACGGTTGTGGGTACGGATACGAACCTATGCCAAAATACAGATTCAATTTTAGTGACATACACATTAGATCTTCCTCCGGTTGTGAATGCCGGTCCCGATACAGCGATTTGTATTGGTCAACAAATTGCTCTTACGGCAACTGGAGATGCCATTCTCTATCTTTGGGACAATGGTGTAATTGATGGAGAATTATTTGAGCCGTCCGTTACAAATGATTACACCGTAATAGCAACAGCTGCCAATGGATGTGTAGAAAGTGATACAGTCGAGGTTACGGTTAATCCGCTTCCGATCATAACGGCGAATGCGTCCGACGATGTTATTTGTAGTGGAGAGAGTACCATTCTTTGGGGAGAAGGTGCAGATACGTATGATTGGGATCAATCCGTCATAGATAGTGTTGCATTTGTTCCTGATGTAACTGCTACATATACTGTTGTTGGTTTTGATGTGAATGGTTGTACTGATACTACAGACATTACAGTAATTGTAAATCCTCTGCCGGATGTGTTATTCTCTACAGATATGACTTTTGGAGGATGTTTGCCTTTTGAGCCAATATTTACAGATTTGACTGCTGGGCCTGCTAGTAATTCAGTTCAATGGTATTTTGGAAATGGGGCATCATCGACGCAAATGGGATCAGTTCTGAATACATATGATTCCTATGGCTGTTATGACGTGACTTTAGTTAGCACAACGGCTGAAGGTTGCACCGATTCATTAACACAGCAAGATTTTGTTTGTGTGAATGAGGTAATTGCAGAATTCCAACCGGATGTTTATGAACAATCGGTCGTTAATCCAATTTTCGAATTTACAAACAGTTCGAGTAATGCCACCTCTTTTGAGTGGTTCTTTGGAGATGGAGAAGAAAGTGATTTTGTAAATACGACACATTTTTATGATAGTTATGGTAACTATGTTGTGTCATTGGTGGCAACTGCACAGGACGGTTGTACAGACACTGCATACGTCGCGATAACTGTTATTGATGAGGTGCTATTTTATGTTCCGAATTCATTTACACCAAATAATGATGGACAAAATGATTTGTTTATACCTGTATTAACAACGGGATACGACCGTGATAGAGGTTATGAATTTAGAGTCTTTAATAGATGGGGTGAAGAGGTGTTTTATTCAGACACTCCAGGTGTAGGTTGGGATGGGTCATATCAAGACAAGGCNGTACAAAACGGCACGTACATTTGGTATGTGAAGTTTAAAGATTCCATGAACAATGAAGTTTATGACCACAGTGGCCATGTTAATGTTATCAAATAAGACTCTATACTTTTTATACTTCGAAATCTTTTAATATTTCATAAGTTTGCACCTGAGCAAATCGGCTTATCGCTTTTTAAAGAGGAAAGTCCGGGCAGCACAGAGCATCACACTTCTTAACGGGAAGGGCCTAATTTATTAGGTACAGAAAGTGCCACAGAAAACAAACTTCCAATAATTTATTATTGGTAAAGGTGAAAAGGTGAGGTAAGAGCTCACCGCTTTTTTGGTGACAAAAATGGCAGGGTAAACCTTGTGAGCTGAAAGACCAAGTAAATCGAGAATTGAGGGNTGCTCGCCTAATCTCGAAGGGTAGGTCGTTAGATCCTAATTGTGAAATTAGGGCAAGATAAATGATAGGCAGTTGATTTGTTATTCAGATCAATGTACAGGATCCGGCTTATGATTTGCTCTTTTTTTATTTTATAATGCTAACAATACCATTTAAAGGCTTTTTAGAATTGTCGTTATATTCAATGATATAATAGTAAGATGCCACAGGTAATGGCTCATTGTTGAATGTTCCATCCCAGGGCATCTGGTTGTAATTACCTTGAATGGATTCAAATACTTTATTCCCCCAACGGTTATAAACAAAAACAACATTGTTGGGATAAATTGCATCGATGTCCTGCAGGTTCCAAATGTCATTTACTTGGTCTGCATCAGGAGTAAATGCGGTAGGTATAATGATTCCACATTCTTGGAATTGTATAGCAATGATTTGTGCCGGGCTCTCACATCCATTTTCAGTTGTCGTAACATAATAGTTGATATTTCCAGAATAGANTTCAGGCGTGATTTGTGAATCGTAACTTAATATTTCAAGAAGTTCTGCATCTGCATACCAAGTGTAATTCCCAGAGCCTCCGGTTGCTTCTATTGGNCCCGGTTCTTCATTGATACAATATTGCATATTACCTGNGACATTCGGTGCTACAGGGACAGCATTAACATATAGATTTATNTTTACAGTGGAATCACAACCCGAACTATTCAATAGGTATATGATTTGTGTGCCGGGGGAGCTGAAAGTTAAACCATTCCAAGTATAAGGAAGTTCATTTTCACATAGAGATAGGTTTACGGTGTTTGTATCTATTCCGTTTACGCTCAAATTTAATGTGACTATAGAGTCACATCCTAAGGAGCTTGAAAGGCTTGTGCTTTGTGTTCCGGATGATGAGAATGTAAGACCATTCCAAGTGTAAGGAAGTTCATTTTCACATAGAGATAGGTTCACGGTGTTTGTGTCAATTCCGTTCACGTTCAAATTCAATGTAACTNTAGAGTCACANCCTAAGNNGCTTGAAAGGTTTGTGCTTTGCGTTCCAGATGATGAAAATGTAAGACCATTCCAAGTGTAAGGAAGTTCATTTTCACATATTGTAATATCCGTATTACTCGTTAGTGTTGGACCAACAGTTAGGTTTAATGTCGCCAGAGAATCACATCCTGATAATGGGCTGACCAAACTTGATGTCTGAGAACCTGCAGTAGTAAAGGTTAAGCCGTTCCAAGTGTAAGGAAGCTCGGTATCACAAATGGTAATGTCTGTTGTACTTGATAGTGTTGGACCAACAGTAAGATTCAATGTCGCCAGAGAATCACACCCTGTTACTGCACTTGTAAGTGTGACGGTTTGACTTTCCGTTGTTGTGAATGTAAGTCCGTTCCAAGTATATGGTAATTCGGTATCACATATCGTAATGTCCGTGGTACTTGTCAGTGTTGGATCTACTGTCAGATTTAATGTCGCCAGAGAATCACATCCTGATAATGGGCTGACCAAACTTGATGTCTGAGAACCTGCAGTAGTAAATGTTAAGCCGTTCCAAGTGTANGGNANNTCGGTATCACANATNGTAATATCGGTGGTACTCGTGAGCGTTGGACCAACAGTAAGATTCAATGTCGCCAGAGAATCACANCCTGATAATGGGCTGACCAAACTTGNTGTCTGNGNACCTGCANTAGTAAATGTTAAGCCGTTCCAAGTGTATGGTAATTCGGTATCACANATNNTAATNTCNGTTGTGCTCGTAAGGGTTGGGTTAACAGTAAGATTTAATGTCGCCAATGAATCACATCCTGTTACTACACTTGTAAGGGTCGCGGTTTGACTTTCCGTTGTTGTGAATGTAAGACCGTTCCAGGAGTAAGGAAGTTGATTCTCGCATATGGATAGGTTAACTTCGTTTGTATCAGTTATACTGATAGGTTGGCAATTATTTACTGTAAATTGACTGATATAAGAATCATTTAAACTACTGTTCGGGACTCCTGGTGTTTGGTCATTTCCAGCACATGCTCCAGGGTCACCTGCACAACCTTGAAACCAGTCAGTCTGACTGAAAGGGTCTGTTCCGGAGAAGAAGAACACATCGTCAGTTCCTGGGCCTGGGAAAGAAATAGTACTATTTAATAACACATCTCCATAGCAAAATGAAAACACCTCACATCCGCTTAAGTCAACGAGTCGAACACAATCGCCTCCATTTCGCATTCCCATCCTACTCCATATCCCTCCTGCTGTCCATCCTACATTAGGGTAATCGCATGCTACGGCATTTGGCGTATTTGAATTGGTCTCAAATAAAGTATTGTTTTCTATCGGTATAACTAGACTACAGTTGCCATCGTTAATGTCAATATCAATTGTTGGGATATCAACATTAGGGTCTGTTCCGTTGTAAATTGTAATCACTGTTCCAAGCGGAATACAGCTCCAGAATAGGTCATTTGAAAAACGGTTACATCCGCCTGCGACTCCTGATGTGCCGTGGTAACCATTGTTGTCATCTACTATCCATCCTCTAATGTCTAGGCATGGTGTGCAGCTAATTGTATTGACCGTGTCTACGACAATAAATTCAATATACTCTTGGGTACCCGAAGGGCCATTAGAGAATTCATTTATAATAAGCATTTGTGAATGAAATGCACCATTGATTAAAATGAACCAGCAAAAAACAACTTTTTTAAGCAGTGACACGTTTCAGCAATTTAAGGACGAATTTAAAGTAACGTAGTTTTAACTATGTAAATGTAATCAATCTATTTTTTTGATTTTATTTCGTGGAAAAATTTAATCTATATTTCATATTATGTTTCTCCTCTAAGGCATACCATGAAAAAGTCCTTTCTGTAAAATACTTTAGAGGAGTTTTAGAGTATGTATGGGATTTACTAATGATTTGTATTTGAAGTACCTTAAAAGTACAAGGGAAATTAACTGGAGTTTAACCGTGCATACTTTGCTCTTTCCCATATTTTTTCATCAAACCTGCCTCAAATGCTAAGAAAACTTTCCAACGTGCATCTACATCAATGGAGGAGCTGTATTTTTTTGCAAATTTCAGAAAGGTCATGAAATGCCGAGCCTCACTTTCCATTAGCATTCTATAAAATCTTTTTAGATCCTCATCCTCGAGCTGTTCTGATAAAATTTTAAAGCGCTCACAACTTCTTGCCTCAATCATTGCAGCAAACAACATTTGATTGACAAAATGACTTTCTCTCGAGCTATTGTCATGGTTTTGTTTTAAATAGAGATTAAGGTCTTTAACATACGGGTCTTTCCTCTCGAAACCCATACTAAAACCGCGCTCAATTATTTTTTTATGTACCATATCAAAATGCTCCATCTCTTCTTTACAAATTTTAACCATTTCTGATACTAAGTCAGGGTAATGTGGATATTGAACAATCATGGATATTGCGTTACTTGCTGCTTTTTGTTCGCAGAAAGCGTGGTCAATTAGAATATCTTCAAGGTTTTTTTCCACAATATTTATCCACCTTGGGTCTGTTGCCATCTTTAATCCGAGCATAACTAATTTTTATGGTAAAGATATTGACTGTTGGGGTGAAAAAAAATCCTTTTGACCTTTATACGACTTCACTCGTTCATTTTGCCACTTTTCGTATATTTGAAATTCATTAAAAACCATGTCCAAAATTACGGCTAAATCAAAGCAGAACATATTGAAAAAAGAAACGCTTGAGAAAGCTTTTGAATTTATGTGTAGGGCTAAAACCCTAGCTGAAAAGTACGAAGAAAACAAGGAGGTTACCTCAAAATATGTTCATGCAACATCAAGAGGACATGAAGCGATTCAGGTAGCACTTGGTATGCAGCTTGAGCCACAAGATTGGGTTTCACCTTATTATAGGGACGATTCAATTTTGTTGTCCATGGGGATAACTCCTGAAGAGCTTATGCTTCAGGTTTTCGCAAAAAAAGCGGACCCATTTTCAGGTGGGAGGACTTATTATTCACATCCTTCTCTCAATAGGGAGGATATGCCGAAGATTATTCATCAATCCTCAGCAACAGGAATGCAGGCAATCCCAACAACAGGTATTGCTATGGGTATTCAATATCAGGAGCAACATGGTTTGTTAAATGATTCGGAAAATCCCTCCGTTGTTGTTTGCTCTTTGGGTGATGCCTCTTGTACAGAAGGAGAAGTTTCTGAGGCATTACAGATGGCGGCATTAAAGCAGTTTCCAATTGTTTTTCTTGTTCAAGACAATGGTTGGGATATATCGGCTAACGCTGAAGAAACAAGATCTCAAGATATGAGCAAGTATGCCCAAGGGTTTAATGGAATTGAATTAAGGACCATTGACGGAAGTGATTTTCAAGTGTCTTATGAAACTGTGCAAGACGTTTTTCA
>NHBV01000044.1 GCA_002167775.1 Crocinitomicaceae bacterium TMED16 | reverse complement strand
TGTAGATTTTAAATCAGGATAAAAAAAGAAGGGGGCCCGAAGGCCCCCTGGTTAGACAGTACTAGTGGAAATAAGAAGAGATAATGTTTTTTCTAATCGCTTATTGATTAAAATACTTCCCACTAAGCTAAACTACTAATCTATTAACTCGGTTTAAAGATAATTTAAACTTTTAAATTTTAGGCATTTTTTTTTTAGAAAGTTTCATGTAAGTGTGGGTAATTTCGGAAAGGGATATACGTATAAATTACTAGCATACTACGTGTTTATACGTAGGCGGTATTTTTATGACTCTAGTGCTCCAAAATAAATGTGACCGAACAATAGTGGATTAAACACATGGTATTGGCACTTTACTATTTCTCCACTGGGCAGGGCACACCAAAACTTATTCATATCCATATTTACAAGTTCCCCAAATTCATTTCTTTGTGGCTCGTCAGCTTTTATTCGATATAAGCGCAAATGAGTTTGTGCACCCGACTTTTCATCCAAAGTAATTTCCGCAAAAGGGTCTGTTGCTTTTAGTGAATCACATTCAGTTTCACTAAGAATGTAGTTTGCGATATCGAAGTGGATTTTCTTATAATTATTCAAGTACCTGTATACATTTGCTGTATCTACTGATGGCAAGGGTATTCCATTCGAACTTACTTGGAACCCATCGTTTTGATACTTTACTTCAAAACTTCTCGTGCTATCATAATGGTTCTTAACGACTACAGATGATATTGATTCTAAAGGAACGCTAAAAATGTTCGTACAGATCCATTTTCTGCTATCAGCAAAAAAATTGGGCTCAATAATACCATTTACACCTTTAACTTTCATCATTACTGGTTCCTTGCTCTTTCCATCTTCTTTTGAATCTAGTAACATGATTTGTCCATAGTGATCTGGTGCAGATGGTCCTATATACCAGGTTTTATGCCATTTGTTGTTTACGTAATATTCAACTTTGGTGTGCGAGGCAGACATCTTTACGGTGAAGTTTTCATGGGAGTTTTTAGAAAGATAGCCTTTGAATTCTATGTTTTTGGCGACACTTAAAATATTGTGGGCATACGCCTGCGTTATACAACCTCCATTTTTATCTTTCCAGACACCATTTCTTTTTTCAATCTGATAAGTCTTTTGAAATGGATCTGTAATAATTATTTTGGTCACTTTGGAGGTATCCTTTATGGCAAAGTCAATCAATTCTGTACTTGAATTGCTTTCAGTACTCATGATATTATAGGTATAGAATGCCAATCCGGAGACACAAAACAAACCGAAAATAAGGGTGAGTACTTTTTTAGCTTTCATGATAGTGTTTAATTTGTCTTGTAGCGTTTTCTTCTATAGAAATTTAGAAAAACACCAAGTAAAAGAATGATTGATATAGGCAGCACTAAATTGAGTGTTTTGTAAAAGTTGGCAAAAATTTGAATTTTTGTTTTATCAATTTCTCTTACATCGATTTGTCTGCTTCTGATGTCCAACATATAATTTTCTCCCATTACAAAGTCAACAATATTTAAAAAGAAGTCTTGGTTACCAATCGCTCTCTTGGTATTCAATGCAACATCGTCAGCGTTCATTTTAAGCTCATTAAATCCCTTAAAGTCAGCTTTTGGGCCTTGTCTAGTTTGGCTCATGCGGTAAGTATTGGCTAGAAATGTTCCATTACTGACTACAAATATGTTTGCAGGTGTTTTGCTTTCTTTTAAAAATTTGGCATCCGGATTATTTATAAAGTCTGCAACGATTCTATTATTAAAGTAGGAACTATATTTTCCGCTCGAGGTAGCTGCAAAGCATAGGTCGTTGGTTATTTTCTCCTGTGATGACAATATAGGGTTTGTCTCATCGAAATTTGAGGCCATATTTAGCTCTACGATTGGCGCAAGACCCGTATAATTTGAGTTTTTTGAACTTGTTAAAACAGAGATGACATTGTCCTTGATAGGTTCAATTTGATTAGCGAATTCAAGGGCAATAGGCTCAATATTCCTGACTGTTGGATGTTTTGAATTTGTGGACAGTAGCTGATAATACCAATTCACACGACTTTCCTTGAATCTTCTATCAAATTTTGGAATAGAATTCACATCCATGATCAGGTTGTCTTTTATTTTAAACCCATAATCAAAAAGCAGGTCATTTAGTCGGATGTTCTTTCTTTCAGAATGTGTAAATCCTTGCCTAAATAGTGTATCCTTATTTATCTCTAAGGTATTCATGAAGCACATGAGGTCTCCTCCGCGCATGACGAACTGATCAATCAAATAAAGGTCTTTGTCAGAAAAATTTCTCTTTGGGTCCGCAATAATTAAACCATCAAAGTCATCGAGCGCATGTATGTTATTTTGAAGCTCCACTTCTTGGATATTATAATACGGTGCAATAAGTAGTCTTGCTATTTTCGTTTCGTATTGGTTGAGCTCACCGTGCCCCTGTAGAAAGCCAATTTTTTTCTTTTTTAATGTTGATAGGCGTCTTAGCGCAGAAATAAGATTGTATTCTAAATCATTCAAGCCTTTTTCAACGACCTCGGGCATTTGATACATTGTAAACGGGCGATCCACTGAAGTTCCGGGCAAAAGCTGCACGACAGTTTCTTGTGGTATTCCATTCAATGTGAAGGATAAAACTGCTCCAGGCCAGAGCATCAGTTTTGTTTCTTTGGCATTTTTTGAGAACTTAATTTCCATAGGAAGGACACCAGAACCTTTGTTGTAAATTTGCTCAAAGAGCAGCTGCTTGTCTTCCTCTGATCCTTCATTAGGGTTAATAAAGGTATATTCGATGCGGTCTCCAGCATATCGTTTGAAATCTTTCAGTTTTTCTTCTAAAGAATTTCTGTATGACCTGAGCTCAGAGGGAAGTTCTCCCTCCAAATATATTTTAATACTAATTCGATTTTTTAATTTCTGAATGTCTTTTAGGTAAGAAACGCTTCCATTCGCCAGAGAATACCTATTGTCTGAGGTCATATCAATCCGGTAGGAGGTGTAGTGGCCTATAATGTTTATGAGTACAACCCCGACCAATATAATGCTAAAGATCAACCATTGATAGTAAGCACCTTTGATTTTATTTTTCATCTTTTCAGGGTTTTAAGTGCAGCATGTGCAGCAAATAGAAAAGTAAAAATGACCGACAAAAAGAAAAGTAAATCCTCAGTAACAATCACACCTTTTTTAATCGAGTCATAATGAAAGGCTAAGCTTAGGTATT
Organism: Crocinitomicaceae bacterium TMED16; assembly: GCA_002167775.1. GTDB lineage: Bacteria > Bacteroidota > Bacteroidia > Flavobacteriales_D > Crocinitomicaceae > UBA952. The sequence goes on along the minus strand of NHBV01000044.1, from coordinate 20,948 downwards.
TAACGAAATAATCCAAGGCGCCAAATTGCCCAAAATCTCCCAATAAATGTAGTCCATCAAATAAAAACCAACACAAGAACATTGAGACGATAAAAGCAATAATCTGACTACTTGTCAAAGCAGAAGCGAAGATACCAATGGCCACGAATACGCTTCCTAACAATAATAAACCCATATATGAGGTGAAGGTAGCGCCACCGTCAATAATACCTATTGGTTTGCCCAAATAGTAAACGGATACGTAATAGCAAAGTGTAGGTAGAATCGCAATCAACAATAGGGTAACACCTGCGAGGTATTTTGCCATTAATATGCCAAAGTCAGAAATGGGCCGAGTGAAAAGAAGTTCAATGGTTCCTGTTCTTCTCTCTTCAGCAAAAGACTTCATAGTAATGGCGGGAATGAGCACCAAAAAAATAACAGGCGATAAATTAAAAAAAGGAATAAGGTCAGCTTCAGATCCCTCTAGCAAGTTAGTGTTGTAGGCTAATATCCAATGAAAAAGTCCTGAAGCAATAAGGTAAATCAGCACAAATACATATCCTATGGTAGAACTTAAAAAGCTACTTAATTCTCTGAAATACAACGCGCGCATATTCTAATTTGAATTTGTTAAAATTAACAATTTTAAGGGCACCCTGCTGAATAACTTTTCAAGGATGACTTGTGAATTCTTTAGGGTTTAACTTTCTTTAAATCCATTAAAATGAATTTCATGGCTCCATGCTTCAGGTTTGTTTCCAAACATTGGTTTTATTTTGGTCCATAAACCTGAAAATAAATCTGATTCTCTATATTTATTCAATGCTTCCTTATCATCCCAATGACTATAGGTCATAATCACAGTGGGATTATCGATTCCTTTCAAAAGTTTCATGCCCTGACAGCCTGGAAATGAAGCTATATTGTTTTTATGGGTTTCAAATTCACGATAAAATTCAGACAATGCCTCTTCTTTAAAAGTAAGCTTAACGATACGCACCAACATTAAAAGAGTAAAGTTTTACGTGATCCTGCGGGTGAGGACTCAATGCGTAATCGATCGCCTTGTTTCATTCCAAAAAGGATGTCAGCTCCACCTGTACTTTGGCGCGCACCACGGTTAATGGCAATCTCTAAAAGATTATTTTCATTGAAAAGTGCTACCCGCTCTCCTTGCTGCACAGCATTATAGGTGTCACTGATGTGGTCTATATAATAATTCTCGTTTGCGAATTTTATTTCGTAAGGTGCATCTTTGGGCAAGCGATCAAAATCTGCTTTAGAAATATTAGTAATCAAATTTCCAAAAGAATCAACATGAATCACAATCCCTCTAACGACAAATTCCTCAATAACCGCTTTAGGAATAAGGGCTTTCTTGTATTTATTTACGGGTTCAGTGAATTGGCTCAATGGTTCTTCATCCATAATTCTCTTTGCCAAATGCAAAAAGCAATTTTTCATGGGATATTTCAATTCTAAAGTATTGGTCTTGTCCACTGTATAACGCCATAATTCTTGTGGCTCTTTATCGTCAAGGAAGGCACCAAAAAATCCATTATCGTTTGAAATAAAATATTGGTTGTGAAATTTCATCACCGTGGGATAGCTTGAAACAAAGCTTGTTGCATCCGAATATTCTGGTGGTTGAATCATCGGTTCACTATCTACACCAATTAAATGGATCGTGCCATCAGGAAAGTCTCTGTAGCAGCATTGCATCTGAAAAGCAGCGCTCGCAACATCAAAGGGTTTGATTGAATGGGATACATCTACAATTTGAACTCCTTCCATAGCTTTTAGGATGGCTCCTTTCAGAGAAGCTATATAATAGTCTTGTAGACCTGTATCCGAGGTTAGCGTAAGGATTTGCATCAAGATTCTAGATTCATTATTCTAATTAAAATGATAATTTTACCAAAAGTAATGGAATATAAAAAAAAACCGACTAAAAGCAATTAAAATAAGTTAATGGAAGGCTCAAGAAAGATACATGTTAAATCGACAAACCCTGTGGAATTTTTTGGTGTGAATAATACAAACCTTAAGTATTTGAAAAAGTACTTTCCGCAGCTAAAAATTGCATCTAGAGGTAATACACTAACCTTATCGGGGGAAGATGATTTAATTGATCAATTTGAGCATAAAATAGCTTTGTTGCTGAAGCATCTGGAAAAATACAATTCCCTTTCTGAAAATAACATAGATAATTTAATGCTAGACGATGGTGCATCCTTAATTGGTGGGAGAGAATCCTCAGATGTGATCCTTCACGGAAATGGGGGTAATAAAATCAGAGCACGAACGGTTAACCAAAAGAAGTTGGTCGATGCCATTGAAAAACATGATATGGTTTTTGCAGTAGGGCCAGCTGGAACTGGAAAAACCTATACTGCAGTTGCTTTGGCAGTAAAAGCATTGAAAGCAAAAGAGGTCAAAAGAATTGTCTTGACTAGACCTGCAGTGGAAGCAGGGGAGAACCTTGGTTTTCTTCCTGGGGACCTAAAAGAAAAGCTCGATCCTTATTTGATGCCATTGTACGATGCTTTAAGGGAGATGATTCCTGCTGAAAAGCTAGCAGAAATGCTGGAGCATGGAGTGATCGAGATCGCACCTTTAGCTTTTATGCGAGGCCGCACATTAGATAAAGCATTTGTTATTTTGGACGAAGGTCAGAATACAACCATGATGCAAATGAAAATGTTTTTGACCAGGATGGGTACAACAGCAAAGTTCATTATTACGGGCGATATGTCTCAAATTGATTTACCTTCGCGACAAAAATCAGGCCTTTCTTTTGCTTTAGATACGTTAAAAGAGGTCAAAGAAATCGGTATTATTCGACTTGGTCAAAGTGATGTAGTTCGAAATAAATTAGTCACTAGGATCATCGAAGCATATGAAAAGTATGATGCAAAAAATAAAGAATCATAAATGGAAGCACTAACAAATTCAAGCTTTACATTCAGAGGACAAAAATCTGTATATAATGGAAAGGTAAGAGACGTTTACCATCTAGAAAATGATGTTTTGGTCATGGTGGCTTCAGATCGTATTTCTGCTTTTGATCACATTTTACCGAAAGGGATTCCTTTTAAAGGACAGGTACTAAATCAGGTGGCTACCATGTTTTTAAATGCTACTGAGGACATTGTTCCAAATTGGCTTGTTGCGACTCCTGATGAAAATGTTGCTGTGGGAAAGGCTTGCGAACCCATTCGTGTAGAAATGGTGATTCGTGGATACCTTGCAGGACATGCCGCTCGAGAGTACAAATTGGGAAAAAGAATTCTTTGTGGTGTCAATATGCCAGAAGGAATGAAAGAAAACGATAAGTTTCCTGAACCAATTATAACCCCCGCTACAAAAGCGGATGAGGGGCACGATGAAGATATTTCTCGTGAGGCTATTCTTGCTCAAAATATTGTTCCTAAAGACATTTATGAAAAGCTCGAAATGTATACCCGTCAGCTTTTTGAACGTGGAACACAAATGGCCGCCAAACAAGGCCTTATTTTGGTGGACACGAAATATGAATTTGGACTTTTAAATGGTGAAATTATTCTGATTGATGAAATTCATACACCGGATTCGTCTCGTTATTTTTACGCTGATGGATATGCACAAAGACAGTTAGATAATCTACCTCAAAAGCAGCTTTCAAAAGAGTTTGTTCGGCAGTGGCTCATCGAAAATGGTTTTCAAGGTCTAGAAGGACAGGAGATGCCTATCATGCCCGATGAATTTGTCAAGATTGTCTCAGACAGGTATATTGAGCTGTACGAAAAAATAACAGGAAATGCTTTTCAAAGAGCTGAAACCAAGGATATTCCCAAGCGAATCACACAAAATCTTGAACAGTACCTCTCAAATTCCTAATTTTACAGTATGTCAGTACATAAAAATGTAAAGAAAGTAACCACCCATACGCTTCAGGAGATGAAGAATTCGGGTGAAAAAATTTCAATGCTCACGGGCTATGATTTCTCTATGGCGAAAATCATAGATGAATCGGGGATGGATATTATTTTGGTTGGAGATTCCGCCTCGAACGTGATGGCAGGTCATGAAACGACACTCCCGATTACTTTAGATCAAATGATTTATCATGCCTCCTCAGTTGTTAGAGCTGTGAAGAGATCGCTTATTGTGGTTGATATGCCCTTTGGTTCTTACCAAGGAAATTCAAAAGAGGCACTTTCTAGCGCGATTAAGATCATGAAAGAGTCTGGTGGTCATGCTGTTAAAATGGAGGGAGGTAAGGAAATATTGGAATCTATTCAACGGATTTTAACTGCCGGAATTCCAGTAATGGGTCACTTAGGTCTAACACCTCAATCTATATATAAGTTTGGAACTTATGTCGTTCGCGCCAAGGAGGAAGAAGAGGCGACGAATCTTATCGAAGATGCATTGGCGTTAGAGGCAGCAGGATGTTTTGCAATTGTGTTGGAGAAAATCCCTGCAGCTTTAGCCAAAAAAGTGGCTGAAACAGTCTCTATTCCCATCATAGGCATTGGAGCAGGAGGAGATGTTGATGGACAGGTTTTAGTTGTGCACGATATGCTCGGAATCAACAATGAATTCAGTCCTAGATTCCTTCGAAAATATAACAATCTTCATGAACAGATGAGCAATGCGTTCAAGGCTTACATTAAAGATGTACAAAGTGGTGATTTTCCAAATAAATCAGAGCAGTACTAAATGAAAGTGCTGTACTTGGTGGTTTTTCTTTTGGCAGTATCCTGCACAAATTCACCAAGTCGAAAAGCTTCTACTTCGTCCATAAATGTTTGTCAATATAGTAAATGGTTAAAGATTTCAGAATCGAAAGAAGCTGTTCTTATTCAAATCCAAAACCCAGACGATACCGCTAAATTGTATAGCATTCGTTTGCCAAATTTCAAGTCAAATGTTACAAGTGGTACATATGATTTTCAAGAGCCCGTTCAGCGATTGGCATGCTTGTCTAGCACCCATATTGGCATGCTATCTGAGCTTGGTTTACAGCATCACATCGTTGCAGTTTCGAATTTAAAATACCTTTATGATAAACAATTAAAATCTGCGCAACTTATAGAATTAGGCGAAGAGCAGGGTATCGATGTGGAAAAAGTGATTAAGTCCAAGGCAGAGATTATAATGTATAGTGCCTTTTCCAGCTCCTTTGCTAAGGAAAAAGTATTGAAAAAAGTTGGGGTGTATTGCATTCCTAATTTTGATTGGCGTGAGATACATCCCTTGGGTCGGGCAGAGTGGATATTGTTGTACGGTTATTTAACTGGAAATCAGGAGAAAGCAAAAATAAAATTTAAAGAGATCTGTCAAAATTATGACGGCATTAAGACGAGTACCGATACTTATAAATCTATCAGGACCCTATCCGGTAATATCACAGGTGATTTTTGGTATGCTCCAGCAGGCGAAAGCTATCATGCACAGTTGCTAAGAGATGCCGGACTAAATTATGTTTTTTCAGATGAACCAGGCACAGGAAGCTTGTCTTATTCTTTTGAAAAAATAGTAGGTTTAACCAAGGGACTTGATCTTTGGTTGAATCCCGGTTTTAAATCTAAACGAGAGATTCTTCAGGCACATCCTAAATCACGATTATTACCCATATTAGAACAAAGTTCCTTATTTTGTTATACCCATAATTCAAATAAATATTGGGAACTTTCTGCTTGTCGACCAGACCTCATTTTATCCGATTATTCAGAGCTAAGGAGAGGAAGAGAGATGGATACAATTAAGTTGGTATTTTATAAAAGAGTTGAATGAATTCAAATCGCTCCAATACAATCCTTTTGTTACCGGTGGGAATCGGTATTGTTTTGCTTGCCTTATTGGGTTTACATATTGGCGATATTCCAACAAATGGTTTGGATGTTTATAATGCCATATTTACCTATTCAGACAGCAATCTTTCAGAGCTGATAATCAGAGAAATTCGACTGCCTAGAGTTTGTATTGCATTGATTGCAGGGGCTGCTCTGTCGATTGCGGGTATGCTCATGCAAACCTTATTTCAAAATCCATTGGCGGGGCCGTATGTACTTGGAATAAATTCAGGTGCAAGCCTCATGGTAGCCATTGGGATATTATCTGGTGCAGGTTTTTTGAGCACTGAATTAGGCTTGATTGGAGCTGCGCTAATTGGCGCTTTTGTCTTTGGTTTATTCATTTTATTCACAGCTTCTTTTTTGAGAAGTCAAATAGGTTTGCTTCTTTTTGGTGTAATGCTTGGAAGCTTTGTCTCTGCTATTATTACAATTCTAGAGCTAAGCTCTGAAGCGGAATCCTTGAAAGCTTTTACCCTTTGGTCAATGGGTTCTTTAAACGGGGTAACTATCGAGCAACTTCCCGTAATATTTCTTGTTTTTATACTAGGTGGTGTGGCTTCATTATTTATTGTGAACCCACTGAACCTACTCGTATTGGGTGAGGAGGAATGTCGATTAATGGGTTACAATGTAAAGAGATTGAGGCTTATGATTGTTTTTATAACGGCCTTATTTACGGGTTTGATTACAGCGTTTTGTGGACCCATCGCTTTTATTGGTTTGGCAATTCCAAACCTAACGAGAATGCTTTTCAAAACACAGGACCATAAGCTACTATTAATTGCAAATCTGTTGTTCGGAGCTTTGTTTCTCTTGAGCTGTGATATACTCATTCAGCTTTTGAGTGCCTGGATATTAATTCCCATTAATGCCCTGACCTCACTCATAGGAGCGCCTTTCGTTATCTATATCTTAATTCGTAAAATCAGATGATAGAGATAAAAAACACGGAAATAGGTTTTGATGCTTCACTGTTTGCTATCCCAGAAATGGATTTTGACCAGGGAAAGGTGCATGTGCTTTTGGGAAAAAATGGAATAGGAAAATCAGCGCTATTGAACACCTTGTCGGGACTCATTTATCCAATTGAAGGATCGCTCTCATTTGATGGTAAGCTTCTGTCGGATTATTCATACAAACATTTAGCGAAGAAAATAGCGTACGTAAGGTCAAATGTTAAAGGGGTTCCTTTTCTGACAGTGGATGCCTTTTTATTACTTGGTCGTTATCATGACAAGAATTTTATAGGCAAGCATAGCGCAGAGGATTATGGACTCATTCAAAAAGCGAAAGACCTTTTTGGTATTTCTCATTTGGCCGATAAATTTACGAACGAGCTGAGCTCGGGTGAACTTCATTTATGTGCGATTGCGAAAGCATATGTGCAGCAGACCGATTATATTCTTTTGGATGAGCCGACTTCTCACCTTGATTATGCCAATAAAAGAAAGATCTACGAGCTACTTGGTAAAATGGCCAGTGAGTATAATAAAGGGATCATCATTTCAACGCACGACCTGGACCTAGCTTTTAAGTTTCCTTTTGACTTTTATTTGATTGAGTCGCAAAGTAAAACGCTCAAAAGTGTCAAAACATTCAAGGAGGTTGAGAGAGAGTTTATTTAGACAGCTTCCAACAGATTTTAATCGATGTAGACCGAGTAATCAAAGCTTTGAATATACTTCTGTACATTACCGTCCATCCCTTTAAATCCTTCAACGCCATTTGTTCCGGGAAATCCTTGCCGACCTGCCTGTTGTCCCGCTAAAGGTGTACCAGGCGTTCCCCTTTTTCCACCCATACCACGACTTCCATATCTACCACCTTTTGTTTTGGTTGTCAACAAACTTTCAATGTCTGCACAATTTTCGTGTATGTAGAGGTTAAGGTTACCTGCATTTCCCCCGTTACCCCCGTTACCGCCATTTCCGCCGTTGCCAGCGTCGCCAACACGTCTCATTTTTTCATTTTTTATGTCTCCGTCTTTGCCATCTCCACCATCTCCGCCATTTCCGCCGTTTCCACCATTTCCCCCAGATAAATCAAAATAAATGCTATTGCCCTTTTGCATCTTATAATAGAATGGTGCTGTATTTGAATTGTTCTCTCGTGAATAGACATAAATCATATTTTCTTCCTGCCACATGTGTACGGAATAATTTTTTGATGATCCTCCATTGGTTCCATTTGGTCCGTGCTCTCCATCTTTTCCATCTCTCCACAAAAGTGGAGTTCCCCGATTTCGTTGATGTTTTCCACTTACACCATTAGCTCCGTTATATAAAATTTTTAATGGTCCTCTAAAATTCATGATGACCGAATCTTTTTGAATATATTTCTCATCTCTATTGGTGTATTTTAGGGTCAAATAACACCTGTCATCATCAAACGAATTTGACTTTTTTACCAAGGTGTATAATTTAGAATTCCCGGAGCGTCTAATGTCAGGTGATTTAAAGGATAGATTGCTATTTTTTGACATCTCATGCTGCTTTCCATCATAGGTTTGAAGCAGAATTTCTCCTTCAAATCTAGAGCCATTGTTCAAGTTTTGATTGGGACTGTATTCGAACCATATTGCCTCAATTTGAGAAACCTTGATGTTTTTCAAACTTGAACAGCTTGTGCCCAAAAACAAAACAATTCCGATCCAAAACAATTTATTTTTCATAACGATAGGTTTTGTTTAAGATACTAAAATTCATTTAGTTTTTAAGCACCCTTAAAATTGTCTTAAAAATTATTTCGAGGTCATGACTCAATGTCGGATTGGCCAAATATTTTTGGTTGATCTTTATTTTATCAGGCATAATATCCTCGATATAGGTCTTTTTTGGATCATCAGATGCTGCCAATAATTCATTCTCATTGAAATATTCAATAGAGGCGTAGTCGGTTATTCCTGGTTTGACATCAAGTACTTTTTTTTGTGTATCAGTATACAATACAACAAATTCGTTAACCTCTGGTCGTGGTCCAACAATACTCATATCTCCCCTAAGCACGTTGATAAACTGCGGAAATTCATCAAGCTTATATTTTCGAATAAATACACCTACACTCGTAATTCTCGGATCTTTCATTCCTATAGTGAGTTTCCCTGCTGCCTCTGCACTCAAACGCATAGACCGAAATTTATAAAGCTTGAATGGAACACCATTTTTACCAATTCGCTCTTGCATATAAAAGATTCCTCCGCGTGAGCTAAAAAGAATGAGTATAGAAATGACTATCCCGATTGGTAAAAATAAAACAAGAATGAAGAGTGAAAACAAAAAATCAAAAGCTCTTTTCATCGCTTAATGCTTTAGAATCTTTTCTACTGAGTTAATCACAGCAGTCACGACTTGCTGAACCTGTGCCGCATCCAAGTTATAATAAACCGGTAAAGAAACTTCTGTCTGGTATTTGTGATAGGCTATTGGAAAGTCATTGATATCATACCCAAGGTTTTTATAGGCAGTGAGCAGAGGTAAAGGTTGAAAATGTACATTCACAGAAACAGATTGATCAAATATTTCCTGTATAATCTCATCTCTTTGTGCTTCAGAAATATCTTTGATTCTGAGTAGATAAAGGTGATGGCTCGATTTCTTGTCCGAAGTTTGGTGTGGGGGCAATAGGGCCCATTTTTTCTTTGAAAAAGCGGTGTCGTAGGCATCAAATATTTCTTTTCTCCGTGCTAAATTTTCGGAGTATCTATCTAATTCCACCAACCCTATGGCAGCCTGAATATCGGTCATGTTACACTTGTATCCTGGTGTTAACACATCATACTTCCATGCGCCTTTTTTAGTTTTTGCTAAGGCGTCTTTGGATTGTCCATGCAAAGTAATCGTTACAAATTCTTTATAAATTTCTTCATGATCAAAGACTTCCGGAAGGTTAAAACATACAGCACCACCCTCCGCAGTTGTGAGGTTTTTCACTGCATGAAAAGAAAAGCAGCTGATATCTGTAAAGCTTCCTGAGCGTTTGTTTTTGTAGGTCGCACCAAAACTATGTGCTGAATCAGCGGCGATTAAAATGCGTCCTAGTTTTTTTTGTTTCTCATTAGAGGGTACAAAGATTGAGCTATGTTTCTTGACACAATTCATTATTTCGTCATAGTCACAGGGAAACCCTGAAATATCTACGGGCATAATGACCTTTGTTTTTGGTGTAATTGCTGCTTCTATTTTGTCGAGTGCAATATTAAAGTCGTCTCCATTAATATCGACCATCACGGCTTTTGCACCTGTATGCAATACAACATTTGCACTTGCACAATACGTATATACTGGAATGATCACTTCATCACCGGGTCCAATGCCCCACCACCTGAGGAAAACCTCCATACCCATGGTCCATGAATTGACGGCAACAGTTGTTTTACAGCTGCAATATGCTGAAATTCTTTGCTCAAAGAGCTTGGTTCTAGGGCCTGTAGTAATCCAGCCGCTTAACAAGGCAGCGTTTACCTCATCAAGCACTTTTTGATCGATACGTGGTGGTGAAAATGGTATCATGCTTCGAAATTACATATTTTGAAGTTCATCGTATAAGCCTTCCGCTATTTTATTACGGTCAAAAACATCAGCCACATAATTTCTTGCACGCTCGCCCATTTTTTTTGTTTCATCGGGGTTTTCTAGGAAATACAGCACCTGTGTTTTTAAGCTATCGATATCTTCTGGGGTATAGAATAGACCGGCTTGTGCATTTTCGATAAAATGTTTGCGTGCTTCTCCATCAACGCCAAGCAGTAACGGTTTTCTCATTGCCAACGCTTCAAATATTTTTGAAGGTATTGCACCTTTAAAAAGGTCTAACTTTTTTAGTGGAACGATGGCAATGTCAACAGACTTTAGTATACCTGGCATCTCCGATTTTGCAACGGGCTCCAAAAAGTGAATGTTTTCGAGGGCATATTTTTCATGTAGTGCAACTAGGTGCTCCTTTTCTGGTCCTGCTCCTTGAATCACAAATTGTGCATGTGTACTTTGTAGTTCTTTCGCAGCTTCAATGATAATCTCAAGCCCTTGCGCATGGCCCAAAATACCACCATAAAAGAAAATAACATCGTCATCTTTAAATCCATTGACTTGTCTAAAGTCACTCTTTGGAATTTTCTCAGGATCATAAAACGAAATATCGACCCCGTTGGGCAACCAGCTCACCTCTTTTCCTGGAAAGCGTTGTCTGATGTTATTGACAATTCCCTGTGTTTGCCCCGTAATTAGCGCAGAAGCTTTGTAGCATTTTTTTTCTAGCTTATANGCCATNTTCAATAGACTTTTATTGGTCACCAAACCAAGTTTTTCAGCACTTTCAGGCCAAAGATCTGAAACATTAAANATGAGCTTCGCATTTAATTTTTTACTTAAGGCCATTGCTGAATACCCAAGAAACAAAGGNGGGCTTTCTACCATCAAGTAATCAAAGGATTGTAATTTTCGTCCACGCCAATAGCTTGACCAAACAAAGCTGAAATAATTTAGGAGTCGNGCAACAAGACTTTTTGATGCTGACACNTANATCCAGGATCGGTGTACTGNGATTCCTTCAATCGTTTCTTCTCTCTTTTGTTTTCTTTTGTAATCTTCAAAAACTTCCATTTTTGGATAATTNGGCAAAGCTGTCAATACTTCTACCTGTAATCCTTTGTTTTTTAAGCGAATGGCTAATTCATGTAGGCGATTTTGAGGAGCACCGATTTCAGGAGGNTAGTATTGTGTAAGAATCAGTATTTTCATAGAACAAATCTGTTTTTTTCATCGAACCTGCTCAAAACAGCAAACCAAAAGCAAAAGAAAACGATGCCACTTTGCCTTTGAATCATAGATTCAAAGAGACAAAAAACGACAAAAGAAAGGANCAAAGAAAAAAGAATTAATCTTTTTTGTTTCACGGCCATGACAAATAGGTAAATAATGATGAATAGAAAAAGTACCAATCCAGCAATACCTAATTCTGCCGTGACTTGAATAAATTGATTGTGTGGGTTATTTTGTTTTAGAGCAAGTTGACCATGTCCAATGGCTTTAAGCTCCTCCTGCATATGAAAATCAAGATTTCCCAATCCAACTCCAAGAGGGTGTTTTAAACATATTTTNGTGGAGACATCCCATAAAATCAGCCTCGTTTCATTTCCTTCAAGGGGATAAGTTCTATTTNGAATAAATTCTTCTGGATTTTCATTATAATTTTTAACAAAGGAGAGTGCATTTGAAAAATCGGCTTTTATTTCTTTTGATGAAAAAATAAATCCGATGCCAATAATCGTGANTATGCTATAGCTGAGAATTAAATTTTTTACTCCGCCTTGAAATACGGAAATAAGTATGGGTAAAATGAGTACGAGTAATGTAATTAGAAGAAATCCAGCCAAGCTTCCCAGGTTCCACTGAACCAATAATGTAGCTAAAAATAGTATGATTCTGAGTGGTCTATTTGGAACAATTGTATTGCTTTTATCAAGAATGACCGCTACCGATGAAAGTATTAAAAAGGCAGAAAAATAGCTTGGATGATGAATTTGAGAAAAGTTAGTAGTACTAAAACATCGTAGGCTTTCCCCAAAAGAAATGCTGCATTGATATGAATCATAAAATGCGATTAAAATAAGTACAATACATCCTGCGATATGGGCTCTAAAAAGATAGATAAGCTCTTTTTGTGTTGCNGGATAATAGGAAATAATCAGCGGTAGAATGAGTAATGATAATTTATTTTCTAAAAGTTTCAAGCTAGATAATGGAGCGTCAAGAATGAAAATAGAAAGGAGGTATGCACCGAACAAGGCCATCATNGCNAACAAGGCCATATTCGGTTTGAATACNAAATGTTTTTTTATTGCCCCATAAATCGTCAATAGACAAAGCCAAATAATGAGTAAGGAGGAAAACTTCGGAAATATCAGCCACAATACCGAGAACAGCACAAAAGATTTATGATAAATTTTTAAGAAATTATCCATGCAATAGCTTATCGTAAAAAGCATAAAGTTTTTCTTTTTCTTTGCTCCAATTGTATTGCGCTAAGGCAGCTTTTTTTGCCCTATAACCCATTTCTTTGAGTCGCTGCTTGTCTTCTAGCATTGTCGTTAAGGTATTTGAAATCTCATTGGGATCTAATGGATTTACAAATTCGCTGCAATCAATTTTATTTAGTAAGGATCTATATAGTGGGAAGTCACTTGAAAGCAATGCAAGTCCTGCATTCATGTATTCAAACATTTTTATGGGGTAGGCTTCAAGATAGCTTGGAGTGGGATGAAGCGTTACGATACCAATTGAACATGTCCCCAATAGTTCAGTGATTTTTGCTTGATTTACCTGTCCATAAAAAACAACTTTTTTCCATCCTTTTAGTTGCTTTAGTTCCATCTCAAATTGTTGAGTATCAAAGCTACCTGCAAGATGAAGTACTACATCACAGTGCTCTATGGCAAGAATCACTTCTCTTAATCCTCTAGATTCATACAAGCCTCCGATATAACAGATGTGGTTGTGTGTCTTTTTNGGTACTTGGCCTTCTGGTAAATTAATCTGGGGATAATTGGCGATCATCTCAACATTTGGATGAAATTCGGAAAATCTTTTGCAAATAATTGGTGTAACAGATACAATACCGTCTATNNTTTTACATGCTCTTTTTTCATGATAGCCGTATAGTTTAGAGATAAGTTTCCTAAATACNACTGGAATCCAGTACTTATCCAAAATTTGTTTTGGGACATCCTCATGAGAGTCAAAAATAACCTTTGCTCCATTTATCGATTTTAATTTTTTCGTGATTCTTAATAATTCAGGATCGTGCAGGTGATATATATCTGCTTTTACTTTTAAAGCTTCTTTAAGCACTTCGTCAACGGTTTCTTTCATTCTCTGAAGTCGAGATTTCATCACCGAGTGAAAACCAATGACCTGTACATTGTTTTCAATTCTTGTTTTTCCGTTGGGAACAATGAAATAGGTTTTATAGCGCTCAGCACTCGAAACAGCNAGCTTATGAAAAATACGTATGTCCCCATCAGAGTGCGCACTTGTTAGGTGACAGATAACGGATTGTTTATTCATGTTTTTCATCAAGTTCTTTTTTAAAAACCCAAAATAACACCATTACGATGCCCCATCCACCACTGAATAAAATAGTGGTCAATGATCCTGAGCTCAATAAAAATATGGGAAAAAGATTCAGCGTTAGCTTCATCTCAATACCCGTATTTTTAAATAGAATATTCATGACCAAAAATACGATGGCAAGAAATGCTCCTGACTGTNTAAGCCCTATATTTCCGAAATTCGAATAGCCTCTCATAAAATGTGCAGCATTGACGCTTCCCNGCACCCCTTTTTCAGCATAATCGGGATAAATAACAGGGTAAAGCTCAAGNTTATAATCGTGATATTCTTGCTGCATAATTTTGCAATAAGTCCTATATCCTTTGCCTTCGAGGAAAGGTTTATGTTCGGGAATGATTTCGAACCAATTTCCAACCATTTCACCTGGTAATATAAAAACACGTTTCAATAAGCCACTAGATATTTTTTGAAATNCTGATTCTTNTTGAACTTTGATTGNTTNACTTGAAGCTTCTTTCAGGTCGTTTTCACCGCCGCGCAGCGGAGGGTTAGANACAAAGACAAGACCTACAATAATCAATGCAATTGACATTGTATATTTGAATACGAACATCCACTTTTTTGTAAATAAGGAATACAACAATNCAGGCATNAGAAAGGATAATACGTGGCTTTTTTGCATTAAAGAAAATGTATAAAATAATCCTGCGAAAAAAACAAACCAATACATTTTTCTCTTCGTTATAAGCAATAAAAGTAATGTGAAAGGAAGGATNGCTTTAATGTTCATACTTGATATGTAGCGCCAGACGACGTGTGCTCTGATACCTATTTCCTTTCTATGTATGTTCACTTCGGATGTTTTCATCATCTCTAGGCCTTCAAATGCCGGTGAACCACCGATGGAGATTATGTGAAATCCAATCAGGGATAAGCTGAAAATAATTAAAGGATACAGGAGCACTTGAAAATTAAATTTTGAGGCAGGAATAGATTGTTTTTTCAATAGCTGAAATCCAATTACATAAATCATTAAGAAACTAAAATAGCACAACGAAAGTGGCCATATGTGCTTACCACNAAACGTATAGAATTCCCCAAATAAAAGCAGNATAAATACAACATTGTANATGCTAAAAAAAGTATGTGCTTTTAAAAATGGTTTAATAGTCATTNGATTAGAAATAGTTAATTTCAATCATTTGGTCAATGAGCATGGTCCTTGGTGGATCAAACTTATGAATTCAATTTTTGCCGCTTCACGACATTGTAAAGATAGTATAAGATCAATAGATTCATAACGACTTGGGACCAAGTCACAAGCTCAAAAACTAGAAATAGCTGAGTGTCATTTTTAATCAGTAAGTAAGGTAATATTAGAAAACCTGCGACCTGTAATCCCGAAGTTAGCAGGCTAATCAAGAAAAAGCTCTTTTGCTTGTTGAACACCAAGGGTATTGTCGAAAGAGGTGTTACAATAAAATTTAGCATTAGCCATGGAGCCATTATTTCAGATAACCTACCTGAAATCATCCATTGGTCTCCGAATACGAAAGTAAATAGCTCTGTACCAAAAAAATAAATAACTGCAAATGGGATTATTGAGAATAGCGCGAGGTATCCTATTATTTTTTTGAATAAAGGCAAAATGGATTCNCCGTCATTAAATTTACCCGAGATATGATTGAAAAATACTTGAGAAAGAGATGCTCCTATTAGCATTGCAGGTATTCTAAGCATTTTATAGGTATGGTCAAANGACCCAAAAATACTCTCTGAAAACAGCTCAATGAGTATAATTCCAATGAACAAATCTCTGGCATGATCTGATAGNGAATGGGGCAGGGAGGCCAAAGGGAAGTTTTTATATTCTCTACTTAAAACGCGTGTTTTTAATTTATGAAGTGAAGATTTTGAAATGAATTTCAGTGTGAGAAAATCATANACAAAAAAAGAAGCTCCTACAATCAAGCTAAGNACAAACGAAAGGATCAATCCTAAACTTCCCCAGCTCAAAAAACCAAAAACAACTCTTGAACTATTGAGCGTAATTGAGTTACTCATTTTAGACAAAGATATTTTCTTAAAGTACTTTTTTCTTATCGACCAATTCGTTCCTAAATTAAAAAAGGCCAATGAAAAAACGGAAATAATGAGCAGGAGCAGGAGCAGGTAAAAGTCAATACCTTTACCCTTCATTAATGCGAAGACAATACCTGCAACAAGGCAAAGTGAAATTGTAATTAGCGATATTTTTAAAGCAAAACGAAATAGAATAAAAGCATGCTTGTCTTTTTTGGGCAAGGGCAANGCGTATTCATAGCGCGCTGTGGCAATTGTTGCAAGCAGCACGGTGACCCGCTGAAACATCCCGAACTCGCCCATCTCAGCTGGTGTATATAATCTTGTAATGATTGGAGCAAGCAGGTAACCTATAATTTGTGCAATCAGTGTACCTGTCATTAAAACGGCCAATGATTTTAAAAAATCATTGCCGGTAAGCTTCTTTTTGATACGATTCAGCATTCTGTTCAAAGATAGGAAAATGGAACGGATTGATTTCGGGATAAAAATCATCTAAATTCTTTGAATGCTTATATTTGTGAAAAAAAATTCATGAAGAACATTGCAGTCATTGGAGCCGGTACTATGGGAAATGGAATCGCTCATGTTTTCGCACAATCTGGGTATACAGTAACTTTAATTGATTTATCGAAAGAAGCACTTGAAAAAGCAATACATACGATAACAAAGAACTTAGANCGTCAATTNGCAAAGGAGAAAATATCTGCGGAAGATAAAGCACAGACCCTTGATAGAATNTCAGTTAATACGAGTATGGATGTTGGTGTTAAAGGAGCTGAACTTATTGTAGAGGCTGCTACTGAGAATACAGAATTAAAGTTGAAAATTTTTAAACAGCTTGATGAACTTGCCGACGAAAATACAATTCTTGCTACAAACACCTCTTCCATTTCAATTACTCAAATTGCCGCAGTAACTGATAGACCTCNTAAAGTAATCGGTATGCACTTTATGAACCCAGTTCCTGTNATGAAACTNGTAGAGATCATTAGAGGTTATTCTACCTCAGATGAGGTGACTGATACAATCATGACCTTGTCAANAAGCCTAAATAAAGTGCCTGTAGAGGTNAATGATTACCCTGGTTTCGTAGCNAATAGGATTTTAATGCCNATGATTAATGAGGCCATTTGTACCTTACATGAAGGTGTTGCTGGTGTTGAAGAAATTGACACAGTAATGAAGCTTGGTATGGCGCATCCAATGGGNCCTCTTCAGCTAGCNGACTTTATCGGCNTAGATGTTTGCTTGGCNATTCTGGAAGTTTTACATGACGGTTTTGGAAATCCAAAGTATGCACCTTGTCCTTTGTTAGTAAATATGGTAACCGCTGGTAAAAAAGGGGTGAAGTCAGGTGAAGGATTTTACAGCTGGGGTCATGGTACAAAGGACCTGATTCTTTCCGATAAATTTATAAAGTAAGCCCTAATTTAGTCTTTAAGGTTTTTAGCGCATCTTGATCAATAGGAAAGGTGAGTGCCTCTATATTGAGTTTTTTGATAGAAATCCATTGCTGTTTTTCTCCATCTTCGGTGAGGGGTANCTNATAGCTTTTTAACGCCATATTTTTNGCTCCTGAACACTTTACAAGGTAGTAAAAGCANGTAACTTGCACATTCGGATCGAAAGATGACTGCTGAAAATAATCATTAAAGAACAGGAATTCATGGGCATCAATTTCGAGCGAAAGCTCTTCTTTAAATTCTCTTTTGAGCGCATCAAGGATACCTTCTCCTTTTTCTACGCCACCTCCTGGGAATTTTCTGAAATAACGACCGAATCTAAATTCATCTGAAATTAAAACTTCTTGTTTTTCGTTGATCAAGATGCCGTATGTGCGTTGNGTAAGAAGGTTCATTCGCAATCTTCAAATGGGAAGGCGCGAAATGCATCTTGTCTCACTATTCCAATGAAAGGACATGTGATAAGGTGAGAATACGTGCCAAAAAAGGATTTGAATTCTTCTTCAGTCAAAAATGGCAAATCAGTTGTGAAAATTAAAACATTTCCATTNCTCTGATCTATACGAACCATNTATATTCCTGCTTTACTTTTAATGGCTTGCTCAACTGAATCAATGAGCTCAGTATCCTTTGAATTGAATTTTCCTTGCGCGAAGTATCTATTTAATTCTTGTCCAAATGAGCAAAAGGATAAAAGAGAAAAAAGAAATGGAAAGATTAGCTTGCGCATANCTGAAATTCTAGAGGTATTTAAAGTTCTTTCCTGGATAAATAGCACTTTCTCCTAGCTCTTCCTCAATGCGAAGAAGCTGATTGTATTTTGCCATGCGATCACTTCTAGAGGCNGAACCAGTTTTGATTTGACCGGTGTTGAGTGCAACTGCCAAATCTGATATTGTATGGTCTTCAGTTTCACCACTTCTGTGACTCATTACTGAGGTATATCCATTTTTTGTTGCCATTTGAACCGCTTCGATCGTTTCTGACAAGGTTCCAATTTGATTCACCTTCACCAAAATAGAATTTGCAATTCCTTCGTTGATTCCTCTTGATAATCTTTTTGTATTGGTAACAAATAAGTCATCACCCACNAGTTGCACACGGTCTCCTAGTTTTTCTGTAGCTAGCTTCCAACCATCCCAATCATCTTCTGCTAATCCATCCTCAATGGAGGCAATAGGATACTTATTACACCAGTTCTCCCAAAATGAGACCATTTCTGATGAGCTCATGACCTCTCCTGTAGATTCAAAGTGGTATTTTCCATCTTTAAAAAATTCTGAGGAGGCTGCATCTAAGGCAATATGAACATCNTCTCCTGGTTTGAAACCTGCTTTTTCTATGGCTTCGAGAACAACATTAATGGCTTCATCATTTGAACCTAAATTAGGGGCAAACCCTCCTTCATCTCCAACATTTGTTGACATGCCTTTGGATTTTAATACTGCCTTTAAGTGATGAAATATTTCTGTTCCCCATCTTAAGCCTTCAGAAAATGAGGCTGCTCCAAATGGCATAACCATAAATTCTTGAATGTCTATGAGGTTGTCAGCGTGGGACCCACCATTTAAAATATTCATCATTGGAANAGGCATTGTAACCGCACCAACTCCACCGATATACCTGTATAGGCTNAGATCGGCATGCNGTGCAGCCAATTTCGCAACTGCCAATGAGGTACCTAAAATAGCATTTGCACCTAAATTCGATTTATTTTCTGTTCCATCTAGTGAAATAAGCTTTTGGTCGATGGCTTTCTGATNANAAATATCCATACCGTTTAAAGCNTCACTAATCACTGTATTTACATTTGAAACGGCTTTTTGAACCCCTTTTCCTAAGTACATAGCTTTGTCTCCATCTCGAAGCTCAACTGCCTCGTGAATACCGGTAGACGCTCCTGAAGGAACAGCAGCCCTGCCCATGTAACCATTTATACTTATGGCCTCTACTTCAATTGTCGGGTTTCCACGAGAGTCTAAAATTTGACGCGCGTGTACGCTATCGATATAACTCATTTGCTTAGTTTTTATGTGCTTTCATATTTTCGATAAAGGAATCAAATAGATATCTTGAATCGTGNGGTCCNGCNGATGCTTCGGGATGATATTGTACGGAAAAAACAGGTTTGTTTTTAAGTGCTATTCCTGCAACAGAATCATCATTGAGGTGAATGTGTGTTATTTCAATATCAGACTGCCCTTCTATGCTTTCTTTTGATATTACAAAGCCNTGATTTTGAGAAGTNATTTCTCCCTTTCCTGTTTTGAGATTTTTTATCGGGTGATTGATTCCTCTATGGCCATTGAACATTTTTTCGGTTTTTANACCCTGACTCAGTCCGAACACCTGGTGGCCAAGACAAATACCAAACACAGGAACTCCTGTATCNACAATCTCTTTGACCAATTCAACCGTTTCAGGCATTGCTGAGGGATCACCAGGTCCATTAGAAAGCATATAACCATCTGGTTGAAATGAAGCTAGNTCTTCCTTGGTAGAATTTAAAGGAAATACNTTAACATGACAGCCTCTATCAACAAGACATTGAACAATGTTTCTTTTGACACCTAAATCCAATAAAGAAACTTTGTAAAGCACGGTTTCCGGTAAGACCTCATATGCATCGGTTGTACTGACCTTTGATGATAGCTCTAGCCCGTTCATCTTAGGAATCGTTAATACTTCTTTTTTTAATGCTTCTACATCCAAATTTTCTGATGATATAATTGCATTCATCGCACCTTTATCTCGAATATGTCTCACNAGCGCACGTGTATCAATATCAGATATACCTACGGTCTTATGATGTACCATGAAATCCTGAAGGGATTGGTCGGCAGAAGGTCTTGAATAGCCATCAGAGAACTTTTTGGTAATCAAACCGGCAATATTGATCTTATCTGATTCTTGTTCATTGGCTTGCGTACCGTAGTTGCCAATATGTGCTGTAGTCATGATGAGAAGCTGCCCGTAATAAGAAGGATCTGTGAATACCTCTTGATATCCTGTCATCCCCGTATTGAAAGCAATTTCTCCACCTGTAGTTCCAGTTTTTCCAATGGCGTTTCCTTTAAAAACCGTACCATCNTCTAAAACTAGAATTGCGCTTCCTTTCTCGCTCATTCAATTTTATTTTTTGTAAAATTAGAAACTTAACACAAATCGAAGTATTAAAACATAAAAAAAGGCGATGTTTTCATCGCCTTTTTTTTAAATATGATTATTTCTTTCGAAAATTCATGCTTATCCTTCTTTTTTATCCGCTTCAGATGAATTATCATCTTTTTTAGATTCTTCTTCTGAATGTGTTTCAGCTTTTGGTTCTTCTTCAGTTGCTTCTGCTGTTGGCTCCTCAGTAGCTTCTGCTGCTGGTTCTTCAGTTGCTTCTGCTGCTGTTTCTTCAGTTGCTTCTGCTGCTGCTTCTTCATTTGCTTTCGCTGCTGTTTCTTCAGTTGCTTCCGCTGCTGTTTCTTCAGTTGCCTCTGTTGTTGGCTCTTCAGTCACTA
>NHBV01000043.1:22543-23188 GCA_002167775.1 Crocinitomicaceae bacterium TMED16 | reverse complement strand
CCTGCGCCAGCTGTTGCTTCTTCTGTTGCAGCTTCGGCAGCTGGTGCTTCTTCAACAACTTCAGGTTCAGGCGTATTCTTTGCGATGATCGCAGCAGCCCTTGCCTCGTTTGCTTCTTTTTCTAATTTTAGTTTATCCGCTTTGGATTTCTCAGAGCTCTTATCTAAATCAGAAGCTTTCTTAGCGATTTTAGCTTCTTTTTCAGACAACCATGCAGAAAATTTCTTTTCAACATCAGCCTCTGTTAGCGCACCTTTCAAAACACCTTTTAACAGATGATTTTTATACATAACGCCTTTGTACGACAAAATGGCTCTAGCTGTATCAGATGGCTCAGCACCTTTTTGAAGCCAGCTTAGTGAACTCTCAAAGTTCAGCTCAATAATCGCTGGATTTTTTGTAGGATCGTATGTTCCTAATTTNTCAATGAATCTACCATCTCTTTTNGATCTGCTATCTGCAGCTACAATGTGAAAGAATGGTTTTCCTTTTTTTCCGTGTCTTTGAAGACGAATTCGTGTTGACATAATTGTTACAATTTGGGGTACAAAACCCCGGTTTATAAATGTTTAAGGGTGCAAAGATACCAACAAAAACCAATTGGACAAACTTTCAAGNCATTNANAAGNCAAAAATACANACAAT
>NHBV01000043.1:0-22538 GCA_002167775.1 Crocinitomicaceae bacterium TMED16 | reverse complement strand
CAAAAANNGATAGTTTTTTTGTTTGGCATAATTTNTGATATTTGCANAGAAATTAANTAACTATGAAAATATTNACACNTCTATTTGNTTTTTTACTATTGGCTTCNACTTCCATNGCTCAAGACNAGTAANTCNCAANNTATCTTNNACAAGCTTTCAAGCTCNATGAAGAGTCTGAATACATTTTATGTTGAATTTAATGCGAATATAAAAAACACTTCTACTGGAGTAAACGAGAGCGAAAAAGGAAAAGGCTGGGTGAAAGGAAATAAATACTTTGCAACCTATGGAGACATCACTTTACTNTCTGACGGTAAAAANACTTGGACNGTAATTAATGANGAGCANTCTGTNTATGAATCNTANGCAAGTGATGANGAAGAGAGTATGAATCCAAAAAAGCTAATGACTATTTGGGAAAATGGATTTAAAAATAAATACGAAAAAGCGAGTACATTCAATGGTGAAAATGTTCACGTCATTAAACTCTACCCTACCAATCCTGAGGATGCAGATTATCATACGATTCTTTTATACGTATCTGTAAAGATGAATGAGCTGAAAAAGGCAGTCATGAAAACCAACGACGGTACGACAATGATTTATCACTTGACTAAGTTTATCAGTAACAAAGAAATTGCTGACAGTAAATTTGTTTTTAACAAAACAAAGTATCCGGGCTTTGCAGTAATAAGAGACTAAGCTCCACGCTTCATTGCGCGGTCCATCTCTCTTCTGTCATCTTTCAATTTTAAATCCTGCCTTTTATCATGCGTCTTCTTACCCGTTGCGCANGCAATNAGCACCTTCAACCATCCTTTTTCAGATAAAAATAGCTTTACAGGAATAAGTGCGTTCCCTTTTGTCTTCAGAAACTTTTCAATCTTCAAGATTTCTTTTGCATTTAGGAGTAACTTTCTGTCGATGCGCGGTTTATGGTTGTTGTAGCTCCCGTTTTCATATTCAGCTATGTACATATTTCGTAAAAAAACCTCTCCGTCAGAAAAAACACCATAGGCTTCCATAATACTTGCTTTTCCATTGCGAATACTCTTAATTTCAGTGCCCTTTAGCTGAATTCCAGCAGTGTATTGTTCGAGCAAATGATACTCAAACTTGGCTTTTTTATTTTGTATGTTCAATGCTTTATTCGACATTTCAATTCAAAGTTACACATAGAAAGTGAAACGCCTAAAAATAAAACAAGGAGAAGGTTGAAAATGATTATTTTTAGGGCGTGCAAATTTCTTCAAAAATATTAGACACAGCCGTGGAACAGCTTTCCTCTCTTCCGGGAATCGGAAGAAGGACAGCCTTAAGATTGGCTTTACATTTACTACAAAGGGATGAGCTTGAAATTCACGACTTTGCACAATCTATTATAGACCTTAAACTAAAGGTTTTACATTGTAAGCAATGTGGAAATATATCTGACCAAGAAACCTGTGATATTTGCCTGAATCCAAATAGAAGCGAAAGAATCGTTTGTGTCGTTGAAGANATCAGAGACATCATTGCCATTGAGGCAACAGGCGCTTATAAAGGTCGGTATCATGTTTTAGGAGGAGTAATTTCCCCAATGGATGGGGTTGGCCCAAGCGACCTAAACATAGCNCCACTTTTGACACGGGTNGCAAACAAAGGTATCGATGAAATCATATTTGCCTTGAGCCCAACAATGGAAGGAGACACCACTAATTTCTATCTATTTAAAAAATTAAAGAGCAGCTCCATTCTAATCACCACATTATCCAGAGGCGTATCTGTAGGCGCTGAACTGCATTATGCAGATGAATTGTCTCTNGGNAGATCAATTTCACAAAGACAAAAATACGATCAATGATAAAATTAATTTTAATTGCCCTCTGTNCTGTTACCCTAACAGCAAATNCGCTTTACAGCCAANGCAAAAGATATGTTGCTACGGCAATTATGAAATCAAGTATCGTAGATTANGTGCATGCCATTGANAGCAACATTGTGCTCATTGACTTTATGAAGNTTAAAAAAAGCAAGCGTAATGAAAACTTTGAAAAAGTTTCAGGCCTAATCCTATCTGGGGGCAGAGATGTNCATCCGTCGACCTATGGCAGAAAAGACAGCTTAAAAATTTGTGTTACGCACAAAAAAAGGGATGAAGTAGAACTCTATATGATTAGAGAAGCACTTAAAGATTCTCTTCCCATTCTTGGGATTTGNAGAGGTCATCAAATTTTGAATGCTAGCTTAAATGGAGATTTGTACCAAGATTTACCCTCAGAATACAAAACCGANAAAAAGGTGGTTCATAGAGACCCAGCTGAACAGGAATATGTATATCACCCCATTGAATTAGAAGAAAAAAGTGAATTGCTTCGGCTATATGGAGATGCTAATTTTGAAGTCAACAGCTTTCACCATCAGGCAGTTAAAGTTCATGGTGAAGGAATGAAAATAGTTGCCCATGCCCCAGATGGACTAAATGAAGCATCCGAATGGGCAAAAGGGCTTGATGATAGGTGGATTATAGGTGTTCAGTGGCACCCTGAAAAAATGTATCAAAAAGAACCTGCACACCTGAACATCATGAGAGATTTCTTGTTGCACCTTCAACCTTAATTTTTCAATTTATAACAATCGGATGTAATCATAAAACATTAAGGTTTTAAACAGAAATCGTTAAAATAAATTCTGTATATTGCGCCAAAGAATAACCACAGAAATAATCAAGTACTTTTTAGCTTTATGAAAGAAAAATTTGAACTAGAATACCTACTTAAAACATCATTACGCGTTTTAGACAATATGATTGGGTCCCCTAGTGGATTATCTGAATGGTTCGCAGACAACGTGACTGTAAGAGATGATATGTATTCATTTGAATGGGACGGAGCCATTGAAAAAGCCCGTCTTTTAACAAGGAAAATGAATTCCAAAATGAAGTTCAAATGGGTTGAAGATGAGGAAAATGAAGATGATTATTATTTTGAAATGAACATTGACATCGATCCTATGACAGGTATTGCCTCGTTGAAAATTGTAGATTATGGATATCCCGAAGATATCGAATCTGCCAAAATGCTTTGGGAGCAACAGATTAATGATTTGAAAAGAATCATTGGCGCATAGCACTGGTCTAAAAGCGGGTAAAATATAATTCAAAAGGAATATAGCTTTGTTGCCAAGACTTTATCTTTTTAGTTTAAAATCCTTTATAGGTCCATTCATATTGACCTTAGTCATTTCCATTTTTATTTTAATACTTCAGTTCTTTTGGGTGTACATTGACGATTTAATGGGCAAAGGAATTGACATCATCATTATTCTCGAGCTTTTGTTTTACGTCTCAGCTAGTTTGATTCCATTGGCACTGCCCCTATCTATACTGATTTCATCGCTGATGACCTTTGGGAATTTCTCTGAGAACAATGAACTAACCGCACTAAAATCAAGCGGATTATCATTGTATAAAATAATGAGGCCACTAACCATATTTGTCATAAGTCTTGCAATTTTTACTTTTTATTTCTCCAACTATGTAATACCCGTTGCCAATCTAAAATGGCATGCACTGATATATGATATTCAAAACACTAAAATATCAAGCCTTATAAAACCTGGCGTGTACACAAAAGAAATTGACGGCTATGCCATAAAGGTGGGATCGGGAGCAAATGGACGTTATAAAGATATTATCATTCACGACCATACGACACCAACAGAGATTAAAACAATAAAAGCAGAAGAACTCAGAATTTATAAGTCAACCAATTCACTGTATTTATTTCTTGAGCTCATCAATGGAAATGTATTTGAAGAACTTGATATCCAAAATCCAATATTCTTGCCGGANGGTAAGGTCCAAAACAGAACGCACCTAAATCGACCGTCCCGAATTTCTACATTTAAAAAGGCCACCTATAAGATTAATATTTCTGGTTTTTCGTTACAGCGATCAGACAGCGATATTTTCAAGGATAAATATGAAATGTTAAATGTCTTTCAAATTAGCAGTGCCATGGATTCTTTGGACATCAAAGAGAAGAATATGCAAAATGCATATGAGCAGGCAAATAAGCGATCTGGGACAATATTTAACATAAAAAACATAGAAGATGACGAAGACACCTTAATGATTAGCCCTGACATGCGCGCAATTCAAAGTGGNGACATTGGCGANCTTCAGCTCACAAGTATCCATACCAAGCTTGTTGACCAGCTCAGAAGAAAAAACACGAATTTAAAAAACCAAATNAATTACCTCTCAACCATAATGAAGGAGGAGACCAATTATTGGATTGAATTTCATAGGAAATTTGCACTCTCATTCACTTTAATTGTGCTTTTCTTTATTGGAGCTCCTTTGGGCTCAATTATTAGGAAAGGAGGGTTTGGCGCACCAATGGTTGTTGCCGCAATTATATTTATAATTTACTTTTCCATTATCACGACAGGAGAAAACCTAGTTCAATCGTACGTAATATCACCTTTTACAGGGATGTGGATGGCATGTATCATATTTACCCCGATTGCGATCCTGCTTTCTAGGAGCGCTGCAAAAGATTCGATTCTTTTCTCAAAAGAAAATTGGATTAAACTTTTCAAAATAAAACCCAAGAAAGATGAACCTGCTGATTCTTAGCCATAAACCACCTTATCCTATCGTAGACGGTGGCTGTCATGCAATGGATCGATTTGTTCGCGACCTTTTGAAAACGTTTCCTTCGGCAAAAATTCATTACTTGTGTATTGCTACACAAAAACATCCNTTTCAGGCAAATGAAATACCCNAAGACCTAAGCAAACAAATTACATTTTCTGCTGTAGAAATATCAACTCGGATCAATCCATGGNCAGCGTTTATTCATATACTTAAAAATAAGTCATACCATNTGAGCCGTTTTAAACAAAGCGCTATTCTAGATAAAATTGTGGCTATTCTAAAAAAAGAAAGCTTTGATTATATCTTTTTTGAAAGTATTTTTTGCGGCGCCTACATAGATGAAATTGTGTCTNTTTCAAAAGCAAAAAGAGTTTTAAGGGCGCACAATGTTGAGCATCTAATCTGGAAAAAGCTTGCCTCGAATTCCAAAAACCCGCTAAAGAGATGGTACCTAAGTCACTTATCGAAAACCCTTCGCTCTTTTGAGCTAGAATTTGTTTCGAAGAACGACCATGTGTTTTCTATAGCTCCAAGTGACAACCATTTTTTTAATAATCAAGGTATTCAGCAAACGAACTACATCCCTGTCTCAATGCAAGGAGAAGAATCTAAGAAGGTAAAATCGAACGCTATATGTTTTTTAGGCGCCTACAATTGGATGCCAAATAAAGAAGGCTTNCTATGGTTTTCCAATGAAGTTTTTCCCGCATTACTCAAACAGCACCCCGCGCTTATACTTCATGTAGCAGGNAGCTTTTCAGAGGAAATAGAGGCNCTCANAAANAAAAAACAGATTGTATCGCACGGTTTTGTGCCTTCCTCCAAAGCATTTATTTCAAAGCATGGTNTTTTTGTAGCCCCCATACTTTCTGGTTCAGGTATAAANATGAAGGTATTGGAAGCCATGTCTCTCGGAGTGCCNTGNATATTGAGTAAACATGCGGCAGACGGCCTTGATTTACCAGAAATAATTCCAGTTTGCCATAACAATGAAGACTTTATTAAGCAGGTATCCTTACTTTTACAAAATGAGGACCTNGCACGAAAAGTTGGTGCAGAAGGCTTAAATTACATTAAACAAAACTACGCGTCTGGGCTTGTCTCGAAAAAAATAAAAGACATCCTANCGAAAGCGTAAAGAAAATACTGCGTTTGATCAATCTACTATATCTNGCTCCTGCTNTGCTCCTTGTNCCCGTATGTTATACATACTTCATCTATCCATTCACNCTGGTTATTCTTTCAAAAAACAAAAGTAATAACACCTTGAATNATGATAAAGAGGATCTCCCGATGCTCTCTATCATCATGGCAGCGCATAATGAAGAACTGGTCTTAAGAAAGAAACTCGATAGTATATTTTCTTCTGAATACCCGGGAAATAAAATAGAACTCCTTATTGGAACCGATTGCTGCGATGATTCTACTGATGATATTATCGCCCAATATAAANTGGACCATCCAGAAATCCAACATATTGTTTTTAAAGAGCGCAGCGGGAAGGTTAGGATTGTAAATAAACTCGTCCAAATAGCCAATAATGAAATATTGGTACTCACGGATGCCAATGTACTTTTTTCAAAAGACACCTTGTTTGAGCTAGCAAAGCATTTTAAAAACCAACAGATCGGCCTTGTAGACTCGCACATGAAACATTATGGCCTGAGCGAAACGGGTATTTCATTCCCTGAACAGAGCTATATTTCACTCGAAGTTCAGCTAAAAGATGCGGAAGGCAAACTATTCGGAAGTATGATGGGCCCTTTCGGAGGCTGTTTTGCGATGAGGAAAAATTTATTCTCTGAAGTACCAGCAAACTATTTGGTTGATGACTTTCACATCAGCATGAATGTGCTCCGAAAGAAAGCCAAATGTATTCATGAACAAAAAGCCATTGTTTTCGAAGATGTTTCGAATCATTTAAGTGCTGAATTTAAAAGAAAGGTGCGTATCTCTACAGGGAATTTTCAAAACTTAGCGCACTTCAAATCAATGCTTCTCAGANCCGATAAGGTAGCATTTNTATTCATATCTCATAAAGTGTTAAGATGGCTAAGTCCCTTCTTTTTAATAGCAGCACTCATAACCGCTTATTTCTTTAAAACACATTCAAGCTTAAACCTCTTTATTTTAATCGGTTTTGGCACTGTGATTTTGCTCGTACTGACAGACCTTCTACTCATGAAAATGAAATTTCATATNCGCTTTCTTAGGTACCTAACGCATTTCACTTCTATGAACATCGCACTTTTTATAGGCTTTTTTAAATATCTAAAAGGAAACAGTGACGGNATTTGGAACCGCACAGAGCGTTTTCAAAATGGTTCACCGCAATAATATAAAGTGTTCNTACTTATCTTTGATAAATAGAACCAAATCCATTTCGCTTGCAGTTTTCAGAAAATCCTCATTTATATTTAGAAATTGAATAAATAGGTCAAACTCTTCCTTTTCAAGCTCGATAATGTCATAGGCCACATAAAGAGATAGCAACTCACGGACAACTCTTGCTTTATTGTCTTTATACTCCTGTTCAGCAATCCATCGCTTATTTCTTTCCTTCCTTGAGAATGCTTGGTAGAGTGCCGTAATAGGACTCTGTAAGACCTCCACACCCTGTACCATTCTAGTCTCGCGCAATGCCAATGAGGCGCGTTCCTCTTTGATTTGNGCAAGACTTTTAAGAGGCTTGATAATGATCTCATCAAATACTTGTGGTGGGCGCTCAATAAAAACATCAATCTGATACTGACAATTCGAATCTGCAACAACAGTAAATTTATGCTGAGGATACCCTTTGACTGAGAGCACCATTTGGTCGTCATCTTTTGCATAAGTAAAAAAAGAACCATTTGGCTGACCAAAAACACCCTTTCCTTCGGTTTTATTTACGACCATTAGATTATAAAAAGACTGAGGGCGCAGCGAATCAATAACCCTGCCTTTGATAAATACTTTCTCGCAAGAGGTTTGACCAAGTAATAGACTTGCCGTNACAGTAAAAATAAAAATCAAAGAATAGNGCATAGACTTAGATAAAATACCACCCAAATCGACCTCCATATTCCATAAAAAGATACACGGGAGCCGCAAAACACAGCAACCAAAACAGCACAACAATAATCTTAAAAAACAATCCAGTATCCTGAACCAAAGGAATTTCTAAAACTGTATTGACATGCTCAGCAATAACGCGGTCTGTATTCGAATTACCAAGTTCTTTATATTTTTGCAAAGATGGNTTTTGATGGATNACAACAGAACGGATTCTAGCATATTCCATNTCGCTTAGCTCTTCATAGCTCAACTTGTAAACAATCTCTTGCTCCTTTAAGGCCTTTCGAACCTGNTACCTTTTCTGTATGGAACGCACCCTAAAAGACATTAAAAACCCAAACAGCATCAAGGGCCACGAATTCATAAAATAACCCGTTGAAATAAGTACAATTGATGAAACCAACGAGAAAATCATGAGAAAAAGATCGTGGTCATATTTCACAAGTAATCTAAATAACTGGCCTCCATCTAAAGGATCGAGCGGCAACAAATTGATCATGTTTAACAGAATAAAAACAGCACTAAGCTCAAGCATCCAATTGATTTCGTATTGATACGCAAAAACTGCGCCAACAACGCCTAAAACAACGCCTGGAACTGGACCACCTAGAACAACTAGAAAGCTTTCCTTCTGTGAATACACCTTTTTGGCACCTTGAACAAAAGCGCCCATAAGCGGCACAAACATCATTCGAACATTACGGTATCGAAAGAGCTTCATGAATAAAAAATGACCTAGTTCGTGAATGAAAAGTACTAGAATTAAAAAAATAAGAAATTGAATATTCTCAGGAAATAAAATGAGAAAAGAAAGAATAAAGACAACCAAGGAAAGAAAGGTGACTGACCAATTGTTTTTTGTCTGCCGCTCCTTGAGTTTTGGTTTAGACGGGTATAAGTTTGAGGAATTTTCCATTTACAGTACGGGCATACCTCCGCGCATATTTTTCATTTGACTCATCATACCTGACATAGCGCGAGGGTTACTCATCATTTTCATCATTTTGCGCATTTCTTCGAACTGCTTAATNAGCTTATTAACCTCTTGCACAGTGGTTCCGCTGCCTTTGGCGATTCTAGAGCGCCTTGAAGCATTTAAAAGACCCGGGTTAGAACGTTCTTGTGGTGTCATCGAATGGATCATTGCTTCTATGCCTTTAAATGCATCATCTGGAATATCAGNATCCTTCATTGCCTTGCCCATTCCTGGTATCATCCCCATAAGATCCTTTACATTCCCCATCTTCTTAATCTGCTCAAGCTGAGATAAAAAATCATTAAAGTCAAATTGGTTTTTTAAGATCTTGCGCTGAAGCTTTTTAGCNTCTTTTTCATCGAATTGCTCTTGTGCCTTTTCAACCAACGAGACCACATCTCCCATTCCGAGTATTCGGTCCGCCATTCTAGAGGGATAGAAAACATCCAAAGCATCCATTTTCTCACCAACACCAACAAATTTAATCGGTTTATTAACGATTTCTTTTATGGATAGTGCAGCTCCTCCTCTTGTGTCTCCATCGAGTTTGGTCAACACAACACCATCAAAATTTATGCGCTCGTTAAAAGTCTTGGCNGTATTTACAGCATCTTGACCCGTCATGGAATCAACGACAAATAGTGTCTCAGCTGGGTTTATAGTATTCTTAAGACCCTCAATCTCGTCCATCATAGCCTCATCTACGGCTAAACGTCCGGCAGTATCCACAATCACAACATTAAAAGCCTCTGCTTTTGCTTTCTTTATGGCAGCTTGGGCAATATTGACTGGTTTTTTTTCTTCTTTATCNGAATANACCTCTATGTCAAGNTGTTCCCCTAGCACATGAAGCTGGTCAATCGCCGCTGGGCGATAAACATCACAGGCAACCAGTAATACCTTCTTCTTCTTTTTGGTTTTTAAGTAATTACCAAGTTTTCCAGTGAATGTTGTTTTACCCGAACCCTGTAATCCAGACATTAACACAACAGAAGGGTTAGGCTTTAAATCAAGCTCTACTTCATTTCCTCCCATTAGGCGAATCAGCTCCTCATGACAAATCTTAATCATAAGCTGACCAGGAGAAACAGAAGTCAAAACATCTCGACCTAGGGCCTTCTCCTTAATACTATTTGTGAAATTCTTGGCTGTTTTAAAATTAACATCCGCGTCGAGCAAGGCCCGTCGCACTTCTTTTAAAGATTCTGCAACATTAATTTCGGTAATCTGACCTTGACCCTTTAATACCTTAAAAGCTCTGTCAAACTTATCCGTTAAATTTTCAAACATAGACTAAAAATTGAACCACAAAGGTAGGGATAAGAATCTAAATATATGTCTGGTAAAGCTTGAAAAAGGGCGGGCCTAAAAATCCGTNACCAAATTATGCTTATCAATCATTTTTCGCATATTGATCAAGGCATAACGCATTCTNCCNAACGCTGTATTGATACTGATGTCTTTTTTCTCGGCAATTTCNTTAAAAGACATGTCATTGAAGATTCTTAGCTTGATAATCTCCTTCTGAACGTCTGGCAAATAATTAATTAAGTCTACCATTTGCGCTTCTAGCTCATTTTGAGTNNTTTGTTCTATNTAATTCTTTTCGCCTGAATCAATTTTATGAAAAATTGANTACGAAGGATCAAAAGAACTAGATTCAGAAATCGTTCTCATCTTGTTTTGACGACGAAAATGATCAATGACCAAATTGTGTGCAATGCGCATGGCCCAAGGCAAAAANTTACCTTCTTCATTATAATTACCCANACGTATCGTGTTAACNACCTTGACGAAAGTATCTTGAAAAACATCATTTGCTAAATCGCTGTCCTTGAGTTTGGACAATATATAGCGATAAATCCTGTCTTTGTGACGCATTAAAAGCGTTTCAAAGGCTTGCTCTTTACCATTACTATATAAGACGATTAATTCACTATCACCTAAATTAGAGAGAACCATTACTTACATTTTTATGTTGAAATACAACTATTAAAAGTAAATTTGGTCTATAGGCAGTTCTTTTAGAATTGGCTNCTAATTTAGAACGAAAAAAGAACTCTACCAAATATTCAAGAAGTATTTAAGCAGATCATGAAAAAACAAATGCTGATTTATGGGTGGATTACCTTACTGCTTTTTCCCATCCCAGGATTTTTACTTCAATACTTTATTAATGATGCGACTTTCATTGATTTTATAGACATAAAATCCTATTCGGTTTTACACCTTTTCTTAGGGCTNGAATTGGGTATTGTGTATGGATTTATTTCTTACCTATTTGTGAAAGCACCATTCTTTGAAAAAATTCCAAATAGAATTGACCACCTAGTTAAAGCAATGAATTTAAAGGTCCATCATGGATTGTTTCTTTCTTTTTGNGCTGCTGTGGGGGAAGAGTTACTTTTTAGAGCAGGATTACAATCCTTTCTTGGTCCCTTTTTGTGCTCCATTGTCTTTGTTGCCTTACACGGTTATCTTAATCCGTTTAACGTGAGATTTTCCGTTTATGGATTAATTGTATTGCCTTTTATANTNTTAATCTCCTATGGGATGGAACCTTTTGGATTGCTCTTTTGTATTGCGGCTCATTTCTCCTACGATGCAATTTTATTCACTTTCATGATAAAAGAAGACTGATGTGTTTAACTTTGCTGTCAAATTAAATACCGTGCAATTTATTTATTTAAATATTGTAAGATTTACTTGGTTCTTGGGAGCGCTATCTATACTGTTTTTAGACAAGCTAGATTTCCAAAGAAAAATCAATCAAATCGGAAATTCAGGATTTGATGTTGTCATGCGTTACTTGACACATGCTGGTGATGGAATTTTCGCTCTTTTGGTTCTGATCGCTTTATTATTTATTCGAATTAAAACTGCACTNATAGCACTTATTTCCTTTGGACTTACCGCTGGAATCGTTCAACTCCTNAAACATACTTTTTTTAAAACGATGAAGCGCCCATATTACTTTCTTCAAAGTGATGCGGATTTTAGGTTCATTGAAGNTTTCACCTACCATACCTCTAATTCCTTTCCTTCAGGACATTCGGCGAGTATTTTTGCTATTTGTACTGTAATCGCTTACCAATACAAATCAAAACTCAGCATACAGCTAATCTTAGTGATTTTCGCTATTCTAGTCGCNTTAACGAGAGTGTATCTATGCCAACATTTCCTTCAAGATATCATTGCAGGCTCTTTGATCGGAACCTTAATTGCATATTATGCATCCATTTTCCTTGAGCCTAAGTGGAATCATCTCGACAAACCTTTGCGTCTAAACGAATGATAAAAGCAAAGGTTTATATCTACCTCATGGTGCTCACTGTTGCGCTCATCCTNCCCTTTTTAGGTGCAGTTCATTTGTTTGATTGGGATGAAGTCAATTTTGCAGAGTGTGCAAGAGAGATGATTGAAACGGGAGATTATACACAAGTAATGATAAACTTCGTTCCATTTTGGGAAAAACCGCCCTTATTCATTTGGATGCAAGCTATTTCGATGAAAGCTTTTGGCATAAGTGCATTTGCAGCGCGTCTCCCGAATGTCTTTGCCGCCTTCTTTACCTTTGCTTTTTTATATAAATCAGGAAAAGANCTTAAGCGTTCAAGATTTGGCTGGATTTGGGTAATCGCCTATGCAGGATCCTTCCTTCCTAATATTTATTTCCATTCAGGAATCATTGACCCATGGTTTAATCTCTTTATTGTCATGGGACTTTATTTTGGCTTTAAGGGGCTTAAGAGTGGTCAGCTTAAATATTATTTAATATCGGGAACACTTGTTGGTCTATCTATTNTAACAAAAGGACCTGTAGGCCTAATATTATTCTCCGTACCCTTNGTTCTTTTTATACTATTAAACCGAAAAGAGGTACTGCCCAAATGGTCAGGAATATTATCNTTTGTTNTGAGCTTTCTCTNAATTGGAGGTCTTTGGTTCTTTTTACTAATGATACAAGGGAAAGAACAAGTGATTTATGACTTTATTGATTATCAAATTCGNTTATTTCAAACAAAAGATGCAGGACACGGAGGACCATTTTATTATCATTTCTTGGTTTTACTACTCGGNTGCTTTCCCGCTAGCTTTATTGCAATCANAAGAGTTTCATTTAGNCCAAAATATTCCTTTGAATTTTTAATGGTACTAACACTCCTATTTACGTTTCTATTGTTTTCTGTGGTTCAAACAAAAATCATTCATTATTCCTCACTTTGCTACTTTCCAATTACATTTCTCGCAGCCTCATATGTTTTTGACAAATTAGAAAATAAACTATCTCTAAAAGCTAGTGCAAGAATGATTCTTATTGGCCTAATTGTATTGGGCGTTATGTTCACCCTTACAGCGTGGCTATTAAATCATCCTGAATATATATTGAACAACTTCAAAACGGATTCATTCACAAGAGACTCACTCAGCCAAAATTTGGCNCCAAGCNTNCTTTTTTATCTTCCTGGTGTTGTTGCGTTTTCAGCCGCCCTCCTGCTCTATTTTAATTTTTTAAAAGAACAAAATACATGGGTTCTATTAGGAGGAAGCCTNACAATTGCTATTGGAATTCTTACCTTAATCCCTGTAGNGCAGCGAATAGAGCATTATTCTCAAAGGGGACACGTAGCGCTTTGTAAGTCAATTCAAAAACAAAACAATGCACTTATACATCCAATAGGTTTTAAATCGTTTGTACCCCTTTTCTATGGCCTCCAGTCAGGTACGATTATGAAAAATGACCNTGAGGCAATGGATGAGTTTAACTTAGTCAATTCCAAAGGGCTAAACAGACTTGTTTTCTTTACTTCTAAAGCTTACAAGAAAAAAGAGATTTTGCAGCTTTACCCTAATTTAACTTGTATAGAAGAACAAGGAGGATTTTGTCTCTATTGTAAAAAAGACCAAAAATTATTGAAATAATCTCCAGACCTAAGCATAAATAACATGAAGGTCAGCATAGATTAATTAAATTTGTAAAAAAATCAAAAATGCCAAATATTTCATCTAAGGCTATTGATATGCCTGAATCACCAATACGGAAATTGGTGCCGTTTGCAGAAGCTGCAAAAAGCAAAGGNNGAACAGTTTATCATTTAAATATAGGACAGCCTGATATCGCTTCACCAAAAGCCGCTTTAGATGCAATTAAAAATATTGACCTTGAGGTAATCGAGTATAGTCATTCTGCAGGTTTTGAAAGTTATAGAAACAAGCTAGCAGAATACTATCAAAAGAATGACATCAAGGTTACAGGAGAAGATATACTCATTACTACAGGTGGTTCTGAAGCCCTGTTGTTTGGGCTTATGACTGCTTGCAACGCCGATGATGAGGTAATTATACCTGAACCATTTTACGCCAACTATAATGGCTTTGCNATNAGCGCGGGACTTAATGTTGTCCCAGTATCCTCATCAATTGAAGAAGGGTTTGCGCTCCCTCCCATCTCAGAAATCGAAAAGAAAATAACAGGAAAGACAAAAGCAATTGTTATCTGCAACCCAGGAAACCCCACCGGATATGTTTATTCGAAGGAGGAATTGTATAAGCTGCGAGACCTAGTTCTAAAACATGATCTATTTTTATTCGCAGACGAGGTCTATCGCGAGTTTTGTTATGATGGTGCAACGCCAACATCAGTAATGCAGCTCGATGGAATTGAACAAAATGTATTGATGATCGATTCTGTTTCCAAACGTTATTCAATGTGCGGTGCAAGAATTGGAGCGCTTNTTTCAAAAAACAAATCCGTTATTGCTGCAGCACTTAAATTTGGTCAAGCTAGACTTTCTCCTCCAACAATTGACCAAATAGCGTCAGAAGCTGCTTTGGATACACCTCAATCTTATTTTGATGAGGTTCAAGCTGAATACGTTGAAAGGAGAAACATCATGGTTGATGGACTAAACAGCATTCCAGGCGTNTTTTGCCCAAAACCCAAAGGTGCTTTCTATTGCGTTGCAAAATTTCCAGTGGATAATGCTGAGAAATTCTGTCAATGGCTTCTTGAANANTTTGAATATNANGGCCANACTGTNATGATGGCNCCAGCNAATGGNTTCTATTCAAGTAAAAANTTAGGNCTCAAAGANGCAAGNATTGCCTATGTGCTNANAAAAGATAGCCTGGTGAAGGCNGTCGAAGTNCTTAAATATGCCCTAAAAGCATACCCAGGAACAATTGAGGAATCAATGCAAGTAGAAACACAAATAAAGGGCTAACAAAAACTGATTCGAATGCCTACTGCTCCATTGAATTTAATATCTTTAATTCAATGAATTTTGTAATTGTAGATGTCGAGACCACGGGAGGAAGTCCAAAAAACTCTAAGATCACCGAGATTGCAATGTACAAGTTTGATGGAACTGCGGTCATAGATGAATTTAGCTCTTTGGTTGATCCAGAAATGATNATCCCCGAATTCATTGTGCGCTTGACAGGAATAACCAATGACCACGTAAAAAACGCACCTAAATTTTACGAAATAGCAAAGAAAATCATAGAATTCTGTAAGGACACCATATTTGTTGCCCACAATGTATCTTTTGACTACGGAATGTTTCGCTCTGAATTCAAAAATCTTGGATATGACTTTCGTAAACCCCATTTATGTACGGTAGAATCAGCTCGAAAAATAATACCAAATCATGCCTCTTATAGTTTAGGGAAGCTCAGTAAAGCGATTGGTATTGAAATAAAAAATAGACACCGTGCAGGAGGCGATGCACTCGCGACAACTNAACTATTTCAGCTTTTGTATGAAAAAGACAAAAAAATGCTTGAGTCTTTTATTAAGGAGGAACTCAATCCGAAAAATATACATCCGAACCTAGACATGGATAGTATTGATGAGCTTCCATCAAAGNTTGGTGTTTATTCATTTTANAATGAATTCAATCAGATCATTTACATTGGCAAGAGTATTTCTATTAAAAATNGGGTATTGCAACATCTACGAAATAAAAACTCTAGTAAGTCAATCCGTATGGGAGAAGAAATTGCGAGAGTAGAATATGAGCTGACAGGCTCAGAATTAATTGCCCTATTGTTTGAATCGGAGCTCATCAAGAAACATCAACCAAAATTCAATCGCAAGCTAAGAAAAAGCCGATTTCCTTATGGCNTTTTTGATACCGTCAATGACAAGGGATACATTGAATTGCAGATTGTATCGATTTCAAAAACAGACGCTGAACCCTTATTACATTTTACAAGCAAGAAAGAAGGTGTAGATTTTTTAATGAATTTAACAGATAAGTATGAACTATGTCAACAGCTTTGTGGTTTATACAATAGTAATTCGGGCTGCTTTCANTATGAGCTAAAATCATGCAAAGGTGCGTGTCTTGGAAAGGAAAGTACTGAGGATTACAATGGGCGTATTCAAAAGTTCATCGATGGACTTACATTTGACCAGAGCTCGTTCATCGTAATAGAGAAAGGTAGATCGAGAAATGAAAAAAGCGTGGTACTTCTTGATAAGGGGAAGTTTAAGGGATATGGTTATATACCCTATCCTATCTTTAAACAAGATACGAGCCGATGGATGGAATTCATTCAGACCTTAAAAGAAGACCGAGATACCAAGTCCATTATTAATGGCTACCTAAGAAAGAAAGACAACTATAAAAGAATAGAGCTTTAATAAAACATGAAAGGAATCTGCACAGTATTGGGCACAGGAACATCCCAGGGCGTACCAGTTATTGCTTGTGACTGTCATGTTTGCAGCTCCAAAGACCCCAAGGACAANAGAACGCGCGCAGCGGTTATGTTTAGTGTCAATAATGAGAACCACGTCATTGATGCTGGTCCTGATTTTAGACATCAAATGCTACGGGAAAAAGTAAAAACACTAAAATCAGTAATATTTACGCATGAGCATAAAGATCATGTTGCTGGGCTTGATGATGTTCGAGCTTTCAATTTCCGGGAAAAAAGACATGTAAATGTATACGCAAATGAACAAGTACAAATTGCACTTCGAAAAGAATACCATTACATATTCGCAAAAAAAACTTATCCTGGATCTCCGAAAATAAATCTTGAATCCATTGATTACGAGACATTTGAAATAGACCCCGAAATCGAACTAACGCCCATTGAAGTCATGCATTACAAGCTCCCTGTTTTAGGTTTTAGAATTGGAGACTTGACCTATATTACAGATGCAAAAACAATAGCAGACAAGGAAAAAGAGAAAATAAAAGGCAGTAAAACTTTAATTGTAAACGCCCTAAGAAAGGAACCACATATGTCTCATTTTAATCTTGAGGAGGCACTTGAATTCATCAAAGAAATCTCTCCTGAAAAAGCTTACCTGACGCATATTTCTCATCTCTTTGATACCCANAATAATATAGAAGCCCAGCTACCAGAAGGGGTTTTCGCCGCCTATGATGGCCTCAAAATACCTTTCAACTGTTAATTAACATTGAAATGGTGAAACTATAACGACAAGTATGTTTTATAGACCTGTAAAACAAATATTTTAGAAGCGTGAGTAAAGAAAAGTTCATAGACATAGAAAAGCTAATTGAAAGCAAAAACCCTAGGCTCCTTAGTGTTTTACCTAAGTTTATTCTGCGCTATTTAAAAAGGATTCTCCACGAAAGAGAAATCAATGAATTCCTTGCTGAACATGGAGATAAAAAGAACGAACAATTCTGCCATGAGGTGATGCGCTACTTCAATATTCAGGTAAAGCTACATGGACTTGAAAATATCCCAAAAGAAGGTCCAGTAATTCTTGCNATGAACCACCCTTTAGGAGGAATGGATGGTATTGCTTTCATATCAGCATTTAGCGCCTACCGAAAAGACATCAAATTCATTGTAAANGATATTTTATTGAACCTTAAAAANCTATCAGATATGTTCGTNGGTGTCAACAAGCACGGTAAAAACAAGGTTTCCGTTAGAAAGCAGATAAATAATGCGTTCTCCTCTGAGGGCGTACTATGTATATTTCCCGCAGGGCTTGTCAGTAGAAAATCCAAGGGTGAGATACGTGATCTCGAATGGAAAAAAACCTTTGTCACTTATGCGCGTTCTAANAAAAGACAGGTGGTTCCTATATANATTGACGGCAGGTTGTCTAGGTTTTTTTATGGGCTCTATAAGCTCCGAAAATTTCTTAAAATCAAGGCCAATATAGAAATGCTCTACTTGTCAAATGAAATGTTCAAACAAAGGAACAGAACCATACACTTTCATATTGGTAAACCAATCGATGGATCTAATTTCAGACCTGAGCTCAACGAATATANAGCCGCACAAGAATATAAAAGAGAGGTTTACTCAATAAAATCAAACCTATGACGAACACAATAGCACCGATTGCAAAAGAATTACTCAAAAAAGAGCTNAACGAAAAGCAGTTTATTCGGCAAACCCGNAAAGGAGGAAATGAAATCTATTCAGTAGATATCCATTCATCTCCGAATGTGTTAAAAGAAATTGGGAGACTGCGTGAGATAACCTTTCGGGCATCGGGAGGGGGAACTGGAAAAGCNCTTGATCTCGACCATTATGANACCGATGANATATGCTATCAGCAGCTCATTGTTTGGTCCCCTGAGGACGAAGAGATTATAGGCGGATATCGGTACATAAAGTGTGTAAATGCCATCCAAAACCNACCCNACATTCACTTATCGACAAAACACTATTTTAGCTTTACCAGTGCTTTTATATCGGATTATTTACCTTATACAATTGAATTAGGTAGAAGCTGGGTTCAACCTGACTATCAACCATCTGTAAACCCTAGAAAAGGACTATTTGCCCTAGATAACATTTGGGATGGACTGGGTGCCATCATCAAATTTAACCCTGAAATAAAATATTTCTTCGGTAAAGTAACCATGTATCCAAATTACAATACGGAGGCCCGTAACTTTTTATTAACCTTCATGAANTCCTATTTTCCNGATGACGCAAATTTAATTGCGCCGCACAATCCACTAGATTATAGTGCAAACCAAAATGAATATCGCGCAATTATTGAAAATTTAGATTTCGCAGAAGCTTATAAAAAACTGAATACATTTGTTAGAGAAAGAAAAGAATTTATCCCTCCCCTCATCAATATATACATGAATTTATCTCCCAGTATGCGGACATTTGGCACTGCCCTGAATGCAGACTTNGGAAATGTTGAAGAAACAGCGATTCTTGTCACGATTGAGGATATTTACGAGGATAAAAAAGAACGACACCTTAATTTTTAACCAATCCGGTCGCTCTGNAAAAATTCCTCCAGAGATTTTGCNCCAGTCAGTTTGATCAATCTTAATTTGAGGCGAGAAATACGAACGTCAATATGGTTCGTCTTCAATCTCCGTCCTATTTCAATGGATGATTTTCCATAAAAATATTTCATTTTTANAATGAGNGAATCCTTTTTAGACAANAAACCCAACAAATGATTCATTGCAGCAACAGGGTCTTCAGGAGCTTTTGGGTTCAAAATAAATTCTATGGAATCNTCTTTTTCAGAGTAATTTTCTAAGCTTAGCGCGGTGAACCCATCATGNGCAAATTGAACTTTTCTCTTTGCATTTCTCTTNCGTAAAGCAGATTTACAATAATTCGATACGACAGCTTTNAACCAGCTTGCCGTATTAAGAAGGTCTAAATCACTCTCATAATTTGACTCTACAAGAAAAAGTAAATGAATTAAAAAATCTTGATATACATCTTGCGCCTCTTGTCTAACGGGGAAATGCTTTCCAATTACANTAACAAATANGGAATCATACCGATTTAAAAGCTCATTAAATACAGTATGATGTTCCTTTTGGCTCATTTAGCTATGTTGAAAAATGTTCTTGACTTGAAAGAAGTTGTTCTACCCCTTTAACGCTAAATTTAGAAAGTTCGTTCATCGAGCTTAGCTGCTTTAACATTTTTTGTAAAATAGTTGAGACGTCAGATTTATCGGCACGAATCAGCAAGGCGCTTTTATTGAATTTTTTCAGTACATATACTAAATGAGATATCTCTTTACGAATATCCTGCGCGACCATACCGACAGGGTATAAGAAAGTATATATGTCGTTTCCTTGCTTGGAAGAAAATTGCGCCTCTTCTCGAATAAAATTTGGATTCTGATTTGTTTGNGCGAAAACATATGCCTGATACAATAGCTCAGAAGGGTCACCGATAATAAGGGTGTTTTTTAGCTTTTTGTTGTGATTGACAATCACACTTAAAGCNAACGAAAGCTCGTCTAGGGAATAGTTTCCATTATAATCAATTGTAACATCACCCAATAAAAGCTGATGCGGATCATTCTCTAAAAAAGGATTCTTCTTTTTGAAGATAAGTGATTGAACAGGAANCTTAGAAAAACATGCAATATCTGCTGAATATAAATTTGCATGATTTCCTAAAAGTAATATTGAATCGAAAGTATATTTTTGC
The DNA here is from genome assembly GCA_002167775.1 of Crocinitomicaceae bacterium TMED16. GTDB lineage: Bacteria > Bacteroidota > Bacteroidia > Flavobacteriales_D > Crocinitomicaceae > UBA952. The sequence continues at coordinate 2,433 of NHBV01000043.1, read as the reverse complement.
ATAGCCGAGGCAATTTTAAATACTAACGCAATTTCTTGAAAAATATAACAGGGAAACACCTAAAATGTAAAAGAAAGCAATTATTTTTATTCTATTCCGTTAAACGCTATATGACAAAGTCTTTGTTGCTCCTCTTACTCGCTGTAATATGCTTCAATACGCATGCTCAGAACCATTATTTTGGAAGGAACAGCTTCCCTTTTTTAAATTCCATCTATTCTGCGAGATCTGCAGGTTTTGGTAACGATCTAATCACAATTAGAGATGGGGATCTTGGACTTAGTGCCGCAAATCCAGCGCTACTCTCTGAAAAAAGCATACATAACCTTCAAATAAATCAAGCCCTTACTCCTGCCGGTGGTCAGCTAGGTATGGTTGGTTATGCCTTCAAATCAAAAATCGGATTGCTTTCGCCAGTGATAAAATTTCAAAACTACGGAGGATTTCAAGGGACAGATGAATTAGGAAACGAAACCAATAAATTTTCAGCCATTGACTATACAGTAGGTGTCAATTATGGAACCTCATTGGGNAAAGTAATTAACGTAGGCTTTGGGCTGCATCTTATCGGATCGCATCTTGAAACATATTCTTCACTTGGTATATGCGGTGTTTTTGGCGCAAATTACAAACACCCAACAGAAGATTTTTCCGCCTCATTTGTGGTTAAAAACATTGGTGTACAGCTATTCAACTATACTGACACGGAAAGACTTCCTTTGCCTGCAGAGGTTCAGGCAGGAATAAGCTATAAATTAAAACATGCACCCTTTAGAATATCAGTATTGGGTCATCATCTAAATCATTGGAGAATTCTTTATGAAGACCCGACAGCACAACCTACAATCGATGGACTAACCGGCGATACAATTCCTGTTCAGGTTCCAGGTTTTGGAAAAACACTGGCAAGTCATTTCTCTTATGCGTTAGAATTANTTGCTTCAGATAATTTACATTTCAGAGCTGGATTTGATTATCTGCGAAGAGAACAAATGAAACTGTTGGATCGTCCNGGTTTATCAGGATTCTCATTTGGNATCGGANTNAANCTNAAGAAAATNCGANTAGACTATGGGGTTTTACTCNTCTCAAAAGCCGGACANAATCANTATCTNGGNTTGTCNACNAANNTNGATAGCTGGAAGAAAAAGCGCTTCTAATTATAGAATAATGGTTAATCACTTATCCNCNCAAAATGAAGGGAAGTAAGAGAACTGAAAGAATNATGAGGTTTTTCATAGCTTGTCAATCTGTGGTGTCTTGTTTTTATTAGCCTCAACGGTCAAATGTAAAAAGTCGTTTTAATACTTATTAGATATTGTTAGCGATAGTTATTTGGCAAGGAGCCCGTCAGCTTGGTATAACTTAACAGCGGTTTTGACTAACTCTTTAAGGTTTTCCTCAAATTCGTTGTCCATGTACTTTACGTGAAAGCAAGATTTACCTTTTAGTGCCTTTTTTAGATTCTCTGGTAACTCGCCTATTTGCTCTTTGTGNGTGTACGTTGGAAAAAAGTAGAATCGTACATCCCTTGGCTTTGGCACAACTGAAGCAAAATAAATACCATCTACTTTCTTTTTTCCTTGCATTGCTTCAATAGTTCCCGAAACTTCGAATTTATTTTCCGTTTCAGCAGATATCNTAAGTACGTCCATTTGCTCCTTAATAATATCAATTAGTTTTGCTTGAATTTCATTAATATCCTTTGTCATTGTTATAGCTTTTAGTATTATTCAATTTATTTGTGGATTAATTTATACTAACGAAGGGCTAAAGATACATCTTTATATTTCGTCTATAAAGTGTTNTTATGATTGGATTTTCTGTCGGATGCTATTGTATTTGAAAACTTAAGGGCATAAAAAAACCCCCAACTACAATGTAGTCAGGGGTTTAAGATCGGCGTCGACTTACTCTCCCATCCTCAAAAGGACAGTACCATCAGCGCAAGCAGGCTTAACTTCTCTGTTCGGGATGGGAAGAGGTGGACCTTGCTGCTATAAACACCCAAAATCGTTGCCTTACGGCGCGTATCTTAGTTGATATATCGGACGATTGAAATAGTAACTTTATAAAAAAAATAGAATTTGTAAGTCTACGGGTAATTAGTACTACTCGGCTATGACATCACTGTCTTTACACCTGTAGCCTATCAACGTGGTAGTCTTCCACGGCCCTTAAAAGAAATCTCATCTTGAGGTGAGTTTCGTGCTTAGATGCTTTCAGCGCTTATCTCATCCATACTTAGCTACCCTGCGATGCAGCTGGCGCCACAACAGGTACACCAGAGGTATGTCCACCCCGGTCCTCTCGTACTAGAGGCAGGTCCTCTCAAATTTCTAACGCCCACAACAGATAGAGACCGAACTGTCTCACGACGTTCTGAACCCAGCTCGCGTGCCACTTTAATGGGCGAACAGCCCAACCCTTGGG
>NHBV01000042.1 GCA_002167775.1 Crocinitomicaceae bacterium TMED16 | reverse complement strand
TCAATGTCGCCAGAGAATCACATCCTGATAATGGGCTGACCAAACTTGATGTCTGAGAACCTGCATTAGTAAATGTTAAGCCGTTCCAAGTGTATGGTAATTCGGTATCACATATCGTAATATCCGTTGTGCTCGAAAGGGTTGGGTTAACAGTAAGAATTAATGTCGCCAATGAATCACATCCTGTTACTACACTTGTAAGGGTCGCGGTTTGACTTTCCGTTGTTGTGAATGTAAGACCGTTCCAGGAGTAAGGAAGTTGATTCTCGCATATGGATAGGTTAACTTCGTTTGTATCAGTTATACTGATAGGTTGGCAATTATTTACTGTAAATTGACTGATATAAGAATCATTTAAACTACTGTTCGGGACACCTGGTGTTTGGTCATTTCCAGCACATGCTCCAGGGTCACCTGCACAACCTTGAAACCAGTCAGTCTGACTGAAAGGGTCTGTTCCGGAGAAGAAGAACACATCGTCAGTTCCTGGGCCTGGGAAAGAAATAGTACTATTTAATAACACATCTCCATAGCAAAATGAAAACACCTCACATCCGCTTAAGTCAACGAGTCGAACACAATCGCCTCCATTTCGCATTCCCATCCTACTCCATATCCCTCCTGCTGTCCATCCTACATTAGGGTAATCGCATGCTACGGCATTTGGCGTATTTGAATTGGTCTCAAATAAAGTATTGTTTTCTATCGGTATAACTAGACTACAGTTGCCATCGTTAATGTCAATATCAATTGTTGGGATATCAACATTAGGGTCTGTTCCGTTGTAAATTGTAATCACTGTTCCAAGCGGAATACAGCTCCAGAATAGGTCATTTGAAAAACGGTTACATCCGCCTGCGACTCCTGATGCGCCGTGGTAACCATTGTTGTCATCTACTATCCATCCTCTAATGTCTAGGCATGGTGTGCAGCTAATTGTATTGACCGTGTCTACGACAATAAATTCAATATACTCTTGGGTACCCGAAGGGCCATTAGAGAATTCATTTATAATAAGCATTTGTGAATGAAATGCACCATTGATTAAAATGAACCAGCAAAAAACAACTTTTTTAAGCAGTGACACGTTTCAGCAATTTAAGGACGAATTTAAAGTAACGTAGTTCTAACTATGTAAATGTAATCAATCTATTTTTTTGATTTTATTTCGTGGAAAAATTTAATCTACATTTCATATTATGTTTCTCCTCTATCGCATACCATGAAAAAGTCGTTTCTGTAAAATACTTTAGAGGAGTTTTAGAGTATGTATGGGATTTACTAATGATTTGTATTTGAAGTACCTTAAAAGTACAAGGGAAATTAACTGGAGTTTAACCGTGCATACTTTGCTCTTTCCCATATTTTTTCATCAAACCTGCCTCAAATGCTAAGAAAACTTTCCAACGTGCATCTACATCAATGGAGGAGCTGTATTTTTTTGCAAATTTCAGAAAGGTCATGAAATGCCGAGCCTCACTTTCCATTAGCATTCTATAAAATCTTTTTAGATCCTCATCCTCGAGCTGTTCTGATAAAATTTTAAAGCGCTCACAACTTCTTGCCTCAATCATTGCAGCAAACAACATTTGATTGACAAAATGACTTTCTCTCGAGCTATTGTCATGGTTTTGTTTTAAATAGAGATTAAGGTCTTTAACATACGGGTCTTTCCTCTCGAAACCCATACTAAAACCGCGCTCAATTATTTTTTTATGTACCATATCAAAATGCTCCATCTCTTCTTTACAAATTTGAACCATTTCTGATACTAAGTCAGGGTAATGTGGATATTGAACAATCATGGATATTGCGTTACTTGCTGCTTTTTGTTCGCAGAAAGCGTGGTCAATTAGAATATCTTCAAGGTTTTTTTCCACAATATTTATCCACCTTGGGTCTGTTGCCATCTTTAATCCGAGCATAACTAATTTTTATGGTAAAGATATTGACTGTTGGGATGAAAAAAAATCCTTTTGACCTTTATACGACTTCACTCGTTCATTTTGCCACTTTTCGTATATTTGAAATTCATTAAAAACCATGTCCAAAATTACGGCTAAATCAAAGCAGAACATATTGAAAAAAGAAACGCTTGAGAAAGCTTTTGAATTTATGTGTAGGGCTAAAACCCTAGCTGAAAAGTACGAAGAAAACAAGGAGGTTACCTCAAAATATGTTCATGCAACATCAAGAGGACATGAAGCGATTCAGGTAGCACTTGGTATGCAGCTTGAGCCACAAGATTGGGTTTCACCTTATTATAGGGACGATTCAATTTTGTTGTCCATGGGGATAACTCCTGAAGAGCTTATGCTTCAGGTTTTCGCAAAAAAAGCGGACCCATTTTCAGGTGGGAGGACTTATTATTCACATCCTTCTCTAAATAGGGAGGATATGCCGAAGATTATTCATCAATCCTCAGCAACAGGAATGCAGGCAATCCCAACAACAGGTATTGCTATGGGCATTCAATATCAGGAGCAACATGGTTTGTTAAATGATTCGGAAAATCCCTCCGTTGTTGTTTGCTCTTTGGGTGATGCCTCTTGTACAGAAGGAGAAGTTTCTGAGGCATTACAGATGGCGGCATTAAAGCAGTTTCCAATTGTTTTTCTTGTTCAAGACAATGGTTGGGATATATCGGCTAACGCAGAAGAAACAAGAGCTCAAGATATGAGCAAGTATGCCCAAGGGTTTAATGGAATTGAATTAAGGACCATTGACGGAAGTGATTTTCAAGTGTCTTATGAAACTGTGCATGACGTTTTTCAAATTGTACGCAACGAGCGCAGGCCATTTATCATACACGCACACGTTCCTTTGCTGGGTCATCATACCTCTGGAGTAAGAATGGAGTGGTACAGAGATGATCTTGACGAAGCCCATAAAAAAGATCCTTACCCTAAGTTAATTAAGCAGCTCAAGCGACACGGATGGACGGATGAAGCAATTGAGAAAAAAGAGTCAGAGATTCGTAAAGAAATAGATACTGAATATGACCTTGCTCTTGCAGCAGAGGATCCTGTTGTAAATAGTTTAACTGATCATATTTTTGCACCTACGCCAATTACGGAAGAAAAAGGTGAACGTGCTCCAAAAGGCAAAAAGAAAACTGTAATGGTAGATTCGGCATTATTTGCCGTTCGTGAACTTCTTCAAAAGCATCCAGAGGCCTTGCTATATGGACAAGATGTAGGAGGTAGGTTAGGAGGTGTTTTTCGTGAGGCGGCTACCTTAGCACAAACCTTTGGTGATTCTCGTGTATTCAACACTCCAATTCAAGAAGCATTTATTATTGGTTCAACTGTGGGGATGTCAGCCGTCGGGCTAAAACCAATCGTTGAAGTTCAATTTGCAGATTACATTTGGCCAGGATTAAACCAGCTTTTTACGGAAGTATCTAGGTCTTATTACTTGTCTAATGGAAAGTGGCCTGTAAGTTGCGTCATAAGGGTTCCTATCGGGGCTTATGGCTCAGGTGGTCCATATCATTCCTCAAGTGTAGAATCTGTGCTTACAAATATTCGCGGAATCAAAGTTGTTTATCCTTCTACAGGTGCAGACTTAAAAGGTTTATTGAAGGCCGCTTATTATGATCCTAATCCTGTAGTTCTTCTTGAGCACAAAGGGTTGTATTGGTCTAAAATAAAAGGGACTGAAGAATCTATGTCCATAGAGCCGAGTGCTGATTATGTCATCCCAATTGGAAAAGCTAGAACCGTAAGGACAGCAGTTTCAGAGCAGATTGAACAAGGGAATTCATTAGGGATAATTACCTACGGTCGCGGTGTATATTGGTCACTAGAAGCAATGAAAGGAAATGAAGATCGCATTGAGCTTCTTGACTTAAGGTCTTTAAATCCAATTGACCATGATGCTATGAATGCCTTATGCAGAAGGCACGGAAAGGTTATACTGGTAACGGAGGAGTCGATAGAATGCAATTTTATGCTTGGAATTGCAGGGAGGCTACAGCGCGATAATTTTTCTTTTTTAGACGCACCTATTGAGGTTGTTGGTTCTGTTGATACGCCGGCGATTCCCTTAAACTCAGCACTTGAGCAAGCGCTTTTACCAAATGGGGAAAGGGTTAAAGAGAAGATTGAAAAACTATTCAAATTTTAAGTTAATGACATTAAAAGAAACGATAGCCATGGTAGAGGCTTTTCACAACGCATTTGGAATTGAAAATCGTCATAAGCCGACCGCTGAATTGTCCAAAGCACAGCAAGAACTCCGTTACAGACTAATGGCCGAAGAAAATGATGAGTATTTGGAAGCAGTCAAAAACAATGATTTAGTTGAGATAGCCGATGCTTTGGGGGATCAACTGTATATTTTATGTGGAACGATATTGAAGCATGGATTACAAGATAAAATCGCAGCCGTTTTTAAAGAGATTCAACGTTCTAATATGAGTAAGCTTGACGCGGATGGAAAGCCGATTTATAGAGCGGATGGAAAGGTTATGAAATCTGATTTGTACTTCAAGCCTGATATTAAAACAATCATAGAAAAAAGCTAAGTTATCCACTTTTACATCTTTATTTCTTTTCGACTTAGCGCTCTATTGTTGTTATTTCTGCCATAGATTTGAGTCATGAATGATTTGTCCATATATTTCAAGCCATGTATTTCAGAGGACCTCGCGTTTGAGGAGGAGCAAATGGGACAAATTTTGCAGTCTAATTATGGAGATTTCCCTGAAATAGAACCTGATTCCATTGCTATTTTTTCAGTTCCCGAATTTCGTGGAGATGCAAATGACATAAAGATTGANTCGCAATCANAGTTTCGAAAGGAATTATTACAACTNTCTCGCTCCAAAAATTGGACACGAAAGATTTATGATCTGGGCACCATTGTTCCGGGTGAAGACCTTAAGGATACCTATTTTGCAGTTTCAAATGTTACAAGTGAACTTATCAAGCANCGCGTGCTTCCTATTTTAATAGGGGGGTCTCAGGATTTAATTGTTGCAACCCATGATGCATATGCAAAGCTTGAACAACTTGTAAATATATGTTCCATAGACCATAGCCTAGACTTGGGAAGTCCGGAAAGTGAGGTTGGTTCAGATTCATANCTGACCTCCTTAATGCTTAAGCGGCCCTGCTANCTTTTTAATCATGCCAATATTGGCCTTCAAATCCCCTATGCACAACCTAAAGATTTAAAGCTCATTGAAAGTTTGTATTTCGATATATGCCGCTTGGGTGAATTCAATGATGATTTTAAGCGTGCCGAACCACATCTGCGCAATGCAGACGTCATTAATCTAGATTTCAAGTCAATCAANGCATCTGAAGTCTTTTCCCATGGAGCAAATCCTAATGGGTTTGAAGCGCAACAAATTTGTCAAATTAGCAAATACGCAGGTATATCAGATAAAGTAAATTTCTTTGGGATATATAATTATTCAGATTTCAACAAGATTTCAGATAAGCTCCTTGCTGAAGTCATTTGGTATTTTATTGATGGTGTTCAATCACGTTGGGGTGATTTCCCTATCGGAAGCAAGGCAGGATATTATAAGTTCATGGTTGAGCTTGAAAACGGAAATTATTCAATTACATTCTACAAAAGCCATCGTTCTGAGAGGTGGTGGATGGAAGTCCCTTATCCTCCTCAAAAAGGATCGAAATACGAGCGCCATCATTTGGTACCATGCAACAAAGANGATTACGATCAGGCGATGAAAAACGAAATGCCTGATTTATGGTGGAAGACCTACCAAAAGCTTACTTAGTAACAAAAGCAACAATTTCTTTGTTTTGTTTTTATTATCAATAAAATTATTTATTTTAGCNACTTGAATATTNTGTCGATTGAAGAATTGGCAGCGATGTTTGTGTTAAAAAAACTATATGCAACTCAAAAAATGCTTAGCAGGCTTGCTTCTCCTTATGGTCTCTTTTTCGACCGTAGCCCAGCAAGACAAACTGATTACCCATTTTATTTATGATAAAATGAGCATCAATCCTGGAAAAACAGGTTTAGGTCTTTATAATACGATTTGCGCTACTTCTATTTATAGNAACCAGTGGGATAAAGTGAACGGNGCACCTAATTCGGCNGTTCTTAATNTGGAAGCAGATTTAAGTNGATTTTTCCCTGGNGGNATTGGACTATCTCTTTANCACGATGCAATTGGNTTTGCTATTCAAAACAACCTTGCCGTTAATTATTCTTATCCNATCACNATTGGAAATGTCGGTACTTTAGGTCTTGGTGTAGGAGTTGGTTTNATAAATTATGGTCTAAAACCANAATGGGTGCCACCTACAACGGCGCAAGACCCAGATTTACCTGATGAATTTGCAGCAACAAACCTTGACTTGAATTTTGGTGCCTATTTCAACGGTAAAGATTTTTANGTCGGTATTTCATCGACACATTTAACTGAGTCTTTACTTGCTGATCAAGATGCCAATGGATTTGAACAATCATATCAAACAGCACGTCACTATTANCTGATGGGNGGTAAGAAGTTTGCCAANATGTTTGGAGGAACGATTGACGCTCAGGTCTTAATGCGAACGGACCTNGTNAAGTTTTCTGCAGATTTTAACGCAAGATATATTTATGATTTTGGAAATTCCAAAATCGGTTATGGAGGNCTAACTGTAAGAACCTCAGATGCTGTAGCGCTGATGTTTGGTTATACACCGATGTCCAATTTGACTGTTGGTTACTCCTATGATATTACTGTAAATAAGTTGGCAAGTATTTCTAGAGGATCTCATGAGATATTCTTTAAATATTGCTATAATTTACCAGAACCACCGAAGCAAAGTGCTCGTCACCCTCGTTGGCTCTAAAATTTTATGTAACTATTTTATCAGTTCATACGTTATACCCAAACTGAAACCTGTAGCAAGTTGATTTGGATACGATGAACCAAAAAATATAAAATGAAGAAGTTATTTTGTTTGATTGCTTTACTGACCTTCTTTTCCTCGTGTAGCGAGGTTGAGGGTAATTTGGTAGGTGTAAAAGGAAGAGACGTCTTTTATCCAGACGTATTAGGTCCAGGTAAACTTCCCATTGGNATGGTTTACGTGCCATCAGGTGCTTATCAGTCAGGAGAGGATGATGAAGACATCATGGGATTGCACACTGCACGAAAGAAAACCGTCTCTGTACAGTCNTTTTATATGGATGCTACTGAGATNTCNAATAATGANTACCGTCAATTTGTCGATTGGGTTAAAGATTCNATAGCTAGAGAGAAGCTCTACAGGAGAAGCTATGGCGCAGATGCAGAGCAATGGGTTCAGATTCCNGATGATTTTTGGTTAATGATGGGCCCTTATGGTGAAATCTATGATGCAGGATCNGATATTCAGGGAGGTAATACACCTTTTGAGCTATTTATGGATTCAGCGAACAACGCGGCAGTTGATAAATCNATGCTTTTGATTGGTTCTCCCTTTATGAAAGGAGCCGAAGCTGCTGGACCGAACAAAAAAGTATTTGGGAAAAATGTAAAACTTGTTAATGGACTTGANATTAAGCCGAAAGATTTAAAAGGGGTTTTGGGAATTAAAAACTGGACTGGTGAAGAAACCTTTGTTTTCCAAAATTATTCTAAAAACAGTGCGTTTAAAGGTGATAAAACNGAAAAGAAAGGTTTTACTACGCAGCTNACGAAGAAAGCGAAAAAATATCAACTTGGTCGTCTAGAGGCGAGAAAGTATTTAACCCTAGATTGGGAAATGCCATTGGATTACCAAGATCCAGAAATTAATTTCTTGCTTTCGGATATGTTTTACAGTGAGCAAGAGCGGTTTTATAAAAAACGTACGATTGATACGCGCTTGTTGTATTTTGATTACTACTGGATTGATTACAAGGAAGCAGCTAGACGTGGAAAGATTATTACAACAGCCGTTGATTCNAGAAAAACATATTCTTATGACAGTTTAGGTAATGAAACCTTCCGTTCTGATGATTTATATAAAAGAAATAGAAGGGATCCATTATCAAAGGATTATAAAAGAGATGATTTACACAGATCTCCTTTATATACAATGGACCAAAACAGCAATAAGGTTTGGGTAGATACCACTGTATANACAAGTCAAGCGACTGATGATGCCGGTGATGTGCTTTCAAACAAATCGATAGCAGACCCTGACAACCTTTATGGTACAATTTTGGAGAACCCTGGACAAGATTTAGACATGGGTTATTCCAATAGTAAAGGTCAACATAATGCTATTCGTGGACATACGGATAGAAGTAGATTTATTATTAAGGAAAGAATTAACGTTTATCCCGATACGCTTTGTTGGGTAAGAGACTTTACGTATGCATTCCATTCGCCAATGACGAAGAACTANTTTTGGCATAATGCATATGATAACTATCCTGTTGTAGGAGTTACTTGGACTCAAGCGAAAGCATTTTCTGTTTGGAGAACACAAATTTATCATAGCTGGTTAGAGGCCAATGGAGATTTATTTGTGAATGACTTCCGTTTACCATTGGAGTCTGAATGGGAAAGAGCAGCGCGTGGTGATCTNGAGCAATCGCAGTTCCCATGGGGTGGTCCGTATATCAGAAATGCTAGTGGTTGCTTCTTGGCAAACTTTAAGCCTATGCGAGGTAGATATTTTGAGGATGGNGGATTCCATACAGTAAAGGTCTATTCATACAATCCAAATGGTTTTGGACTGTATTGTATGGCAGGAAATGTTGCTGAATGGTGCTCAACGGCCTTTGACGAATCTCAATACGAGTTCGGTCATGATATGAACTCTGATTATGAATATGAGGCCAAGGATGGAGATCATCCAGTCAAAAAACGTAAGGTTATTCGCGGTGGTTCATGGAAAGATATAGGATATTACTTAAATAATTCTACAAGAACATTCGAATATCAAGATACTGCNAAATCCTACATCGGATTCCGTAATGTGATGACGCACATGGGAAGAGGTGGTAAAGATTTAGACCTAGAGAACGGAGAAGAGATTCAAAGCGATATACAACTTAAATAAACCAATACAGTTAATAAAAATCAAATCTATGAGTGGACACGGAACTAGCTTTTTCGAAAGCAAGACTTGGAAGAATATTATGAAATACGTATACGGCCTAGGTGCAGCGGTCGTNATTATGGGNGCCTTATTTAAAATTATGCACTGGCCNGGNGCATCGNTGATGCTTATTGTAGGACTAAGTACNGAGGCTGTAATTTTNATNATGTCNGTATTAGAACCCGTTCACTTAGATGCAGATTGGTCGAGAGTATTCCCGGAATTATCAAATGCTGAAGGTGAGGGTGTTGATGAAATAGAGGGTATAGGGTTATATGATTTGATTAAATCTGGCAGCGAAGANCCTGGCTCTCAAGCTGATAAATTGGCCGATAAACTTGGNGATGCAGGNATTGANAANGCTTTAATCGGCAGATTGAAAGATGGTATGTCAAATTTAGCAGATAATGCGTCTTCACTTGGCTCTATGGCTTCAGCAACGGGAGCTACAGACCAATANGTTNNNAGTNTNCAAAATGCNTCAANNAGTTTNGATANNCTTGCTGATCAATANAAAGAGTCNGCAACTTCGATAGCNGCTATNTCNGGTGAAGGAAATAATTTCGGACCTGAAATGGAACGATTAAGCTCGAATATTGCNGCNTTAAATAGTACTTANGAGCTTCAANTAAAAAGTTCACAAGATTATATCTCAAGNGCAGGNCAGCTGCAAGAACTTCAAGAAAGTATCAANTCAGTAATGTCNGATTTAGCGGCTTCCGCTANTGATACTCAGATNTANAGAGAGAANATGGCGACATTGTCTCAGAATCTAGGTGACTTGAATAATGTATATGGCAACATGCTTAAGGCAATGAAGTCGTAATCTTTAATTAANANATTAAGAACGATAGAACATGGCAGGAGGCAAAGAAACCCCAAGACAAAAAATGATCGGTATGATGTATTTGGTACTNACCGCCTTATTGGCGTTGAATGTATCCAAATCNATACTTGATGCATTTATCAATATTGAAGCNAATATTCAGACCGGTAATANCACTGAGGTTCAACGTGGTGATGAAAAAAAGTCTGATGTGGCATCAAAGAAAANCAATGATGAAGGNGGAGANAANAAAACAGCTGTNGGNATTTATNCNATCATGGAGAAAATTGATAAAGCAGCAGCAGAAAAANTNGNACTTATNGANAGNGTTAANTTACTNATNTTTCAGGCTTGTGGTGAGGATTTGAGTCCNNCAGCTGAAAAACCNATTTGTATNAAGGATAGGGCAGAATGGAAGNTAGATTTTGNAANTATTACAAANCCAGGNCTGANCAAGNACAGCGAACCAATTAAGCCNATTAAAATGAACTTGAATCATGTNGCTAAAAAAGATGCTTATGATGAACAAATGCTCATCATGGGTATTAATGAGAACATAATGGCGCCAAATAAAAAAGCTCCAGGTTTTGCAGTTTGGCCCGCTATGGAGAAGTTTCGTNAAGAAATATGTGATTTGATTGTTGAAGCATCTTCTGTAATTGATGAAGATGGTAAAAAATATACCTTTAAAGACCCTAAGATTAAAAAGTTTAAAGATTTAGCTGATCTTGACAANCAATTAACAAAGGCCTTCGATGCTTCTNCAATAAAACAAGATGANAANGGNATNNTTCGTANTNTNTANAAAGGNNTNACTAAAAATGAAATGCAAGANGACCCCCATGANGAGGGTAAGCAACGTCATTGGGTAGGTGGTACTTTTGACCACGCGCCTGCCGTGGCAGCTATTGCAGCATTATCTAGTCTCCAAAGTGAAGTGCTTACGGCTAGAGCTGATGCAATGGCATATCTTTCATCAAAAGTNGGTGGTGGTAATTATGCCTTTAATAAAGTAACCTCTCTNGCAATTGCGGCTCCTTCCGTGACTGGTGGNGCAACNGATACGCTNAGAGTNATGATGGCNGCNTTTGACTCNGAAAAACAACCNGTNGTAACNCCNGATGNTGGAAANGGTACATTNGTTGAAACAAAAGGTGGTCAGGCNTATATNGCCTATACAGCNCCGTCAGGAGGAGAGATAGAANTGNCAGGTACAATTGCCATTAAAGATAAATTTGGAAATTTGAAACCCGCNCAGTATTCTACCGTAGTAAAGGTNGTGGAGAAAGGTGGATCNATAGCATTACCAGAAGTNTCTGTTTTTTATACAGATTGGCCGAATAANGTAACGTATTCAGCATCGGGCGTGGTATCTACATCAGTTTCTTGTAGTGGTTGTTCGAANTCANCGAANAANAAATCATGGAANGATNCNGATGGAATTTCTTANAAAGGGGATTGGTTGTATGTGAACCGAGGAACGAGAAAGGTTACGGTTACACTGCAAGGAAAAGATAATAATGGACAAAATGTGAAATTTGGTTCGTATGTGTACCCGGTTAAAAAGTTNCCNANACCNGANNTNAAAACNAAATCNATTTCAAANNNNCGTGGNGGTTTCTTAGANGTTGGNTTAGGTGATGCNTTNAANTTTAAAGGNATCAAATACAAGGTNACNGGNGGNGANATTCTTGGAAAAGGNTTTTCTGGNGACAGANTNAAANCNNCNAATNTANCNAAGGCNNGNNNAGGTCANAAAATNGGTNTTGTTNTNTTTACGAAAAGAACNGATACNGGAAANAAAGACATTATCGATGGTGTCATCGANATAAAATAGAGAAATNATGAAAAGTACTTCNTTAACAATCGTATTTAGTTTTATTATNGNTGNTGTTGCTTTNGGGCAAGANGTNCCACCAAGAGGTCCTTACAACACCCTNAAAGGTGGTATAACGGACGGGGTTGTAATTAAAGATGAAGTACCGATTCGCAGTGCAGTGCCATATGAGCATGTNCGATATGCTGATTATGTNTGGGCAAAAAGGGTNTTCTCAAGAATTGATGCGAGAGAAAAATTAAACCATGAAATATTTTTCCCCTTTGATGAATTTGATTCNCAATTTAAGCCTCCTGTGAATGAATCACAGGTNGATGGTCCTTTATGGATTAAACATCANGAGAGNTGGTCACTTTGGACGGTAATCTTACGNCACATTATGNTNGGNGATTTACCNGTNTACCGTGTNTCNGATCCAAATTATAATCCNGCTCNNATTNTTGANGATGGTTATCAATTTAAATATCCNATTGAGAGAATTTCAGGTAGNGAGGATTATTTTTTNAATGANGANTNTCAAAATNCAATAAATGAGGTTGTTGCTGCGCTTGGTCAAGGTCCAGTCATNAACGTAAATNTTNATNGAACGGATNNTATTTTAAACTTCAGAATGANNNANNAATNACACANTCTGCTCAAGGACAGACATTTGANGTNTGGTTTGATTCGATTGTNAANNTNAGTTNTGANCCNACNCGTTCNGACATGCTNACNTTTNNNAAAGCAGANNTNGAAATNCGTTGGAATAAATCAATAGCCNNTGNNGGTTCNGGNTTGATNNGNNAGNNTGGNCCNATNTCNTTTCANNCNTCNGAAGGAATTACNGCNTATAATATNAAAGAGGANTGGTTTTTNGACAAAGANCGNTCNGTNTTNGANAAAAGANTNATNGCNATTGCNCCNGTNTGTAANTNTACAAAGACAGAACCNAAGCAGCANAANGANTTNCGTGGAAATATGGTTGTNTTCNGNGATGGAGNAGAATCNTNNTATNNTCNTANANANTAGTNAATTTGNTCCTCTTAGAAANNGAATCNACGATTCAGNTNGAAATGTTTTGGTTGTATTTCCCGGATTTAAGAAATGTAATGGTGAACTACTACACNTATAATGATAGAAGTGATGCGCAATGGATGAGTTTTGATGATCTGTTTTGGAAAAGAAAATACAATGCGCAGATTTACAGAACTTCAGATAAGTTTGACCGCGACATTGAAGATTACAGATTTGGAGTAGACGCCTTGTATGAAGCGGAAAAGGTAAAAGGTGAAATACGCAAATGGGAACATGATGTTTGGAACTATTAAAATATTTTAATATTGATGGAAACCTCTAAGAATTCTTAGGGGTTTTTTTATTTTTGTTCCATGAAAAACATAGGCGACCGTATTAGTTTTGAAGACTCAAAAGTCAGAACAACGGTGGTTATTGTGCCTGAGAGAAATTTCCTTGTAAATACNTTAATGGGTGCATGGCTCGGAATGTGGTATTGTATTGGAGGCACGGTTATTTGGTCGTTGTTTCAANTAGCACTTACTGAACAAGAAAGAATTATACTTTATATTTTTTTAGTTTTTTGGTCCTATTACGCATTCCGAATTTCTAAGGCTTATTTATGGTTAATTTTTGGCAGAGAGCTGCTAAAGCTCGATAGAGATGGATTTCATATCAAGAATTCATTTTTCTCATACGGAAAGCTGAGAACNTATTATTATGAAAATATAAAAGAATTAGAGTTTGACCTCCCNGAAAAAAGAACCATTCGTGCTGTTTGGGAGTCTTCTCCTTGGGTCAGCGGAGGAGAACGATTTGAGTTTGAGTATTTTGGTAAAAACAAGAAGTTTGGACGAAAACTTAACCTGAAAGACGGTAAACTTTTGTNTAACCTATTAAAGGCAAAGATTAAGACTTATAGTAAATAAATAATTATGTACGGTAAATTAAAAGAACATTTAGCAGCAGAGCTTACACAAATCGAAAACAACGGTTTACTTAAGAGGGAGCGAATCATAACCTCTCCTCAAGGTGCGGAGGTAAAAATAGATACTGGAGAAGAGGTTGTGATCATGTGTGCAAACAATTATTTGGGGCTATCTTCTCATCCCGATGTGATTCAAGCTTCCAAAGATGCGCTTGATTCTCACGGTTTTGGTATGAGCTCTGTTAGGTTTATATGTGGAACGCAAGATCTTCATAAAAGCCTTGAAAAGAAAATTGCAGAATTCTATGGTACTGAGGATACCATATTATATGCGGCTGCTTTTGACGCTAATGGTGGTTTGTTTGAACCACTTTTTAGTAAGGAGGATGCCATTATTTCAGATGAATTGAATCATGCATCTATTATAGATGGGGTGAGGCTGTGTAAGGCGCAGCGNTATCGATATAAGCATTCTGACATGGCTGATCTNGAGGNTCAGCTTATTGCAGCGCAGG
Source organism: Crocinitomicaceae bacterium TMED16 (assembly GCA_002167775.1). GTDB lineage: Bacteria > Bacteroidota > Bacteroidia > Flavobacteriales_D > Crocinitomicaceae > UBA952. The sequence continues at coordinate 15,416 of NHBV01000042.1, read as the reverse complement.
AACAAAGGTTTAGAATCATTGTAACAGATGGTGTATTTTCCATGGATGGTGATATTGCAAAAATGGATGCGATTTGTGACTTAGCCGATAAGTATGATGCCTTAGTCATGACCGATGAATGTCACTCAGCAGGTTTTATAGGAGAAACAGGGCGTGGAGTTCCTGAATACTGTGGTGTTTTAGATCGTGTGGATATTATTACCGGAACCTTAGGAAAAGCTTTNGGTGGCGCAATGGGTGGTTATACAACTGGTAAAAAAGAGGTAATTGAAATGCTTCGCCAAAAGTCAAGACCATATTTATTTTCTAATTCTTTGGCTCCGTCNATTGTTGGTGCATCTTTAAAAGTATTTGAATTGTTGAGTGCATCTACGATGCTTCGTGATCAGTTGGAAGAAAATACAAAGTATTTTAAAGACAAAATCATNGCTGCTGGCTTCGATATTAAAAAAGGAGACTCTCCAATTGTTCCAATTATGCTTTATGATGCAGCTTTATCGCAAAAGTTTGCGGATGGCTTATTAAAAGAGGGTATTTATGCAATCGGTTTTTTCTACCCAGTCGTAGCAAAAGGTGCGGCGAGAATTAGAACTCAAATNTCGGCAGCCCATTCAAAACAGGAGCTAGACNGAGCCATTAGTGCNTTTATAAAAGTTGGCAAAGAACTTGATGTAATTTGATGAATTTTTTATTTTTGANNCGCTAGATTNTATGCAGTCTGCTTGTACCAAATACATGTCTTTACTTTGTCTTATACTGTTCTCGGTACAAGTTATATTTCTCTATACCAATAATTCTGAAAAATCAAATCCAACAATTGCTTTTGAATCTATTTTGACAGCGTATAATAATNATGGATATAATCCAGTTGAATCGGGNACAGAGAATCCCGAACAAGAGGAACAAGAAGAAAGTCAAGAGACTGAGGAAAATGAGGAAGGCAATGAACTAGAGGTTTTTTCTGATGAATTGACTAGTCAGCAAAGTAAATTTCAGTTGTCTCAGATGACTTATTATTATTTGTTAAAACCATCTGATGGTATAATTCAAGAACAATACTGCCCGCCCGAGTGTAAAGCTTAAAGAACAGACCAGTATCTATTTTTAACTTTTATAATAAACTCATGAATAAAAATTTTTTTAAACATTGGCAACAGGATTTACCTGCAAGTATTGTTGTCTTTTTTGTAGCAGTNCCNNTATGTTTGGGTATTGCATTAGCAAGTGGTGCGCCNCTTTTCTCAGGATTAATCGCAGGAATCATAGGTGGTATTGTTGTTGGAGCGATAAGTGATTCGTCCCTCGGTGTTAGCGGACCTGCGGCGGGTCTGGCCATTATCGTTTTAAATGCAATCCAAGATCTCGGCGCTTTTGAAACCTTCTTGGTAGCTGTAATTATCGGAGGTTTTGTGCAGCTTGTTTTAGGATTGGCACGAGGTGGAGTCATAGGATTTTATTTCCCTTCTTCGGTTATTAAAGGAATGCTAGCAGCTATAGGGATTATCATATTTATCAAGCAAATCCCTCATGCTTTTGGCTATGATGCAGATTATGAGGGAGATTTATCTTTTCAACAAGCAGACGGTCAGAATACGTTTTCTGAATTGATTAATATGTTTGATTATGTCTCACCAAGTTCGATGCTTGTCGCGGCGGTCTCTTTATTTATTTTACTTCTTTGGGATTTGGTTTTAGTTAAAAAGAGTAAATTATTTAAAATTATCCCTGGCCCATTAGTCGCTGTAGTGTTCGGGATTCTATATCAGGTGTTATCTTCTAAATTTTTCCCAGAAATGGGTATCAAAGGCGAGCACCTTGTAAGCGTTCCTACATCATCAAACATGGGAGAATTCCTTTCAAANTTTACGACTCCTGACTTTACGCAGATTACAAATCCGAACGTATGGATAACGGGNGTTACAATTGCAGTTGTCGCTAGTTTAGAGACCTTACTGTGTGTTGATGCTACCGATAAATTAGATCCTGATAAGGGAACCACAAATACGAATAGAGAGCTACTTGCGCAGGGTACAGGGAATATGCTTTCTGGACTTATTGGAGGACTTCCAATTACACAGGTAATCGTGCGAAGCTCTGCCAATATTCAGTCTGGCGGTAAAACAAAAATAGCAGCAATTTTACATGGCTTTTTCATTTTAACCTGTGTAGGACTCATCCCTTTCGTATTGAACCTAATTCCATTGGCAGTATTAGCCAGTATTTTATTTATTGTTGGTTTTAAACTCGCTAAACCTTCGCTCTTCAAGTCCATGTATAAATTGGGTTGGCAGAGATTTGTTCCTTTCTTAGTAACTATTTTAGGGGTTGTATTTATTGACTTGCTGAAAGGTATTTCATTGGGAATGCTTGTGGCAATTATTACGATCATCCCTGCAAAATTGGGTGCCGCATTCTCTATTATTGATGAAACTCAAGACGGAATCAAAAAACTAAAGATGGTNTTTGNAGAAAAAATCACTTTTTTCAANAAGCGNTCNGTATATAATTCTTTAGAGGAAATCGAGCANGGNACNGAGCTTNTCATCGACATGAAAGATTCCTCATACATCGATAGCGACGTTTCAGANATGATCGATGAGTTNATAGAAAAAGCAGAAGAAAGAGATATTAAAGTATCATTATTAAATTAATTAACGTATATTATACTATGTCAATAATCACGAAAGAAATTCAAAATAGCATCTCTCCTGAAAGAGCGATTGAGATGCTCAAGGAAGGAAACCAAAGGTTTCTTAATAAAAATGAAATCAATAGAGATTTACATACTCAAGTGAAAGAAACTAGCAAAGGTCAAAATCCTTATGCTGTGGTGCTGAGCTGTATTGATTCTCGGGTTCCTGTGGAGCTAGCATTTGACCAAGGTATCGGCGATATTTTCAGTGCACGTGTTGCAGGAAATATAGTAAACGAAGATGTACTTGGTTCAATGGAGTATGCATGTGGTGTTGCTGGCTCTAAGGCAATATTGGTATTAGGTCACACAAAATGTGGGGCGGTAACTTCAGCCTGTCAGGGAGTAGAGCTAGGTAATATAACGGCTTTATTAAGTAAAGTAAAGCCTGCAATTTCAGAGGTCGAAAATAGAATGGGTACGATTGAGGTTGAAGAGGTTACCAAATCAAATGTGCATCAATCAATAAAAGAAATCAGAGAAAAGAGCACAATATTAGCTGATCTTGAAAATGAAGGTAAGATCACCATAGTCGGTGCTGTTTATCATGTAGAAGACGGAAGCGTAACGTTTTTGTAAAGATATCTGAATGTAATTTTAAAGGAGCTGCTAGGCTCCTTTTTATGTGTTTACTAAGTATTTTAAATAAATGACAATGCTATCTTTATAACTCGTGTAAAGTACCATTTATTTACTGCACCAATATTTCTTATATTTAATCAATTGTTTTTAAGAATGAATATTATGAAAATTTCTTCTCTTCGATTGCTTTGTTTTTTGAGCTTATTTCTATCAATGAATGTAAGTGCTCAGATAACCTTATCAGGTAAGCTTCTTGATGATTATACTTCTAATCCTATTGATGGCGCTAAAATCAAAGTAAAGGGACTAAATGCAGGCGCATTTACAGATGAAAAAGGTGCCTTTACTATTTCTTTACAAGCCGATCTCCCCATTGTTTTAATTAGCTCTTTTCTGGGCTATTCGAATGTTGAGACGACTGTATCTTCAATCTCAGAGCCCATTGTAATCCGTTTAAAAACGGATAAAACCTTAAACCTTGAGGAGGTAAACGTTCGAAGCTTTGCCACCGATAAAGAAAAAGAATCTGCACTTTCTATTGAGACAATGTCCCTTGCAGAAATTCAAGAGACACCATCAACTGACTTTTATGAAGGACTAAGTCATATGAAAGGAGTGGATTTAACCTCAGCAAGTCTTGGCTTTAAGGTCGTAAATACAAGAGGTTTTAATAGTACTTCGCCCGTAAGAACGCTCCAGATTATAGATGGTGTGGACAATGCCTCTCCTGGACTAAATTTCGCTTTAGGGAATTTTCTTGGTGCCTCTGAATTAGATCTGATGAAAGTTGAGGTTGTTTCAGGTGCTAGCTCGGCGTTTTATGGACCGAATGCCTTTAACGGAGTCATAAGTATGTACACTAAAAGTCCATTTAAATTTCAAGGCTTCAGTGCCTCTGTCAAAGGAGGTGAAAGAATGCTAAATGAATATGCATTGCGCTATGCGAAGGCATTTCAGAATAAGGAAGGGAAGGACAAATTTGCCTTCAAACTCAATTTTTCCTATCTCTCGGCCGACGATTGGGTAGCCGATAACGCCAATTCCGTTGCAGGTTTAGATACAGATGAAAACAATCCTGGTGGCTATGATGCAGTGAATAGATATGGAGATGAAAACCTCTCACCGAATATAAATAATGCTTTGGATATTCAGTCAAGGTGGATGACGCCAGGTCTAAGAAGGTGGCACAGAACAGGTTACTGGGAGAAAGATATTGTAGATTATGACACGAAAAACTTAAAGGCATCAGCGGCACTACATTATTTATTCACGGAAGATATTGAGCTCGTTTTGGCTTCTAACCTCGGTACTGGAACAACGGTGTATCAGGGAGACAATAGATTTAGCTTGAAAGATATTCTTTTTGTACAAAACCGATTGGAGCTCAGGAAAAAAGATGATTTTTTCATTCGAGCTTATTCAACAAATGAAGATGCAGGAAACTCTTATGACGCAGTGCTTACATCGTTTTTGATGCAAGATGCAGCGAGTGACGACTGGGATTGGTATAATCGCTATCGCGGTTATTGGACCGGTAATATAACGGATCAGGTTAGAGACTTAGATCCAAATGTCGTCTGGGAACCAACACTAGGTGCGACTTTAGATATTGCAGCAATCGATTCCGTTGTTGCAGCGAACCCAGAACAGATGGCGATATGGCATGATGAGGCAGAAGCTTTTGCCAATCAAGAACATGGAGATTTGGGAGGGGCATTGGCTTATTTTGAACCTGGAACGGCACGTTTTGATTCCTTACTTACAGATATTACCTCCAAAACTTCATTCCTTGAGGGAGGATCAAGAATCCAGGACAAATCAGCCCTATATCATCTGCATGGTGAAAAAATTTTTAATACTGAATTTGCCAAATTCACAGTCGGTGCCAATGGTAGAATATATACCCCAAAATCTGAAGGTGCCTTATTTAGTGATACTGGAGGGATAACAATTATTAATAGAGAATTCGGTGTTTATGCCGGAGCAGAAAAAAGATTCAAGGACGATGAGTGGATACTCAAAGCATCAATGCGTGTTGATAAAAATGAGAATTTTAATTTCTTACCTTCTCCTGCATTATCATTGATCTGGCAACCAAACAAGGAACATTCATTGCGTGCAACCCTGACCTCTGCTATTCGGAATCCAACCTTGCTCAATCAGTATATGTATTACAACGTAGGTCGTGCAAAGCTTGTAGGAAATATAAGTGGTTATGACTCACTGGTAACGATCGAATCCTTGCGGGATTATTATTATACACAGAATCCCGATACACTGTCCTATTTCAATTTGGATCCTATTGCACCTGAAGAAGTTAAATCTGTGGAGTTTGGTTATCGCGGGGTTTTATTCAAAAACCTATATTTAGATATGAACTATTATTTTAATTCATATACCAATTTTATCGGTTTTACCACTGGTGCAGACATCACTATTTTGCAGAGCGGCTTTGTAGTGAATGATGTGTATCGGATCGCAACAAATTCAAGAGAAAGGATTACGACCCAAGGAGCGACTGTAGGGCTCAATTACTATTTGGGCGATCATTATGCCATTAATGGAAATTATTCATGGAATGTATTAAACAAAGAGTCCGACGACCCAATTATCCCTGCCTACAATACACCAGAACATAAGTTTAATATCGGTTTTAGAGGAAGGGATTTAGCGATAAAAAAGTTTAAAGGTTTTGGTTTTAATGTAAACTACAAATGGATTGAGGGTTTTATTTTTGAGGGCTCACCCCAATTTACGGGTAGTGTTCCAACCTATGGTTTGTTGGATGCTCAGGTAAATAAAAGAATAGAGAAAGCAAATCTAACCATTAAAATTGGCGCTTCGAATTTGCTCAATAATCAGGTGCTTCAGGTCTATGGAGGTCCTTTTCTAGGGCGTATGATTTATACCTCACTTTCTTTTGATTGGAAAGATAAAAACAATAAATAAGTGGATTTTATCTAATAATCTTTATCTTAGGGCAACTAAAAAATTAACACATGAAAAAAATACTTCTACCCTTTTTAAGCTGTATGGCTATTCTTGGAAGCACATTTGCCCAAGTAAGATACATTGATGAAGTCTTTCCCGACGTTACGGTTCAGACAAATATTGAGTATGGAATGAACTTTTCCGTAATAGCAGCAAGTCAAGGACTTCCTTATGTTCCAACCGGAGCAGACCTTACGGGAAATGGGATTGCGGATATCCCAGCGCTCGAGTTTGACTTTTATGAGCCAACGGGTGATACTGAAACAGAAAGACCTTTGGTAATTGTTTTACACACAGGAACTTTTGCGCCAATTATTTATAATGGAAATCCAACAGGTATGCGTCAAGATGCTGCTACGACAATGATTTGTCAAAGCTATGCTAGGCGAGGGTATGCTGTTGCAAACCTCGAATATCGTTTAGGATGGAATCCAGGTGCAGAAACGCCGGCGGAAAGAGGTGCAAGTTTAATGAAGGCAGTTTATCGTGCCATTCAAGATACGAAAGGAGCCGTTCGTTTTTTCAGAAGAGATTATGAAAATGGAAATACGTATGGGATCGATACTTCTCGAATTATCCTGTCAGGACAAGGTTCTGGTGGTTGGATAGCTTTAGGTTATGCAACTGTAGATAAATACGCAGAAATTACACTTCCTAAATTTTTAGATGTAGATGAAGTTACGGGTGATGTAACCGCCTTAATTGACACTGCTGAAATTGGTGACTGGGATGGATACGGTGGAGCATTTAACAATGTAAATCACCCTGGTTACTCTAATGATGTTCACATGGTTTGCAGCATGGGAGGAGGAATTGGTGACTTGAGCTGGTTAGAAGCCGGAGATGTTCCAATGTGCGCTGTGCATTGTCCTACAGATCCAGTTGCCATCTACACGACAGGTGATGTTGCCGTAACGGGTGCAGGATTGATTACAACTGATATTAGTGGTTCTTATGACGTTATGGTAAAAGCGAATATGCTTGGAAATAATGATGTATTGGCAACAGTCAATGCAGGTTCTGACGTCTATACCCTTGGTGCGCAGGCAGCTTCAGCAGGTGCAGAAGGGATGATGGATTTTGGAGGAACCGCTGTCGGAGCTCCTGTGGACAACGCTTATCCATTTGTAACTGCAAATCCATTCGAGGCTTCGCCGTGGGACCTATGGGATGAAGCTACGGTTGAAAATATAGCTTTAAGCCTTGGATTCGAGGCCGGATATGGAACAGCAATCAGCCAAAACGGTTTGGGTCAAAACCCAGATATGGGAATCGATAAATCGATGGCTTTTCTGGATACTACAATGGGTTATTTCTGTAGAAGAATTGTTCGCGCAACGAATCTTGATGATTTGAACAGCCTTGATGAAATAGCTGTGGAAAATGGACTTGAGGTATATCCAAATCCAGCGTCATCTGTATTGGTGTTTAGAGCTAAAGAAGGAAATATTCAGTCGATTGCAATACATTCAGCGTTAGGTGAATTGGTTCAATCAGAGTCCAATATCTCAACGAATATTGTTTCTTATAACAATCTAAACTTGAAGGCCGGTCTTTATTTCTGCTCTGTAGAAATTGAAGGACAAGTATTCAATCAAAAGGTGATTATCAAATAATATTTTGAATAACAATACCAAAAGCGCTCCATAATGGAGCGCTTTTTTTATGTAGTATGATTTTTATTGCTAAAACTAAAACCCTTGTTTTTTCAACTCCTTTTCCATGATAGGGATGAACAGAAACGGGAAATAGGAAAGTATGAGCATCGCTGGATAACCATAAGGCAACATAGGACTTTCTTCACGCGATTCAAGCACCTGATAGGGTTTCGACCCCATAAAATGATGATCTGAGTGCCTTGTCAATTCGAAGAGTAAAATTCTACCGAGCAAATGATCTGAATTCCAAGAATGAATTACCTTGACGTTTTCATAAGTTCCATTTTCTCTTTGTTTTCTTCTCAGTCCATAATGTGAAAAATAATTTTGTGCTTCCAAAATGGATATACCAAAGACAGCAGCAGCGAAGTACAATCCAGCAATCTTGAATCCAAAGAATATGTATATGAGCAATATGAAGGACCAAGGAATGATTGTGAAAAGAATCATAGGATTCAATAATGGACTTCTTCCCATTTTTTTTGATTTTTCAGCCTCTAATCTCCAAGTTTTAAAATAGCCTCCGATTTGGGATCTTATGGCAAAAAGATAAAAGATATCGCCTTTTTTCGCTGAAGTTAAATCATGAGGTGTGGCAACGTCTCGGTGGTGACCGCTATTGTGATAAGTCATGAAGTGATTTTGAAATGAGGTCGTGAGCAACACATGTGCCATAAATAATTTAAAGGGCTCTCCTATTTTATGCCCGAGCTCATGGCCTCCATTGATTCCATTAACTCCTAGAACAGTTCCCATCATTAATACATATGCGATAAGATCTGTATTTGTTATCTCTGGATTTGATATAGTATGCAGAAAGACATAAATCACGAATAAGTGAGTTGGAACGAGCAAGTAAAGGACAACATCATAGAACCAATCACTTTTGGCTAAGGCTTTTTCTGTTTTGTTGAGATTGTATGAATCTTTAGGTATTTGGTTTTCTAATAGAGGGATGAAAAGATAAAGAACGATCATACCGGCATAGGCATAAATCCCGGTAGAGTAAAAGCTTATAAGTGCCAATATAGGTGTGAAATAGACACCAAAATATTTTAATTTGCCCATAAAAAATGTGTTTTATCTAAAGTTATGAAAAAATCAAGAAATTCCTTTTGCTTTATCTATTCGTAATTCTGCCATATGTGTAGGCAATTCCACTATTTATTTAAAATTCTATTTTTAAATTATTTAACTTTAGAACCTTAATGTGATGTTTATTTGAACTATTTAATATTAAATCCGGACTATGCGTGAACTAATGTATTTATTCCCTTTGGCTCTCGGCCTCTTTGTCTTTTCGTCCTGCAGTAAATGTAAAGATTGTAGTTGCACACAAACAATTTCTCAAACAGGTGTTGGTGATTTTACGCAATCAGTGGAATTTACTGATGTTTGTGATGAGGATTTAGATGCAATCGAAGGTACAACGACTTTTACCCAGGGAGTCCCAGGTTTTGAGCAAAGTGTCGTTCAATCCTGTGAATGTAAATAAATAAGTTTTATTCTTTCTAAAGGAGATTTTGTGGCTCCACCAGGACTCGAACCTGGATCTAAAGTTTAGGAAACTTTTGTTCTATCCCTTGAACTATGGAGCCGAGGAGCAAAGGTATCTATATTCTACAGAAAGGCTTTAAGAATATCCCAAGTTTTAGCGGCTGCTTGATCCCAATTATAATTTTGGGCCTTTTTAAGTCCGTTTTCTATTAGCTCTTTTCTTTTGGAGGGATTGCTCGTTATTTCTTCCATACTTCTTGCCATTTGATCAACATCAAATGGATCAAAATATAATGCTGCATTACCCGCTACCTCCGGTAGGCAGGTTCTATCGCTTGATAAAACAGGTACACCACATTTCATGGCTTCAACCAAAGGGATTCCGAATCCTTCAAAGTATGGAGGGTAAACGAGTGCAAAAGCGCTCGCCATTAGTTTTGTTAAGATTTCCATTTGGATATGCCCTGTGAAAATCACATTTTCCTCTATGGCTTCGGGTACTTTTAAGGATTTTTTTCGCCACATATTGCTACCGACAATAAGCAACTGATATTCCGGATTGTTTTTATGAAATGACGCATATGCTTGCAACAAACGTTCAACATTTTTTCTTGGATGAATAGAACCAACGAATATAAAATAAGGTTTGCCTTTTGTATAAGATGTTTGATATTCATTCTTCTCCTCATTTGATATAGGGCCGAATTCATGTGAAACACCATTGTAAACAACACTTATTTTTTCTTGATCAATATTGTAGAAATTACATATGTCATTTTTTGAATAATCCGATACGGTAATGATTTGATTCGCCTTGCTTGCATATTGAGTGTAATAGCGTCTGTAATACCAGCTCACCCATTTTGGCGAATCTTCTGGATAATGCTCAAAATTAAGGTCATGAATAGTAATGATTTGCGGAATACTTGAAAGCAGGTCACAAATGCCATCAGGGGACCAAAATAAATCAATTTTATAACGCTTTAGAGCATTGTGAAGGGGATAACGTGTCCAAAATAAAGTGAGAAATGGATGTCTAGTGGGCGGACTCAGTTTGATTGGAATGCAGTTTTTTGTAAAAACAAAGGAATCGTCAACATCTCGATCAAAAATCAGATAAAAAGTGTGTTCTTTTTGATGTTCACAAATCCTTTTTGTGATTTCATAGGTGTAATTTCCAAAACCCTCGAGTTTTCCGCTTATAAGATGTCTACAATTTATGGCTATGTTCAAATCTAAAACTGATGGATATAGTTGGTGTTTTTTTCCTTTTCTATTGTTGTTTCCGGTCCATGACCACAGTAGACCACTGTTTCTTCAGGGAGCTGAAACATTGTTTCAAAAATAGACTTTTTCAGCGTATATATATCTCCTCCTGGTAAATCTACTCTTCCGAAGCTACCATTAAATAGTACATCTCCATTTATAACGAACTTATTGGCTTCATTGTAAAAAACAACATGACCAGGCGCATGACCAGGAGTGAAAAACACTTTAAATGAAATGTCTTCAAATGTAATTCTAGTATTATTCTCAAGAAAAAAGTCCGGTTCTGGAGATTCTTTGTAGGCCTGAAAACCATACATTGCGGCATAGTTTTTTACCGAATGAAGGGTGTTAAGATCATCTTTATGGATATAGAAAGGGACTTTATATCTTTCTTTAACGGCGCAATTTCCTAGAATATGATCGATATGTGCATGTGTATTGAGGAGGGCTAAAGGTTTTAAATCATTACTTTCAATAAAATCAAAAAGCTGTGCCTCCTCATCAGAGGAATAGCATCCGGGGTCTATAATGACGCAATTTTTGTTAGGAGAAACAACGACAAAGGTATTCTCCTGAAATCCATTAAATTGAAACGAAACGATTCTTAAAGACATAAAATAAACACTTATCTAATCACGTTAACGTGACCACTCAATTGATATTGTTTATTTGCGAAATCTGTGTAGGTAAGTTTCCAAATATAGGTGCCATCTTGGCATTCCCTACCATTGTACGTTCCATCCCAAGACTGACTCGTATCGGTCATGGTATGGATTAACTCGCCCCATCTATTGAAAATAAGGCATTCCATTGTTTCAATGTTCCCTCCTGAAACCTGAAAGGTCTCATTTAATCCATTATTATCAGGGGTAAATGTATTGGGTACATAAATAACAGCATCATAATAGATGTGTATAAATTCATCCGATTGACATCCATTCAAATCAGTAAAAGTTACTTTGTACGTGATTTCTTGATTGGGTGTGGCGATGGGGTTATCGCAATGGATACAGCTTAAATATTCTGCTGGTGACCAAATAAAACTTCCCATTTGATTTGAATAGGCATTGAGCTGAATTTGATCCCCATAAAAGGCGAGCACATCATTCGATGTTTCAAAGGAGGGGTATGGAAATACTTCAACGAGGACATACGCCGTATCGCGACATTCGTTTTCATCTATTCCGATTACTGTATAATCTGTTGTCCCAAATGGAATTACCGTCGCTTGGTTTTCAAATTGATTGATCACCGTATTGGATGGTATCCACTGATAAAAGACAGCTCCATCTGCCCAGAGGTAGGCTTCTTCATTTGGACAAACAATCGTATCATTGCCAGCAGAAATTTCAATTTCGATGACATTGGCATAAATTGAATCTACAATGGTTCCACAAGCATTTCCAATTTCTACATAAAACCATTGATTATTTGTCGGTCCTATTACTGCAATGGGTCCATTATCGCTCAAAAGATATGGGTCTGCAATCCATGCATATGAGTCTCCACCATCGGCAATAACTGTTTCTTGTGCACCAAGACATACCTCTATTTCATCGTCAAGACTTGAAATAGGCGGGTCAAAGTAGACCGTTATATTCGTTGTGTCATAATTCACGCAGCCATTGGGAGTGGTCACTGTTGCCACATATGTGATTGATGTATCAGGGGTAGAAATAGGCGTAAATGAAGTAGGGTTATTTAAGTAAAGTGCAGGACTCCATGATACCGACCCTTCACCTATAACCTCAAGGTTGACATTTTCTCCCAAGCAGATGTTGGCATCGTCCGAAATAGCAATACTATTTTCAAATACCTCTAAAGTAACCTGAAGTGTTTGTGAACCACATGTGTCAGAGATAGAGACCGTGAACGTCGTTGTTTCATCAATTGTTGCAGTTGGGGAAGCTGAATTAGGGTTGTCTAAAAGATTGGCGGGTTCCCATTCATAAAATGCTCCGCCAAAAGCTTCAAGGCTGTAGGTTTCACCAGGGCAAATCGGTGTGGTGGGGTCAACTACGCCTCCTTCAAACGCACCTATATTTATGAAAAGTGATACGGAATCTGAGCTAAAACATCCTGAGGTGTCGTAGACCACAAGCTGAACTTCATAGGTTCCTGGTTCTGTATATTGGTAGATAGGTTCTTCTTCAGTGGATGTTCCTCCGTCGCCAAAGGTCCAAATATATGCATTACCGTTTTCGCTATTATTTTGAAAGAAAACAGACTGAGGGATGCAAATCAATGGTGCTGGTTGTGCTGCTGCTGCTTCTATGGTACTCAGCTCAAACTTAAAACTAGCCATGTTACAGTTAGACGATTGATTCGTCTCTGCATATGCTCCCGGTGTAGTTGTAAAACCAGTTGTGTTACCGCCACAAGCTCCACAAACCGCATGGTAAATTCGTCCCGATTTATCAAAGCGACTTGTTCCGCCATCCACGTGATTGGAGCTACTATTCAATCCTCCCATGAAAGTTGCATATTTTAGATTGGATGCATTTTGGTCTAAAACTGCGATGTAAAAATTATTCCCATTCGTCTGGCTTTGGTGGGCATCCAGTGTTGTTATGAACCCATTTGTAGAAGAGCTAGGAACATTGTTTTGGTTCAATACTCCTCCCCATCCTGCGAGGTATATATCATAGCAGTCAGAAACTAAAAATGCCGTTGGTGATATTTCTACGTTTCCTGTTCCTGCACCAATCATTGTTGTCCATTCAATATTTGCCAAGGAGGCATCATATTTTCGAACAAACTGTCCAGAGTTAGGGGAACCGAAACAACCAGGTGATATAGGCCAATTTGTTTCTGTTTGACCGTAAACATATATATTGTTATCAATATCGTACTGAACAAAGTAGGTTTGATCGTATTCAGCAAAACCCATATAAGTTCCTGAAATTAAGCTTCCCGTATTGGAATTGAATTTTGCGACATAACCGTCAGATATTCCGCCGTTGAAGGTTAGGTCATTTCCCTGGCTAAATAAACCGTTAGAATTTGTTCCTCCCGCAATACATAATTCTCCCAAGTCATCATTGACTTGAATGGAGTTTCCTGATTCTGATCCGATTCCTCCAAAATAGGTACTCCACAAGAGTTGGTCCAGGCCCGGAGGCATTTTGAAAAGAACTGCATCTTGCGTTCCGCTTAGTGTTGATTGTTGAGGGTTGCTCAACGGAAAGTCTGAGGAGTAGCTAGTGCTCGCGACATAAACATTGTTGTTTTCATCAAGCATAATTTCTCCCCTAAATTGATCTCCATAATTGTAATGAAGCTGATCTAAATTTAACCCATCATTTCCTGTACCGCCGAGATAGGTAGATGCCAGCAGATTGTCACCTGATGCACTAAGCCGCGCAACGTAGATGTCTGAACCCATGAAGCTAATGCTGTTTTCTGTTACAGAAGGACCGCCGTTAAATATATTATCATAAGAGGCCCCAGCCATAGGAAAGTCCGTAGATCCTGTAACCCCATATATAAATAATTCTCCGTTATCTGCGCATACCAGACTATGAGGTGTCTCATTTCCGCTACCACCAATATAGGTGGAGTACAATAGGGCAGTTCCCTGCGCATTAAATTTCGTAATGCCTAGATCCGTGGGAATGGCACCTTGGCCTCCCTGATAGGAAAGATCGAAAGCTCCAGTTGTTACAGGGTACTGAGTCCCCATTACAATTCCTCCACCAAATAAGTTCCCATAGGGGTCAGGAGTTGCGGTAAAACCCCAATTGTCAGATAGGGAACCCGAAAACGATGAGAAGGTTAAACTCGGATCAATATAAAGTGATTTTGCCTGGTCATAGCCATCAGGAAAATGAAACGAAATTTCTTCACCCGTTTTTCGATAGTTTATTTTGATTTCTGATTTGTGACCGGATTCATCAATTTCGTATGCTATTGGAGCAGATTGCTCAATGGTTCCAAATCGATTTGAGATCATTAATACGCCATTTTTAATAGTTACCTTTTTTGCACCAGCAAAACGCCATTTTATTTGCGACGCATCAGCGCCAGCTGCTATCAGGAAGTTATAGCTTAGTTGACCATTTTCTCCTTTGTAAATTAAGTTTACATCTTCATAAAAATCTTTGTATTGAACTTCGGTGTAGGAGTGAATATTCCTTTTCCATTTGGAGGAATCTTTTCCTATAAAATAGTTCTTGAGGTCTGAGGAGGGGTTAAAATTTTGCGTTTCCGCTTCAGTATTTGAGCCGATAAACTCCTGGTGAATGACGTGAATTCGCTGAGCTTCCTGGTGCTCGTGGTCATGAGAATGGTGATGATCATGCCCATCTCCATGGGCCATAAAATCTGTAAGCATGAAACACATACCGTCTTTTTGCAGAAATAGTTTACCAAGGGTAAGGTCAACAGAATAGTTGATACGAGTATCCCATTGCCCCGAGTTTGGGGTCATCCAGATTTCTTGAGCAAGGAATGATGATGCGCAAAAAATAGCTGAGAATAGGGAGAATAGTCTCATTTAGTCTAAGTTACAACGAATTATTAGCTTTCTTATTATATAAACACCTAGTCTTCAGTTTAGTTGCCTTTTGTTTGAGTGTATTCCTTAAGGCACTTGTATGTTCTGTCGCTTTTTCGTTTCTTTGTATGCTTCACTGTACCAAAACTATACCAAAACTAAACTAATGAAACCCATTCTAACATTTCTTTTAATATTAGCCATAACGCCTTATGTTTCGGCCCAAAAATAT
>NHBV01000041.1 GCA_002167775.1 Crocinitomicaceae bacterium TMED16 | reverse complement strand
ATACCAAAAAAATGTAATGACTAAAAGACATTTATAATTTTTTAATAAAATCCGATTTATTTTAGGAAACCTGCATAGGTCTCAAAACCGGGAAGTTTTGATCCGAGTGATGCTTGAAAACTTAAGGCTTGAGGATATGTTAAATCGGATTTTATTTTACTTAGCACTAAAGTTTTCAATTGTTTGACACGGAAAAAATTGCCGTAAATAAAAAACCGAATTATATAAAGTTTGCCACGTGCTTTGCAATTTGAACAGCATTTGTCGCAGCTCCTTTTCTGAGGTTATCGGTTACGATCCACAGATTTACTGTTTTGGCTTGCGTCTCATCTCGACGAATACGCCCCACAAAAACATCATTCTTGCCTTCGGCGTGAACCGGCATTGGATAAACCTGATTGTGCGGGTCATCCAAAATAACAACCCCTGGCATAGAAGCCAAAACCTTTCTCAACTCATCAAGCTTATACTCATCTTCAAATTCTATATTCACAGCCTCTGAATGCCCACCTACAACGGGAACACGAACAGCTGTAGCCGAAACATTAATGTCCTGATCTAAGATTTTTTTCGTTTCATTGGTAAGCTTCATTTCCTCTTTTGTATAGCCGTTCTCTTCAAAGACATCACACTGAGGAATGCAATTTTTATCTATTTTGTAAGGATAGGCCATATCGGTCTCATTGCCAGAGCGTTCATTTTCCATTTGCTGAACAGCTTTCACCCCAGTCCCTGTTATAGATTGATACGTTGATATAACGACTCTTTTGACACGATACTTATCATGCAAAGGTTTTAATACCAAAACTAGTTGAATAGTACTGCAATTTGGATTTGGAATAATTTTATCCATTTTAGTGAGTGAATTACCATTCACCTCAGGCACAATTAGTTTTTTTGTAGGATCCATTCTCCATGCCGAAGAATTATCAATTACATAAGTTTCTATCGCTGCAAACTTGGGTGCCCACTCTAATGATAACGAACCACCAGCTGAAAAAATAGCGATATCAGGCTTTTGCTGCAAAGCTTCATTTATACCAACAATGCTAAAATCCTTTCCATTAAAGTTAATCTTGGAACCAATGGATTTAGAAGAGGCAACGGGTATGAGCCGTGTTACAGGAAAGCCCTCCTCAATTAATACTTTTAACATGACTTGTCCTACCATTCCGGTAGCACCAACAACTGCAACGATCATCTCTCTGTTAAATCTTTCATTGAAACATAAACTATGGGTGTAAAATTAATATATTTGAATACAATCTTGATATGCGCCTTAAAATAGCATTTATTCTTTTATTATCCTGTCATTCAGTTCTTGCTCAAATCACTGAAGATTTCTCTGATGGAGACTTTACAAACAACCCTTCTTGGAGTGGTACGCTGTCGGATTATGTAGTCAATTCAGATCTAACACTTCAATCAAACAACTCCATAGCTACCACGTCATACCTCAGTATCGAAAACAATCTGAACGGCTCAAATGACAATGAATGGAGGTTCTGGGTAAAACAATCCTTTTCTCCATCATCAGCTAATTTCGGGCGATTATTTTTAAGCTCGGATAGTGAGGACCTCAACAATTGCCAAAATGGCTTTTACGTTCAGCTCGGAGAATCAGGTTCAATCGATGCGATTCGACTTTTCAAAATGAGCAATGGTATTTCGACCCTTTTGTGTACAGGTGTTGATGGACAAATAGCAACGAGTTTTGAGGTGAATATTAAAATAACTCGAGCCATCAACGGTGATTGGAAGCTTTTTTGTGACTTGACAGGTGGAACCAACTTTGTTCTTCTTTCAACCGCAAATGACACAAGCCCATTAAGCAATAATTACTCGGGTATACTGAGCACTTACACGGTAAGTAATGCCAATAAGTTTTACTACGACGATATTTATATTGGAATTGAAGAAATAGACGAAACACCTCCGTCTTGCGTTGACGTAAACGTACTGTCTGCAACGGAAATAGACCTCCAGTTTAACGAACCACTAGATGATATATCCGCAGAAGATGGATCGAATTATACAATATCTCCATCACTTACTATTTCTCAAGCGAATCTTGACGATAACAATTCGAGTATTGTTCATTTGAGCCTGGCTGATCCTATGTCAAATGGTGCAGCCTACACCCTAATTATTGAAAACATTGAAGACCTAGAAGGGAACCTTTCACTATCTCAAAGCTTTGACATAAGTTATCTTATTGGCGAAACTCCAGAAAAAGGAGATGTTATCTTAACTGAAATTTTCCCTGATCCAAGTCCGTCAGTTGGGCTTCCGTCAGTTGAGTTTATTGAAATATTCAATGCCTCCAACAAAATATTTGATCTTTCGGAATGGAAAATCGAAGATGCTTCATCTGATGGCACAATTCAAAGCGGTTGGCTGCTACCAAATAGCTATGGTGTTATCACAGCTACAGCAAATATTGATTCCTTTCAGTATTCATATCCCGTCACAAGCTTTCCGAGCCTCAATAACTCCGGAGATTCATTAAAATTGTATAGCTCGAATGGGATTTTACTCGACGAGGTTAATTATACTGATGATTGGTACAATGATGAATCAAAAGCATCGGGAGGGTATACAATAGAGAGAGTTAACCTTATTGATCCTTGCTCAGACGCACTCAATTGGAGCGCCTCTAACGCAGTAAATGGAGGTACACCAGGAAATCAAAATTCCATTTTTGACAATTCAGAAGATATCGAAGCTCCTCAGCTATTAAATATAATCGCACTAAACCCCAATTATTTGCAAGTTGAATTTAACGAGGGAATCGATTCAAGCTCCTTAGTAGACTTGGTTTTTAGTGCCGAGCCCAGTTTAACCATCGCCAATACCTACATTGAAAGTACGTATGCAAATGGATTAATCTTCTCGTTTAACGAAAATCTAATACCGAGTCAAGCCTATTCATTCTCTTTGAATAACGTAAAAGACTGCTGGCTGAACCCCGCTTCTCTAAGTGGAACATTTGCACTTCCAGAACTGGCGGATCCTGGAGAACTAGTGATCAACGAAATCTTGAGTAATCCGTATTCGGATGGAGAGGATTGGGTTGAGCTTTATAACAATTCAAATAAATATATTGATCTGTACCAATGGCAATTTGGGAAATATCAAGATGATACCTTAAGCAATTTCGAAACGATTTCTTTTCATTATGTTGTTCCCCCTGACTCATACGTGGTTATTGGAGAAGATCCACAATTTGCTATTGAAAATTACCCCAATAATAATTCAAATGTATTTGTACAAAATGATTTGCCCTCCTACTCCAATGACTCGGGCTCTGTTGTTTTACTTCAAGCTTTTGATGTCATGGATAAGGTTTCTTACAATGAGGATTGGCATCTGAGCGTAATCGATGACCTCGATGGTGTCTCTCTGGAAAGAATAGATCCAAATGGAAATTCAAATGACGCTTTTAATTGGCACTCGGCGGCACAAGATATCGGATTTGGTACCCCAGGAATTATAAATTCTCAATTTATCGCTGCGATTTACTCAGGAGATTTCTCTTTCACGAGTCCTACTTTTTCTCCTGACAATGATGGATATGAGGATGTGCTTCAGGTAAATTATATGCTTGAGAAAGGGGGATTATTGGGGCATGTGCAAATATTTGATAATACGGGACGGCCCATAAAAGACTTATTTCAAAATCAATTACTAGGTTCGACGGGAACGTTTACCTGGGATGGTATGGATAATGGTGGGCAAAAAAGCCCCATCGGTGCATATGTAATGGTTTTTGAGGCTTTTTCAACAGACGGAAGTGTATTCTTTACAAAGGTGAAAGCGTTTACATTGGCGGGTAAAATATAAATTTACTTTCATGAAAAACACAGTAGCACTTTCTTTTATTTTGATCAGCACATTGGTTTTTAGCCAGGATTATAAAACGGCGATAGGTATAAAAGGTGGGTACCCCGGTTTTGGAAGCCTAAACGCCAAACATTTTATTTCAGAAAAATCAGCATTAGAAGCGACCTTCGGAGGGATGTCTAGAGAAAACTACGGAAAAGGTGCTTTTGTTATCTTAGATTATGAAATTCAGAACAGTCTTGAATCCTCTTTTTCGTGGTACTATGGAGGAGGTGGTCTTTTGGGATTTACAACAAATGACACTGGATCTACTAAGCTTCAACTGGGAATCAACTCAACTGTGGGGATAGAATATACTTTTGAAGAGGTTCCCATCAATTGCTCGCTAAATATGGGACCTTTAATTTTTATAAGTCCCGAAGTAAGGTTTAATTGGGGAGGAGGCTTGTCCATTCGCTATGCAATTAGATAAAAATAGAATTTCAACGGGGTCTAAAAATTGGATTCGCTACTTTTTTCATCTTCACAAAAAAGGTTTGCTTTCCATTGGATTCAAATTCAAGTCTGATTCATTTGGAGAAATGATTCATTATATCTTTAACAAAACAGGTATACTTTATGGCTCAGCACTTTCTACTCTTTATGCCAGCCATAAATTCGTCTCTCATCTAACCAAAGAGGAAAAACTAAAGCTACTTTTATTTGAAAATTTATTCTTTGTATATCAATGTAAGCATGAACAAAGTAAGGATGATTACAATAAGTTTCTAAATTTATTAGATCAGTTTTACAATAAATTCCAAAAAAAAATATCGCTCTGGGATTTTGATTCTGATAAGGAAATAAGTCTAAAGATTGAAAAAATACTCAGTGAACGCGTAAAAATAAAGTCAAATATTACGAAAGGGAATTACTGGCTAAATCAAAGCAGCAATGGACTTGTGTTTGTGGATGTTTTAATTTTCGCAGCCTTTTTAGAAGATAAAGAAACTGATCTAGTCGAGAAATATGACACCTTTGTTTTCAATCTCATGTACTTTCTAACCAAAGCTGCGTATAGCGATGGAACGATTGAAGAAAAGGAAAAAAGGCTGCTTGGTTATTTACTCTCATCAAGTCATCTGAAAGAAGACCTCAAGCAAAAATTGGCAAATTGGATTTCGACTCCAAATCAATTGGAGCAAGTAATTCTATTCAAAGGATCAAACCTTGATTATAAGCTGATTTTTGAGCTTTGTGTTTTTGTCGCGTGTGGAACCCATACTGTTCATCCGAATGAGGAGAGAAATTTGAAAAAAATCGGAAAAGAACTGATTCTTACGAATATTGAAATAGAAGAAGCATTTCTAGTAGGCAGAACTTTTGTCTTCAAGAATAAAGATGCCCTTGCTATTTTAAATGAAGAAAAATCTTCTGGCGTATTGCTCAAAGCAATACAAAAAAAGTGGTTATTGATCCTTGGAAGAAACAAAGAAAAACTTTTCAATGAAATAAAGGAAAGTAAAGAGCTCATGGACCTTATCGGAAAATCGGCCATTAGGGACCTTAGCGCTGAAGAAAAAGACCAATTCAAGACTCAATTTTATGACATCCTGAAATCCATGCCGTCATTGGCCATTTTTTTACTTCCTGGCGGTGCCATATTACTCCCAATCGTTATTAAACTTTTTCCTGACCTGCTTCCTTCAGCGTTTAAAGAAAATATGATTGATGAGAAAAAGGATGAAAAAAAATAAATATGCTCGAAATAAATAACATCTATGTCGACTTTGATAGGCCAATTTTAAATAACATTAGCTTCAAAGCAAAGCAGGGTCAGATTATTGGATTGGTTGGTAAATCAGGTGCAGGAAAATCTACATTATTAAATGTCATTTCAGGACAATTGGCACCAAAAGATGGAACGCTTTATTTAAACGGAGTAGCATTACCAAGTGCCTCAAATTTGCTGATTCCAGGATTCCAAGAAATTAAACTGGTATCTCAAGATTACAATCTTGATCCTTACCATACTGTTGAAGAAAATATTCGAGAGGCAGCAATATCACTTCCAGAAAAAGAGAAACTACGCCGAGTGGAGCAGCTCATAAAGCTTCTTAAGCTCGACACAATTCGAAATGTAAAAGCGAATGAAACCTCAGGCGGAGAGCAACAACGATTGTCTATTGCTAGAGCCATCGTCCTAAAACCTGCGGTATTGCTTTTGGATGAGCCTTTCTCAAATTTAGACGCTCACCTAAGGGCCATGCTCTTCAAATATATTTTAAAGCTTAGAGAAAATGAAAACCTTACGATCATACTTGTCTCTCACGAAGGACAAGATGTGCTTGGACTATCAGATGCTATCTACTTTTTAAATAAGGGAAAGTTGAGCCCTAGAAAAACACCATTCAACGCATATTATCAACTAGGACACCTAGGTAATGCAATGTTGCTGGGTATTGTAAATCAAACCAATATAGATGGAAAGAAAATAAGATTTAGGCCAGATGAATACCAAATATCATCAAAAGGAAATCTGAGCTTGCAATATGATTCTACCGTATTTCTAGGCGCCCTATTTCTGAATTATTTTTTTGACCCTGCAATGGGAACAATTATTCTTTCGAGCACCGAACCCTTTTCAAAAAACGTCAAAATAAGCATCGAAAGCAAGTATAAAAAATAATTAGAGAAAGCCAACCCGAAAGATATCTCAATAAAATATAGCTCTCAGATTTAATTTTTTAGATACTATTCGGTACATTTAGGTAAAATGTTTCACATGAGAGTTTCAAATAAATCAATGCTATATGTTTCAATAATTTTTCTAATAAGCAGCTGTGCGACAAATAACAGCCTACGAAAACCAGTTTTTGAAACAACTACCTACAAAGGTCAAACAGGTGAAAAAGAAGTAACCAATTCAAATAAAAATAGAGCTGATCGAGAAAAAGCCTTATTTCAAGCCATGGAAAAAGCCGATGCCGCACAAAGAATTGTTGAGCAGCAGAAGGCAGAAATGGATAAAATAGATACTACAGAGAGGGTTGAAGATATTGAGTTGGCGCTTGTGAAAATCTATGAACGAACTGAGGCTATTATTGCCGAGTTGAATAAGACGTCGCCATATTCCATGAATGGACACAAAAGAACCCTTGAGCTTGCAGAGGAACTCAACAACCTACTCCAAAATTATATCGAGCCATTGAAAAAGATGATTGAATCAAACAAAGAAGTTCGAAAAATAGGTGGTGATATAAGCTTTGATGCGGGTAGTGCNGATTTAAACAAATCNGGACGAAAAGANNTTTCNAAGNTNGTNANNTCNATGCAAGANGATAAAGTAATGTGGGATGATTATCTCACAGACCACAATACAAATATTTTTAATGACTCAGTATATAGACTTATGATCGTAATTAATGGCTATGCAGACGAGCAGGGTACTGGAGATGAAAATGAGCGCAAAGAAAACAACAAGCTATTGTCTGAAAAACGAGCGCAAGCTGTTTCCAATGAGCTAATGAAGCAGTTCAAAGCACAAAAATCTAATNCCGAGCTAATTATTGATGTTGAAATCAATGGAAGAGGAGAAATGCTTCCTCCCGAAATTAATGCAGCACAGGCAAAAAAGAATAGCCCTGAAAGAAGAATAAGTCGCGTAAGTATGGTTCTAGGCCCAAAGATTCTTCTATACAATTAGACGCAAGAAGCNACAGCTATAAAAATGCAGGGGGTTTTCTAAACTCAATTTTAGCATCGCTAAAGATGGCTGATGTATTGCGAATACTCAACAGAAAGCTCTGATTCCCTCCAACAGGCGTCCAAAAAATGGACAAGGCCCAGCAATGCATATTTCGGTTTAGTGAAAAATTCGCATTNGATAGCATTTTATCCACTATATTAAAATTTAAATTTCCTGATAAGTTCCACCTTTTCGTAAAACTCACATCTCCTCTAACACTTAANGACTGTACAAATAATAGTGGGTCAGGATTTGTTTCTGTTACATTTTGATTCGCCCTTATACTGTAGATGTGGGAAAAATTCATTTTCCAAGGNATATCAAAAAATACCATATGCTCCGGATGCAGCGCAAAATAATTGAAATCTGCATTCCATTGATCGTTCAAATGTTCCGTTTCTTCCTTAATTTTTTCTCGGTCTTTTTTTGGNGCGAGCANAAGCGTTGTTGAAAAATTAACGGTTAAAAACCTTCCTAAACCTTGATTATTTCGAACGGCATAGCCAGATTGAGTAGAACCAGAAAGACTGTCCCAAGCATACGGACTAAAAGTAGCATTGGTAACAACATTCAACCAATTTTTGGGACTAATCCGCATATTCATTGTAATATTTGACAGATTCATAGAGTCCTTTAAAAAATCATAATTCCCAGCAAATGAAAGTTGGTCAATAAGCCGTACTTTTTTGAANCCCGTCACCGTATCCTTAATTGATTTCAACTTGAGCTCGAATGTATTGTTTAAGGCGAAAGAAAGAAAAGATGCCTCAGATGCATTGCCCACGGAATATAAACTGCGTTCATAGGAAGAATAGCTTATTTCACTTTGGTCAACCCCAAAATTACCNGTCACCAATGGGTTAATTAAAGGCACATACCTGTAGCTCAATTTCGGTGTCATAATATGCCTNATCTTGGCTTGCTTTTTACCGACAAAATTNTAGTAGGAATAAAGAACAGTCGTTGCACTNAGGTTCAAATTAAATTCATGCGCCAAATCNGCTGCTGATATTGTATCGACCTGCGTGATGTTATTGATGGCATCGTATGACTTTTCTATTTTCTGGAAATTCAGCTTGGTCGCATAATTTGCACTTGGTGTTATTTTCAACACATTCTTAAAAAGCCCGCCTGTAGTTTGAATACTCATAGACTGCTTTGCGCCATACATNAACTGTTCACTAATCCGATTGAGATCACCTTGACTCAGGAGAGAATCAGCAAATGTAGATTTATTTTGTCCATCAAAATTATAAGAAAAACCAATTCGTTCAATCATCTTTTTCCACTCTTTATTCGAACGTTTGATCAACTTTTTGAAAGGAAAAACCCTAGTCATATTAGCTGTAAGAATAGGACTCGTAAGAGATATTGATTCGGATAACGAATTTTGTCTCAATGAAATCTTCAATCCCATATTCAAGGGTTTGCCTGGGAANCTTTTGTTTAAGTTGATGTCAGAATTGAATGAATTGTTAAAATAACCCGGATTAATAGGGTCTAAGTTGTTTTTGGTCTGATTATCTGAAATAAAATTAACATTGGAAGAAAAAGACCAATTTGGATTCGATTTACGTGCTTTTCGATGGGTCCAAATAATCGTTGCCTTATTATTTGTTTCATTATTCGGGAAACCAGTTCGATATTGCTGAAATCCCAATGACAATCGACCAGTATAAGCATATCTTTTGGCATAGTCTAGGTCGTTTCTCAAGCCCCAACTTCCACGGCTATATAAATTGGCATAAACAGAGGTCTGAAGGCGGTCATTGATTGGGACATAGTAACCGAGGTTTTGAAACCCAAAACCGTAAGCGGAGCTCGGAACTATTTCAGGAAATAGGATTCCGTGAGAGCGTTCCTTTTGATTTGGAATAAGTGCAAAAGGCAAACCAAAAGGAGTTGGAATACCATTGATCCATAGGTTCATGGGACCTGTTGCAATACGTTTTTCTGGGACAATTACACCCTTGGAAAGCTGAAAATGGTAATGAGGTTGTTCTTGATCACAGGTAGTGAGTCTCCCTTTTAGCAAATGAATTTCCTCAGAGGGTTGGCGTTTTGCGGTTCCCATCTTGAAATAAAATTCATCCTGCTGCAATGTAAGCTCCTTAATGAATCCTTTTTTAGTATTCATATTGTAGCGCATTTCTTCACAACGCATTTTTTCTTGGCCATCCTGAAACTCTGGATACTCTGCAGGGATTCCCGCTGAATCCAAGATATATTTTGCCGTGACCTCATTTAGATCAAGGTCAACCTCAATATAACCCGCCTTTAAAGAAACGGTACCCATATCCACCTTAGCATCCCCATAAAGAAAAACTAGCTTGTTTTTTAGATCACTGTATATAGAATCTCTCGCGCTATATGTAATAACATCATCTAAATCAGATTCATACACAACAATAGTATCCATAGGAGTCACCTGAGCGGTAACCCTACTATTGTATTGTATTATTAACAAAGCAAGGGGTATAAAATATAGTATGGAATGAAGTTTGCTCAATAGGAGTGCACTAAATTTGTTTATATGCAGATAGATAGGACAAAATTACCATTTTTACCAATGTATAAGGGTAACGTGATGCGAACCTTTTTATTTGTATTACTCGTTTTTTATGGAGGCAAGCCATACTTCTCCCAAAAGTCTATTGAAACAATCGTTATTGATGCGGGACATGGAGGAAAGGATCCGGGTTGCCATGGTAAATTTTCAAAAGAAAAACATGTATGCCTATCGATGGCCCTAAAACTAGGCGCACTCATTGAAAAAAAATACCCTGAATTAAAAGTAATTTATACCCGTGATACTGATGTTTTTGTTGAGCTTGGAGAGCGTGCCAATATTGCCAATAGGGCCAAAGCTGATTTATTTATATGTATTCACGCAAATGCTGCTTCACCTGCCGCTTATGGCACGGAGACTTATGTATTGGGATTGCACCGTTCCGAGTCTCAGCAAAAGGTAGCGTCCAGAGAGAACTCAATTATTGAGCTCGAAGAAGATGGTGGTGCACAATACAAAAACTTTGATTTGTCGCCAGATGCTATTATTGCTAAACGACTGCAATTATCTGTTTTTCTCGATCACGCCATTATGTTTGCCCAATATCTGCAGGCAGAATTTAAAAAACTTGGCCGACGTGATCGTGGAGTCAAACAAGCGGGGTTTATGGTGCTATACAGAACAACAATGCCAAGTGTATTGATTGAGACAGGATTTTTAACAAATCCGGGTGAGGAAGGCTTTATTGGAAAAGAAGCTGGTCAAAATAAAATGGCGAATGCAATGCTTGTTGCCTTTGAAAAATACAAAAGGTCTATTGAAGGAAATGATGCAACATCATCAACAGAGTCGCAGAATATTAGCGAAGAAAAACCTAAAGAAACTGATCAAGAACCTACTGTAACGAATGAAGCGCCTCAAAACACAACTTTTATAGATAAAGTAAATGAATCCTCAGAAAAGAACACAGGACTTATATTCAGAGTTCAAATTCTAAGCCTCAACTCGACAATAACCGGAGATTCTCCTAGACTAAAAGGAGAAGAAAATACATATCAATACAAGCAAGGTGGTTTATATAAATACTGTACCAAAGGATTTGGAAAAGACCTGAAATCAGCGGTAAACTACAAGGTTCAAATGCGAGAAAAAGGGTTTAACGGAGCTTTTGTAGTCGCTTTCTTGGACGGAGAACGCATTGGTATAGAAAAAGCCATTAAATTAGTAGAAAAATAAGGTTTGAAATTTCAAAAGGAAATAAAGGCAGGATTGGTAGCGATATTCGCTATTTTGATTTTAGTGTTTGGTATTAACTTTCTTAAAGGCTATAGCTTTTTTGGGGGTGATGATGTTTATCACGCTTATTTCGAGAATTCCAATCAGTTGATGGTCTCTAGCGATGTGATTCTCAATGGAGTTGTCATTGGAAAGGTAGTCGATGTTGCTATTTTTCCGGAAAATGAACCTAATCGCAGAGTAAAAATAACCTTTAATGTGCAAAATAGTACGGTCAAAATAACCAAAGGAAGTACCGTTGAAATCGGTTCTCCCGACTTCTTTACCAAAGGCTTAATACTTAAGACAAATCCTTCAAATAAAAATGAATATAAGAAGGGAGCTGAGATTCCAGGTATAAAATCTAGTCTAGATATTGCATACCAGGTTAAAGAATATGCCGATCCAATTACCCAAAAACTACAAAGCATGATGATTTCAGTTGACAACATGGTCAATTCGCTCTCTGCCTTTTGGGATTCAACAGCGACCTCTGAAATTGAAGGAAGTTTTAATCGTGTTAAAACAACGATAGACAAGCTAGGCAATGCCGCGGAAGAAATTGAATTATTTGTTGCTCAGGAGCGACTTCAATTCTCGAGAATAATGTCGAATGTCGAGAGTATTACAGTTAATTTAAAAAAGAGTAACACAGCCGTAACTGAGATAATTGGCAATACAAAGAAAATTTCGGATGATTTGGTTTCTGCAGATTTCAAAGGTATTATTCTAGACGCAAATACCTCTATTCAAAAGATAAATGCCGTTCTTGATGAGGTCGAGAATGGAACTGGAACGATGAGTAAGCTATTATATGACGAAGCGTTGTATACCGAGCTTGTAGAATCGAATAAAAAACTTCAAGATCTTGTTGAAGACCTTACCCTTCATCCTGAAAGGTATATTCATTTTTCTTTGTTAGGTTCGAAAACGAAAGGGACAACATTGAGCCCTAAAGAAGAAAGGAAGTTGAGAAAGGTACTGGATAGTATTCAGGATTAATTTCGAACATCATATCAACAGTATAATTCTATTGACTTTTTCTGTTCAAGTTACCAAGTAATTAGGCAACAATAATTATCTTTAATTAGGAATTGCAAAAGCAAATTGAATTTATTTTAACAATGCTATGCATGCATAATATAATAACTTTAGTTATATTTGATTTATATAAATATTAAATGGAAATGAGCATCCTTCTTTTCGTCATTATTGCGTCCATTGGTTTGGCCTTTTTTTCTTATAATATTTGGAAAATTAGATACAATATACAGCTTGGGCTTTCACTAGAAAGATCGGACCAAAAGGGCAAAAGGTTAAAAACAATGCTGCTTGTTGCTTTTGGGCAAAAAAAGATGTTTTCCAGGCCTATTCCGGCACTTTTACACCTGTGCTTATATGTTGCATTTGTTATTACACAAGTTGAGCTTCTAGAGATCTTTGCAGACGGAATAATGAATGAGCACCGCATCTTCAGAGAAGATTTAGGTGGGTTTTATACCTTTGTAATAAGCTTTATTGAAATTTTATCTGTTGCCGCTTTTATTGCGACAATTGCATTTTTAGCAAGAAGAAACCTACTCAAACTTCCTCGATTGAAGATGAAGGAAATGATTGGATGGCCAACCAAAGACGCAAACCTGATTTTAATATTTGAGCTCATTTTGCTGGTTTGTATTTTTACAATGAATGGCGCTGATGAGGTATTATTCCAAAGAGGAGCNTCTCATGTTAGCATGGGGAATGAAGGTACTTTTGGATTTAGCGTCTCTTCTTTTCTCGGTCCATTTTTTTTCGATGGACTTAGTACACATAGTCTTCATATTGCTGAAAGAATCGGTTGGTGGGGACATCTATTTATGGTATTAGGTTTTTTAAATTACCTCCCCTACTCCAAACACTTCCACATTCTTCTNGCATTTCCTAATACTTACTATTCCAACCTTGAGAAAAAAGGAAAGTTTACAAATATGGANAGTGTTACCAAAGAAGTGAAGCTAATGATGGACCCCACTGCAGACCCATATGCCGCNCCNGATCCAGACGCCCCACCACCATCTAGATTTGGCGCAAAAGATGTTACAGATTTGACGTGGAAAAATTTAATGGACGCATATACATGTACTGAATGCGGTCGCTGTACGTCTTCATGTCCAGCAAATATTACAGGGAAACTTCTTTCGCCTAGAAAAATAATGATGGACACAAGAGATCGTCTCGTGGAGGTAGGCGAAAACAAAAGGAAAAACGGAAAAGATTTTGAAGATGGTAAATCTTTACTCGGCGACTATATATCGGAAGAAGAGCTGTGGGCGTGTACNTCGTGCAATGCATGTGTAGATGAGTGCCCCGTGAATATTGATCCTTTATCAATTATCGTAGACTTAAGAAGATTTTTAGTTATGGAGGAATCAAAAATTCCAAATGAACTCACAGGAATGCTTACCAATATTGAAAATAACGGCGCACCTTGGCAATTTTCGCAAAATGATAGACTAAATTGGGCAAATGAAGAATAATAAAGAAGGCTTTAAATTAATTGATGCAGAAGAGGATGGAAAGGCAATTTCACCTGTACTTCCAAACGAAGTAAAGAACTATATGATCGATATTGATGGTACGATATGTGATGACATCCCAAATGAAGAGCCTGAGAGAATGGCTACAGCCGAATTATTTGATGATGCACTAGAAACGATCAATACTTGGTTTGAAGAAGGCCATATCATTACCTTTTTTACCTCGCGTGTTGAAGAGCATCGTGAAGTCACTGAACAATGGCTCAAGGAAAATGGTTTTAGTTACCATGGTCTGCTAATGGGAAAACCAAGAGGAGGTAATTATCATTGGATAGANAACCATATCGTGCGGGCAACGAGGTACACAGGCAAATTCACGAATCTGGTAGAGAAAAGTGCTAACATTCAAGTATTTAAAGAATAAAATATGAGTATTCAAGTACCAACAATGGCAGAAATGATGGCTAAAGGTGAAAACCCAGATATTTTATTTTGGGTTGGATGCTCTGGTAGTTTTGATGATCGTGCGAAAAAAATAACGAAAGCATTGGTTAAAATATTAAACAATTGCCAGGTTTCTTTTGCCGTACTTGGTAGTGAAGAAAGTTGTACGGGTGACCCTGCAAAGCGCGCTGGCAATGAATTTACATATCAAATGCAGGCAATGATGAATATTGAAGTATTAAATGCATATGATGTAAAAAAAATCGTTACTGCATGCCCTCATTGTTTTAATACGCTGAAAAACGAATATCCCGAATTAGGTGGTGAATATGAAGTTGTACACCACACCCAAATGATTCAAGATCTTATCAATACAGGAAAACTAGCTCTTGAAAAGTCTGGTTCTTTCAAAGGNAAAAAAATTACTTTCCATGATCCATGCTACTTAGGGCGNGCAAATGATGTCTATGAAGCGCCGCGTCANTTGATAGAAAAACTAGATGCTGAGCTTGTGGAAATGAAAAGATGCAAAACCAAAGGTCTTTGCTGTGGAGCTGGAGGGGCTCAAATGTTCAAAGAGGCAGAAAAAGGGAATAAAGAAATTAATATTGAAAGAACTGATGATGCCATCGAGACAGCTGCAGAGGTCATTGCAACAGGCTGTCCTTTTTGTAATACAATGATGACTGACGGAATAAAAAATGCAGAAAAAGAGGAAACAGTTAAAGTTTTGGATATTGCTGAATTAATTGCCAATGCAGCAGAACTTTAAAACGCTATTTCCANAGATGCCTGATGAAAGTCGGGTTTGGACCTACCTNTGTAACAGGAGTTTAAACGATCAGGAAGCAAANCTAATTGAANATCAAATCAAAAAGTTTACACGCTCNTGGAAAGCACACCAAAAACCACTATCTGCAGATGGTCAGCTTTTATTTAATCAATACATAGTTTTGGCTGTTGATGAGTCGATAGAACGTATTTCCGGTTGCTCCATTGACTCCTCCGTACATTTTGTAAAAACAATCGAAAACAATTTGGAGGTTGATTTCTTCAATAGATTGAATGTCCTTGTCCTAAAAAATGAAGCTCCCAAACTNATTTCCTACCANGATATGAGCACCTTTAAAGGTGATTTTGTTTTCAACCCAAGAATCGANAACTTAGGTGAGCTAAGAGATAATTGGCTCGTAGAAATTAAAGACGCACCTTATTTCTAATAGGAACTTGATGCACCGCCTATTTTCTCAATAGGATGCCATGTTGTTTTAAGCTCTTGAAAGTCCGTGATGAATTGAATCCCTTGTTCCTCAATTAGACGAAAATCATTCGAATAAACACGCACACGCTTCAGATTATCAACCGCAGCCAATTGAACTTCAGAGACGTGTTTGTTATGCTTATCCATACTTATGCCATTCACATCCATGTGAGANGATAAAGGTGACCATAATTCATCCATAGAACCGGTTAAAATATTNACAACTCCACCNGGNACATCNGATGANTTCANTACCTCAGCNAANGTAACNGCACANAGTGGNTTNTCTTCAGATGCNATAATTACGCATGAATTNCCTCCTGCAATAACGGGCANGAGCATTGAAACTAATCCTAATAGACCAGAGGACTGNATTGCNATAATTCCTATTACCCCCATTGGTTCATAACTTGAAAAATTAAAATGAGACGAGCTNACAGGNTTTACAGAGCTAGCCACCTGATTAAATTTATCGCACCAACCNGCNTAATANACAATTCTATCTATNGAATTATNNACCTCCGTCTGCGCTTCCTTTTTGGTNTAATCTTCAAGCATTAATTCTTCAACAAATTGAGNCCTTCTNCCCTCAAGNATTTCAGCGATTCTATANAANACTTGACCTCNGTTAAAGGCNGTTCTCTCNTGCCAAGNACCNTGTGCNTTTCTAGCNNCNTGAACAGCATTTCTNANATCNTTTCTNGANCTTAGACATACATTTGCAATAGGTTCTTTAGCTTTATTTAGCACCTTNTAAAACCTTCCNGATTCGGTTCTAGGAAACTTTCCTCCAATATATATTTTGTATGTTTTTAATACTTCTAAACGTTTCATATCCATTCTTATTTAAGATAAGCCCCTAATCCATGTAAACCGCCTTCCCTTCCAAAACCACTTTCTTTATATCCACCAAAAGGAGAAGAAGGATCAAATTTATTATAGGTGTTTGCCCAAACAACACCAGCCTTTAACTTNGTGGTAAGGTTAAAAATCTTGGAGCCTTTATCCGTCCANACCCCAGCTGCAAGGCCGTAAGGAGAATTATTGGCTTTTTGAATCACCTCATCAACAGTTCTAAAAGTTTGAATCGTCAATACTGGGCCAAATATTTCCTCTTGCGCCAAAACGCTAGACTGAGCAACATTGATAAAAAGTGTGGGACGNCAGTAATAGCCTTTAGAGGGCAAAGTACAGTCGGTTTGAAAAAATTCAGATCCCTCTTTTTTTCCAATACTGATGTATTTTTTTATAATTTCTAACTGCTCCTTTGAATTAATGGCACCAATGTCAGTATTCTTATCAAGGGGGTTTCCGATGACGAGTGATTGCATTCTATGCTTGAGCTTTCTAATGACTTTATCTGCAACGTTCTCCTGCACAAATAATCTCGAGCCTGCACAGCATACGTGGCCTTGATTAAAAAATATTCCATTAATGATTCCCTCCACTGCTTGGTCAATAGGTGCATCNTCAAAAATTATATTCGCGGACTTACCACCCAATTCGAGTGTTGCCNTCTTATCCGAGCCTGNAATGGTTTTTTGAATAAGCTTACCCACAGCGGTGGAACCTGTAAAAGCTATTTTAGAAACTTTTGGATGCGAAACAATTGCCGCACCCGTATCTCCAAAACCAGTTACAATATTTACTACACCTGGAGGAATACCNGAAGCATCAATGATTTCCGCCAACTTCAATGCTGTTAAAGAAGTAGTCTCTGCTGGCTTAAGAACGACTGTATTGCCCGCAGCAAGCGCAGGCGCTATTTTCCATGCGGCCATCAATAAAGGAAAATTCCAAGGTATAATTTGCCCAGCAACGCCAAGTGGCTCTTTGCCTTGATTTGGAAATGCATACTCCAACTTATCAGCCCAACCTGCATAATAGAAGAAGTGATTACATGCCAAAGGAATATCAATATCNCGCGCTTCTCGTATTGGTTTACCAGAGTCAAGAGATTCAATTACTGCAAGCTCACGCGCTTGCTCTTGCATTAACCTAGCTATTCTAAAAATATACTTCCCTCTTTCTGCAGCACTAATTTTAGACCACACCTCTTTATANGCTTTTTCAGCAGCTTCNACAGCTAGATTCACATCCTCCGTATTGGCTTTTGCTACATCAGCTAAATGTTGCTCATCATGCGGATTAGATGAAGAAAAATATTTCTTAGAGGACGGTTTAACCCATTTTCCATTGATATACAACCCATATTTCGTCTTCAAATTTATATGACTTGTGCTCTCGACAGAAGCGGCATATTCCCAATTGTTGTTTTTTGTACTCATATTAATCCAATGTAAAGTAATCAGCAGATTGATAAATGCCCGATTCAGTTTTGAGAATCTGCATTAGAACATCATTAGCGAGGCTACTGGCACCAAATCGAAACCATTGATTTGTAAGCCAATCTTCACCAAGAACCTCTTTTACCATAACTAAATTGTGTAAGGCAAGCTTGGAATTAGAAATCCCACCAGCTGGTTTCATACCAACCATTTTGCCGGTGTCATCATAATAATCCCTAATCGCTTGAAGCATTGTATATGTGACCTGTAATGTTGCTGCCGGTTGAATTTTACCCGTTGAAGTTTTTATAAAATCTGCGCCCGCATAAATCGCTATATCGCTGGCTCGACGCACATTATCTAGTGTTGTGAGCTCGCCAGTTTCTAAAATAACTTTTAACCTTGCCGTACCACAAACCTCTTTTATCGCAGCAATTTCATCGAAAACAAACGCATGCTCTCCAGCTAAAAACTTCCCTCTTGAAATAACCATATCTATTTCATCCGCACCGTGGTCAACCGCATATTTCGTATCTGCAAGTTTTACGTCCAACGGTGCTTGACCAGAAGGAAAAGCAGTAGAAACAGAGGCTACCTTNATACCATGAGCACCAACAATTGATTTTGCTAAACCAACCATAGAAGGATATACACATACTGCCGCAACTGTTGGNAGACCNGGATGGCNATCATGAAGATGGGCGGCTTTAAAACACATTTGTCTTACTTTACCGGGTGTATCCTTTCCCTCAAGTGTAGTTAGGTCAATCATACTAAGCACCATCTTNAGCCCCTGCATTTTTGNGGTCGTTTTGATACTTCTTGATTGAAATCTTGACACGCGTTCTTCCACACCAACCTTGTCTATAGTTGGGGAAGATGGAACTTCATGAAAACCGTATTTATCTATCATAAATTTTATTCAAATCAAAGATAAGGAAAAGAAATAGTATCATTTTTTAAAATTTCTCGTACAATAATAAGATTTTAGAATTTCAAACAGGGAATCTAAATGAAAACTAAGTACCTTTAATTAAAGAAAGTAATCACTGTTATGCGTTTTTTTATCTTTTTAATGATTTTTTTGTTTGGCCTTTTTCGGAGCGAAGAAGTTNATNCCCAAAAACCAGAACACAATAGACACAGCATTAAGTTTGACCTTGCCCCAACACTTGTAGGGGANTTCATGCCATACTATGAATACCTTTTCCATAAAAAAATAAGTGCTGAAATAGGTGTCGGATTTGTGACTGACAATTACCTCATGAATTTTGTGCAAGAATCAATGGTTGCTCAAACTAGACTTCAGAAAATGGGGCCAGCATTTTCNCTTGCAGCACGTTATTATCCATACAGGGCCGGAGATCTTATATACTGTGCGGCAGCGGTTAAATATAGAAGATACAGGGAGGCTTATCAGCAGTACTCAACTACTGGAGCNTTAGAGGAAACCATTGAGTATAACCAAAGANTTATTCCAAGAATAGGATTAGGATATCACAGATTTTTCGATCAACATTTTTTAATTGATTTATCNGTAAATCTTGGCTTGGGTTTTGAAAAAGAATACAATCAATTTAATGCATCTCCTATTTCTAATTATTTCTTGCACTTCGGTATAGGTTGTAAACTGGCTTATGCATTTTAATTACAGTGAATTCAAGTAATGTCAAAAACAAAAACAGCCTTTTTTTGTCAGAGCTGTGGCTATGAAAGCCCAAAATGGATGGGTAAATGNCCATCTTGCTCTAGCTGGAATTCTTTTGTTGAAGAGATCAAACAAAAAAAGGGAAGTACCGCGCCCTTTTCTAAAAACTCAACAGATGCAAAACCAGTTGTTCTTCAGGATATTTCTCAAAATGAAAAGCAGAAAAACGAGCTTCAAGACAAAGAGCTTAACCGCGTTTTAGGTGGAGGCATTGTATTAGGCTCACTTATACTTGTAGGAGGTGACCCTGGAATAGGAAAATCAACACTCATGCTTCAGCTCGCCATCAAGGAGAACTTGAAAGTTCTATACGTTTCTGGTGAGGAAAGTGAAAATCAAATTAAAATGCGNGCAGAGAGAATCGGTATTTTAAACGATCACTGTCACATCTTAACAGAGACNAATCTAGAAGCCATTCTTANACATGCAAATCAAGTTCNGCCTCAAATCTTAATTATTGACTCAATTCAGACACTACATAGTAGCCAAATNGAAAGTGCAGCGGGCAGTGTCTCACAAGTTAGAGAAAGTACAGCTTCACTTTTAAGATATGCCAAAGAATNTGACGTACCTACCTTTTTAATTGGTCATATAACGAAAGATGGTGGGATTGCCGGTCCGAAGGTACTCGAACACATGGTCGATACCGTTTTACAATTTGAAGGTGATCGAAACTACGTGTATCGACTACTAAGAACGAGTAAAAATCGTTTTGGATCTACAAATGAAATTGGCATCTATGAAATGTCCGGAGTAGGACTGCGCCCTGTAGAAAATCCATCTGAAATTTTAGTAACCAATACAGATTCAGAGTTAAGTGGTATTGCAATATCATCAACCATAGAAGGTGTTAGACCATTTCTTATTGAAATTCAGGCACTGGTTAGCTCAGCTGCCTATGGCACGCCGCAGCGAAGCTCTACCGGATTTGATGCAAAAAGACTCAATATGCTACTCGCTGTGCTTGAAAAAAGATGCGGATTTAAGCTTGGAGCAAAAGATGTTTTTTTAAATATTGCTGGTGGCATTAAGGTAGATGATCCAGGTGTTGATCTAGCAGTTACAATGGCAGTCTTNTCCTCCAATGCAAATCTACCTATACCTTCAGGTATAGCATTTGCAGCCGAGGTTGGGCTATCAGGAGAAATCAGACCTGTAAACAGAATTGACCAGCGCATTGCGGAGGTCGAGAAGCTAGGATATAAAAAAATCATAATTTCACAAAACATAAAAGGATTCGATGCCTCAAATTACAAGATTGAGATTATACAGTGTTCTAAAATCGATCAGGTAGTGAAAGCTGTATTTTCTTAACGCAATAAAAAATGGGAAAACTCATTATTGTTCCAACGCCAATAGGCAACCTTGAAGACATAACGCTTCGTGCCATAAGACATTTAAAAGAATGTAATCTGATCTATGCAGAAGATACGAGAGTGACAAAAAGACTATTATCCCACCTACATATAGACAACAGGATTTTAGCCTTTCACGCCCATAANGAGCACAAAATAATAGATAAGTGTATCAAAACTATCGAGGAAAATGAAACGACAGTTTTGGTTTCTGATGCCGGTACGCCAGGTATTTCCGACCCCGGATATTTACTTGTTCGCGNGTGTATAAAACAAGGTATTGAGATTGAATCTCTTCCNGGACCAACCGCAATGATCCCTGCCCTCGTTGGCTCTGGATTTTCATGTGAAAGATTTCATTTCGAAGGATTTCTACCTCATAAAAAAGGAAGAGAGACAAGAATTAAAAGTATTTCTGAACTTACNTGTACCATTGTCTATTATGAGTCNCCACATCGAATTGTAAAAACATTAAATCAATTGCAGAAGGTACTGGGAGAAGACCGAAAGGCNTGTGTGGTNAGAGAGATATCTAAAATTTATGAAAGCTACCACCACGGATCATTTTCAGAGCTTCACACATATTTTACAGAAAATAAACCCAAAGGAGAAATTGTATTGATTATNGAAGGGAAATCTTAACGCAAGGATTTAAGCTGTTTTTCAACGAGCTCAACTTGTTTCTTTTGCGTTTCTATCTCATTCTTTTTAGTAGACTGATTCTCTAAATTTTCTTTTATTGAATTTTTATTATCGACGATCTTTTTTTCAAAGTCTTTGATTTCTTTTTCAAGATGTTCCTTTCTTTTAACTAAATCTNTTTGCTCTTTCTCAAGATTATTCAAGCGCTTATTCTCATCGCGAACAATGTCCTCAACCCATNATTTAACGCTTTTAGANGCAAAGTCTTCAATAATTTTCTCAATAACCTTATATTTTTCTGGATGGTCTTTACTATTTAGGTAGGCTCCACCTAGATCAAAAGCAAAACGAACTGAGACAGCCTCATCATTGGACAAAGAACTTACGGCATATGCGTTGAAAGGCATCTTCCCAAATTCTTTTAGCTCCACCATCATTGCAATGTGTTCTTTTTTAGACTCTTTGTGNTTACCTAAACCTTTGAATANCTTTTTAATCTTTCCTTCGACAAAATCTTGAGATACGTATGGAATTTCTACCACGAGTGCNTTGACATTTTGAGCCGCAGAAAAGTNCGAATTTGATTCTTTNACNTTAANAGACTGAGCCATAGAATCAATGGAGAAAAAGAGAAATAGGATTAGATAAAGTNACTTCATTTTTTTACTACTAATTTAAACTTCTTTTTGAATAGTGAACTGAAAACATTCTTAAATTTGNAATATGCGTTTCGAAAATGTTATCGGACAAAAGNATTTGAAAAAAAAGCTTCTTAAAGAAGTTGAAAATCAAAAAATNAGCCATGCGCAAATGTTTTTGGGTGATCCAGGGCTTGGCGCACTGCCTTTAGCCATAGCTTTTGCCCAATATATTTTATGTGAAGACAAGCAAGAAAACGATAGTTGTGGTGTTTGTCCGACCTGCAGACAAGTNCAGGAATTACAACATCCTGATTTNCACTTCAGCTTTCCGACAATTCAATCCATTAGTAAAGTTTCCAATGGACTTTTTGCTGATTGGAGAACGCAAATTCAAGAATCACCCTATTTTTCATCTTTCGATTGGATAAAAAAGATAGACCCAAAAGAAGGAAAACCNATNATATCGGTACATGAAAGTNTAGAAATTCAAAAAAAACTCAGACTCAANTCCTATCAGGGTGGCTATAAGATTTTAATCATGTGGTTGCCAGAGACGATGAATATAGAATGTGCCAACAAAATCTTGAAGGTCCTTGAAGANCCGCCAGAAAAAACATTATTTCTNCTTGTTTCTGCGGATGCGGACGCACTGCTAGACACGATTCGATCTAGGTGTCAAGTACTTCAGCTTCAGCGCATAGAAAATGAACTTATTGGAGCGCACCTGAAAAAGACATTTAATATGGATGAGCAAAAATGTCAGTCCATAACCTCTTTTTCTGAAGGAAATTTACTGAAAGCCTATGAAATAGCTCAAGCTAGTGATGATGACGAAGCGCTCAAAGATGCATTTATTGACATGATGCGTTCTAGCTATAAAAAGAATGTAATNGAGATGATGAATTGGTCTGANGCGATGGCTAAAAAAGGAAAAGAACGTCAAAAAATATTTTTGACCTATACATTGCACATGCTCAGACANTGTATTGTCAANAATTATATGGGAGAAAAACTAGTCAAGGTCTCAAAAGAAGAAGCAGCCTTTATAGAACGATTTTCGCCTTTTGTTTCTGGGAAAAANATCAGAGAGTTCATGAAAGCATTTGATGAGGCATATTACCAGCTTGAAAGGAATGCNAATTCCAAGATTCTATTTACCTTGCTGTGCTTTCAATCAATGCGATTCCTTCATAAGTAGAGATTGATTTAAATTGTATAATTTTAAACCTAGAATATGAGTTGTAAGTCGTGTANTAGTGGTGGTGGGAAGCCGAATGGTTGCCGTACAAATGGGACCTGTAGCACTAGCGGCTGNAATAAACTAGAGGTTTATGATTGGTTGTCTAATATCGACCTCCCGGGAGGACAGCAAGCCTATGATATCGTTGAAGTACGTTTTAAAAACTCAAGAAAAGATTTCTTTCGAAATGCGCAAAAAATCAATATTCAGGTAGGAGATATTGTGGTCGTTGATGCTGCCTCAGGATTTGATGTAGGTATCGTGTCCATAGCGGGAGAATTGGCGCGCATTCAGGTGCGCAAAAAGAAAAAAGATTTCAAACCATTAGAGGCCAGAAAAGTAACTCGTATTGCAAATCAAAAAGACNTAGACCTTTGGATTAAGGCACGTTCAAACGAAAAAGAGCTCATGTATAAATCGAGAACNTTAGCTTTAAACTTAGGGCTTGAAATGAAAATTTCAGATGTTGAATATCAAGGCGACATGTCCAAAGCTATATTCTATTATACTGCTGAGGGACGAGTTGATTTCAGACAGCTTATAAAAGATATGGCAAGCGAATTCCGAATGCGCATTGAAATGAAACAGATTGGTTCTCGACAAGAATCATCTCGTTTGGGAGGAATAGGTTCATGTGGCAGGGAATTATGCTGCTCCACATGGCTTACGGATTTTAGAAGTGTTTCAACATCTGCAGCACGTTACCAGCAATTATCATTGAACCCTCAGAAGCTTGCCGGACAATGTGGAAAGCTAAAGTGTTGCTTAAACTTCGAGCTAGACGCCTACCTTGAAGGACTTAAAAGCTTTCCAAGAACAGATGTACGATTGAAGACACAAAAGGGAGATGCCTATCATGTAAAGACAGATGTTTTTAAAGGTACTATGTGGTATGCATTTCGCGGAGAAAGTGAACTATACCCGCTTACCTCAGTGCGCGTAAAAGAAATTATAGAATCAAATAAAAAAGGCAACAAACCGAGCGATTTAAAAGATTATCAAATCAAAGAAGCGGTGGTTCTTGAAGATGCTGGCTATTCAAATGTAGTTGGGCAAGATAGTGTCAGTCGATTTGAAAAAAGCTTTAAGAAAAACAAGCGGAAAAATTCACGANGNAAGAAAAGACCCAATAAGAAAAAAGAATAGATGAAAGCCTTNTTCACCTGTGTACTCTTTTTATGTCTGTTTATGATGCTTTCTTGTGGAGAGCAACCTTATTTTATGGGTACATATACATTTGAAAATCAAAAATGGATGGAAGATACCACTCCTGTTTTTAATGTTGATTTCAATGGAGACTCTACCTCATATGATGTTGTTTTTACATTCCGCACTTCAACAAATTATGAGTTCAATAACTTGTGGCTCTACATGAGTACATCCGGGCCGCTATGTGATGAAATGAAAGATAAATCGGGGTTTCTCGGACGAAAACCAAAAGAACTTAAAATCGCGAAAAAAAATGGCGAATGGATTGGGCAAAAATCAGGAACTTTTATTGAAAACAAATTATATTATATCCGCAGTAAATTTTGCAAAGGGAGCTATGCTTTTAAATTAGAGCAAGGNGTTACCATGAAGGAACTTGGAGCAATACATGATGTAACCATCGAAGTATTNCCAACAAAGTGGGAGAAATGAGATTTCGAAAGCTATCCAAAATAGAGCTTGAAGCATTGTCNGAAGAGCTGATTCAATTTCTAGTTGTGCAGGGTATTGATGATGATCTTTGGAGGGACATAAANAAAAAATCCCCTGAAAAAGCAGAAGAGTTAGTTGCTNTGTTTAGCGATACAGTGCTTCAAAAAGTATATTCAAAAGTCCAATACCTTAGTTTTGTTTCGGAACAGGTGTTTTCAATTTTCAAAATTAACGGTGAAGAAATGGAGGCTATTGTCNTTAAAAACAAATCAAAAACATTGGCATTTAAAGACCTCAAAAGCGTATTGGAAAGGACATCCANAAGCACCAATGACTATGAATTATTATCTGCCAAACGTTCTTTAGGAGATAAAATACTGGATGAAATTCATGCTTTAACTGAAAAAGGCTGTCTTGTTGCTGATGAAGAACTTTGGAAATATTTCAGTCAATTCCATAAAAACCTTAGCAATAAAGCATCTTTTTAGGAGATTTTTCGTTTTTAAAGTATATTTACCCATCATCTATCAAATTTGGAATAATGAGAACGCTTAAACCTTTTACCTTTTTATTATCTATCAGTCTACTTTTTTCCGCATGTATTGAGCACGAAGTAATCCCTGCTCCAGAGAATACGGTTGACCTAAACTCAGCATTTATAGGNTTTGTCAATGGAACGCAAGTAGAATTCACACAGAATGTGAATGGTTATGGGGCTATCGCAATGAACGCAGAGGATATCAACCCGTCCCCAACCCCATCGCACATGACCTACGGATCTAAAATTAAATCCATTTTTAATCCCCAAGCGATCCGTGTTAAATTTGGAACGCTAGATTGGGATGTTTCTCAAAACTCTTACCCAACCGTTTCAATGTTTAACGATTGGCTGAATACCTGGTCGAACACTCCTGTATCCTTCTCTGATCAAGGGTTCAGTGGAATTGAAATAGAATACACAGACAATAATGGTGACAAATGGTTATCAAGANAAAGTGATCCTGGACAAACCGCAACTTTCGTTATTAAGAAGCAAGAATCAGATAACACTGGTGATTATTCGNTATTCGAATGTACATTTAGCTGTCTTGTGTGGAGAATCAACCCTCAAACCAACTTAGATGAGTCTGTCANTATTGAAAACGGCAAAATAACTTCTTGGTTTAAGAAATAGAATCCCTATCTTGGTTGTATGAGTGACACACTCAAAATAGCANTTATCGGAGATTACAATTTCACGTATAATGCTCACCATGCAACAAATTTATCCCTTGACCATTCCGCGGACTTTCTAGAATTAGAACCCAATTATTATTGGATCAAAATAAGCGATGCGCTGAAGCATAAAGCTGCTTACTTCGATCAATATGANGGTATATGGATTGCACCAGGACCCATTGAAAACCCCTTCTACCTNACAGGAATATTTAAAAAGCTAATTGAAAATAAAATCCCCGTGCTCATTACTGGTGAGGGGTTCAAACTATTTTTAGAATACCTTATCACCTTTCATCAGCTTACCTCCTACCAAGAAAAACTTATCTCTGAAAATCTCGTTGCAGGAAATAGCTTTGAAAGGCTTACCATTTATCCAAAAAGTAAAGCCTTCAAAAAGCTCTACGAAAATTTTTCGAATATAGAACTTACCTCCTCTAGATATAGTATATATCCTCAGCTTACNGAACAACTCAAAAGCAATTTTATAGATATTGAAGCNACCAATCAATTTGATGATTTGGAAATAATAAGTTTAAAGAACCATATGTTTTTTATCAGCTGTGCATTTTGCCCTCAGATCTCTTCAACTAGGGATATTCCACATCCCATCATTTATACATTTCTCAAGATGGCTGTTCAGAAAAGAAATCANACCTGAATAAATTCATTTGACTTCGTATAATAGAGCATGGGGANGACTTTTTGATTAAAAATACCTTCAAGATTCTTTTTGTAATTACGTACCTGTTTTTCATGCTTTGACTCTTTTTTACCTGTCTTAAAGTCAAGTACTACAACATCATTTTCCCGAACCATTACTTTGTCAGGTATCAAAAGCTTGCCTGAAGGCAATAATATTGAACGTTCATTTAATACTTTATGTACTCCATTAAAAAGACCAATAGCTTCCCCTTCTTCAAAAAATACGCCAGCAGTTTCTTCTATTTTTTTTCGTGTTGAANGATCTACGAGCCCCTGCTTAATAAGNATGTCGAGTCTATTGGGAATCTGACTAGCATCTTCAATTGCTCCCATAAGTGTATGAAAATAAATACCAAACAACCGCTCCTCTTGAGACGAAAAACGTTCTTTTTGAACCTTCCGAAAAGCAATTTGAAATTTCGAGGTCTCANTTACAACCTCCTTTGGAACATAAAAGGCACCGTTGCCATTATCGGCATTGGTCTTATTATGTTTAGTTCCTGTCTCATATAGAATTGAACCCTCATTTTCATTAATAGAAAATGAAGCCATCATATTTTGATGGAAAAGATAGCCTAAATTAGAANTACGCTCAAAACGATTAAATACATACAAACGNCTTTCTGCTCGGGTCAAACCAACATAAAGTAAATTCAATTTATCTAATAAAATCAAGCTCTCCTCTTCAATGGCCTTGCGGTGAATCTCATCCAACACATTATTTTTACTTAAAGAAGTGTAAAGAACTTTACCATCTGCCTCCACGAAAAATTTAGCTTCATTATGAATGCTTAAGCTAAAATCAACTTTTGGAATAATAACTATAGGGAATTCTAAGCCCTTTGAT
This sequence comes from Crocinitomicaceae bacterium TMED16, assembly GCA_002167775.1. GTDB lineage: Bacteria > Bacteroidota > Bacteroidia > Flavobacteriales_D > Crocinitomicaceae > UBA952. The sequence continues at coordinate 6,139 of NHBV01000041.1, read as the reverse complement.
TTGTGAATGGTCATAATCTGAACGGCATCTCTGCTCTCGGGCATTTTTAACGCAAATTTTGACTTATTCTCCTCATAATATTCAATAAACTTGGACAAGTCCGACTGTCTGTTGCATTGGAATTGAAAAACTAAATCAGAAAACTGATGCAAATACGGATTAGAGACTTCTTTCCATCCCATTAGGCGTATAAAATCTTGAACAAGTTGAACCAAGTTTTCAAAAGGCCTAAAAAACATTTTTGCACCGCCGAAATAATCTTTCAAAAACAATGCATCATCAAAAACTTTGATTGACTTCCCTTGGCTCGTTNTTAAATCAACGATGTATGAAAAATACGGATCCTTTATTGANGCATTCATTCTAAAATAAAGCTCCNCAAATTGTCTTTTCATAAGATCAACACTCGGCTTCATTCGCCATTTCAGATAGGCAATAAGTAAACGCACTTCCATATTTCTAGAAATCAATAAAGACTCCTGTGAAAAAACAGTAATACCTCTTTTGGTTAGCTGATTGGCAATCTGAACGCCTAATGCATTTTTATCNGTCAAAATACATATATCTCCCAAATCAAATTCATCCTCCAAACATTGACCGATAATCCCTTCAATTTCATCAATCATTTCAATGNGCTCAGATTTTCTTTGTTCAGAAAAAACCTGNACAAAACCTGGTTTCTTTGATACAGGCTTTTGCGCCACAGCATCATAAAACCTCTCAAAAGAAGGTGGGAGTTTCGTCGAGAAACNCTGAAAAAAATCATTGTTAAAATGGACAATTTCAGCNGAAGAACGATAATTCATTTTCAGAGGCTTCTTTATTCCCATTTTTGCGAAATACGCAGAATNNTCAGCTATTTTTGAATCGCCCTCCGGGTTGTAAACTTTAGGAAGTTCAACAAATTGCTCAGCCAGACCATTGTTAAATCTATAAATTGATTGCTTTGGATCGCCAACAATCAAATTTTGTTTTCCGTTTGACAACGACTCGCGTAATAAAGGCAAAAGATTCAGCCATTGAAGCCTNGAAGTATCCTGAAATTCATCTAATAAAAAATGCTCATATCGCGTGCCAAATCGCTCATAAATATATGGTGCATCTTCTTTCTGAACTAAGGTACCTATTAGCTCGTTGAATTCTGAAATGCGAATAACTTTTGTTTTTATGCGAAGCTCTTTTAAAGCCTCTGAAACATATTTGAGCAATGCCATATTGTAAAAATTTCCCTTGTACCTTGAGAGCAACATATGTCGCTGTGCATTTTCCATGTAAAAAGCATTCAATCGTAGCAAAATCTGCTTCAATTCTTGCGTAAATGCCTTACTGTCTCCTGGCTCAGCACAATACTTCAAAAACGTTTTTGTAAGCAGAGAATTGTCTCTNTTAAACGTTGGAAACTTGGGGAAAGATGCAATTTTATTTAATGATTTTAAAGTGTTTGTTTTACCTGGCAGGTCATTAGGGTCTAGGCCCAAATGTGTCAAACAATCAATGAGCTCCTTTTGAAGTTGGACAAAATATTCATCTATTTGTTTGAGCTCCTGGAAAATAAGGCCAAAATCTTTTTCATCAAAGGATAAGGTCTGAAGCANCTCGATAAAAAATCGATTCTTCTCATTATTGAGAGAGGATGCAAATGACAATAAGTGCCTTTTAAAGTTCCACTGACCTCCATCTTTAAAATTAGATTTCGCATAGTTTTTTACAAGCTTTGTGAGCGCAATATTTTCTTCCAAACCAATATTNCTCAATAACAATTCCAGGACCTCATCTAAAACCTCTTTTTCATTTAGTGAAATTTCAAATTCGGCAGGTAGATTCAAATCATTAGAAAAAGACTTGATCAACCTCAAATTGAACTTATCTATCGTAGATACATTAAAATGCTCATAGCCATGAAGAATTGCTTTGAGAGATTTTGACGCTCTTTTTTTGATTTCAGCTTCTTTTAAACCCAAAACCTTCTGTAATTCNAAAATAATAGATGCTGTTTTGGCATCATCCTCCGCAGCATTGTATTTTGCGATACTGAACAAAGCATCAATAATCCTTGTTTTCATTTCAGTAGAGGCNTTGTTTGTAAAGGTTATCGCGACAATGCTTTTATATTTATTTGATCCCTCTGGAGCCAANAATATACTGAGGTATTCTAAAACAAGCTGGAAAGTTTTCCCACTTCCAGCCGAGGCATTGAGCACACACAATGGAAATGTATTTCTGTCAATTGATGCAAGCATTTTCTGGGATAGTTTCTGTAAGCTTAAAAATAGGAAAATCCGATAATTTTAGCTTAATTTTGATAAGTATGATGCGATTTATTTATTTATTTTTCTGTTTTTCTTTCTTTTTTGTCTCTTGTAAGAAAAAAGGTTGTACTGACGAAAATGCAGAAAACTATAATGCAAGCGCCAATGAAGATNATGGCAGCTGCCAATATGCCCCAAATGATTCAATCAAAATTAAAATAACGCCCAACTATNGTGGTTTAGATTTCCAGCTAGACTCAATCTTTACGACAATTCAAGGATACGGCGTGAAATTCACGAAAATCAGCTTCTTTGTAAGCCAAATTAGTCATCAACAAGACACAATCAATGCATCCTATCTTTTTGACTTTAGAGAAAAAGGAACTCATTTAATGGCGGAAAAAGCGGATTACAATATGTTTCCCTCTATAAAAGGTCTTATCGGTATAGACTCATTAACGAACCATAGCGACCCATCAGGGTTTGAGCTCCAAAATGATTTAAATATCGAGAATGCAGGCACCATGCATTGGAGCTGGAACACAGGTTATATTTTTATTAATCTTGAAGGGAAGGTGGATACTTTAGCATCCGGAACATTTGACCACAATTTCAGCTTTCATGTCGGAACNGACAATTTCAGCCAAGAATTTTCATTCAATAATATCCTGTGGGAACAAACTGGTGAAAATGAACACACTTTTCATTTAAACCTTGACCTATCAGCATTTCTTAATCAGCAAGGAAATGATATTGATTTAAAAAATGAGTTTTTAACCCATACAAATAGCGGACAACAAGCCCTTACAGAAAAAGTTGTTTCTAATTTTTTAAATGCATTAACGGTACCCTGATGACAAAAGATATTTTTTTCGTTGTTGTACTTTTACTCTTGGCGTCTTGTCGCAAGGAGAAGGTTTCATTTACCCCTACACCTTATGCTATTGAGATTCCTTCACATTTTCCACAAATGAATATTCCTGAGGACAATCCTATGACAGAGGAAGGAGTTGAATTGGGGCGGNTTTTATTCTATGAAACAAAGCTAAGTGGTGACAATACAATGAGTTGTGCAAGCTGCCACCAATTAAACAGTTCATTCGCAGACAATGTTGCCGTACCCTTGGGAATCCAAGGTATTGCTGGAACAAGAAACTCTATGCCTCTCTTTAATATGGGATGGGATGATTTCTTTACATGGGATGGGCGTAAAACCTCACTAGAAGGCCAAATACTTGAACCTGTTCCAAATCCAATTGAAATGCATTTAAAATGGACGGATGCAGTCGACAAACTGCAGCTAGATGTTGCNTACAGAAATAANTTTTTTAGGGCGTTTGGAGAGGAGGGCATTGACTCAATGAAGGTTGCGAAATCAATAGCCCAATTTATTCGAACAATTATCTCGGCAAATTCTACTTTTGATGTGATGTACAAATATGAAAATGGCCTACAATTATCCGCCTCAGAAAATTCAATTTTGGGAANTATTGAGGCTGAGGTGTGGGCTGGTTATGACCTTTTCAAAAGCTTAAATGGTGCAGACTGTTTCCATTGCCATAACGGTCCATTAATGCGTGTCAAAAAGTTCAGCAATAATGGCTTGGATATAGTATTCAGCGATCAAGGAAGAGCATTGGTAACACAAAACGTCAANGATGAAGGAAAATTCAAGGTCCCCTCACTAAGAAATTTATCCGCAACTGGACCCTACATGCATGACGGCAGGTTCAATAGCTTNGAGGAAGTCATCGAGCATTACTCTANCGGTATTCAGCAAAGNGAAACATTNGACCCCTTGATTGAGTTTGCCAATCAAGGCGGCGTGCAACTTGATGAATTAGAAAAGCAATGGCTCAAGNAATTCTTACTTTCCCTGAACGATACTACTTNCATTAATAATCCTAANTTTAAGGATCCATTCAATTAATTATGGCAACGACATCACGACATTTAACGACAGAAGAGAAAGCGCTAAAAATAAATTTACAGCCTGATATTTATGGTTGCTTTGCNGAAATAGGTGCAGGACAAGAGGTTGCAGCAAACTTCTTTAAAGCAGGTGGAAGCTCGGGAACAATAGCATTTAGTCACTCAGCATACGACATGAAGGTTTCAGACTCAATGTATGGAAAAACCAAAAGATATGTGTGTGAAGAGCGCCTACAAATCATGTTGGACACNGANTTTTCTAACCTGAAAAATACGCTNCCCAATAAATACAAGGAATCCAAATTCTTCGCTTTTTGTAATACGGTAGAATCTTTAAATTACCATAAAACCAATCAAGGTAAAGGATGGATTGGTATTCGATTTCAGCTAGAGCCNGAAACAGAGCCCAANACCGTTGTTCTTCATGTTAAAATGCACGACAATAGCCATAAAGGGCAGCAAGAGGCGCTTGGTATATTGGGTGTGAACTTGATCCATTCGTGCTACCATAAAAACGATGATATTGATGAATTTCTTGACGGCTTAACACGACGTATTCCAAGGGACCGTATCGAGATTGATATGCTGAGTCTGACAGGTCCTGACTTTAGTAATATCGACAATCGTGTCATTGCACTAAATTTAGTTAAACGAGGAATCNCCGACGCTACCATGTTTGACCTATCGCAAAATGTNTTACAACCAACCAATGCACTCTACAAAAAGAATATTTTACTCACAAGAGGAAGGTTTAGACCTGTAACGAAGGTGCATATTGACATGATTGAAAANGGTCGTAANGCTTTTTCAAAAGAAAAGGATGTNAAAGAAGANAATGTTGCCGTAATTTTTGAATTAACCTTAAAAGATTTGACCGCAGATGGTAAAATTTCTGTTCAAGACTTTTTGGACCGCGCTGATTTATTGAGTTCACTCGGTTACACNGTGATGGTTTCAAATTACTTGAAACATTATAAGATGGTTGANTATCTCGCGCCAATATCAAGAGGGAATCTTATTGGTGTCATNCTCGGGGTTTATAACCTGAATACCATTTTTGATGAGCGCTACTATGAAAATCTCCCTGGAGGCTTACTTGAAGCTTTCGGNAGAGGTTTCGGCCCCAATATGAAGCTTTATGTTTACCCNGCTCTAAATGTTGAAGATGGNGAGATTTATGACCTTGACAATATAGAAATTGCGGATAACCTAAAAGGACTNTTGCATTACATGCGAGAAAATGANAAAATGAAACCTATTCTTGAATTTAACCCAAAGCTTTTGCACATTATGTCTGATGACGTACTTTCAAAAATCAGAGCGGGCGCATCGAGTTGGGAGGACGATGTTCCACAATCGGTTGCCAAAGCCATAAAAGCCTTTGAACTTTTCGGTTACCATAAAAAAGAGGTGAAAGTATAATGCCCCATATTAAAAATGCACTTCTTCGTTTCAGAATCATTGATAAAATGATTCGAAATAAATATAAATCATATCCATCAAAAAAAGAGCTCAGAGAGGCCTGTGAGGAATCTTTATATGGTTCGATTGACGGCATTCACATTTGTAATAGTACCATTGAAAAAGATCTCTTTAATATGAAGATGGAGCACGATGCGCCAATAAAGTACAGCAAAAAAAATGGTGGCTATTATTATGAAGATCCATCTTATAGCATAAACGATATACCGCTAAGTGAAGATGAACTAAGCTCCATAAAATATGCAGTAGACACGCTTCATCAATTTAAGGAAACACCATTTTTCAAAGAGTTTGGAAATGCAATAGACAAAATTGTCGATCGCATCTCCGTAGGTAGTACACAAAACGAAATGTCAAAGTATATACAATTCGAAGCGGCTAACTCGATCGGAGGAAATGAATTTTTACCCACACTTCTAGAGGCCATTCAGCGCAAAAAGAAAGTTTGGTTTGTGTATACAAGTTTTATAAAGGGA
>NHBV01000040.1 GCA_002167775.1 Crocinitomicaceae bacterium TMED16 | reverse complement strand
GTTTGTGGCTTTTTTTCACCAAAATCTGTGAAAACCGAACCGCCCCCTGCTTTGCCAAATGGTGGGACAACAACAACCCAAGCCACTAATGGCTATACTGGTTATTATACGGGTGATGAATTGGATGCCAATGCGGCTGGATTTTGGCCCGTTACCGCCAATGGTTCATCAACCTTTGCGATGACCAACGATGATGTTCAAAATGAAATTTTATGCGATGAGCTTTTGATCTCTCCATCTATGGATTTTTCTACACAAACTAATTTGCAGCTTGATTTTAAGGCGTATCACGATGGAGCTTATGGCTCTGGTGATGCGACCGTCGAGGTTTCAACAGACGGAGGTGCCACATGGAACGTTGAGCTAACATTGACACCTGCAGCTTCGTGGGAAAATTATTCAGTAAACCTTTCAGCATATGATGGTGTCGCAACTGTTTGGATTGGTTTTAGATGGAATGATGGTGGTGATTGTGCAGGTACTGACAATTGGGGCACTGGCTTGGCTATTGACGATGTCGTGGTTGATGAAACACCTTCATTTGATGTTTCTATGGTAGATAATTCAGGTCAAGAATATACAATTGTTCCATTGGACCAAATTGTTAGTCCTTTTGGCGCTTCAGGAATAATTTCGAATGTTGGAGCTGTTAGCGTAACGAATGTTTCTATGACAACCAATGTTTACGATGCAAGCTTGGCACTATTGTATACAGCAACAAGTAATCCAACCTCAGCTTTGGCGCCAGGTTCGGACTTGAATACAACGGTCCCGGGTTTTACACCCACATCCGACGGTGTTTATACCATAGAGTTAATAGCAAATATAAATGAGGCTGATGCCAATCTTATAAACGATACGGCAACTTATTCTGTAGTTGTAACAAACACATATGCCCGTGACAATGGGTCCGTTGATGTTTCACTTGGCGTTGGTGCTGGCGCAACTGCTGTCCTAGGAAATAGTTATGAAATTTTTACACCAACTACATTATCCTCAGTGTCTTTCTTTATGATTCCTGGGGCCGATGGGTTGGGAGATTCGGTTCGTGTTTCTATTTATGATATGGTTGCTGGAATACCCAATACGTTGATTACCCAGTCGGATTTATATATTATTTCTGATGCAGATACTACTGCTAATGGAGCATTTTTAACTTTACCAATACTGGATAATCAAGGCGCTCCATTCAATTTAAGTGCAGGCACTTTCTATGTTGGAGTGAACGAATATTTCACTGTCGATAATATGGCTCTAGGCCAGTCTTTAAGTATAGAGACGCCTAACTCATGCTTTGGTAGTATCAATGGAGGAGTATTTGAACCTATGGAAAATTTTGGATTCCCTGGTCCATTTATTGTTCGACCGAATTTTGCATGTAACGCCAATACGGTTTCAATTACTGAGTGCTCAAGCTACACTTGGCCTGCAAACAACGAGACCTATACAGAGTCTGGAGAATATACCGAATTGTTTTCTGATGTTTCTGGTTGTGATAGTTTAGTAACCCTGAACCTGACGATTTCTGGTCCTTCAGAAGGTATAGATGTGCAATCTGCTTGTGAATCCTTCACATGGATTGATGGGGTGACCTACACTGAAAATAATAATACAGCTACATTTTTATTGAGTGATTCAAATGGTTGTGACAGCACTGTAACCTTANATNTAACAATTAACGCAACCACAACAGGAGTGGATACGCAAATTGCTTGTGGAGATTTTGAATGGATTGATGGTAATATTTATACCGAAGCCAATAATACAGCAACTTTCACTTTGGTGAATGCAACAGGTTGTGATAGTGTNGTTACCTTGGATCTGACCATAACGAGTTTAATAGAAACAACTGATGTGCAGGAGGCATGTGGTGAGTATACCTGGATTGATGGAAATACGTATACGGAAAATACATCAGCAACCTTTATTTTGACTTCTTCCAATGGTTGTGATAGTATAGTTACATTGGATTTAACAATTGTTTCCGCGCTTCAAACCACAGATGTTCAGGAGGCTTGTGGTCAATTTACTTGGATTGATGGAAATACCTACACGGAGAATAATAACACGGCGACTCAAACTTTACANTCCGTTGGTGGCTGCGATAGTATTGTGACATTAGATTTGACAATTAACCCGTTTCCAAGCAATATCGTATTTGTGACTGGTGAAACAATTACAGCCGACGCATTTGCTTCAGCTTATCAATGGTATGATTGTGCAACTGGGCTTCCAATTGCAGGAGCTACATCTCAGTCTTATACTGCAACGGAATCTGGAAGCTATCAAGTTTTAATTGATATTAATGGATGTGTTAATGAATCTATTTGTGAAACTGTTGAGGTAAGTACAACTGATTTATTTGAAAATTTTATGGATTTTAATTTTAGTGTGTTCCCAAATCCAACAAATGGAATATTTACAATTGCTTTGGAAGGAATTAATAATTCACAAGCTGAATTATCTGTAATGGATGTCAGCGGGAAGGTTGTACATACTCAATCGATTTCGTCAAATTCAAGTAATATCATTATTCCTATTAATATCTCGAATACTGAAGAGGGCGTTTATTTTGTTCGAATCAATGCGGGAAAATCAATGACTAGNCGAGTTGTTATTTCTCACAATTAATCGTAAATTATACAAATGGAAAAGGGGGCTTAGGTCCCCTTTTTTTATCCGATATAATTTAGCTTGATTTGCAGATAAAATATTTATGCTTTGGTGAAGTNAGTTCTTTTATAAATCGCTATTTTTGTCAGCGCTTATAGATTTTTTTTAATCTAATTGNGCACGGAAGTTAACGAACTACATTACTTATGTCCGTACNAAGTATGAAACCTGATTTTGAGTTGTCTAGCAATCCTGTTATCTCTCAAATGTCCTCAATGGATCACGACCAGATACTTTTCTGTAGTGATAACCAAACGGGTCTAAAAGCAATCATTGCAATTCATGATACAACACTTGGTCCAGCCCTCGGCGGAACCAGGATGTGGAGCTACAATAATGAGCTAGAAGCATTCAATGATGTTTTGCGACTTTCACGTGGTATGACATATAAAAATGCCATTTCAGATTTGGCATTGGGTGGTGGTAAAGCAGTAATTATCGGTGATTCTAAAACAATGAAATCTGAGGCTCTTTTTAGAAGATTCGGCAGATTTGTAAACTCTCTCGCNGGAAATTATATCACNGCCGAAGATGTGGGTATTTCTCCATCAGACATGGTTTGGGTTAGTAAAGAAACCGACNACGTGGTTGGATTGCCAGGTAAAAGTGGAGATCCTTCTCCTGTGACTGCCTTTGGAACCTATATGGGTATTAAAGCTTGTGCTAAAATTAGATATGGGACCGATTCACTTGAGGGCAGAAAAGTCCTTGTNCANGGTGTAGGGCATGTTGGAGAATATTTNGTAGAACATCTTCGTAAAGAGGGTGCTGAGGTTTTTGTCGCAGATATTCATGATGATACCGTTTCTCGTGTTGTTGAAACTTATGGAGCAAAAGGTGTTGAACTCGATGCTGTATATGGTTTAGATATGGATATATATGCACCTTGTGCACTTGGTGGAACCATCAATGATTCTACCTTGCTTGAGTTAAAATGCGGAATTGTGGCTGGTGCAGCGAACAACCAATTAGGTATAGAAGATGAACANGGTCAGGCATTATTAGATAAGGGAATATTATATGCTCCTGATTTCGCAATCAATGCAGGTGGTGTAATTAATTGTTTTTCTGAAGTTGAAGGCNTATCTNGTGAATGGGCAATGGGTAAATCAGAAGAGATCTATAATACGATTTATGATATCGTGAGTCGTTCTGAAAAAGAAAGAGTTCCATCTCATATTATAGCGATGAAAATGGCGGAAGAAAAAATCAATAAAGGTCCTAAAAAATAGATCCTCTATGCTAAACAGAAGACACTTGAGAATTAAGGTACTTCAAATGTTGTATATATTTTACAATCAGAAAGAGTCAATGGACCTAAAAGCNGCCAACAAGCAGCTTTTGCATTCTGTAGATTTGATGTATGATTTGTATTTATATCTTTTATTGACCTTTCAGGAAGTAAGAAATGCCTCATTGCTAAAAATGGATGACCGAGCAAAGAAAATGCGGCCTTCCTTTGATGATCTAAATCCGAATCGAAGATTTGTGGATAATCCTTTAATTGCAAAAATAATTGCTTCAGATGAATTTCAGGATGTTTGCAAAAGGCGCAATGTAAATTGGAGCTCTGACGAAAGACAGGAAATCTTCAGAAAGCTGTTTATAGAAATAGAGAAAAGCGAGGTTTATTTNGAGAATATGGAATCTTTAGGTGATGATTTCTCGAGTGTTAAAANCTTTTTAGTTCAGCTTTTCCGATCTGAGATTGCAAATGCTTCGTTGATCTATAGTTTTTTCGANGANGAAGAAATTTCTTGGATGGATGATATTGATTTGGCTTGTTCNATGGTAATTAAAACCCTTAAAATGAGCTCTGAGAGCGGAGATTTTGAATACCTTCCGTTATACAAAGAGAACGATGACGAAAAGGATTTTATCCAAACCCTTTTGAAGCAAACGGTTTCGTTAGATACCGAAAGTGAAAAGCTAATAGAAGACTTGGCGGACAATTGGGAATTGGATCGAATTGCTAAAATGGATGTTTTGCTTTTGAAAATGGCATTTGCTGAGCTTCAATCTTTCGAGAGTATTCCTACCAAGGTCACGATTAATGAATATTTAGAGATTTCAAAATATTATAGCACTCCTAAAAGCAATGTGTTTATCAATGGGATCTTAGACAAATCATTAAAGAAATTGACCAAGGATAAGAAAATCATAAAGAAGGGTAGAGGTTTAAAAGAATAAATATGGGTTTGATAAAATATATAAGTCTATTTACATTGGTTTTACTTGTTTCCTGTAAAGGAGAAAACCAGCTTGAAGTGGGGCAGAAGACAAGTATGAAAATTGATAAGCTATTTGATGCTGGTACTAGAGTGAAAGGGGAGGTGATTGAAGCCAAATTNAATATCGAAAATACTGGGGACTACCCACTTGTTTTTGGAGAAATCAAAGGTTCTTGTTCCTGCACGGTTGCAGAAAAACCTGAGGCCCCAATTCTTCCAGGTGAAAAAGCTGTGATAACAGCNACGGTTGATACAGAGAGTTTTCGGGTCAACTCAGAGGTTTCTAAGTATGTGACACTGGTNGCCAATACAGAACCAAATAGGGTCACCTTGAGAATTACGGCACAAATAAAATAAAAATAATAAACTAAATAAATATCAGATTATGGGAGATGGCAGCTTAACAAATATACTTTTTATTGGACTCATGTTTTTTGTGTTCTATTTCTTTATGATAAGGCCGCAAATGAAAAAGCAAAAGGAGCTAAAGAAATTTAGAGAAGGTCTTGCAAAAGGTGATCACATTGTGAGTATAGGAGGGATTCATGGTCGAATTTTGGAAGTTACGGATACGACAGTTTTAATTGAAAGTGAGAAAACTAAAATTCGATTAGAGAAGTCAGCTGTAAATCAAACTGGAGCTGAATTACTTCAAACGAAGTAGTCCAAATTTTTGAAAATCACATTTTGAATTATTAATGGTAGTTGTATTTCTTCTTCTTGGAATTGTTTTTCTTTTAGTAGGAGGAGATTTATTGGTTAAAAGTTCAGCNGCTTTGGCCTCAAAACTGAATGTGTCTCCCTTTTTAATCGGAATAACTGTGGTTTCTTTCGGGACNTCAGCGCCAGAGCTTTTAGTAAGCCTAAATGCAGCGTTACAAGGAAGCNCAGGTATAGCCATAGGGAATGTAATTGGTTCTAATATCGCTAATATTGCTTTGGTTCTTGGGCTTACAATTTTGATTCGTCCCATAAACGTTGAATCTAAACGTTATCTATTTAGCTGGATGATAATGCTCGTTTCGTCAGTTATGTTTTACGGCTTTTCTATGGATGGAATTATTGACCCTATTGATGGTTTGTTTTTNATTTCTGGTTTGATTTTGTTCATTTCTTTATCAATTCGTTACCGCCACTCTAGTGTAGATGAGGAAGAAATAGAGGAGGGTATGAATTCAAAGATGATTCCGCTTTATTTTATTTTAGGTGCGGCAGGTTTATATTTTGGTTCTGAATTTCTTGTGGCTAATTCAGTAATCATAGCAAAATACTTCGGGCTTTCTGAATTTGTGATTGGCATTACGATTGTCGCATTGGGCACCTCCTTACCGGAGCTTGTAACGTCTGTAATTGCAATATTGAAAGGACAAAGCAGTATATCGATAGGTAATTTAATTGGCAGTAATATTTTTAACGTATTTGCAGTTCTTGGTATAACGAGTCTNGTTCGGCCTTTGGGTGCGGATACAAATTTATTAATATCTGATCTTCCAATAATGCTAGGTGTAACGCTNTTGCTTGGCTTGTTTTTATTTATAAGTCGAAAGTTGAGAAGAATTGAGGGANTNCTATTGATAAGTATTTACCTTATTTATGTTGCTTTTTCGATATCCTAATTAATNGGGCAATATAAAGCTTGCACCTCTTTCACTTGTAGAAACCGTTTTCCTNGCCATTTGAAATAGTCCCCTTCCCAATGAGGTAGTATTTTTTCTTTCAATTTTTGTTATAACTCTTTTTGAAACTTCGGTGTAATCAAAAATTTCCAATGTCCCTTTGTCGCAATCAATACGGATCATGTCTCCAGTTCTTATTTTTGCGATTGGACCACCTTCGATGGCTTCTGGGGTTAAGTGAATTGCTGCAGGTACTTTTCCTGAAGCGCCAGACATTCTTCCATCTGTTATTAAGCCAACNTTATANCCTCTTTTTTGAAGAATCGTAAGAGAAGGTGTGAGGTTGTGAAGTTCGGGCATACCATTTTGTTTTGGTCCCTGAAAAGGAACAACTGCGATGAAGTCTTTATTCAGCTCATCATTCTTGAAAGCCTTTATAAGGTCGCTCTGTTCATGAAAGACAATTGCCGGTGCTTCAACAAGTCTATTTTCTTTGTCTACAGCTGCAGTTTTAACCACTGACCGACCNATGTTGCCTTTNAGTATTTTAATTCCTCCATCTTTAGAAAATGGATCTTCTGCNGACCTAATGACATTTAAGTTGAGCGAAACATCTGTTCCAGTTTCAAAACTAATTTTCCCTTCTCTTATTTTTGATTCTTTCGTGAATTNCCTTAGACCTTTGCCCATAATTGTCATTACATCTTCATGCAATAGNCCTTGGTCTAAGAGTGTTTTGATAACATAGCACATACCTCCAGCAGCNTGAAAATGATTTACGTCCGCCGAACCATTTGGATACATTCTTGTGATTAAAGGTATGAAGGCTGATAATTCTGACATNTCCTCCCAGTCAATAATAATTCCNGCGGCTTTTGCTATGGCAATTAAGTGTATGGTATGGTTTGTAGACCCTCCTGTTGCTAATAGACCAATAATCGCATTCACGATTGATTTTTCAGTTATGATTCTAGATATAGACCTTTCTAATCCCAACTTNGCATTTTCGGCAGCAAACTCTACAGCCTTTTCATTAAGTAAATTTCTATGAACGGTATCCGGGTTAACGAAGCTTGAGCCAGGCAGCTGCATGCCCATGATCTCCATCAACATTTGATTGCTATTTGCAGTTCCNTAAAAAGTACATGTTCCCGGAGAATGATAAGAATCAGACTCTCCTTTTAAAAGCGTATTTCTATCGATTTTACCTTCTGCAAATTCTCGTCGGATACGTGCCTTTTCATCATTGCTGATCCCTGATGGCATTGGGCCTCCAGGNACGAAAACAACTGGTAAATGTCCATAATTTAGACAACCCATCATTAAACCCGGCACAATTTTATCACATATCCCNAGACATAAAACGGCATCAAATACATTGTGCGAAAGGCCTACGGAAGTACTTAGTGCAATGACGTCACGCGAAAAGAGCGAAAGTTCCATCCCATCCTTACCCTGTGTTACTCCATCACACATTGCAGGAACGCCANCTGCAACCTGAAGAACAGCATTGAATTTTTGAGCATAACTACGCAATTGCTCAGGATAGTTTTCATAAACCCGATGTGCAGAAAGCATATCATTATAAGCGGTGACNAGCCCCAGGTTTTTCGTTGTGTTTCCTGATAGCTCGGCCTTTTCATTGCTNTTGCAACCTGCAAAGGAATGCGCCAGGTTACCACAACTTAAAGTAGAACGATATACGCCTTCTTCAAACATTTTATCTACCTCATTAAGGTATACATCTCTTGATGCTTTACTTCTTTCAGTAATACGCTTTGTGATTTCAATTATTCTTTTGTGCATATACAATTAATTTGTGGTGAAATATACCTCTGAAATAACTTCCTTAAAGTTATGAATCGGATGCTTTTCTGGGTCACATTGAATAAAAACTTGCCTTTTATGGTCACCGGTGATCATTAAAAAAATATGCTNAGCATTTGATATAAAAGGTTTGTTTAATGTGATTCTTCTCTTTGGATCATTTGGCGCATTTGTATTTCTGATGAATGCTGATTTATCCTGTACACATTGAATAGACGGTTGGTCTCCTGGAAAGATAGAAGCTGTATGACCGTCTGCACCCATCCCGAGCAAAACAAGATCGGCATCATTGAGTTCTTCNTACATTTTATTTACCGTTTCCACATTTTCAGTGTAATTTTCGATGCTATGAACCATGCCAAATAGTGTAGCATGCTTTGCTGAGTTTTGAAGAAGGATTTCAGAAATCATTTTTTGATTTGAAAAAGGTGAGTCAATCGTGACAAATCGTTCATCAACCAGACCGATTTTGACGCTATTCCAATCTAACTCGCAATTAGAAAGTCTGCGATACAGTTCCTTCGGTGTTCCCCCACCAGATAGTAGTAATTTAGCAATCCCTTTTTCTTGTATCGCCAAACGGATAATTTCAACTATGCGGTCACACAAGCCCTCTTCGAGCCGTTCTTTTGTTTGAAATTCGATCATTTCTTTTTCCATGTTTTGGTAATCCAAGACTCATTCTTCATTAAGATTCCATCTCCAGGCCCCCATGAACCGGCTTCATAAAGAACATTCTTTGTGTTTGTGTTTTTCCAGTTTGATGTAATGGTTTCGATCCAGGTCCAGGCGGCAACTAGCTCGTCTTGGCTCATAAATAAAGTTTGATTTCCTCTAATAACATCAATAATGAGCCGTTCATAAGCTCCTGGGAATCTTTCTTCAAATGAATCTACATAATCAAGTTTTAAGGAGATAGGCTTATACCTGTATCCTCCTGGTCCAGGTATTTTAGTCATTTGAATGAGCTCAATACGTTCCTCTGGCTGAAGTCGAATAATAAGTTTGTTGTTATTCATTTTTTCTTTAGAAGGGAAGATGTTGTGTTTCACTTGCTTAAAATTGATTACAATTTCTGAATAACGCTTTTTCATGCGCTTACCTGTTCTAAGATAAAATGGTACATTTTTCCATCTCCAATTATCAACATAAGTTTTTAGCGCAACAAATGTTTCAGTTTTGGATTCATATTTCTCAATATCCTCTAGGTAAGAGTTTACCTTTTGACCTTCAATGTTGCCTCTTGTGTATTGTCCTTTTATCGTTTCTGAACGAATAGAATCCCTTGTAAAAGGTCTTAGTGACCTAAGTACTTTTAGTTTTTCGTTGCGTACTTCATTTGCTTTTAAAGCCAATGGAGGTTCCATTGCAACCAAACAGAGTAATTGGAGTAAATGATTTTGAACCATGTCTAATAGTGCGCCACTTTGATCATAGTAACCTGCGCGCTTTTCAACACCAAGACTTTCTGCAACTGTAATTTGAATGCTATCAATGTGTTCGGAATCCCATGCCCTTTCAAATAAGTTGTTTGCAAAACGTAATACCATAAGATTTTGAACTGTCTCTTTNCCNAGGTAATGGTCAATCCGATAAATTTGTGATTCATTAAAGGTTTGTGTAATGTCATCGTTTATTGAAATCGANGATTCTAAGTTGTGACCTAAGGGTTTTTCTATGACTACTTTACTTTCTGAGTTGACGAGCTGAGCAGCTTTAAGCGCCTTAGATATTGGNCCAAAGGCTGAGGACGGTGTTGAATANTAAAAAATATTTTGATAGTCCTTGAANGTAGCTAAGAAATTTTTTAAGTCCTTGTAGCCTTCAGCGCTAGCTTCTTTGGCAGATACAAGATGAACATTTTTCATAAAGAGCGCTACCTTATCTTTGTCTATATTATTCTTTCCTAAATTCTCAGTTAGGAACTGTTGCATTTCCTCTTTGAATACATCTTGCATGTTCGGTTTGCGCGTAATTGCAATAATGTTATAGCTACATGTTAGTTGACTATCAATGAATCTTTGGTAGATGGCCGGGTAAATTTTTCTATAAGCGAGGTCACCGGTTCCTCCAAAGATGATTAAGTTGAAGTTGTTGAACTTCTCGGTGTATTTTGTCGCTTTTGGCATATTTTAGAGTTTTTATGTAGTGTCAAATTTACACTAACTGAGTCAATTAGAAAAGATAAACTGAAAAGTTAACAACCAGGTAACGTTAGAAACTATTTACGTTTCGTTGTAAAAAAGATAGTGAAATAATTGATTAAACTGAAATTATGCNCCATTAAAACGGGTCTGAGCNTCATTCATATAGACTCTAAAAACCTTAAAAAGAANAGCTTCATATGGCAAGATTAGTTTTGGTGCATTTTTAAGCTCATTGTCAAATGACAATCTGCGAGATACACCTTCACATGATTTCTGAAATCCGTAAGCGCTANGGTAATGATTCATCCACTGGCTTTCACGGAGTTTTGTTATAAAATGAACGAATTCATTTGGATAAGTNCCATTGATGGATAAAGTATGTTTATAAAACAACGATAAAAAGTCTTCCAAAGTCAGGTCATGAAACATATGCCAGTGCTTTGCCAAAAGATGGTCGAAATATAAATCTATTGCAATTCCTGAAACTTTCGGTAGGGAAGCATAAAGTTCCTTTCGTACAGCTAATACCTCAGCATGATTGTCAATATAAGAGTCAATCTCTCTGTGTAAAAGGACACCGCGTTGTGTTTCAATTGGGTAAGAAAGATAGCTTTTCCCTTTGCAAAAGTCGCCGAACAAATTGGCGACCATTAAATCTAAATTATTGTTTGAAAAGTATAAATGACCAAGAAAATTCATAGTGATTTTCTTGAATTAGGATAATCGCTTAATATTCATCCTCATTGAATAGAAAATCTTCTCTAGATGGGTAATCAGGCCATATTTCTTCAATGCTTTCATATATTTCACCTTCATCCTCAAGATCTTGAAGATTTTCGGCAACCTCCATAGGTGCTCCTGTTCTTATTGCAAAGTCAATAAGCTCATCTTTAGATGCTGGCCAAGGCGCATCCTCTAAATACGATGCTAATTCTAAAGTCCAGTACATTTGCTAATGTTTTTCATTTCTCGGCAAAAGTAAACTTTATTTCAAATTATCCAAGAAAAAAAAGAGATTTCTGAAAATTATATTCAAGATTTTGGAATCCAAGGCGTTTCTTCAGCGTTTAAGTCCATCGTTAATTTTCTGCTCAAGGTAAAAAAGTAATCACTGAGTCTATTAAAATATGCAACTANCACTANAGATACTTCNACTTGATTTGANAGCTCAACGATGAGTCTCTCAGCTCTTCTGCATACTGTTCTTGTGATNTGACATGTTGANACAGTGACNTGCCCTCCAGGNAGAACAAAAGTTTTCATTTCAGGTAATGATTTATCCATTAAGTCTATCCATGATTCGAGNCGAGTAATATTTTCAGGGTATAATTCTGGNAACTTCATTTTTGTCCCTTTTTCACCAACGGCCAATAAAGAACCAGCTGTAAATAACCTATCTTGAACTTCGAGNAGATTTTGTTTTATTTCATCATCTGCAACAAGGTCTCTTAAAAGCCCAACATGTGCATTGAGTTCGTCNACTGTTCCATATGCATTTATACGAAGGTCATTTTTCGAAACACGGCTTCCGCCAATGAGTCCAGTTTGNCCCTTGTCTCCTTTCTTTGTATATATTTTCATTGTTATACCTTTTCTAAAGCTTGTTCAATATCCCATATTAGGTCGTCATAATTTTCAACACCGACTGATATTCTAATTAGTTTCTCTGTAATACTTAGCTCTTTCCTAAAGTCAGGATCGACGCCTGCGTGAGTCATTGTCGCCGGGTGCTCNACGAGNGATTCAGTCCCTCCTAAGCTCACAGCTAGTTTTATAAGCTTAAGTCCGTCTATGAAGGCAAAAGCATCCTTTTCTTTTCCTTTAATATCAAAGGACAGCATTGCNCCTGGAGAATCATATTGTTTCTTATATATGGCATACTNATCGGTGCCCTCTGGTATTAGCCCTAAGTAATANACTTTTTCCACCTTGGGATGGTCTTTTAAGTAATTGGCAACATGCTGTGCATTTTCAGCTTGCTGTTCCATTCTTATTTTTAGGGTTTCTAAACTTCTCATAAGTAACCATCCCGTATGAGGTGCAGCCATATTACCCAAAAAAGTCCTTAACACCTTTACGCGGGAAATAACCTCTTNGTTTCCGCANCATGCCCCAGCAATTAGGTCGCTATGTCCACCGATATACTTTGTTGCCGAATAAAGTGCAATGTCGGCTCCATGTTCCAGAGGGTGCTGCCAAAGTGGCCCCATGTATGTATTGTCAACTGCGAGGTACACTTTTTTATCATCCGTTGAGTAGCGGTTAGCCATATCCTTACACATATCAATATCTATTAGTGCATTTGTCGGATTTGCAGGAGTTTCTATATAAATCATAGAGAGCTTATTCGCTAAACCAGAATTCTTTAGGCGCTTTACAATATCTTCTTGGGAATCATTTGGGNTAAATGAAATCGTATGAACGCCAATTTTTTTCAAAAAATCTTTGATGAAATGATCTGTACCACCATATAGGGGAGAGCTGTACAGTAAGACATCACCTGGCGACAAGAATTCAAGTAAGACTGTAGAAATTGCGGCCATTCCACTTTCAAATACAGCACAATCATCGGCCTTATCCCAAAGTTTTAAACGTGTTTCAAGAATTTCAAGATCTGGATTGTTGATTCTGCTATATATCAGACCAACCTCTTCGGAAGTTTCTTTTTCTCTTAAACCGTATGCGACCTCAAAAAAAGCTTTNCCTTCTTGTGCATTTTTAAAAACAAACGTGGAGGTTTGGAATATAGGAGATTTAATAGAACCTTCTGAAAGCTCAGGTTTATAACCATGAGACATCATTAGACTTTCAGGTTTTAGGTTGCGCTTTTTACTCATACTCTACATTATTTCATTTAAACAATCAACATTTATCTATTTACNTGATTAACAGAGAAAATAGAATGCTTTNTACAATCAAATTGTTCAAATAAACCATTTGATTGGGGCACAAAGTTAGAAAAGCTTTTGGTTTATAGTCTTATCTTTTTTAAAATAGAAAAAGCCCGCGAGGGCTTTTTATTATATGTTTATTTGCTTGTCTTTATCAAATTTGATTCGATATTCAAAATCGTAGGTTTTTTGGTCCTTTGGCTTGAGTACGGTCTTCCATTCTATAAGTCCGGTTCTTGCTTTGAGTTTACCTTTTCCAGCATTGATTTTATCGATAATGATATCTGTATTGGTCGTTATGGGAATTTGGTCTTGAATAACAACCTCGACTTCGCTCGATTTCATGTTTTTTATCTCAATGGAGTAGGCAAGGTGTTTCTCGATTTTATCACCGATTGTTTTCTCCTTGCATTTCGAGGATATTAACTTCCTTGTAATCGCAATATTGGGATCTTTTCCAAGTGATAAATACAAGGTGTCATTCATGGAGGTTGGATCTATAAATGTTTCACCAATATATGAGCCATCGAAAAATATATTCGCCTTTGAAGGAATGAGCTGTAGTTCATCGATTTTTAGCATTTCGGCAACTAAATAAACAGACGCATCTATTTTTGGTACGGCATAGTATTTAAAGTTCGTTTCCAGTTCTGATTTTTGGACGAGCACCATATGTTTTTCACCGTTAGAAATAATGTTATAAGGTAAATCAATTTTGAATTCAGCAGCCGTTAGTTGTTGTGTAAGGGTAGTGAATTCATTGGCGTTGATCGCTTCGTCTTCATCATTTTCTGTTTTGTAGGAATAACCCATATTTGTAATGGCCCGTGATGGAACAGTTGTCATCTCATAGAGCTTATTATTATCGTTACGCACTTTAAGCTCTTTTCGGTAACTCCTATAGCTTATATACCATGGGTTTAGCTCTGGTTTTGTTTTATTAGCGTAAGGGTTGTTTGTGGAAATGTTTAGCTTAATATTCTTCCAATCTAATCCCGTGCTCTGATGAACCTGGGCTTTGTAATTCATAAATATTTTTTCTTCAGATGATTTGCTTCTAATA
This sequence comes from Crocinitomicaceae bacterium TMED16, assembly GCA_002167775.1. GTDB lineage: Bacteria > Bacteroidota > Bacteroidia > Flavobacteriales_D > Crocinitomicaceae > UBA952. The sequence goes on along the minus strand of NHBV01000040.1, from coordinate 2,577 downwards.
TCGTATAGAGGTGTCCATCCTGCATTTTTTGACAAATAAGAAAAGGTGACTTCTCCATTTGTTGTGGCTTCGGCAATTAGTGATATTGTAATTCTCGGTATTGGATCTTGTTTTCTTCCAGATTGTCCTAATTTTTTTAAATTTTCATTTAATCTGTTTAATCTTTGGTTCATTTTGCTCAGTCCTTTATTTGATGTATTCTTTTGCTTACTCAGGTCTAGGACCTTCTCGTTTATTTTATTCATTTTTACTGCGTAGAATTCAATGATTTCTTTTAATAAATCGATGGAATCATTTACTTTCCCTTTGTTCTTGACAAGGCCATTGTTCTGAAGAATATTTTTTGCTTCGTTATAAACAGCAATAGATTCATTGAGTCGTCTCAGTTCATATCCTTTTGCTTCAATAGAATCGTTTAGTAATCTTATGCTCTTTTTTAGCTTGAATGTTTCTGAACTATTATCTCGAGTTGAATGCGTTGGATAAAACAAACTGTACTTACTATCCAAGATAATAACGTTACCCGTCGCACTTACTTGAATAGTTTGTGGGTCAATGGATGGGCTTATCCCTTCAATAATAATTTCATTTAGACCTTTAACAGCATTATAACTTAAATTAGATCGAAGCTGGACTCCTGAAGTGTATACAGTCGCTTCTTTTAACCTGGCTTTTTTTATCGCTGTCTTATTTTGTTCGTTGTGCGCTCTATTTCGAGAATCATGACTGAAAGTAAGATTTGCGAAAGCAAGCATTAGTAGTGTTGAGAGTAATTTGTTCATGTTTTTTTTATATGTGTACACTTTGGTATTAAATAGGTTCATATGGCCTGAACTTTTTGTACCTTGACGTGTTTTTAGACTATGAGCCAAGAGGTAGTATCTGTAAGAAATTTGGAGAAATCATTTAAAGGATTTCAAGCCGTTAAAGATGTGTCTTTTACAGTAAAGAAAAATGACGTTTTTGGATTTCTTGGTCCAAATGGTGCGGGTAAAAGTACGTCCCTTCGATGTATGCTTTCCCTTATAAAAGAAGATGCTGGGGAAATAAAGCTTTTTGGACAAACTATGTCTGGAAATAGAAATAAAATTCTTTCGAGAATAGGTTCAATTATTGAAAAGCCAGACTTTTACAAGTACCTTTCTGCATACAAAAACCTGGAGCTTTTAGCGCGTATTTCAGGGGCCCGTGTATCAAAATCAGAACTTTATGACATACTCGAGTTCGTAGGTTTACAAGGACGCGAAAAGCATCGTTTTAGGACTTTTTCTCACGGAATGAAGCAGCGCTTGGGAATAGCTCAGGCTCTTATGCACAATCCCGAGCTTATTATTTTGGATGAGCCTACCACAGGCCTTGACCCACAGGGAATTGTTGATATTAGAAATTTAATCCTGAAGCTAAGCAAAGAACAAGGCAAAACGGTAATACTCTCCTCTCACCAGCTTGCCGAGATTGAAATGATTGCGAATCGAATGGTGATCATTAACAAAGGTCGAACGGTTATTGAAGGATCCGTTCACGAGCTCCTCAATACCGCTCAAATGATTGTGCGTTTTCAGCTAGATGATATAGAAAGGGGTTTAAAATTATTAAGCACTGATTTTTCATTGACAAATAATGTCCAGTGTGATGGAAATGAGCTCGAATTTGAAATAGAAAAAATCAGAATAGCCGACGTAGCAGAGTGTTTTGTGAAAAATGGTCTGCGCATATATAGCATAGAACAAAAAAGAAAATTAGAGGATTATTTTATTAAAATGATAGATCAAAGTTAAAATGCTGTTCAAAAATACTATAAACGAGCTGATAAAAATATTATCCAAACCGAGAAGTTATATAGGCTTTGGAGCATTGACGTTGCTCATTGGTGTGATTTTAATTGCCATGAAAGCAGATGGGAAAAATTTTATTTCTTTTGTGACAGCATCTTTTGAGCAAACCTTGAGCTTTAACGGTGATATTTTGAATGGTAATCTTATGGCTTTTGTCATTTTGCAAATGCTCATTATACATGTTCCGCTTCTTGTGGCATTAGTTACGGGGGATTTAATTTCCGGCGAAGCTGCGATGGGAACATTAAGAATGATGGGTACGAAGCCCATTTCTCGTTCTGCCATTCTTGGTTCAAAGTTTTTAGCAGGGGCCATATATACGTTTTTATTGACTTTATGGATGGCTTTTATGGCTTATGGCGTTGGGCAATGGATGTTTGGTTCAGGAGACCTGATTGTTTTAAATAACGATGGTTTGGTGATTGTACCTGCAGATGATATTACATGGCGTTATCTCTATGGTTTCGGTTTGGCGTATTTATCTCTTTTGGCTGTGGCGATGATGTCGATTTGTTTTTCTGTCTTTTCAGATAATTCTATCGGACCGATTGTGAGTACAATGGCTGTCATTATTTTGTTTACTATTATAGGTTCTATAGATGTTCCAAGTTTTGGGAACCTTCAGCCTTTTCTGTTGACAACTCATATGGCGTCCTGGAGAAGTTTATTTGAAATGCCGGTACCCATTAATGATATTATGAATTCAATTTATATTTTGCTTGTTCACATAATCGGTTTTGGG
>NHBV01000039.1 GCA_002167775.1 Crocinitomicaceae bacterium TMED16 | reverse complement strand
TGGCTATTCTTTCAGTCCGGATTCTTTTGGGGCGTTAATCATGGAATGCGAAGTAACGGCGGTCCTCGAAACTTAATTATCTATGTGGAAAAAAAAAATCGGAAAACTTTGAACGGCCGTTTACCCGTCGAATATGGCTCCGATCGGCCTCAAACTTTGCCAAAACGAGTTTCGGACGATTTGNAAANNNGCTTNCGCCCCTTTTTTGATGTCCAAAAATTTGAATTTTAGAAACCTTAAATAAAACAAAAAAGCCAGTGCATTTATACATGATATACCTTTTTAGTACTTTAAGGTTATGAAAAAGATTTATCCGGCCCTTCTAATTCCAATTTTATTTCTTTCTTCCTGCGTCGTGTATTACAAAACAGAGGATGTCCGCAAAACCATTGTCTCCAATGTAAATATTGCAAAAGAAAACCAATCCTCAACAAACNAAGACTACAGAGATAAATTAGATGCCTATCAATGGCTGGAGGGATACATTGTAAATAAAGATTTAGAACCCTTTAAATCAATTACAGGCCACAAAAACGATATGAAGAACAAATACAATGCACTGCGTTTAAAAACAGATGAAATAAAAGCATTGCAACTCAATTTTGAGACCCTTGCTAAAGGGAAAAAAGAAATAAAATCTAATGAGGACACGTGGAAAGAATTCAAGACAATCAAGAGCAGTATGAAAAGCATCAGCGCAGANATTNATCAGTTAAACCNGAAATACGTATCGGCATCCAATGCGCTAGGAAATGCAATTTCTANTAGCCAATTTAAGCTCCTAAACAAGACTGAATTAAAAACGAATATTGAAACTAATATTTCTCAGCTCCGCACCTCCTCAGAAAGTACAAGAATAAAAATAACACGCTACAGAAGGGAGTTAGATAATGCTAAAAATAGTATTCCTGACAGCACTTACAGGCAAAAAAGGAATGCCCTTAACCAGATGGACGAATTGNTNGCNNAAAGTGATCGTACNCAAAGTGAAATCACAAAATCTTTAACACAGCTTTTGACGAACCAAAAACTAATGCCTCAAAGGGATGAAATATGGACAGGTGAAAATACAAAGACTCAAATACAGGTAAAAAAAATACAAGATGGCATCTCGCAAATAAAGGAAGCACAGGCGGCATTTAATAAGCTGGCTNCATCAATTAACGTCAACAGCAGTGAATAATAGAAAGGCCTNANCCCACCTTATTCATGGCTTCTTCTTCCCCTCTGCTTTTGATTTTTTTAAGTCTTGGGCCTTTACAAAATCATCAATCTTTTTTAGCCAAGCTTTTTGTTTNANATCGTTTTCTTTGGATATATAAAACCGCGAACGCAATTTGGGATCTTTCATATCTTCCTCATGCTGCTTATTGACAGCGATTATTGCCCTGAGNAGCTTTGCACTAAACCTAAATACTACTGCCTGAGCTCTGATGAACATATGNACATTCCTAAGNCGACNATATAAAATAAACATTACAATTGCCACAGCAAGCATCGGAAGTACATAATCAATAACAGAGGTGAGTTCTTCAAACAAAATAAACAGGGTTGTTACATTAAATATATAAAAACACCAGATATATTATCACAAAAAAACCCTAAACTATTNCTAGTAAAGGGTTTTAGAAGTGGTCCCACAAGGGCTCGAACCTTGGACCCCCTGATTATGAGTCAGGTGCTCTAACCAACTGAGCTATAGGACCCGATGGAAATCCATCATAGAGGGTGCAAAAATAATAAAATATTCAGTTAATACTAATCTTCTTTTCCGAAGTTGTCGTACAAATACAGCGGTAATGCAAGAGAAAAACCTACCATAAATAAACAGANGATATACTTAGTGATTTTTAGCTTCTTAGTTCTCCATTTGTGAATGAGAAAAACCGAAAAAGCACTGGCAGCGACAGTAATATCCATTGAAATCATGGCCATNGGATGTGTCGCGAAGAGCTGACCAAAGAATCCATCCATACTGCCATTGTTTTCAATTAAAAAATGGATGAGGTGGTAGTAAGGCAAAACAATACCTAATACACACAAAATGAGATATACCTTTTTCATAATTGAATTATTTTATTAGTGAAGATAGCTAGGATTTTTTAGCCCGCGCTTGTATGAGAAACCAGCACAAAGCACCAAACATGATTGATGCAAAAAGAAGATGCGCTGTTCGGACCAAGCCNGGCATATTGACATGCGCCAATAATACACCAGAAAAAAGCTCCATCGCTAGAACAAAGAAAGATAAACGTATTGCACCGAATTGCTGCCCTTTCTCATTGATCCAAAAGACCACGCAAAGTAAAATCAATACTAGCCAAGAAAAACTTCTGTGAATGTAAAAAGGAAGCCCTACCCCCTCTGTCCATTCGCTTTGCCCTACTCCTTTTTTGATCAGTAAATCAATTGACTCCCTAACCTGTGTACCCAAAAACATCTGGTAAAATGTGATGATAAAAATCAACCAAAGCATTGCTAGCATCCATTTGGGAAGCACAAATCGCTGAAATATGTTTTGATTATCTGTTGTTGCCGCGATAAAATAAATTTGTATNCCNATAATTAAAAGCGCCATAAACATGTGTATGGTTATCGTCCAAGGTACAAGATTGGTAGCAACNACAATGGAGCCAAACCATGCCTGAAAAGCCATTAGAATCAAATTAATGCCACTAATCCATAGAAGCTTTGACTTCCTGTANGCCAAAACCAACCAAAAGAAAACCAAAAGCATGGCGTTTCCTGCCAAAAAGCCAAACAAACGATTCACGTACTCAATCCATGTTTTTGTGGCGTTAAATGGCTCTTCTTTGTAGACTGAAGGATCATTTTTCAATAGCGTTGCGGTTTCTTCTAGACCAATAGCTGAAAGTACCTTAGTGAATTTGTCTACCTTTTTGCTTCGCTTTTCGAGATAGGATTCTCTATAATCTGAGGGAAGGGCATCTGCCGTGGTAGGTGGAATCCATTCACCGAAGCATTTTGGCCAGTCTGGACATCCCATTCCGCTTCCGGTGATTCTGACGAAACTACCCGCAATAACAACTAAGTAAATCAAGATCAAGACCACCCAGTTAAATCGAATAAAACGCTTAGAAAAAGTCATGACTCAAATTTACCGAAACCTTTTCTGATTAAACCCTCTGAATTAAGTTTTGTTTAAGCATAAGAAACATTCCCAAAATACAATAGGAAGCCTTATCTTTGTTTTTTGTAATCTCATGAACAACGCACCTCTAAAAGCTATATCTCCAGTCGATGGTAGATACCATTCAAAAACCAAAGCGCTACACGCATATTACTCTGAGTATGGATTAATTCGCTACAGAGTGCTCGTAGAGGTTGAGTATTTTATTGCTTTAACTGCAATCCCTCTTCCTTCACTAAAAGATTTTCCAAAGGATAAAATCGANGCNATTCGAGATTTATACCGCAATTTTTCTGAGGATGATGCCCTATGGATCAAGGAAACAGAAAAAACAACAAACCATGATGTAAAGGCTGTTGAGTANTTCTTGAAAGAAAAAATGACGGNTCTTGGCCTAGAGCGCTATTTAGAGTTTATTCATTTTGGATTGACCTCGCAGGATATTAACAATACAGCGGTTCCACTATCTTTAAAAGAAGGCATTGATGACGTTTATCTTCCTCTTTTGNATGATNTNATTGCGAAAATNAAAGAACTCGAAACAGANTGGAAGGATGTACCAATGCTCGCAAGAACACACGGTCAGGCTGCATCACCCACACGATTGGGAAAAGAACTAAAAGTTTTTAGAGAAAGAATCGAGCTTCAAAAAGAAACCCTTGTTGCCGTTCCGTTTTCAGCAAAGTTTGGAGGAGCAACAGGTAATTTCAATGCCCATTTCGTAGCCTACCCAGAAATTGACTGGGTGAACTTCTCGAATAATTTCGTCAATGAAACCTTAGGTCTTCACCGAAGCCAAACAACAACACAAATCGAACATTATGACCATACGGCTGGTCTTTTTGATGCGCTGAAGCGCATTAATACAATACTTATTGATCTAGACCGTGACATATGGACCTATGTATCCATGGACTACTTCAAGCAGAAATTAAAAGCAGGAGAAATCGGCTCATCTGCAATGCCTCATAAAGTAAATCCCATTGATTTTGAAAATTCAGAAGGAAACCTTGGTATAGCAAATGCCTTGTACGAGCATCTATCGGCTAAACTTCCGATTTCCAGACTTCAACGAGATCTTACAGATTCGACGGTATTAAGAACCATAGGTGTGCCCATTGCTCATTCAGTGATCGCATTCCAATCTAGCCTTAAGGGCCTTGGTAAGCTTGTATTGAATGAAGCTGCAATTGCTTCAGAGCTTGAAAACAACTGGGCAGTAGTTGCTGAGGCAATTCAAACAGTGCTGAGACGTGAAGGTTTTGAAAAACCATACGAGGCATTAAAAGGACTTACAAGAACACATGATAAAGTAACAAAAGCATCTGTCCACGCCTTCATAGATCGGCTTGATATTACCCCAACGCTAAAAGCAGAATTAAAGAAGATTGAGCCCTCGACATATCTTGGTATACAATTGGTAGGTAAATAAACATGTTACATAAAGCTATAATATCATGTATAATATTTAATATGTTGTATTTCAATATATTATCACAAAGTGATTATAGCAATAATAGCTTTGATCTCGAATGGGGTACACTAGAAAGATCCCCAGGGTCGCTTCTTGAAATATTACCACAAAACAATGCAGATTTTTACTCTTTACGTTGGTCTGGCGGACGTGCATTTGGCACCTACAGAATCGTAGAACATCAAAACCTTCAGCAGGTAAATCAAGGACGAATCAAGCAAGTTGCGCAATCGGGTATTGCGAACTTTGAGACTGCCTATTACGTTGGAGAAAGACTATATGTATTNTTATCCGATAAGGTTAACGGTGAGTTGGTTTTATATGCACAACCATACTCGCAAGATTTGACACCAGATGGTTCATCNNTTGTGATAGCAAAATACAACAATGACAAGATGAATGCAAAACCAAATTTTGGTGTCATTTCCTCTGAAAACAAAGAATACATTGGCGTGGTTTGGGAGATTCCTGGAAGAAAGACCATTAGTGATGCATANGGCTACGTAATTCTCGATGAATATTTAAACAAACTTAACCAAGGTGCTTACAATATTCCACTTAACGGNAACCTNACGAGTATCAATGAACACCACATCTCGAATACGGGTGATTNTTTTTTAAGTCTAACTGAACACAAGAGACCAAACGATAGGATTTTCAGCAAAGATTACGATAATTTCAAAGCGCTTCACGTATACAAAATAAAGGACGATGCCCTCACNGAATTCTCTTTAAGNATTGAAGATAAACGTATTGATGATCTNAAAATGTCTTCNAATGANGACGGTATATTTACATTGTCTGGTGTATATGGGAGTTCTGAGATAAAACAAAANCGAAGAAAGCACTTGGTTGAAGGGATATTTGTTATTCGCATTGATACGGATATAGACTCCATGATTTTTCAGGGCTTCATTCCTTTCAGAAAAGATTTTATCAGTATGAATTTTAATGAAAAAAGCACCTTACGTTCAAGAAGAAGGCGAAACCGGGAGCAAGAACTCTACAACTATAAAATAAGAGANNTNTTTACCTTAAATGATGGTTCCCTNGTGGGTTCGATAGAGCAATACTATATCTTTGAGAGAAGCAGCTATGACAGTAGAACTGGACTTACCTCTACCATCTACTACTATTATTATGATGACATTATCGCTTTTAAAATAGGCAACGATAAAGCATTTGACTGGCAGAAAAAAATAAATAAATCACAAATTTCTACCAATGATGGAGGTCCATTTTCCTCCTACAGTTCGTTCACGGATGGGCGCAAACTTTATTTCATATTCAATGACAACCTAAAGAACTACAATGAAGAAGGTAATTTTATTCAGAAAGATGGACAATGCTACCCTTTTAATTTATCGAGAAGAAAAAACATCGCAGCCATTACAGCTGTGGATNTAGCATCAGGTGCCTTATCGCGAAATATGCTATTCTCTCGAAAAGAACTTAAATCTATTGTTGTTCCCAAGATGTTTAAGCTAGATCGATTACAAAANAGGCTCTTACTCTATGCGCTATTAGGAGGTAAAGAACGCTTCGGTATACTNCAAATAAATAACTAAACCTATGAAACTACTTAGAGGAATCTTAATACTTCAAGTACTGCTTTCAGCGTGTAACAATGAACCAAATAAAGACGGCTCTCAGAAGATTGATTTGCTCTCAATTGAGAACCATTCATATGCGAATATAGCAGACATACATACAACACATTTACATTTAAAATTAAATGTGGATTTTCAAAAAAAACAGCTAAAAGGTGTCGTAAGGCATGAAATGAAAAATAGCGGAACTACGGAAGCTATTTTTGATGTTAGTGGACTGAAAATTAATAATGTAACTATAGGTATTGAAACTAAAGAATTACAAACAAANTACGAAATAAGAGGAGCTAAAGACCCTGTTTTAGGTCAAGCACTTTGGGTTGAAATTACCCCAGAAACAAAGCTGGTAAACATCTATTACGAAACGACAGAGGATTCTGAGGCACTAGACTGGCTTGACTCAGCGCTGACAAGTTCAAAAAACAAACCTTTTCTATACACCCAAGGCCAAGCCATTTTAACAAGAACATGGATCCCGATACAGGATGTTCCCTCAAATAGAATCACATATAGTGCGGAACTCAAAGTACCGAAAGATTTGATGGCGGTCATGAGCGCATCAAACCCAAAGGAGAAAAACAGTCTAGGTGAATACCGGTTTGAGATGAAGCAACCAATTCCATGTTACTTGATTGCGCTCGCAGTAGGCGATTTGGTTTATGGAAAGCTCAGTCACAACACAGGTGTTTACTGCGAGCCGGAACTGCTTAAAGAAAGTATGTATGAGTTTGTGGACTTACCAGACATGATGAATGCAGCTGAAAAACTCTATGGTAGCTATGTATGGGACCAATATGACTTACTTATTCTTCCCTACTCCTTTCCGTTTGGCGGAATGGAAAACCCTAGACTAACTTTTGCGAACCCAACATTNTTGGCAGGAGATCGGAGCTTAGTTTCTGTCATCGCTCATGAATTGGCTCACTCATGGTCCGGTAACTTAGTGACCAATGAAACCTGGAATGATTTCTGGCTGAATGAGGGCTTCACTGTCTACTTCGAAAACAGAATCATGGAAGAAATNATTGGGAAAAAGGGAGCTGACAACCTTGCACTCGTTGAATTTTTCGAGCTTGAAGAAGAGATGGAGCATATTGTTCAGGGGGTACATCCTGANGATGGACACCTGTTTCTTGACCTTAAAGACAGGAACCCAGACGACGGCATGACAGATGTNGCGTACGTCAAGGGAGCATTTTTTCTAAAAACACTCGAGGCTGCTGTGGGAAGAGACAAAATGGACCACTTCTTAGAAGGNTACTTCAATCATTTCAAATTCACTTCAGTCAATACTGAAGATTTCGTGGCTTATCTAAATCAAGAATTGCTTGATAAGTACAATATTGACTTCAATTACAAGGAGTGGATTTACGATAAAGGGATTCCNNAGAACTGTCATAAAATCAAATCTAATAGCTTCAAGCATATGGAAGATATGGCAAAGCGCTTCTCACAGGGCGAAGACATCTTTTCCACTAAAGTAAAAACGACAATGAAAAGTGATGGTTTAAAACGAGAAATGCACTCTGTCCAAGAGTGGCTTACCTTTATCAGATTTTTGCCTTCAGTGCTTAGCGAGCANCAAATGAGTACTCTTGACGAGAATCTAAACTTTACGGCTTGGACAAATGCAGAAATTCAATTTGAATGGTTTATGAAAGCTATTTCATCNNATTATTCNNNAGCATANCCNGCANTAGAATCATTTTTAAGCAAGGTGGGGCGNAGAAAGTTCATATTACCGCTTTACACCCAATTATATTCATTCGGACATTCAAAAAACATGGCATTGGATTGGTTTGAAGAATTTAAGGGGAATTACCATGCCGTATCTAGCAATTCGATTGCGGCGGCCTTAGAAGAAGGAAAGTAANCTTAATTTGCGACCTCACTCATGAACCGTATCCGCATCAANCTCAACTCTTCTTCTGAATANANACCATCAAACTCTTTGTAGGCATCAATGATATCATCAGTTTCAGCCTCATTGAAATAATCAAAAACCTCATCTTGACTGTCTTCGTCTAAAACNTCATTGAGGTAATAATTAATATTAACGCGCGTGCCAGAGGAGACGACAGTCTCTATTTCTAACAATAAATCGTCAAATGTCTTNCCTTGAGATTGAGCNATATCTTCTAAAGGAAGCTTTCTGTCGATATTTTGAATTAGCTGAACCTTGAGCTGTGACTTATTCACAAGTGTTTTCACCATAATATCCTGCGGACGCTCAATGTCATTTTTTTCTACATAATCTCCAATAAATGCGACAAAGGGTGCTCCATATCTCTGCGCTTTCCCATTACCTACTCCCTGNACATTAGTAAGCTCCTCCATCGTTACGGGATATTGAAAACACATATCCTTTAAGGATGGCTCTTGAAAAATAACAAACGGAGGTATGTTTCTTTCTTTTGAAATTGACTTTCTTAAATCTAAAAGAAGCTGATACAACACATCATCGAANGCTGCACCTTTTGCACTTCCTGAAACAATTGATTCGGCATCATCCGTATTGGAAAAATCGTGCTCCTTGAGCAATATGAATGAGGTAGGTTCCTCAATAAACCTATGCCCTTCTGCTGTTAAGCGAAGCACTCCAAAGGATTCAATATCCTTTGTCAAAAGTCCTGCTACTGTTGCCTGGCGTAAAACAGCGTTCCAAAAATGCTCGTCGCGTTCTTTGCCAAGACCAAAACCTTCGAGCTTATCATGTTTGTAGGCCGTAATATCTGGGGTTATTGATCCAGATAAAAATGCACAAATATGCTTAGCTTTCTGNGTTTCATCAAGAGACAAAACAGATCTCAGTAAAAGCTGCACATACGCTTTCCCCTCCATTCGATCACGAGGGTTTTTACAGTTGTCACACTTTTCANTACAGCCTTTTTCATCAAAAGACTCCCCGAAATAGTGCAATATAAATTTTCGTCTACAGACCGATGTTTCAGAATAAGAAACAATCTCATTGAGCAACTGTCTTCCAATTTCTTGTTCCGTGACGGGTTTCCCTTGTAAAAATTTCTCTAGTTTCTCAATATCCTTATAGCTGTAAAAAGCAAGACACTCACCTACGCCTCCGTCTCTTCCGGCTCTTCCTGTTTCTTGATAATAACTCTCTAGCGACTTAGAAATATCGTGGTGAATAACAAAACGAACATCAGGCTTATCAATNCCCATACCGAAGGCTATCGTAGCAACAATGACGTCAGCCTCTTCCATCAAGAACATATCTTGGTGCTTGNCCCTAACATTGCCTTCTAATCCTGCGTGATACGGCAAGGCGTTAATTCCATTGATCTGAAGCAGCTCAGCAATCTGTTCAACTTTTTTACGACTTAAACAATAGACAATACCGCTTTCTCCTGCGCGACTTTTGATGTAGCGAATAATTTGTTTCTCCACCTCTCTTTTTGGACGAATCTCATAATATAAATTGTCACGATTGAAAGAAGATTTATAAACTACTGCATCCAACATGTTCAAGTTTTTCTGAATATCATGCTGAACTTTGGGAGTAGCCGTTGCGGTCAACGCAATGATGGGAACCTTTGATATTTTTTCGAAAATCTCCCTTAATCTTCTGTACTCTGGTCGGAAATCATGCCCCCACTCAGAAATACAATGCGCCTCATCAATAGCAAAAAAAGAGATATTTACCGAGGTCAAGAATTCTATATTATCCTTTTTGGTAAGAGATTCAGGAGCTACGTATAACATCTTAGTTTTTCCTTCTCGNATATCAGACTTAACCTTTTGAATTTCAGTCTTACTCAATGAAGAATTCATGAAATGCGCAACATGCTCATTATTCGTCAAGTTTCGAATCGCATCCACTTGATTTTTCATTAAAGCGATCAGAGGAGAAACAATAACAGAAGTTCCCGGAAGCAAAAAAGAAGGGAGCTGGTAGCACAATGACTTACCTGCACCTGTAGGCATAATTACAAAGGTATTCTGTTTTTGAAGAAGANTCTCAATAATCTCTTCTTGACTTCCTTTAAATTTATCGAAACCAAAATAACTTCTTAGGGATTCCTTTAAGTTATACTTGCTCATTGTTTTCTCTTCATTTTGAAAACAGGCATCTATTTAACCTGTACGCATANTAAATATACGAAATTTTCTTATTCAAAGAGTTTAATGAGAATGCAGAATTACATTGCTTGATTCAATGCCACTACTTCTTGAACATTTGGAAGATGCTGTTTCAATAAAGTCTCAATACCTCCTTTAAGTGTTGCCGTTGAAGATGGGCATCCAGCGCATGAACCTTTCATTTTTACGATAACTTTTCCTTCATCATAACCAACATAATCAATCGCTCCACCGTCATTTTCTACGGCCGGTCTGACATATTGATCAAGTAATGCCGTGATTTTTTCATCATATTGGCTTTCCTCAAGTTTAGGGATTTCAAGAGAAGCTTCATCANCCTCCATTATGGGGTCTTGGCTTTTAAGCAGAATTTCCTTACAATTTNCAATCCANTCACGAATAAAATCTCTGAGCTGCATCGTGATGAAATCCCAAGAAACATTATCGGTTTTGGTTACGGTCACAAAATTAGCCGCCAAAAAAACACCATCAACAAAGGGAAACTTAAAGAGTTCTTCGGCCAATGGAGAGTAANCTTTTGTTTGTGCTTGACTCGTGAAATTTGCAGACTCCCCCGAAGGCAAAATGTATTTATTTGCCACAAACTTCATCGTCGAAGGATTTGGCGTAATCTCGGAATAAACAGTAACAGGAATCTTCATTCAGGTTTAATTTTTTTCAAAGGTAAGCACAACAGATTGAATAATCTTTAATTTGAACAAATTATCATTTTTGCTGGTGCGCAGGTTTCAAGAGATCTAAAACGGTCTTTACTGGTGTAAAGGCATTAGAAGGAACTTCGATAAATAAGGTGTTCCATGAAAACATAGCACCGTTCCACAAACCAGGCCTTTCAATATAAGTTACCTCTTGACCTTCAAAATTTTTCTTTACTACGAAATACTGCGCATCATTTGAGAATTTTGTGAGGTCAATCTTATTTCCATCAAGATCATGGGTATCCATTGCCATCATTACAGGGTTAAAATGGGTACTTGAATTAAATATTCGTTGCTGCTCTTCACCTGTAATCTGCACGCCCTCAACGATTTGCTTGCTTATATCCCCATCGTGCTCAACATAAAACGGACCTCCTCCAGCCTTGCCTTCATTCAAAACCATACCACATATCCGAAGAGGTCTATTGACCAATTGTCTTAAAAAANCCTTGTCTTTTGCAGCTTCTATTTCTTGGTCCGAAAATAAATCAAATTGTTTGCTAACTGATTTTAATTTTTTGTAGTCGAGATGCTCATGGATTGCTCTAAGCTCATTTTTAACCTTATAAAGTATTCCGCACAAAACACGCCAAACCTTTATCCCATGATCGGCTATGCTTCCATGNTGAACATTATCGATATTCTTCACCAATAAATACTGCTCCTCGAGTCTATTTATATTTGACAANAAAGCACCGTGACCTGAAGGCCTTCTTAGGTAAGTATTCTCTCCNGTCNTGAGAGGCTCATTTTGCTTNTCAAAAACATACGCGTCTGTCTCCGGGTCTTGAAAAGAAAAACCTGCATCAAACANCTGTTTATGCTCGGATTTAAAATTAGAAAGGGCTTGTTCAAAGGCTTCTTGATGGGTGTACTGAATTGTAAAATGAAAATTCACCGNGTTGCGTGATAAGGAAACACCTTGGCTTAAATGCTCATGAAAAGCAGAGTTATGTTGCTGACCATAGGAGTGAAACGGGATCAATCCCTTTGGTAAATTCCCTAGNCCAATTCCATTCTGCTCGTCTGTTAATATAAAGTCAATGAGCTCTTTATNTGAACGACAGGATGCTATCTGTTCTTTTTGTTTTTCATTTAGAGATTTATAAAAAGCAAAATCCTGCAATCTATTTATAAAATCATTCGTTTTCATGGCCAATTCCGGTTTGCCAAGGGCAAGCTCAACTTGCAAGAAATCAAACATTCTGGAACCTGAGCCAGAGGCGGGAATAAAAAAGCACAATGGGGACGAGATTTTATAAAATTGTTCCTGATAGTAGGCCTCTTCTGTTGGCTTTAATTTTAAAATACCATTTCCTGGAGTACAAGGAGCTATTATTTTTAATTTTGGACTGCCGCCGCTTACTTTGGTTTTCTGGTCATTAAGGGCAACTTGAGAATCGTTATTTGGCATTAAATATGATTTATGAAAATCGTCTTCGAATATATTAAATATAGATGGAATGCAAAGACTCTACATGGCATTCATTCTCCATTTGTATTCAATTTCATGAAGAAAAGNACTAAAACACATCNAATCAGAAAGGATTTAAATACAATCCAAAACTTCGNCGTANAGCAAAACAATAACAAAACACTTCAGGTTCAAGACCACGGCGCCAAATCAAAAAAGCTAAAAACACAGCGGTCGGTGAATCAGATATTCAAAACAAGCTCGTCTTTCGGACACCAAGGACTCCTCTTATACAGAATTTGTAATCATTTCAAACCCAAAAACATATTAGAGCTCGGGACTTCATTAGGAATGGGTTCATTGTACATGCACCTGGGGAACCCGACAAGCAAATTGATCAGTATCGAGGGCTGCCCAGAAACCTATTCTGTTGCCAAGGAAAATTTAAAACCCTATCCTATCGAGCTTATCAATAACANCTTTAAAAATGTAATTCAAACATTTTCAGAACAAAAATTCGACCTTGTGTTTATCGATGGGCATCACGATGGAAAAGCNNTACTAGAATATCTCGATGCTCTAAGTCNATTTACCNATGAAGATACAATCTTCATTCTTGATGACATTCGTTGGAGCAATTCCATGCTAGATAGCTGGAATAAATTGAAAGCATCAGACANCTATCACTTGAGTATGGATTTCTTTAGAATGGGCGTTTTGGTCAAAAGACCACAACAGGTAAAGGAAAACTTCATTTTGAGGTTTAAAAAGTAACGAAAAGACCTTCGAGTAATTCAGGGTNATCCTGAACCGTTGGGATCAAGAACTGCGTCGTTTCGAGACCAGCATCTTCTNCTTCTACCAAATCAGANCTTAAGTCTTCGAACGCAAGCGTTCTAGAATCCTCGTGGATTGTACCNCCAATANTAGACTCCTCAGAAATCANTTGATCAATTANTAGAGCTGTTTCCTGAGGCGCCTCAAGAAACTCAACNTCAGGCGCTACAATCAATTCAGCTGNACGTTCACTATTCTCTGGTCCATTGTCATCCAAGTTTTTTTCATCAAGCATTGAATTTTCGTCAATTTTCAAATCTGTAGCCTCTTCCTCATTTTCATCGGATAATTTATTTTCATTCTTGGCCAGCTGAAGGGATTGAGCATTATTAAAATCCATCAGCTCCAAAATCAAATAAGAACCCAAAAACAGAACAAGCACCATTGCAAGCTGTATCCCTGGACGATTCAAAATGGGTTTTATTGGTGGGAATAGAAAGTTGATCCAACCACCTCCTTCTTTAGAAGTATATACCTCTTTAAACTCCTCATCAAGTCTTTTCTTTACCTTAGAAGAATCAAAAAGATGCGGCTCAGGATCCAAAGCGCTAAGTTCACTGATTAGTTGCTTGGCCTGCTCAAATTCAGATTGATTTGCACAAAGCTCTTTTATCAGTTCTTTCTCATCTGAGGTGAGTGCATTATAATCTGTTTTTGCTAATAATTCTATGTATTTCTCCTCCATATCTTATTGGTATATTGGGTTAAACTCTTTTAAAGCACTTGCTAAGGTTTTCGTAGCATAAAACAATCTTGACTTTACCGTACCTTCGTTAATTTGTAAAGTCTCAGCGATTTCTTTCATTGAAAAACCATCAAAATGCCTCAATACAAATACGCTTTTATGCTTTTCATCCATTTCTTCAAGCTGGGCCTGTAGCCGATCACTAAAACGTCTTTCATGAACTGTTTTTAAGGTATCGTCATGAGACTTTAAAAATTCTGCAGGCGCCAAATCTGATTTCACGTTCTTTCTAACAGCCATTCGTTTGTACTCATTCTTGCACATGTTCGAGGCGACCGAATACACCCATGTTCGAAAAGACCTACTCGTATCAAAATAGTCCGGTTTGCGAATTATTTTTGCGAACAAATCATGTACCATATCCTCACACTTTTCATTGTCTCTTGCCAATAGCTTCATGAAATAACCGAATAGTGGCTGAGCATAGCGCCCATAAACCTCGTCAAAAGCGCGTTTGTCGCCCTTACTGAGCAGAACCATTAGCTCTTCGTCCAATAACTTTGAATATTGCGGTTTAAAAACTCTCATCTCAGTGCTGGTCAGAAATTACCTTTTTGTTTTTATTCGGTTCTATTTTATTCGGCACTGCCATATAAGGGGTTTCGCGCTTCTGCGCTTCATAGCGTTCTAAAAGCTTTTGAGCCGGCACATAGTTTCTTGCATAGTTCTTGGCCTGCGCACTTTTATGTACGGTTAGATTTCTCTTGTTTAATTTTGAAGTCCAGAGCTTTTCAAGATCAGATAAACATAGCTCCTTTTGAGCGCCTGTGATAAGCACCAATCCATAAGGAACGGCATATGACGAAATCTGCTTTAGATAATCGATAGGAAGGGTAAGAGAAATGGCAATCTTTTTTTCTGAATTAAGGGCACAGAAATTTTTAAAATAATCTGTATCAATTTCACTAGAAGGAGGAAATAAAACCCCCTTCTGACGGAGCATTTCTCTATAATCCAAGCTTCGGAGCAAATCCAAAGAAACTAAAATAGGCTTGCGCTTAAAAGCATTTCCATTTAGCTGATGATAAAGAACACCATAAGAATCCTTTACCCCATGGGTAACGAGAATATCATTTCCTTTACTTGAAGCCAAAACATCCGCAGCGTAGTCTAAAGTTTCAACATCAAGGGTTTGATTACTTTTTAATTTACTCAAATATTGCTTGATGGACACCGTATCCCCTTTGACACATTCATTGGCTGTTTTTTGAAGCACAACGCGCTGATCGTTCGGCCTGATAGCTTCTGCTTGATTGAGGTATACTTCGTTGGCTGGGTTGTAATTTCCTAGCATATAATTGTAAAGATTATACTCAAAGCTTGCCGCCTCATCCTCTTCGATTTTCTCCAGCGCAACCTCCATTCGCTGTTGACTTTGAGGTGATATCATCCTAGAATTCATTTGCCTCCTAGATTGTTTATATTCCATATCAAACAGTTGTGAAGACTGAATGGTTTTGGATGTATAGCTCCTCTGTTTTGGCATCACGTCATCCGCTCTTCCCTTTCTATTGCTTACTGAAGGTGCAACCATTTTTGTTGCCTTAAATCCTTTTACAGAGTCAAGTGATTCATTACTCTTTATCTCAACTTCATTGAGCGTATTACTAGAATTTATGAGTGAATTGTTCTCATTTATATTTTCAGGTGTTTGTGCAAGTATGGCGCTTGACGATAAAGAAATAATAACAAATAAAAGTATCTTCATAATGGGGACTTAATATACCCGGGTACAACTATTGCACCAAAAGGTTCATGAGTTAAATGTAATCATAACTCATTTCTCATCAAATTTTGGAAAGAAAACCAATATTTCAGCAGAAATATCGTTCTTTGCCTATGCGATATTTAACCTTCGTTATATCTTCCGTCGTAATAGCACTGCTGCTACTTACACACCAAAGCTGCAGAAAGGATAGCTTTACCACTACTGGTAATCTTGAATTTTCATTGGATACCCTAGTATTTGACACGGTATTTACAACAATTGGTTCGACGACTGAACAGTTCAAAATATACAACACGAATAATAAAAATATCTTAATTGAAGAAGTACAGCTCATGGGTGGAGATGACTCACCCTTTCGTCTGAATTTGGACGGAATTAGTGGAATTAATCATGAAAACATAAACATGGTAGGTAACGACAGCCTGTATATGTTTGTCGAAGTAACACTGGATATTAATAATCAAATATCTCCTTTGGTTATCGAGGATTCAATCCGTTTTAGAACAAACGGCCTTGATCAATATGTGAATCTCGCCGTTTGGGGGCAGGATGCATACTTTCATTACCAAGACCAAGCTCAAGGTATTTGGCCCGCTGACAAGCCTCATGTGATTTATGGATACAGCTTGGTGGATTCCTCACAAACACTAACCATTGAGGCAGGGACACAAGTTCATTTACACAAAAATGCTGTTTTATATGTGAATAAAGGGTCGTTGCAGGTAAATGGTTTTCTTGACAATGAGGTCGTTTTTCAAGGAGATCGATTAGAACCACTCTATGATAATGTTCCGGGACAATATTATGGCATTTACTTTAATCAAGCACAGCCATCAATCATTGATTATGCCATTATCAAAAATGGTACATCAGGCATACACGTCTTCAGTGAAGAGGATAATATAGGAGGAAGTTATGCGGTTACTGTCAAAAACACTAAGATCTTCAACCATTCAAGCTATGGTATATTTCTTTTTGATGGGGCATCTATGAAAGGAGAGAATCTACTTGTTTCAAAGAACGGTTATCATTCACTTCTTGTTTTAAAGGGGGGAAGATTCAACTTTAACCATTGTAATTTTATGGGCTATGGTGCCGCTCAGTCTCCCGCAATTGGGATTAGAAATTACTATGATGACCCTGCAATAGGTTCAGATATAACCGAAGGTGTTATTTACAATAGTGTAATATCTGGAAATCTAGAAACGGAAATTGTTATGGATACAATTCAAAATTTTAGTGGTCAGCTAAATTTTGACATACAGCATTGTTTTGTGCAAGCAGAAGAAGAATATCAAGATTCCTTTTATGAAAATTGTGTTTGGCGCGTTGCACTAGATAATTTTATGCTTCCTGGCTTTAATAACATCTCTGAATTTGATTTCGGATTTTCCAATAGCTCTGTTCTTCAAGGAGCAGGTTTCGGGACCGCTATTTTCACCGACATCCTAGGTAATTTCAGAAACAACCCTCCCGATATAGGTGCAATTGAACAGAATTAAGCGATAACGCAGCTACGACGTTTTCATTAGCCACAAAAAAAGCGCCCTAAGGCGCTTTTCAATTTTATAAAACCTATCAAAATGATTTAGCTCACAGTATTTGCATTCATGTTATCTAATACTGACATAACACTTTTTACAGCCTCAACAGATTCACTAAGCAATGCTTTTTCATCTGCATTCAAATCAAGCTCGATAATTTTCTCAATTCCATTTTTACCAAGAATGACTGGGACACCTAAATAAATATCATTTAAACCATATTCACCTTGTAACCAAGTACAAACAGGGAAGATTCTTCTTTGGTCTCTAACAATGGCCTCTACCATTTGGGCTGCAGATGCTCCAGGAGCATACCACGCAGATGTTCCAAGAAGTTTTACGATTTCTCCACCACCAAACTTCGTTCGTTCGATAATTTCATTAAGCTTTTCTTCATTAATCAATTCAGTTACTGGAATACCACCGACTGTCGTATATCTCGGAAGAGGTACCATGGTATCTCCATGACCACCCATTAATACTGCTTGGATATCCTTTGGAGAAACATTCAATTCAGTTGCAAGGAAAGCTCTGTATCTAGCAGTGTCAAGAACACCAGCCATACCGAATACTCTGCTCGACGGAAAGTTTGCACTCAAATATGCACAATAGGTCATCACATCTAAAGGATTAGATACAACAATGATTTTGGCGTTTGGCGAATACTTTACAATGTTTTCTGTTACTGACTTTACAATCCCGGCATTTGTAGCAATTAAATCATCTCGGGACATACCAGGTTTTCTTGGTAATCCAGAAGTAATTACTACAACTTCAGAGTCTTTTGTCATTTCATAGTTATTTGTAGATCCAATTGTCTTCGAATCATACAAATTCACTGGAGAAGTTTCCCAAATATCAAGTGCTTTACCTTCAGCAAAACCCTCTTTTATGTCAAGTAAGACAATTTCATTTGCGATTTCTCTTTGGGCCAAAACATCTGCGCAAGTTGCACCAACATTTCCAGCTCCTACTACCGTTACTTTCATTTGTATTTATTTATTGATTAAATATCGATACGAAAATAATACATTTAATAGAAAATCGTTTTATTTACGATTGATTTATTTGCGTTTGGAGGCAACGCCCCATCGATTGATACGTTTAAATTTTGTTGAGACTTGGAGAATATAGAGAAATTAAAGGAAATTGTTGAGGGTTGTTTACAAAACAACCGCAGATCGCAGGAGGCCTTGTTTCAAATGTTCTATGGTAAAATGTTAGCGGTTTGTATGCGCTACATATCTGACCACGACACGGCACAAGAGGTGTTGCAAGAAGGTTTCATCAAGGTCTTTGACAAATTGGAAGTTTTTGATTTCAAAGGCTCTTTTGAAGGATGGGTTCGACGTATTGTTGTAAATACCGCGATTGATTCCATTCGAAAAGCAAAGAGAGCTCCGATATTAAAAGATAATGACAACGATTTTAAAATGGATGCTTCAAATGAAATTGAAGAGAACGAAAAAATCGAAATGATTGAGCTAAGAGCGGAAAAAGCAGTCGAAGCCATTCAAAAATTATCGCCAGGCTACAGGACGGTATTTAATTTATTTGTCATTGAAGACTATTCCCATAAAGAAATTGCTGAAATGTTAGGGATTAGTGAAGGAACTTCCAAATCAAATTTGTCCAAGGCAAAAAAGAATTTAAAGCAAATATTAACTGAAGAATTCAGTAACATAAGAGAGTAAGATGCGCGATATTGAAGATTTATTTAAAGAATCATTAAAAGACCACGAACTTCCATACAACAAGGAGGCATGGTCTAAAATGAATAAAAAACTAGATGCAAGAAATTCAGGGTCCTCCAATGGATTCAAATGGATTTTAGGCGCGGCTGGTGCTGCTTTGATTGTGGCTACCTATTTATTTAATGGAACAAATGAAGTACCCAAGAGGTCTCAAGCAGAAGTGCTTCAAACAGAGAAGGAAGAATCAGTTGAAACAAATCATGAAATACAGATAGAAGCAACGGAACAATCAGAAACAGACCTTTTAAGTCAAGAAGTTGAAGAAGAACATTCAGTTGTTGTCATTGACTGTTGCGATGATGTGGTCGAAGAGCCGATGCATGAGGAAATAAATGCAACCCCAATTACGGAAACAGAACTGCAACAACCCGTATATAGAGAGGTGGCTAAAAGTCCGTCAGCAAAAGGAGAAAGTAAGGCCCAACTCCGTTTTTCTACACCAACAGACCATTGTTTAAATCAAGAATTTTCCTACAGCAACGTAAACGATGAAATGATTTATGTTCTTTCACCGCAAGAGAATCTAGAAGAAATTCCCACGAAGGAAACACTCGTGCTCAAGCTAGACGAAAAGGGCATTTATCAAATAGGTACTCTGAATCAAGAAGAAGAATTTATCGCGTCAGTTTCATTTAAGGTACATGAGGCGCAGAGCATTCAAGTTAGTGCAGATGACTATTTAAATTTTGAAAATGGACTACCTGAATTGAGTGTCCGAGCATTTTCAGACCATGCATTAAGTTGGTATGTCAACAACCAAAAGGTAGCTAGGTCAGGCAAAAAAGAAAACTTCTATTTATTTGAGAAAGGAAGTTACGCTATACAGGCCATGACAAAAGATGCGAATGGATGTAAAAGTTCCGACAAGATCTCATTCTACGTAGAGAAAAACTACAACCTACTGGCTGTGAATGCTTTCACACCTAATAGCTTTGATGATCGAAATACGACATTCATGCCCTTCGCATTGACGAAAAGGAATACGCCTTTCAAGATGATTATTATTGATCCTTCGAACGGTGCCGTAATCTTCGAAACAACGAACGCAAGCCAAGCTTGGCAGGGTGTCAATAAAAATACTGGTGAACTTGTGAAGGAAAATACTTCCTTCGTTTGGAAGGTTATTCTTCAGAACCCAGAGCCAGGAGAAAGTCCTGAATATATGGGAACGGTCGTTCGTCTCTAATTTAGGATTAGATTCTAACAAATAGGTCGAGTTTTTCCTTATTTTTGTTAGAAAGAGATTCCTATTGAAATTCTTAAATTCCAATATCAAACCAAAAAAATTCGGTTACTTTCCACGGTACTATGATGCCCGAAAAGAAAAAACGGATTTAAAAAAGAAGTTTTACTCAGGTGATAAGCTTAGTGAAGAGGGACGTGTAATGCTAATGCGCGAAAAAATGGAAGAGCAAAAGCAAGAAAACCGAGTCTCTAAAAATAGCGTCTATTCGCAAAACATTAGAACTCTTGTGCTTCTTTCGGTGATTATTGTGCTTGGCTATTTCCTATTGAATGGCCTAGACGAAATTGACCAAGTTATCTTCAAACTCATGCGTTAATGGATATCATTAATTTACTTTCAGAGCAGATTTCAAATCAAATTGCTGCTGGCGAGGTGATTCAACGCCCAGGTTCGGTAGTAAAAGAGCTACTTGAAAACTCCATTGATGCTGGCGCAAAATCGATTAAAGTGCACATCAAAGATGCCGGAAGAACAAGTATCTTAATACAAGACAATGGAAGTGGTATGTCATCAAAAGATGCTGCCCTCTGCTTCACCCGGCATGCCACAAGTAAGCTAAAGAAAGTTGATGACCTATTTCAATTACAAACGAAAGGGTTTCGTGGAGAGGCCCTCGCATCAATAGCTTCTATCGCGCATGTTACCCTTAAAACAAAGTATAAAGGTCAGGAAGACACCGGAACGCTCATTGAAATGAATGGTGGAACACCAATGCGAAACGAAGAATGCATCTGTGAACAAGGCACGAGTATTGAAGTGAAAAATATTTTTTTCAATGTTCCCGCAAGAAGAACATTTCTAAAATCTGATAACGCTGAATTTTCGCATATTAGAAATGAATTTGAACGCATATGCCTAGCACATGCTGAAACTAGCTTTGTGCTTACCCACAACGGCAACGAGATTTATAATTTGAATGCTGGAAACCTCAGAAAAAGAATTACAGATATATTGGGTAAAAAGAGTAACGAAAACCTTGTCCCAATTGAAGAAAAGACAGATATCGTCACCATACATGGATTTGTAGGCAAACCAGAAAGTGCAAAGAAGTCAAGAGGACTTCAGTACTTTTTTGTCAACAATAGATTTTTCAAACATTCTTATTTTCATCATGCCGTGTCTAAAGCATTTGAGCAGCTAATTCCTGAAAAATCGCATCCCTCCTACTTCATTTTTTTATCTATTGATACGGCAAAAATTGATATCAATATTCATCCTACAAAAACGGAAATCAACTTTGAGGAAGGAAAGTTTATTTATACTATTCTTCTATCGAGTATCAAACAAGCACTGGGTAAATACAACATTTCTCCGAGCCTTGATTTTGATGTAGAAACGAGTTTTGACGTTCCTCTTTCTCACAAAAATGAAACCCCTGTCGAGCCAGAAATAAAAGTAGACCCCAACTATAATCCCTTCTCCAAGTTTGAAACTAAGAAAGATATGGGGACTGGAACCAACAAGGCACTAAACAAGCAAGGGTTTGGTCAAAAAAGCGATACCAAAGAATGGGAAAATTTTTACCCAATAAGAGAAGAAAGTAAGGATAGTAAAACAAAACTTATTGAAGCAGAAGACAATTACACCCATAACAAATACCTAGTAAAAAATAGATACCTCCTGAGTAATGTAAAATCTGGAGTGCTAATTATTGATACTCATCGAGCAAAGCAAAGAATGTTATATGATGAAATGATGTCAACCTTCGTAGCAAAGCCTTTGAGTGCACAGAAACTAATGTTCCCATTAGATGTGGGGCTCGAACAAAACGAAATTGATGCCTGGGTGGAATCCAAAACTTTACTTTCCCAGCTTGGATTTTATTTCACAAATGATTCGGATGGTTTAAAGATGGAAAGCCTTCCCTCCTGTGTCGCAGAGAAAGACAGTAATACTTGTATTCAAAACATTACAAAATCCCTATCTGGACCTGAAAAACCTGATCGAGGAGAGCTTGCCCATGAGCTTGTATCTAATTTAGTTTATGTGGTTTCGCAAAACTTTCAGGTCAAATCAGATCATGAAATAGAATCATTTGTAAACGAGCTATTTTCATGCGAGGACCATTCATTTTGTCCATTTGGAAAACCCATCATGCAAACACTTACAATAGAAGAACTAACAACTAAATTCTAATATGCTCAATAATTTACCGCAGGTTACTAAAAACTTGCTCATCCTAAATATTATATTTTTTATCGCCAAAGTTTTTTTGTCTTCACAAGGCATTGATCTAGCTGCGACACTAGGTGCCCATTACGTGAATTCCCCATTTTTTGAACCCTTTCAGGTTGTTACGCATTTCTTCATGCATGCAAACTTCATTCATATATTTTTCAATATGTGGATTTTTGTCATGCTAGGTGGATATCTAGAGCGTGTCTGGGGACCAAAGCGCTTCTTTATTTTTTATATAATTTCTGCATTTGGTGCCTTTGCTCTATTCAATGTAATAGGCGTATACGAAATAGAAACCTTAAAGGCTCAGATTATTGAGCAAGGAGAGTCAATAAGAGACATCAATAGATTCACTAGTTTCACATCAAATGAAACCATCAATGAGTATTTGATTATGATCAATACACCAATGGTGGGAGCCTCAGGTGCCATATTTGGAGTGATGGCTGCCTTCGCGATTCTTTTTCCGAATACGGAATTCAGACTTTATTTTGCCATACCGGTTAAAGCAAAATGGTTTGTTGGTGCTTATTTCCTATTTGAGGTATACCTGTCATACCTCAATGACTCCGGCGACTCAACAGCACATCTTGCCCACGTCGGCGGCGCCATCGTTGGTGCAATTATGGTCCTTGTGTGGAGAAAAAAAGACCGGACTAATTTTTGGTAAAATGGTTCAGAAAAAAAACTTATTCGAAGAGCTTAAGCACCAGCTAAAAAATGGCAGCATGACAAATAGACTTGTCATTATCAATATTTGTGTGTTTTTATGTATTCACCTTCTCTTTGCTATCGGTAAAATAAATGGCGCCAACTCTATTGAACAATTGGTACCGAAAATTTTCACATTGGATGCGACATTGATGGGTAGTCTTTTTAAACCTTGGGGATTCTTGACAAGTATTTTTTCTCATTTCGGATTAATGCACATCATATATAATTTGATTTTTTTATACTTCGCAGGTAATTTATTCGAGCGCTACTTTAATGCGCGAATGCTTTTAATTATTTATTTGTTTGGCGGACTTGCTGGTGGATTGTCAGAGGTTCTTTCCGCTACTTTTTTCTTCCCAGATGATTTTCACGTTGTGCTCGGCGCATCGGGTTCAATTATGGCCATCTTCGCTGCGCTTGCTTTCTACAGCCCGAATACAAAAGTCTATCTCTTCGGTGTGCTTCCTATTCGACTTTTTATATTGGCGTTATTCTTCTTTGCCAAAGACTTAATCGGAATAGGCGATACAAGCGATAATACGGCTCACTTCGCGCATCTCGGTGGCGCTTTATTTGGCGTATTGGCGATGCAAAATTTACATACCCCAAAAAATATTTTAACCAAACTTAATCGGGTATTATTAAGTATCCAAAGTGAAGTTAAGAAATTCTCTAGCCCTAAAGTCAATGAAAAAAAGGTAAAGACGGACGAAGAATATAATTACGAAAAGAAAACCAAACAAGATAAAACAGATCGAATATTAGACAAGATATCGAAGTCGGGATACGATTCTCTAACAAAAGAGGAGAAAGACTTTCTATTCAATCAAAGTAAGAATGCCTAAAAAAAGCAACACATCACTGTTTTTGCTCTTGGCTAAAATCAGCCATTTATTTTTCTGTTTTTGCTTAATGACGTCATTGTGCACACCTTACATCAATCCTATTCACCTTCCCTTTTTACCCTTTTTAGGCTTGGGCTTTCCTGTATTACTTGTTATAAATATTGCTTTTATGCTGCTATGGCTTTTCAGGCGCAGCAAATGGTTCTGGGGTGCATTGCTGGTTGTCATAATTAGCATTCCTTTTCAGATGAAAATATTTTCATTAAATATTATTTCAACAGATATTCCAACACATAATAAAAGTCAGTTTAAATTGATGAGCTATAATGTTCGGCTTTTTGATTTATACAATCCAAAAAGAAAAGAAGCACTAAACTCAAGGGACGCAATATTTAGCTATCTCCGAAAAGAAAATCCGGACATTCTTTGCATACAAGAATATTATCAAAGGGAAAAACCTGGCTTCTTTGAAACATCCGATTCCATCATGCAGATTATGCAAGGACCGTGGTTCCATAAAAAAGGATTATATCTACATAAATCAAAGCAAACATTCGGACTTGCGACCTTCTCGAAGCTTCCTATTATACATAAAGGTAATGTTCAACACAAAGGGCCAACAGGTAACAATAAGAACTATTGTATTTATATTGATGTTGTCAAAAGCAAGGATACTGTTCGTATTTACAATGTGCATCTGCAATCTATAAAACTTGAAACGGACTACTACACGAAGAAAATTACCGAAGGGAATCAGGATGAAACAAAAGCAGGCTTAAAACGAGCCTATGCAAAATTAAAAAAGGCCTTTACCATAAGGGCCGGGCAAAGCGCAGCCGTGAGTGACCATATCCTTAATGCACCTTATCCAGTGATTGTTTGTGGCGACTTCAACGACACACCGATGTCATACACCTATCATCGTTTTGAAAGCAAGCTCGTAGACGCTTTTAGAAATACATCCAATGGTTTTGGTGCCACATACGTGGGACTACTTCCTGCTGGCCGAATAGATTACATTTTTCATTCAAATGAATTAAATTCTAGTAATTTTAACATTCAAAAGAGGGCACTCAGTGACCACCGTGCTATATCCTGTGTAATTTATTAATATGTTTTTTGAAATAAATCCATTCAATATTGACCAAAGATTAATCTCTGAGGCTGTAAAGGCCCTAAGATCTGGAGGACTCGTTATATTTCCTACCGATTCTGTTTATGCAATAGGATGTGACCTAAATCACAAAAAGGCGCTGCACCAGCTGGCTAAATTCAAAAAAGAAAAGCTCAGCAAGGTTCATTTTTCTATTTTGTGTAAAGACATTACAGAGCTTGCTTCGCATACGAAGCACCTCAATAAACCAACCTTTAAGCTGCTCAAGCAATGCTTACCGGGACCGTATACATTCATATTGTCAGCAAATACGAGAATACCGAAGCTATTTGACTCCAAAAAAAAGGAAATTGGTGTACGGATAACAGATAATCCTATCACACAAGCTTTGGTTGAAGCACTGGGAAATCCAATAGCATCAGCCTCATTACATGATGAAAATGAGCCCTTATTAGAATATTACACGGACCCCTACCAAATTTTTGAGACCTATGAAAACGAGGTTAATGTCATCATTGATGGCGGTCTTGGGAAAATTGAACCCTCCACAATTATAGATTGCTTTAAAGATGAAGAGGCAACTGTATTACGCTACGGAGCTGGAAAAATAGAGCTATGATTTTAATTGGTGATTGCGGGAGCTCCAAAACTCCCGAAATAAGAAAGATGATCGATGAATACGAAGATTGTGAGGTCGTTCCATTATTAGATATAGATATTGAGCGAACAAAAGGATATGACGGAATTGTACTCTCAGGCGCCCCCATTCTTTTAACAGAAGAAAAAACAGATCAATATATACAAGCCACCGCATGGATTAAAGAAATAAAAATCCCTATTCTGGGAATTTGCTTTGGGCATCAATTAATTGCATTACAATATGGTGGATTTGTCAAAAAAATGAAAGAGGATAGAGATTTTCAGGATATTGAAATCTTTGAAGAATCTGCATTATTTGCTCGTTTACCTCGAATCATACAGATGCAGGAAGACCACTGTGAATTTGCCTCTGTACCTGAAAATTTCAAGCTATTAGCCTCATCAGACACCTGCTTTAACGAAGCCATGCAGCATAATGAGCTGCAGATCTATGGTGTTCAATTTCATCCAGAAGTATCAGGTTTACAGGGAAGCTTATTGTTCGAAAATTTTTATACGATTTGTGCGCACTTAAAGGGCTAGATCAGCTCGGATAACTCAATAAGATGTTCAATATTCAGTATGGTGATTTTTCTACCGTGAATATCAAGTATACCATCTTTTTTAAACTCGCGGAGCAAACGAATGACCGTTTCTGTTGCGGTACCAACAAAATTGGCTAAATCATCTCGTGACAAATTGATTGGTGCTCCCTTATAAATATCATCCAATAATATCAATGCCAATGCCGTTCGCTGACGTACAGTTTTCTGCGCCATCGTTGTAAGCAAATCGGCTCTATCCTGAAGCTCTTTTGAAAGTACTCGGATTACGGTGTTACGTAATTTTTCGTTGTTATTAATTTCTTTTAAGAAATCAGACTTTTGAATATAACCTATCGATGCATCCTCTAGCATCTCTGCATCAACGTTATAGGTTTTATCGCTCAGCATGGCACGAAATCCTACAAGGTCTCCAGCCTTGGCAATTTCAATGATCTGTTCCTTACCCTCCTTACCGTATTTAATGATTTTGATCAAGCCACTATGGAGAAAAAAAACACCTCTAGGTATACCGCCCTCAGAAAATAAGACATCGCCCTTATTATAGGACTTATAATGTATATCAGCATTTCTATCTATTGGACGTAGCTCATGTACCCCAGATAGAATTTCTTCAATGTGTTTAAGACAATACGGGCATGTTTCCATGGTTATAATAATTTGGGGCAAAAAAAAAGGCGACCAAGTCGCCTTTTANANTGTAACGCGTTTTTAAAGCTTCATAATCTTTTTGACATGCTTCTGATGTTCNGTCACAAGCTGNACAATGAANGTNCCNCGATTCAATGAGNTAACATCGATATTCAGATTTTGTACCCCTGANACAACATTCGGGAAATCATAAGTTTTNAATTTGGCACCNGACAAGCTNTANACATNGACAGCNACNTCTCCCGTANGNATCATATCNAANGATATAGAAAANTCATTTTGAACAGGATTNGGATANATTGTCATATCTAGCTCAGGCTCATCAATCGNNTGNTCNTCNANACCAACNCTTAGGTAATCGCCAGAGGCCCAAATACCTCGCCCGTATGTACCCAAATAAATTTCTCCCGGACGACCNTTNCCTTCCTCTGCTGTTCTCCAGGACTGCAATACTTCAGTAACTACTGTTCCTTCAAATCCTGCGGAGACATTCGTCCAAGACGAACCTCCATTATCAGAAACAACAGCTCCCATTAAAGTTCCTGCAACAATAATATTCGGATCATTTCGGTCAATGATACCATCAGTGCAAGGAACACCTACCGCGCTTAAATTCGTAAAGTTAGGAGACGCTGCGGTTGCATTAGAAGTTCTTCGGACGTTTCCACCAAACATAACAAGATCATCAGCGTTATTGGGATTTACAGCAATACCTGACGCTGCAGCATTGTTTATTTTTGTTATTTGAGTATACGTCGGTGTGAAGTCATTTCCTCCAGANGAATAAAATGCCACTTTATCAACGAAAGCAGTATCACTCGTATATACACTACCCAAACCATCTAATCTCCAAATACCGTTTCCAGCCGAAATGTAGCAATGTTCTAAATTTCTAGAGAACTCCACATCTGCACCACCCGAACCAATACTTCTTGCTACATTCACCCAATTCACATCAGAAACAGACAGGCGCAATGCATTTCTNGTACCCCATAGCTCACCTCCATTTGCTTGCGTATATACCAAGAACCATGATTGGAATGGATCTTGAACCGTTAGCGTATCCCAGGCAACATTGAAGTCAACCGTATCTGCNCCCATTGCATGTAGCTCCCCGGTTACAGGGTTCACGCCAAAGTTCACTGAGTCGTTTGAAACCGCCGGTGTNTAGTACAGNGTATCCGTAAAATAATAATCTTNNGTTGCTGTCNCATATATCGTATCTCCTGACGCTAAGCTAGGGACNGACATTACATCACCAGCATTATAATTCTTAGTAGGTATGAACATAACACTATCCTCTGAGTTCTCATCAAAATATTCTGCTAGGAAAATTCTCGTGTGAAATGGATGTTGCGCTCCGGCATCACCAACAGGGTCATATGAGCTCGGATAATCAGGTACAAAACCATTAGCTGTTGCCCATCCATCGCCAGTACGTCTGATGGCACCGTATTGAACGGTTGCAAAAGCCACATTCGGGTTATAATGAGAAATTTCACATTGAAAACCATCGCCTCCACTNACCTCNACAAACTCTTGGAATGTGGATAAGCTATGGTCGCTGTAGAGCGTACCGTTGTCTTGGGCCCCGCCCATAACAGCNCCATTTCTGTCATATGCTATNCCATAAAATTGTGTTACATTATATCCTCTATTGGCAGGNTACCAATTGTCTGCAAAGTCATTTGTAATGTTCACACCACCGTCATTACCAATATANAAACGGTTGTTTGCGTCCCATTTCATCTCATGGTTGTCCGCATGCACGTAAATAGAAGAGGTAGGANTGACAAACCACTGACTTACTTTTTCAAATCCACCACTAGGCGGATTATTGACGGTTTGTTTCCAACGCCAAATNTCAATACCACCAATGTAAATTTCTTCAGCATCTAATGGATTTGTGGAAACAATAGAGTTGTAAGTCCCTTGGTTTCTGTAGATATCAAATTCATTAGGAGGTGCTGAAGCACCAACGAATTTTGTCCATGTATCTCCATCATCGTGAGACACGTACATACCAACCAAATTCGAGTTGGTCAAAACGGCATACAAAGAATGCATACCAGAGGAATTCTCGCTGGCAGAAACGGTATATTCAATGCGAGAGGCACTACTACCGACCAAATTATCATNTGGATTATTGGATGATTTATTTTCAAAACTTTCTCCACCATCCTTCGATACGAAAGTAAGATTTGAAATATTCGCAATTACTATAGTTCCATCCTTGGTTATTTTAAGTGCATTAACTCCTCCGGATTGACCTGTACCNATTGAGGTNAATACGTTTTCATTTACGTCAAACTTTTTGAGACCTGTGCTTGTTGCCAACCAAGCGTAGTTGTCAACATCAGAACTTTCAATTTCCGTACAGTTTGTTGTACCTGGGATTTTTGTCCAAGATTCACCAAAGTTCTGAGAATACCATACTCCGTTCCCTGAACCTTCTTGATTTGAACCAGTGGCAACATATAGAGTCCCATCAATTGTTTGGGTCATACTCGAGATGTTCGGGCTTGCACCTACNTCCTCATAAGAGGTAACCCTTGTCCAAGAGTTCGCTCCATTGTAGGAGACAAATAATCCACCTGAAACACCTCCGGCCCAAATCCGATCATTCCAAGTTCTGTCAACTTGAACGGCTCTCGTACGACCACCAATATTGTCAGGACCATAATCCATAAACGCGATTGATTTATTTGACGGTAATCTTCTTAGGTCTTTGCGCATTTCAACTATTTCCTCATCAGAATAAGGCAGACCTGTTTCCAGATTCACAAANTGTGCTTTGTACCATGCAGCTGCATCATTACCATTTGATTTAGCATCAAGNGCNGTTAAAGATTTNGGAGAATAAGTTGAAGAATCTTTTTGAGTGGTTGTGTNAAAATAAGCGGCTAATGCTACAGAAGCGCCTAAAAATGAACCAATTAAAAATCTAAATTTCATANTGTTTTGAATAANTTAGGTATATAGTGGCTAAGTTACGGAATTATTTCCAAAAAATAAACATCTAAAAGTGGAAGAATGTTCATGCNATTGCAGAAAAAAAAATAGATGATTTNAAAGGGNTTTTTTCANCNTAAAAAAGATGCTTTTCTGCGCGGTAAGAAGAACGAACTAGCGGACCACTTTCCACGTATTTNTAACCCATTTTAAGCCCTAAATCTTTGTAGTATTGAAACTGCTCTGGCGTAATGAATTCTTGGACAAATAAATGCTTTGGGGTTGGCTGCAGATACTGGCCTAGCGTCAAGATATCCACATTTACACTTCTAAGGTCCTCCATTGTCTCAATGACNTCCTCTTCTGTCTCTCCAAGACCAAGCATAACGCCTGATTTNGTTTTCATNCCNCCTTTTTTGAGACGGAATAAAACTTCCANNCTTCTATCNTATTTGGCTTGAATCCTTACTTCTTTTGTNANNCGTCTTACNGTTTCTAGNTTGTGNGAAACAATTTCAGGGGCAACATCAATGATCTTTTGAAGATTATCCCATTTNCCTGCAAAGTCCGGAATTAAAGTTTCCAAGGTTGTGCCCGGTGATTCTCTGCGAATGGCTGTTACGGTATCTACCCAAATGTCGGCTCCTCCATCGATTAAATCGTCACGATCAACCGAAGTTAAAACAGCATGCTTAACCTTCATCAATTTGACGCTTTCTGACACTCGTTTTGGCTCCATCAAATCAACAGCCAAAGGNCGCCCAGTTTTAACGGCACAAAAACCACAAGATCTTGTACAAATATTACCCAAAATCATAAATGTGGCCGTTCCTTCACCCCANCATTCACCCATGTTTGGGCAGCTTCCGCTCTCACAAATCGTATGTAGCTTATGCTTATCAACAAGGCGACGCACNTCTCTATAGCTTTCACCTGTCGGTAGCTTTACACGAAGCCATTTCGGCTTTCCTATTTTGGTTTTGACAACTTCTCGTTCTTGCATTCGATTCACAAATAACTTNTTAGTCGTTGGTAATTTCTTTTATCTTNTTACTCAAAGTTAAACGCTCTTTTAAAATATCACCAACATTCATNGCACGAATATTTCTGTGCGATGCCATTCTTTTCAAAAAACTGATGCCATTATGAAAAATGAGTCCGGCAAATGGAATGAATAAAAAATAAGCTATAGCGCCCAACATACCTATATAAGGAGGTAACAAAAACAAAAGAGATAAGTTCAAAATACCGAGAATTAACATCATCATGATGAGCTTGGTCGAGCCCCAAAAAACAGGACGACGAAATTTCGATTCCACATAGCGCTTTATACCGAAATAAAACAACCCACAATGAATGGCACCAAATAACGCAATTGGAAGCAATAATATCTGCATGAAAATAGCTCCTAGACTTATTTTGTTATGCGTTGCATCATATAATTTTTGATCGTCAATATTCCGCGCTTTAAGACCTTCAAAATAATCTTTCACTGGCGCACGCAAAGCGGCATATTTTTCAGGATTATTATTAAAATCTTCNACCAAATCTTTGGTATAATNCCAGCGCTCCAAAAGTGGCACTGTATTTTCCTCAAACATAGGCATTCCCTTGCGCTGTATAAGCATCATGCGCTCAGTAAAAACAGCAGATTCCTCCTCGTTGACGTGAATCAAATCATTTTTAAGCATTGCCTCTAATCGNACCGTTAATTCTTGGATGATTTTATTTGGATTNGTCTCAAATTCCGTTCGAAATTCATTGAGCAGTATTTTTTCTGAATTTCGAATTACAACATCGCTTCGAAACTTCGCTGGATTACTATAATTACATCCGATAGTTGCTAAATAAACATCCTGAGCCCAATTACAAGATTCAAGGGCGGTGAAACCAATACGTACAGCTCCNTTTTTTAATGGTTTTAATCGTCGAATAAATACATCATCCGTGACACCTTCACCAAAAATCAAAAGACTNCGCTTTCGTAATAAGATTTCAGAGGATTTTTTAAAAACTTCTTGGTTTTTCTCTTTGGTATTGACGCCATCTCGTTGACGGTAAATTGGAAGCATGTGGGCCATCCANAAAATAGGCCTTGTAAAGGCTGTAAAGACATCAGAACGCGTCATAAAAAACACCACTGCTCTATTGAAGGGCGCAAGTAAAAGTGGATCCATAAAAGAAGCTGCGTGATTACTCACGTAAATGGTGCTTGAAAAACGTTCTGGTTTGTTCACCACATCGACCTTTCGGAAGTACAATCTCAAGGTGTAATTCAGCGCAAGAAAAAAAAGAAAATAGAGAATCCGCATAAAGGGAACAAAAGTAANAAACGATTTTGAATCAATTCACATAGGATATGCTGAAAACTTTTTGGGCATTGGGTTCGAAATACGATTTCTAGCCATTAATTTTAACTAAAATTTTGTTCTATGAAAACGATTGGACTTTTTTGCGGAGGGTTTTCCTCTGAGTACGACATTTCTATGAAAAGTGCTCAAACCATTTACGATTCATTTCCTGAGGAATATACCATTTATAAAATTCAGGTAACAAAAGAAAAGTGGTTTTGCCAATCAGCAACTGAAAAGAATGAAGGNACCTTTAATAAAGAAGAAGCTTGTATTTATGTTGAAAACAATAAAATCCCCATTGAACTCGCCATTGTTTGTATCCATGGAGACCCAGGAGAAAATGGNAAAATACAAGCTTACCTNGATCTTATGGANATCCCTTACTTAAATAGTAGTGCCGAAGCATCCTCAATCTCTTTTGATAAATATTTATGCAATCAATTCTTAAGTGCATTGGGCTTCAAAACTGCAAAGTCAGCCTTAATNACGAAAAATAGTGGCTATGATGCCNCAAAGCTTGTGGATCAATTGGCGCTTCCTCTTTTTATAAAGCCTACGGATTCCGGATCAAGCTATGGTATTTCTAAAGTATATGAAATAGCATCCATTGATAAGGCGATCAAGGAAGCTTTTGCAGAAGGAGAAACCGTGATTGCAGAATCATTCTTGGATGGCATTGAGCTCACATGTGCTGTTTTTAGAAGCAAAAAAGAATTAATNGCTTTGCCTATCACACAAATATCAACCGAAAATGACTTCTTTGATTATGATGCAAAGTATCACGGAAAATCCTCAGAAGAGACACCCGCTCCAGTAGGTGAACGTTTAACATTAGAAATCCAAGAAACCTCAAAAGAAATATATGACGCTCTGCAGCTAGGTTCAGTAGCACGAATAGACTATATCGTTGTGGAGGGTAAACCTTTCGTGATTGAAGTAAATACGATCCCTGGTTTTTCTGCAGCGAGTATTGTTCCTCAAATGCTTAAATGNGCAGGAATTGAACTCAGAGACTTTTGGAAAATGATTTTGGAAGCGGAAATCAATATTTAGCCATCGCATTAAATATGCGTTCCATTTTTTTGACCATTTGATAGCGAGGTCCTTCAAAATTGTTCACGATGATGGCGAAAGCCAAATGCTTTCCTGATATTGTGTTAACAAACCCAGCATATGCCTTTACATTGCTCAGGGTACCGCTTTTTGCAAACATTCTACCCGATGCAGCNTGAGACCTACAAATATTTTTTAGTGTCCCCGATTCGCCAGCTACAGCCAAAGAGCCGCGNAAAGTATCATTTAATGGACTGCGATGAATGTAAGACAATAGATCGATAAAATTCTGAGCAGAAACAGCATTCTTTCGAGACAAGCCGCTACCATCTTTTAGCTTCATTCCGTAAAGGTTTATTTTCCCTTCAAAGTTCTCGTAAACTGCTCGGATGCCCGAAGTTGTAGACCCAAATGAATTTTGCTCGAAACCAACAAGATTCAACATACCCTCTGCAAAAAGGTTAATGCTTTTTTCATTTGTCAGCTTGATAATGTCTAATATGCTTTGTCCCTCATGTTTGTATAATATGGTTAAAGAATCATATATCATCTTGGGTCGATTCAAAATCCTATTTCCTAAAGCAGCTCCGGAGACATTGAAATTTGAATCCTTCAAGAAAGCAGAAAACTCTTTTGACAGCATATATTCTGGATCGTGCATACTTCCCTTTACAACAAAGTCATTGCGATTTGAAGGCAAACTCCCAATGCCAAATCTGTCTTGAGAGTATGGCGCTCCATAAAGATAAGATTGATCATTTCGGATATTTGCACTTTTAATCGTGTGACTGAATTTTAAGTTTGGATCTATTGGGAATGTTCCCTTAAATTTGACTTTTTGGCCCATTGATGGCGTATCAAAATAGTACTTTACAGTGTTGTCGTAAAAGTTAATTCCGCACGCACCTGCGCCATAGTAATTTCCCATGTCAGACCAATCCCAACCATCAGGAACACCAGCATAACCGAAATCAGAGCCATCTGAAATAATATCACCATCAATGGATCGAATACCTCGGGCTTTTAATGTATCCATCCAGATAGACATAAATCCATATTCCAAACCTTCTTTGTTAAAATATTTACTGCCTAGCGTCACATCTCCTCCTCCTCGAATGATCAGGTCACCTTTTAGCACGCCATTCGAATCAATTACCCCGTCCGTGTAGATGGTTGTTTGTGGTTTATAATCCGTACCTAACATCTCTAAAGCCGCGTATGTGCTGAATAGTTTCGCAGTAGATGCACACATTAAAGTCTTTTCGCCATTTATATCAGCAAGGACAGAATCTTTATCCAAATCCATAATCGAAATGGACACAGAACCATACTTGTTTTCTGCTGATTTGTTAAAATCATCGGTGAACTTCTGCAGAGAAATTTGAGCTACAAAATTTCCACAAATAAAAAGAACGATAAACACGGAAAAAAATCTATATTTTTGCACAGGAGTTTTTTTTACAAAAGAACTTCAAATAGTATACCATTTTGCGTTAGGTGAATGTTTTTTTTCAACAGATGACATTCGAAACGAAAAAAGGCCAACAATGGGCGAACAGAAAAAAATTAAAATCCTTCGGATTATAAACCGCTTTAATATCGGGGGCCCGACTTATAACGCAACCTTTCTTACAAAGTTCATGTCCGATGAATTTGAAACACTTCTAATCGGGGGTTTACCAGAAGAAAATGAAGCAAATTCTTTGCATGTTCTTCAAGAATATGATGTTGAGCCTTTATTGGTTCCCGAGATGAAGCGAGAGCCAAATCTAAAAAGCGACCGACTCGCCTTGAAAAAAATCAAAACAATTATTCAAGAATTCAAACCAGACATCGTACATACGCACGCATCGAAAGCTGGCGCGATTGGCAGAAAGGCCGCTTTTAGTTGCAATGTGCCTGTTGTTGTGCATACCTTTCATGGCCATGTGTTCCATTCGTACTTCGGAAAAGTTAAAACCAATCTCTTCAAGAACATCGAGCGGTATCTTGCAAAGAAGTCAAGCGGTATTATTGCGATTTCTAATCTGCAAAAGAAAGAGCTCTGCGAGGAGCATAAAATCACCAGTGCAAAAAAAATGGAAGTGATCCCTTTGGGTTTTGACCTAAAGAAATTTCAGGATAATTATACAGACAAAAGAGAAGCTACCCGACTCAAATATGAAATTGCTGACGATTGCATAGCCCTATGCATTATAGGAAGACTTGCTCCTGTAAAAGATCATTTCTTTTTTCTTGATGTGATTGAGGAGCTTTCCAAAAAGACCGAACGAAAAATCAAAGTATTCATTGTGGGTGATGGCGAATTAAAGTCAGACATTGAGAACCGAGTAACTCAACTTCAAAATCAAGGAATTGATATCGTCATGACTTCATGGATCTTTGATATCGCTTCGTTTAATGCAGGAATGGACATCATGTGCTTGACCTCTAAAAACGAGGGGACTCCTGTCAGTTTGATTGAAGCCCAAGCTTCTAATTTACCCGTGATATCGACCGATGTAGGAGGAGTATCAGATATTGTTGCTGAAAATGAAACCGGATTCATTATTTCTCGTAAGGATAAGAGGAATTTTATTGAAAAACTCAAAATATTGGTTGAGCAGGATGAAATTCGAAATAAAATGAAAAGTAAAGGATGGGAGCACGTTCATTTAAGGTTCAGCTACAAAAGACTGGCGACAGATATGGAAAGCTATTACAAAAGACTTTTAACGCAACGCAACTGATGAGGAATTCTAAAATCTTCTTTTTGGCTCTAATCCCCGCGCTATTATTGCTAAATTCCTGCGCCAATGTTAATAGTAATATTCTTTTTAAAATTCCGAAAGGAGATCAATTTAAGTTTGATTCGCTACCCTTAAAACCATCAGAAGACTATAAACTGGGTGTCGGTGATCGGTTTAGTTTCCTTTTTGGAACCAACAGCGGTGAAAAAATAATTCTCAATCAATCTGGTGTAAATACATCTAATGGGGGTGGTAATAATAATGCTTTAATGAATCAACAGAGAAATCAATTCACTTATTTGGTTCGTCAAGATGGCTATGTTAATCTTCCGCTAATTGGTGAAGTTAAGTTATCGAACAAGACAATCGTTGAAGCCGAAGATACGCTGGTAAATTTACTCTCGAAGAATTATTTAAACCCATTTGTTCAAATAAGAATAACAAATCAACGGGTAATCATATTCCCTGGAAAAGGAGATGCCATGGTAGTATATTTGCAAAACACCAACACGTCATTATTAGAAGCACTCGCCATGGCTGGCGGAATTAGAGAGGAGGGAAGGGCTAATTCTATAAAACTGATGCGGAAAACTGAAAAAGGAAGAGAAATATACAAAATAGATCTATCCACAATAGGGGGGCTTAATGAAGCACAAATGATTGTTCAAAGCAATGATTATATATATGTGGACTTTAAATCGAGAGTTGCATCCTCTATTCTAGCAGAAATTGCTCCTTGGTTGAGCTTGATCACCACTGGATTA
Source organism: Crocinitomicaceae bacterium TMED16 (assembly GCA_002167775.1). GTDB lineage: Bacteria > Bacteroidota > Bacteroidia > Flavobacteriales_D > Crocinitomicaceae > UBA952. Next base: position 122,464 of record NHBV01000039.1, on the reverse strand, counting down.
CTAACCTACAGCATTATAAACCCACAATAAATTTGTCCAAAAAAGATCAAAAAATAGCACTCAATACGGAGTTTAATCCACTGATATTAGGCACAATCGTCCGAAGGCATTGGTTTTTACCTTTGCTCTATTTGTCATTTTTCAGCTTAATGTCCTTCTTTCTTTTAAGGTATACGAAGCCTTTATATAGAAGTAATTCAATTGTTCANNTTATTCAGGACGATAAAACGAGCCAAATACTGGGAACAGCGAGTCTCTCTNAAGANNAGGGTATGCTCTCAAAAGAAATTGAGTTATTGAGGTCAGATGTNCTTTTTTCNANNGCCATTGGAAAGCTAAATTTAGAAACCAGCATTTTTGCAGAAGGTNAAATACTCACCAAGGATCTTTACCGGTCAGCTCCCTTTGAAATAATTGTATACAATTTAAATGACTCATCTCTAATTGAAAAACGGATAGATATTTCAATCGATTCAAAGGAAAATGTCGTTTTGCAAAGCGGANATGAAAAATTNGTNTCAGGACCCTTAAATAGTCACTTNAAAAATAAAAAGTTTGATATTTTTATTAGGGCGCTAAACAAAGCGACAGTGATTAGTATGCTCGCTGAGAACAATATTTATTTCAGAATAAACAATCGAGAAGGCCTAATTAGAAAATTTAAAGANTATTTAAAAATTGATTTGGTGGATAACAANGCAAAAACAATCGAAATATCCTACGAATATTATAATCCTAGACTTTGTTTNGATATTGTAGATGGCGTGCTCAAAGAGTATTTGGACTGGGAAAGGGATTCAAAACAAACTGCAGCAAATAAAACACTCAAATTCATTGACACACAGCTAGACTCGCTTTCTAAAGTTTTAAGAAAATCAAAGGACAGCCTAAATAATTACCAGAAACGGGTTAAAATCTTAAANCCAGACGACTATGGTCAACANCTTTCTCTNAATATAAATGCTCTTTCAGATAAGGTATTGGAAATTGATGAAGAGCTTTACACAGTCCGTNTTATNNACNATAAAATAAAAAACAATCCGAATCGACTTGAAATTTACAGACTGATTCCNGAAATGGTGGGTAAAAAGAGCTTTCAAGGAACCGTTCTAAAACAAATCGAGGANCTAAATACTATTTTNGAGCAAAAAGACGATTTATTAAGNGAGGTTACGAATGAGAATGTTCAGGTCGTGATCCTCAATGAGCGCCTTAAAAANCGCGTTGCNTCTATTCACAAAAGNATGGACGTGATTGAGGAACGGCTCATGAACGAAAGAGAAATATTACAAAATAAAATTAACCAAGAAGAGANAACGTATTTTGGATTNCCTGAAAAAAAGATGGAATATGAGCGTTTAAAATACTTAGANGAGCTNAACAACGAATACTTTTCAATATTTACNCAAAAGAAAATTGAATATGAATTGTCAAATGCAGGGTACTCAACCTCAAACCGAATCCTAAAAAACCCGTTATTATCAGAATTTCCGATAAGTCCCAATCACAAGATGATGTATACCATTTTTGGTGTAATTGGACTATTAATAGGTCTAGGCCTAATGGTATTGAGGTATNTNACNTANAANGANATCATTAGCATTCATGACTTAGAAAAGTTACTCCCTGAGAGTGCCAATCTACTGGGAGCGGTTCCNNTNTACAAAAAGAAAATGAAGTATTCNCANGTCGTTGTNAATGAATCTTCNAAATCNAGAATGGCNGAAGCCATTCGATCCATTCGATCGAATATGAGNTTCGTAAAAAAAGATGCAAAAGTGGTCGCCATATCCTCCTCTATTTCAGGAGAGGGAAAGACCTTTGTAATTCTNAACTTAGCAGGTTTAATTGCTGCGAATGGAAAGAAAACATTGGTCATCGATTTAGACCTTAGAAAACCAAAAGTTCACCATGGTTTTGGCACTGAAAATGTTNTAGGAATGAGTAACNTAATTTCCGGAATATCCACATTAGAGGAAGTAATTCAACATTCTGATATCCCTAATTTGGATTTTATCACAGCCGGCCCTATTCCTCCAAACCCATCTGANTTGATTCAAAGCAAGGAAATGTCCGNGATAATAGAAAACCTNAAAGAGAAATACGANACCATTATGATCGATAATCCTCCGGTAGGNATTGTTTCTGATGGTATTAAAATGTTGGCCGAGGCGGATATACCNCTNTACGTTTTCAAGGCAAANTATTCAAAAAGAATTTTTGCAAAAAGGGTAGANGANCTCAATGAGGTCCAAAAAATTAAAAACCTAAACGTAATTCTGAACGGTGTGGAAACGAGAAGAGGCGGATACGGTTACGGATATGGGTATGGGTATGGGTATGGGTACGGATATGGGTACGGATATGGGTACGGATATGGTTACGGATATGGATCTGGTTATGGCTANGGTTCAGGATACGGATACGGCTCAAGTGAAGATGGATACTATACGGACGATGAAATTGAGGAATCCAAACTTCAAAAATTAAAGAAAAAATTATTTTCAAAATGGTGGGAGAAAAAATANGCATTGAAGGCCTTATANTAATNAATCCTCATGTCTTCGCAGATGATAGAGGAACNTTTTTCGAGTCCTACAACGCCGCTAGATTTGANAATCTTNTTGANNAAAAATTANATTTTACTCAAGACAANATATCCATTTCCAAAAAGAATGTTTTAAGAGGCTTACATTTTCAGAAACCACCAATGGCCCAAGGAAAATTAGTTCAGGTAATTAAAGGGAGNGTATTAGATGTNGCCGTAGATATTAGATCAGACTCCCCTACATATGGACAGCATTACAAAGTCNAACTCAATGATCAAAATAGATTACAGCTTTGGATTCCTGAAGGTTTTGCACATGGGTTTGTCGCTTTAGAGGACAACACTGTGTTTTCATANAAATGTACTTCTGGCTATTCAAAATCANATGAAATNGACCTTTTGTGGAATGACCCATTGCTGAATATAGATTGGGGTGTAACATCCCCCCTACTCTCNNATAAAGATGAATTGGCTGCGTCTTTTATGAATTTTAATTCACCATTCAAATANCTATGATTAATTACATAAACGTATTGATATTTATTTCTGGAGGAATTATTATCTCNTTGATATCAAATAAGCTTTTATTGCGGTTTTCTCAAAGCTTGGGAATAAGAAATAAAAACGATGTCACTGTAAGATGGAGCAATCAATCTAAACCNTCTTTNGGCGGAATTGGCTTATTCTTAGGTTTCTTGTTTGCGACCTTCTTATATCTAATGCTTGAACCAGACATCAATATATTCGGGAATATAGAATTTATAGGCTTATTCTTTTCAGCAAGTCTAGCGTTTTCGATGGGGCTTGCAGATGATGCTTACGATACAAAACCCATTTTTAAATTATTTATTCAAATATCCTGTGGATTATTTTTAGTCCTTTCGGGGACGACAATNGACTTATTCCACCATGTTATTGCAGATAGCATCACAACAATTGTNTGGGTAATTATTTTGATGAACTCATTAAACATGCTNGANAATATGGATGGCATCACTGCCACTACTGTGCTGTTTGCGCTTCTGGCTTGTCTNGTATCCGCGATGCTCGTTGGAGACTCGAGTCAAATGTATTGGCTNTANATATTGGTTGCAGTNATTGGCTCNATACTTGGGTTTTTGAGATACAATATCAATCCATCAAAAATGTTTATGGGTGATGCTGGAAGCCAATTTATTGGACTATTTGTTGCTTTTTTCACTATTAAGTTCCTTTGGAATCTTGGTTCAATCACCCAAACACATTCATGGGTGAGCCTTATTTTGACACTTACGGCGTTAACTCCAGCCGCTGCCGACACGCTAACTGTTGTTATCAATAGACTTAGGGCAGGGAAATCTCCTATGGTAGGTGGTAAAGACCACACTACACATCATTTGGTATATGCTGGATTTAAGGACCGTCAAGTATGGATGATCTTTAGTGTGATTGGCTTTGGATCCTTTTTGCTTTCCGTCGGAATTATATACTTAGTGTTGATGAGCTTTCTGGAGGCAACCGTTCTATTTCTACTTTATTTTGTAATTGTATTTAGTATTCTCTATCGCAACACAATCAAATACAAGCGTTCGAGCTAATTATTTTCAAGCACATTTTGATTTAGCAGAACAAAGATTAACGGAATTCTGTTTCCTTTGTACAACTTTATTATTGATTATTAAGTGTGTCAGGGAAAAAAATAGAAATATTCGGGGCTAAGGAACATAATCTAAAGAATATAGATTTATCAATTCCTCGAAATCAACTTGTCGTATTTACAGGTCTTAGCGGAAGCGGGAAATCATCATTAGCCTTCGATACATTATTTGCGGAAGGTCAGAGGCGTTACATTGAAACATTTTCATCCTATGCCCGACAATTTATAGGAGGAATGGAGCGTCCAGATGTCGATAAAATAGAGGGGCTCTCCCCTGTTATATCCATTGAGCAAAAAACAGTTTCGAAATCTCCAAGGTCCACCGTCGGAACGATTACGGAGTTATATGACTTTTTTAGATTGCTCTTCTCTCGAGTATCAGCAGCATATTCCTTTGAAACTGGGGAGAAAATGGTGAAGTATTCTGAGGAACAGCTGGCAGAACTTCTGAAAACAACCTATCAAGATGAGAAAGTTGCTGTTTTGGCCTCTAAAGTTCGGGCGCGAAAAGGTCATTACAGAGAATTGTTTGAGCAGATATCAAAAATTGGCTACACCAAGGTTCGTGTAGATGGTCAAATCATAGATATTTCTCCAGGTATGAAATTAGACCGCTATAAAGTCCATGATGTTGAAGTTGTAATAGACCGATTTGCAGTTAAAGATGTGGATTTGAACCGCATTNAAANGTCCGTCAACACTGCNTTTGANATAGGAGATGATTTCTTAGTAATCTTCAATTACAAAACAAAAGAAATACGCAAATTCAGTAGGAAATTTATTTGTCCTACAACAGGAATAAGCTATCCCGACCCTGAACCCAATTTATTTTCATTTAACTCACCATACGGCGCTTGCCCTTCCTGCTCTGGAATTGGAACTGTAAAAATAGCAGATCGAAAAAAAGTAATTCCAGACANATCAAAAAGTATTCGAGAAGGAGGAATAGAACCATTAGGGAAACAAAAGAGAAATTGGATCTTCCAAGAAATAGAGCGGATTCTTGAAACAACAAAATTCGACTTAAACACCCCAATATCGGCCATAGATAAAGAAACGCTTTCATTGCTCNTGAATGGNGCCCATTCTTTTGATGGCATTCATGAAAAACAAAATTCATTTGAAGGAATTCTTCCTTTTCTCAAAAGACATGCCTTAAGCAGTTCAAAAAAAATTCAACGCTGGGCACAGGGTTATACCACGACTGAAACTTGTCCGAATTGCAATGGTTCTAGGTTAAAGAAAGAAGCTGGTTTCTTCCGTATCAATGATANAAGTATCNCAGAAGTCAGTGAATTAGGATTAAATGAGCTAAAAGTATGGCTGAAAAACGTTGATGATAGCCTNACACAAAAACAAAGAACAATTGCCAAAGACCTCCTTAAAGAAATAAATGTTCGGCTAGACTTTATTCTGGACGTTGGCCTGGGATACCTGAGTCTCAATCGACCTTCAAAATCATTATCCGGAGGTGAAGCNCAGCGCATAAGACTGGCAACGCAAATTGGAACAGAACTNATCAACGTTTGCTATATTTTTGATGAACCATCGATTGGCTTGCATCAAAGGGACAATAAAAAGCTCATTCAATCTTTACAAAAACTCAAAAAAAACGGAAATTCTGTTATTGTTGTNGAGCATGATAAGGAAATAATGGAATCTGCTGATTTTATTGTAGACATCGGACCCAAAGCAGGAGTAAATGGTGGCTCAATTGTNAGTAAGGGAACATACTCAGCCATGCTAAAATCCAATTCACTCACNGCACAATATCTTAATGGAAAAAANCAAATTGAGGTCCCTAAAAAACGTAGAANCGGTAATGGAAAAAGGCTCGAACTCTATGGCGCTTCCGGGAATAATCTGAAAAATATTGACTTCAAATTAAAGCTAGGNACATTGAGTTGTATAACGGGAGTTAGCGGTAGTGGAAAATCGACATTGATCAACCAAACGCTTGTCCCAATATTATTCGAACATGTATACAATGGCGTCCGAAAACCACTNCCCTATTCGAAAATAAAAGGTTTGGAACACGTTGATAAGGTCGTCGAAATAGACCAAAACCCAATTGGAAGGACGCCTAGGTCAAATCCAGCAACGTACACNAAAATATTTGATGAAATCAGGCAGCTGTTTTCGAGTCTGCCAGAATCGCTCATCAGAGGATATAAGCCGGGTAGGTTTTCATTTAATGTTTCNGGTGGAAAATGCGAAACATGCAATGGAGGTGGTATGAAACTTATTGAAATGAATTTCCTTCCAGATGTTTATGTGGAGTGCGAAGCTTGTAACGGGAAAAGATACAATTCAGAAACCTTACAAGTCAAATACAAAGGCAAATCAATTTCGGATGTACTGAACATGACNATAGAACAAGCCTTTGAATTCTTTGAGCCTTATCCGAAAATTCGTCAAAAAATCGGGACCCTNAAACGTGTTGGGTTAGGCTATGTAAAGNTGGGCCAATCCTCCACAACNCTGTCAGGAGGNGAAGCACAAAGAATAAAGCTTGCTAGTGAGCTTTCCAAGAAATCAACGGGGAAAACAATCTACATTTTGGACGAACCCTCTACAGGGCTTCATTTNGANGATATAAAACAGTTGCTTTCAGTGTTAAATGCCTTGGTTGATGAAGGAAATACTGTACTGGTAATCGAGCACAATCTTGACATTATAAAAATGGCAGATCAGATCATAGATATAGGACCTGAAGGAGGAGCCTTGGGCGGAAATATTGTTTTCAACGGCNCACCAAAGCAGTTAGTAGAAAAAGCATNTAAGAGCTCGTATACCTCTAAATATCTTAAAAAAGAACTCTCAAACTGAATTCAATGAATTAAAATGTGGCTTCATAAAATATTTAAATTAATTTTGTTGCTACTTAAAAGACAAAACAAACATTATGGCTTTAGAAATAACAGATGCAAACTTTGATGANTTGGTACTCAAATCTGAGAAACCAGTTGTAGTTGATTTTTGGGCAGAATGGTGTGGCCCTTGTAGAATGATTGGTCCNCTTATTAGTGAGATGTCNAAAGACTACGAAGGGAAAGCACTTGTTGGAAAGGTTAATGTAGACCTNAATGCAAATGTATCGGCTCAGTTTGGTGTGCGCAGTATTCCTACTGTTCTATTTATCAAAAATGGAGAAGTNGTGGATAAGTCGGTCGGAGCTGTTCCAAAGGCAACATTAGANGCGAAATTAGAAGCGCTTCTTTAAANAAAAACCATACCCTATCGGTTTNCAAATTTTAGGTTTTCTCTAATGCAGAGCCCAGCATAATGAAATCCTAACTTCTAAACGAATAATCCCATGGCCAACTTATATAGAAGACTTTTGTATTACGGTGTTGGATTCGGAATTGGTTTAATTTGTGTTTTCTTTTTCTTCAACAATCGAGGATGCTCATGGCTTCCAGAGAATCGAGTAAAAGAAATGGTCGCAACCAGATTGGTTTATATCGCTGATAGTAACCTAAACATTCTAGAAAATCTTAAAGTTGAAGAGGATGAACTTAGCACATATCTTTTAAACGCAGATGTCTTGTTTTCGAAAAGTCAAAAAACAAGTAATCCACAAATATATCATTTAGAGGGTCCAACAGATTCAAACGATAATTTTGTTTGTCAGATCGTTCTTTACAAGGATGCACTTACCTGTGAACTCGTGCCAAATCAATTTTCAGCACAAAACACAAAACCCACAACAAAAGGCCTTGCCAAGCCCATTCATTTCCCGCCTAAGAAGAATCTTTTCTATTCTGACTCAAGTGCGCATACTATTTGCCAAAGAAAAGCGTTAGGTATTGAAGAGGATAGTACTTTGCGTGCGCTTTTTCTTAAAAATGGACGAATTAATATTTCCAAAACAGATCTGACAAAAAAGCCTAAACCCTCGTATGCAATGGTGTTTAGNACAGATCAAGGTGAAGAGGTAACAATTTTCGCCACCTATTTTAAAGAAAAAGCAAGAATCTACAAATTTGCATTTGACAACGATCAATGTGCTAATTAGAAAAATGACCTCATTAAANTGAGCTCTTTTATGAATAAATTAGCTTTTTATTCAGCGCTTTTACNTCCTCAAACATTTAGTATTTATTTAAGAAATCATGCAAATAAACACCTCACTTTTTATACTTTTGAAACATGGAATTTTCAGCTGATCAAATTGCCGTTATTCTTAATGGAGAAATCCAAGGAGATGCGGATACTACAGTCAACGATTTGGCTAAGATTGAAGAAGGNACGAAAGGAACATTGAGTTTTCTTTCTAATCCTAAGTACGAAGAATTTATCTATACTACAGGCTCATCGATCTGCATTGTAAACAAAACCTTNGCTCCAAGCAAANCNCTTCCATCGGCATTGACCCTNATTAAAGTAGATGATGCTTATTCCTGCTTTGCGAAGCTATTAGAACTATANGGTAACTTGTATAAGAAAGAACCAGGAATAGAAAAGCAATCGTTCGTTGATGAATCTGCGAGCATAGGAAAAAATGTTCACATCGGATCTTTTACCTATATCGGAAAAAATGCCAAAATCGCCGACGATGTTGTTGTTTACCCCAATTGTTATATCGGGGAAAATGCAGTAGTTGAAAACGGAACCAAGATATACCCGAACGTTAACGTATACCACGATTGTAAAATAGGTGCAAATTGTATTATTCATTCTGGCAGCGTCATCGGTTCTGACGGATTTGGTTTTGCCCCAGATGAAAAAGGGAAATTCCAAAAAATACCTCAAATCGGGAATGTNGTCATTGAAGACAACGTTGAGTTAGGATCAAATGTCTCNATAGACCGNGCAACAATGGGNTCTACTTTNATTCGAAANGGNGTNAAAATAGACAANCTATGCCAAATCGCNCACAATGTTGATGTCAATGAAGATTCTGCTATGGCNGCACAAGTNGGTATTGCAGGTTCGACNAAAATAGGNAAGAATGTACTNATTGGTGGNCAAGCNGGAATTAGTGGCCATATTAANATTGCNGACCAAACNAAAATTGTNGCNCAATCTGGAATTCCNTCTAGNATTAAAAAAGCACAAACNCTNATGGGNTCTCCNGGNATTCCATTNGATGATTTNAAACGNTCCTANTTTGGCTTTAGNAAGCTNCCAGGACTATTNAAAAGNGTACAAGAATTAGAGGAAAAANTAGAAGCNTTAACNAAAGTATAAATNGATGTCNGAAAAGCAAAGAACNCTNAAAGGAGTNGTTAAATTGANTGGTATAGGNCTCCANACNGGNGTTNTTGCCAACCTAGAAATNCANCCTGCNCCTGCAAATNATGGATATAAATTCCAAAGAATAGACCTCGAAGGACAACCTGTCATTAAAGCNGATGTGGACCGAGTAGTTTCTACAGAAAGAGGAACAACACTTGAGCAAAATAATGCCCGAGTGCATACGACCGAGCATGTACTAGCCGCTATTTATGGCTGTCAGGTAGACAACGCACTTATTACAGTTGATGGACCTGAAATTCCAATTATGGATGGAAGTGCATTGAAATTTGTAGAAGCAATTGAGGCCATCGGATACGAAGAACAAGATGCGGAAAGAGTCTACTTTGAGTTAACAGAAAACATTCCATGGGAAGATGAAGAAAATGGAATCGAATTTCTTGCTATTCCTGATGTTCATTACAGGCTAACGGTTATGGTCGATTACCAGTCTCCTGCATTAGGAACTCAGCATGCAAGTATGTATCATATTGGGGAATTTAAAAAGGAGATTGCAAAATGTAGAACATTTGTGTTCCTGAGGGAGCTGGAGTATTTAGCTAAAAACAATCTCATAAAAGGAGGGGACTTAGATAATGCCATTGTTTTGGTGGAACGCCAAACCATTTCCCAAGACGAACTAACGAAACTCGCAAAGCTATTAGGCAAAGAGAATCTAAAAGTAAATGTAGATGGTATCGGCGTACTCAACAGTACAAAGCTACAATATGAAAATGAGCCTGCGCGACACAAATTATTGGATATTGTTGGAGATCTAGCGCTCATCGGTCGACCAATCAAGGCCCATATTCTTGCCGCTAGACCAGGCCACTCAGGAAACGTTCGATTTGCAAAAGTTTTAAAAGAACAAATTAAAAAACAGCAGCAGAAGGGTAAGTTCTTTGATTTAAGCAAAGCTCCTTTATATGATATAAATGATATTGAAAAAATGCTTCCGCACCGTTTCCCATTCTTAATGGTAGACAAGATCATGGAAATCACGGACGATTCTATTTGGGGTGTAAAAAATATCACCATGAATGAGCCGGTATTTACAGGTCACTTTCCTGGAAATCCTGTTTTCCCAGGAGTATTACAGGTTGAGGCGATGGCTCAGGTCGGTGGGATTTTTGCTTTGAGTAAAGTAGAAGAACCTCACCTCTACTCTACTTATTTTATGAAAATAAATAATGTAAAATTCAAACAAAAAGTACTTCCTGGAGACTCAGTGGTTTTTGAGCTTAAACTTATGTCTGCAATCAGAAGAGGACTTGTTGAAATATCAGGAACAGCATATGTAAATGGTAAAGTCGTTGCTGAGGCAGAAATGCTGGCACAAGTAATTAAAGACAAAGAAGCATAATGAATATAAGCCCTTTAGCCTCTGTGCATCCGAAAGCGCAGCTAAATAGTGGAGTGGTCATTGAACCATTTGCGCATATTCATGAGGATGTCATTGTTGGAGAAGGCACAAAAATTCATTCTAATGTTGTTCTTTATCCTGGTACGAGAATTGGAAAAAACTGTGAGGTCTTTCCCGGAGCCGTTATTGGAGTCATACCACAAGATTTAAAATTTAGCGGTGAATACACGATCGTAGAGATAGGTGACCACACAGTCATTCGAGAATGCGTGACCATTCACAGGGGAACCAACGACAAGCTAGCGACTAAAATAGGTTCGCATTGCTTGTTGATGACCTATGTTCATATTGCACATGATTGCACCATTGGAGACCATGTGATTTTAGCCAGCTATACTGGATTATCTGGACATGTTCAAATTGATGATTATGCTATTTTAGAAGGCAAAGTTGCTGCTCAGCAGTTTACCCATATTGGAAAACACACCTTTATTGGAGGTGCATCGCTCATTAGAAAAAACATTCCACCCTTCATAAAAGCAGCAAGAGAACCTTTAACCTTTGCAGGAGTCAATTCTGTTGGCCTTCGAAGAAGAGGGTTTTCGGATGAAACTGTGAGACAAATTGAAGACCTTTATCGGATCCTATATATTCAGAATAGTAACATCTCAAAGGGTATAGAAGCAATCAAAGAGCAAATTCCCGAAAGTGATATTCGCAATGAAATATTAGACTTTATTGATGCCTCTGATAAAGGAGTTATTCGAGGAATGATTTAAAATGTTTAAGAGAGGAGACAGAGTAGAACTTGAAATCACAGATTTCGCATTCGGAGGCAAAGGAATATCCAAAATTTCAACCGACAGCCAACGCGGAATTATTTTCGTACCCAACACATACCCCGGGCAAAAGGTAAGGGTGGTGATTTCTGCTAAAAAGAAAAAGCACTATGAAGGAAAGCTTCTCGATATCCTCGAGCGCTCTCCTATTGAAAAAATCAATGACTACCAAGCAATCTCAGGAGCTCCCTATATTTTTGTCCCTGTCAAGGAACAAGAACGACTCAAGCAAGATTCAACCTTAGAAACATTCCGAAGACTATCGGGCATTCAAAATATTAGAGAAGTATTTGATGCTTTTATATCAGCACCCGAACATTTTTTCTATCGCAATAAAATGGAATATAGTTTTTCATCGATAGAGCACTGTCTTGAAACAGATTCAGAAAAAGATGATGCATTCGCTTTGGGTTTTAAAAGAAGAGGTACATGGTGGAAAGTAGAAAGTTTAAATAAAGCATCTGGACTCTTTGACCAAGAATGGGAAAATAAATTAAAAAAAATACGTGAACATCTATTTAATACTGGATTAAAGGCTTGGCATCCTCCTCAGAAAACAGGCTTTTTCAGACATATTGTGGTACGTAAATCATTTGCATCTGATCAATTATTGGTCAACCTCATCACAGCCTCAGAAGGGCTCAATAAATTCGATATAAACGCCTTTTCAAGCTACGTTCAAGAACTAATGGGTGAACGTATTGCGGGGTTGTTGCACACCGTGAATGACAATGTTGCTGACCGGGCAAAAATAGAGAATGGCCAAAGTAAAATTCTTTTTGGTAAAGACGTTATTCAGGAACAGCTCCTTGGACTGAACTTTCAAATGCGCATGGAAAGCTTTTTTCAAACAAATCCGAAATGTGCTGAACTTTTATACAACAAGGCATTAGACTATGTTTTTGAAGAAGAAATAGGTTCGGATAAGGTTGTTTTAGATTTGTTTTGCGGAACAGGGACTATTGCTCAGTTAATGGCAAAAAGGAATCCGAATGTTTCTATTATTGGGGTAGATATTGTTGAGGAAGCTATTGAAGATGCAAAGAAAAATGCCATAGGGAACGGTATCACAAATACAGAGTTTTTTGCTGCAGAAGTGGGGAAATTCTTAAAATTCAACCCGCAGTATCAAGGAAGAATTGATACGATTATTCTTGACCCTCCGCGCGCTGGAATTGCCCCCAAAACACTCAAAAAAGTAATTGAACTAGATACAAAAAAAATAGTCTATATCTCCTGTAATCCATCGACACAAGCAAGAGACGCCTCAACGCTATCCGATGCCGGGTTTACACTTGAGAAATATAGCTTAGTAGATCAATTTCCGCACACCGGACACATAGAATCCATTGCAAAATTTACAAAGAAATGAAAGTTGAACTGATCTCAATTGGTGATGAATTGCTCATCGGACAAACCGTTAACACTAATGCATCTTGGTTGGGCGAGAACCTTTCAAAATCGGGAGCCGAAATCATCAAAACCGTGGCCATCAGCGATAAGAAAAATGAAATCATTGCTAGTCTAAACGCGATTTATGATCACACAGATTGCGTCATCATTACAGGTGGACTAGGGCCAACAAAAGATGATATCACAAAATATACGTTAGCAGAATACTTTGGCAGTGAACTCGTGCAAGATAAACATACCCTAGATAAAATTGAATCTTTTTTCAGCCAGCGGAATCGACCAATGCTCGAATCAAATTACAAGCAGGCAGAATTACCAGTAGATTGTACAATTTTAGAAAATGATTACGGTACTGCAGCAGGAATGTGGTTTGAAAAAAACAACAAAATATTTATCAGCTTACCTGGTGTTCCCTATGAGATGCAAGGTATTATGACAGAGCAAGCGATTCCGAAATTAAAGAAACGCTTCAAGCTAAAGTCTTTGTATTACAAAACAGCCCTAACCCAGGGCATAGGTGAATCATTTTTAGCAGAAAAAATAGAAGATTGGGAGAACCTTATTTATAAAAACGGATTGTCTCTTGCTTACTTGCCCTCTGCAGGGATTGTAAAACTGAGAATTTCCTCAGCGAAAGGAAGTGACGATGCTGAATTAATTGATTCACTTTTTATACAGCTAGAAAATTTAATTCCGAATCATTTCTTTGGATATGATCGTGACACCCTACCACAAATCATTGGTCAACAGTTGATTGATAAAAAGCTCACCATAGGAACTGTTGAGAGCTGCACAGCAGGAATGCTAGCGAGTCAAATTAGCAGTATACCAGGAGCATCAGCCTATTATGAAGGAGCACTCCTCACATACTCATATAAAATCAAAACAAGCCTAGCCAATGTTCCCGCCGACCTAATTCTAAAAGAAGGTGCAGTCAGTGAACCTGTGGCGATTCAAATGGCAGAAAATGGCAGGGATATATTGGGTGCGGATATTTGTATTTCAACGACGGGAATAGCCGGTCCAGGCGGAGGAACGGAAACAAAACCTGTTGGAATGGTTTGGATCGCTATCGCTACTAAAGATGGCACAACAACTAAAAAGATGCAGTTTTCGAAGCACAGGGAACGAAACATCAAAATGACCGTATTGAGCGCATTAAACCTGTTGAGACTCGAGCTAAGAAAATAAAGCTATTTTCCTTTTCCTTCTAATTTATAGGTGTATTGAACAGTGATTGTTCTTGGCGGCTCTATCTTAAGAGGGCGCAAAGAATAAGTCCTATTTAGAATATTTGTACCGATCAAAGCGAGCTTATGCGCATCGGTAAAATTGAAAGATATACGGGCATCAAAGATCCAGTTTCCAAAACGATGCGCCTCAAAGAAGTCAATGTATTGAAGATCCTGAAGCACCTCAACATCTGTTGTAAACTCCTCAAAATCCTTGATAATAGCATCCATATTTACAATCTTGGAGAAATACTTTGCACTGGCTCCCACTGAAAATTTACCCTTCCAAGAATATTCCATATCCATCTTTGCATTGTGCAAAAATCTATATTTCAATATGCCCTGAGAAGGATCCATGGAAGTCGAATTATAGCTAAATACCCGATTCAAAGAATCCGTCGCATAAACGTAATCTGGCGTAAGCGTTTTCGGTACAATGTAATTATAACCCAATAAGAAAGTCATTTTTCCATGCTTCTTTATTTCGGCAAATCCTGTAAAAGATAGATCTAATCCCAATACCCTTGACTCTCCCGTATTCAAGAACATAAACCCTGCACTTGAACCCATGGCTTGCACATCCGTCAGCTCATTCCAAATCCCGAACATATATTCAATGGTATTTTGGTACTCTTGCCAAAAGCCTGCTAAATCAAGATAGCCATATACACCACCAAGCTTAATTCCCTGCTTGAGTCCAATTTCAGCATTCCAGCTGCTTTCAGGAAGTAAACCAGGATTAGGAAAAACCCCGAAATTACCAACACCTGTCCGAATAAAACGCTCTGTAATTGTCGGAAACCGATAGCCTTGACCATAAGATGCGCGCAAATAGGTTTCCTGATATATCTTAAGACTAGAACCTGCTCTAAAAATTGGTTTTAATGCCGTAATCGAATCATTTAATTGAAAATACTCCAAACGACCTCCGATAGATAAATTGAGTATATTTTTCAGCTTTGTCTCCATTTGAGAATATGCAGAAACATTTAGCATTTTATTGTTGGGGGTTCCTGAACCAGTATAGATATTTGCATAAGAATTGGTATAAGTAGAAGTCAATCCACCTACGAATTCTAGATTTTTGAACTCCTTATACTTCTTTTTAAACATGTAATCACCATAATAGGTCGTTGCATTATTGGATTGATTGGCACTCATTTCATTATCCACTCTTAAGATTCTTCCTCTTAAATAATGTTTTCCGTTACTCTGCGTAAAGAAATTAACAAATGGATCTAGATTAAAAATAAATTGATCTTGCAAGAAAATTGCACCAGGATATGCTCTAAAAAGACCTGAGGAATCATTTAACCAAGCCAAAGGCATTGTTGTATGCATGACCATGAGATTACCGTTAAGGCCATAATTTAGCCCTTTGAACCTCTTGGACCTGTGCCGCAAATTAAAATTGAAGCGCGCGCGCTTCGAAATCAAATCATCCTCTGTAAAATTTGTAATTGTATCAGGAAATACCGTCGCAACTATTGAATCTGTAATTGGCGGTCCAATGTAGCCGTGATCATAATTCAAATTACCACCAACGACAACATCTAAATTTCCAAACATTTGAGAATGGAGAAAATTAGCCCCCAAAATAATTGGCGCTTTTTCTCCCCAACTTGCATTCGGCTGATTCGGTGATGAATATAAACCATTGTATATATTGATTTTTGTTTTTGGCTTTGATGTTGGATAGGCAGTTCTAATATTCACTGAGCCAGATAAAGCCGAGCTTCCGGATAAAACGGATGCAGCGCCTTTGACCACCTCTATTTGGCTAATATTCTCGACGGGAATAAAACCCCATTCAGGTCGACCCGCATCACCCGATAGCATAGGCATGTCGTCAACAATGACTGCCACTTTTGAGCCGACACCAAAAGTAAAACCGCTACCTCCCCTAATTTGCGGTTCACCATCCAAAATATTTAATCCTGGGGTTTGGTCAAGCGCGGTTTCAATACTCCTCGTATTCTTATTTTCGATTAGCTCTGGCTTCAGTACAATCATTGTTACTGTCTGCTCCTCTATGGGTTTATCAAACTTTCCAACTTTAACATCAACCTGCTTAAATTCTTTGATGTATGAAAACAGTGTGAAGTCAATTACTTTCTCCTCATTTGGAGCTAAATCGAACGAAATTGTATCTGATTTCATACCAGTGTAACGACAAATAAGCTTACATTTCCCTTGAGGAACCTCTAGAAAAAAAGCCCCGTTTTCGTCAGCTATCGTTCCCTTAGACACATCAGAACGATATATCACAGAAGCGCCGAGCAAGGGCTCACCCTGCTCATCTTTCACTGTACCTTTAACAGTTGAGGACTGCGCAAAAATAGCACAAGAAAAACCTACATAAAGCGCTAGGACTATATACCTCATCAAATTAATCAATGCGCTACGACCTTGAAGCTATCTATATTATTTGTAATCAAATACATACCTTGATTTAGATTCATACCTGAAAGTTGGCCACGAGTTCCACTATAAATAAGAGTTCCGGCCATCGAAAATACTTGAAAGATAGCGTCTGATTCAAAATTATTTGAAAAAAACAATCCTGATTCATTGTAGGCCACCCAATGCTTATTGGAGAAATCAGCAAGACCAGAAGTACTATAAATTAATTCAACATCATCAATGAAAATTTCATCGCCATTACTACCTCCACCGGGAATCATGTTGGTTGTAAAGGTTACCAAAATATATTCTGGCGTGGTAGACGGACCAACGTAATCAAAGGGAACAGATTTGCGCACCCAAGATCCGTTAGTTGATTCAAAATTCAAGGCAGCGTCTGCTACAACATGCTGTTCAGACTCGCTGGTCATAGGGTCGACATAATCATAATCATCATGTATAATCGCCTTAATACGGGCAAGATCGGAACTGCTACTATTGTTGTATTTCACCCAAAAAACGATGGAGTCTGGAGTCGAGTTCAATTGCTGAGAAAAATCAGAATTTCCCGTAACGGTATAATTATAATTACTTGTACTACTTGGAGTGCTGCTACCCATGTTGATTCTTCCTAAGGTAAGATTCCCATTAGCAATGATACCAATCGTACTTTTTGAAAATACGCGCGCACTATACATACCTGAAGCTCCAGAACGTATATCAGTAGACTGTCCCACTTGTTTAGAAGCAAATAAGGATAAACCTCCGGATGCATTCATGAAGCTATTCCAATTCGATGGCTCCTCGTCATTACTACCGAGATTATCCCAATTCTCCATTGAGCCATTGTCAATCTGCTGACCAAAGGCCGCGAGACTAAAAAGAATTGTAAAAAAAGATGCGTAATTTTTTTTCATATGTCATATTTAGGTTCTACCAAATATAACGAAATAGTTCAATGGAATGACATTTGTAAAAGCTACCATATGAATGACATTTAATGATGTCGACCTTTCACACAATATCCAAAATCTATTGTGTAACTTTAACTTAAATTAATAATCATGGGCCAGGAATTACCAATTATGGAAAGCTTCTTGACGATTCAAGGCGAGGGATACCATTCCGGTAAACCAGCTTTTTTTATTCGAACAGGAGGTTGTGATGTCGGGTGCGTCTGGTGTGATGTTAAAGAAAGCTGGAATGCAGAAAACCATCCTGTTCAACATGTCACGGCACTACAAAAGCTGAGCCTAGAAAATGAAAGTGAATGGGTCGTGCTGACTGGTGGCGAACCAGCAATGTATAAGCTACAACCCTTGGTCGGAAAACTAAAAGAAATCAAGAGATCTGTGGCCATCGAAACATCAGGATGCTATCCACTTGATGCGCATGTGGATTGGTACACCTTTTCACCAAAAAAATTTAAAAAACCGTGTGCCGAAGCCTATGAAAAAGCTGATGAGCTTAAAATCGTTGTTTACCATAAATCTGACTTTAGATGGGCGCTGAAGCACGCTGAAAAAGTCTCTTCCACGTGCCTCCTATATATTCAACCTGAATGGTCAAAGAAAGAAGAATTAATGGCTGAAATTGTTGATTTTGTAAAAAGTAACAAAGGCTGGAGGATTTCGTTACAAACGCACAAATTCATGAACATCCCCTAATTTCAATAAATGAAAGTTTACATCCTACTAATCATCTTACTAGGTAGTTTATTGAATGCTTGTGCACAAGTTCAGATGAGCTACTCAACAAAAAGTAAAAAAGCCATTAAGCTTTTTGAAAAAGCACGCAACGCACCAAGTCAATTCGCAGATGAAAATACAGGTCAACCGAATTATGCAGAAGGAATTAAGCTATTAAAGCAAGCAGTTGTAAAAGCACCGGAATTTTGGGAGGCACAGCTGTTGATGGGTGAATTCTATGAATACAATAACGACTATGCCGCTGCAATCAATCAATATGAAATAGCATTGGACTTGAATCCAATGCATAGTAGCTCAGGGGCTACATTTTGTTATTTAGCAAATTTACATCTGGCTTTGGGCCACTATACTGAAGCTATAAAATTCTGTGACATCTTCTTGAAAAACCCAAATGCAAGTAAAAAACTGAGCCAACAAGTTTATTTAATGAAAAGAAGCGCTGAGTTTGCAGCACACGCCATTGCGAATCCAAAAGAATTTGATCCTATAAATTTAGGACCTGAAATCAATACGTCCCGTCCAGAGTATTACCCTGCACTCACCGTAGATGGAGAAACACTATTATTTACAAGGTTATTAGAAATCAAAAATGTTGATTTTAAAGAGCAAGAAGATTTCTTTGTTTCGCATAAAAACACATCGGGAAATTGGAGCAAATCTATTCCAATGCCGCGAAACATAAATACTTCAAACAACGAAGGTGCTCCTACCCTATCAGCGGATGGAAGAAGCCTAGTCTTTGTAGCATGTTCAGACCAAACTGGTTATTATGGTCCAAATAGAAAAGGGAGAGGAAGTTGTGACTTATTTTATGCTAAAAAAATAGGAAGAAAATGGTATGGCCCTATTAACCTTCCTGGATATGTAAATTCGAATAATTGGGAATCTCAACCCTCGCTATCTGCAGATGGTAAAACACTTTATTTTGTAAGAGGAAGAAAAGGAGACCGAACGAATAATAGCGACATCTATGTTTCAGAGCTACAAGAAGATGGTTTATGGGGAACTGCTAAACCACTTCCTGAATACATCAATACACCAAATACGGAGGAATCTGTGCACATACATCCAGACGGAAGAACACTTTATTTTGCTTCTAAAGGTCATCCAGGAATGGGAGGATCTGACCTCTACGTTACGCGAAAAGACGTCAATGGAAAATGGTCTACACCAGAAAACCTAGGCTATCCAATAAATACCAAATATGATGAGAATTCATTAATGGTTTCGGCAGAAGGAGAGATTGCTTATTTTGCATCAGACCGCGAGGGAGGTTATGGAGATCTTGATATTTACTCGTTTGTGCTTCCTCCAGAATCGAGAGCAATCCGCACGGTTTACTTTGACGGTTTTGTATACGACAAAAAGAGTAAGGAGCCGCTTCCGGGTAGATTTGAGCTTTTTGATGTTTCAAATGGAGCAGAAATTATTGTTTCTGAGGCAGATGAAGCCACCGGGACTTTTATGGTTCCGCTTCCTTTAGACCGTAACTACGTTATTTCAGTAAGCCATGAGGGGTATCACCCTTATTCGTTAAATTTTGATTTGTCAAATGAAAAAGTACTAGATAGCTACCACATCGACATACCTCTGAGTAAACCAATATTAGAAGCAGAACATACGGAGGAGCTATCGGACGAGCACATATTCAAGAATGTGTTTTTTGACCTAAACAAGTCCACACTGCGAAAAGAATCACGCATTGAGCTAAATCTATTTGCCGAATACTTAAAAAAGAATAGTCAGATTAAAATTGAACTTGGTGGACATACAGACTCGAGAGGAAATGAGGAATCTAATGTAAGTCTCTCTAAAGCTCGAGCAGAAGCTGTATTTGAATACCTGGTGGCGAAAGGAGTTTCCTCAGAAAGAATAACCTTCATGGGCTATGGATCATCGATGCCGATAGTTACGGACGATCAAATCAAAAAAATACCTGAAAGCATTGATAAAGAAGCTGCTCATCAACAAAACCGAAGAACCGTATGGCGGGAAACGCTTTAATTTCTATCATTCGCTTATCGAGACCAATAAACTTATTGATTGTATCGGCAACAATGCTTGGTGTTTATGTCTATGTGAATGCATTGAACCCCAAAATAGCCATTGATTCAATGTATTTGTCGCTATTGGTCATCTCAACGGTATTGATTACGGCTGGAGGGAATATTATCAATGATTATTATGACCTAAAAGCAGATGAAATCAACAAGCCTAGTAAAGTCATAATCTCAAAAAACATAAGTAAAGAATTAAGTCTCAGAATATACATTCTACTTAATTTACTTGCACTGAGTCTTGGGTTTTATCTATCATTCATTTTTGAGACCTTTTGGTTTGCTGGCATCCATACCTTATGCACACTCTTGCTTTGGTTATACAGTATTTATTTAAAAAAGATTTTGCTTCTGGGAAACTTGCTCATCGCTGGATTAACTGGATTTATCCCTTTGTATGCAGCAAGCCTTTATTCCTTTGGGCCTATGCTGAATAGTTATTCGAGAGAAAATCCTAAAGAATGGCATGACTCATTTTACTTTGAGTTTGTTATCATTTTGGCTGTATTCGCGCTATTACAAAATCTCGTGAGAGAAATATGGAAAGATGTTACAGATATTGAAGGTGACCAAACCATGGGTGTAGTGTCGATACCTATAAAATTTGGAATCAGAAAAACACAAACGGTTATGGGGTTTATTCTTCTCTTAGAAATAGCAATATTCTTTTTTTATCTGGATCGTCTCGAATTTCATCTCAGTCTGGAAAGCTTCATTTTGTTCAGTATTGCCTCAAGCATCAACATCCTTATTTTGATACTTATGTACAGGAAGGAAAATTTTATCAAATACTGCGATTCCCTATTAAAGCTGAGCATGGCAATCGGATTAAGCACATTATACTTTTAGACTATGGAAATTATATTAGGCTCTGCCTCACCTAGAAGAAAAGAGCTATTGAAACAAATGGGTTTTGATTTTAGTGTTCAAATCTCTGCAGTTAAGGAAATTTATGACCCATCAACACCTGCAAAGCAGGTGGCTTCCGTTTTGGCAAAGCTCAAAGCAGATGCCCTAAAAAAAACAATAAAACCAGGTCAGCTTTTGATTTGCTGTGATACGGTTGTTATTATGAACAATGAAATTTTGGGAAAACCAAAAAGCGCGAATGATGCTAGGGATACTTTGAAAAGATTATCCGGGACGAAACATGAGGTAATTAGTGCTGTTTGCATGGTTCATAACGGCAAAACCATTGAATTTAAAGATTCCACGCGTATTGAGTTTAAATTGCTCAGCACAACAGAAATTGACTACTACGTAAACAATTACAAGCCATTTGATAAAGCTGGTTCGTATGGTATTCAGGAATGGATTGGGCATATCGCAGTCTCAAAAATAGAAGGAAGCTACACGAATGTAATGGGTCTACCCACGCAGGTATTATATCAAGAAATAGAGAAACTAAAGAATTAATCTAAAGAAAACTCTACCCTACGGTTCTTAGCTGCTTTAAGCTCATCCTCATCTACGTCGGCAATTTCCTTGCTACTCTGCTCTGAGCCCATTGATTTTATTGTAATACGAGAGGGGTCGATTCCCTGCGCCATAAAGTATCTTTCTGCATATTTTGCGCGAACCATTCCCATATCCTTAAACTCGTCTTTGCTTGTTCCTAGCTCTTCCTCTTGGGCATCTGCATGACCGGAGATAATGACCGTCAATTGAGGATTGGATTTAAGCTGACCTGCAACAAACTTCAGCGCCTCTTTGGAACCCGCTGTAAAGTCTTTTTTACCAAAACCAAAATATGCCACATGCGCAGCAACTTGCTCCGCTAGGCTCATATTCTCGTCAATGTTTGCTGCCTTAGCATACACCAATGTTGAATATTCTTCCACATTTGCCATCTGGTTCGTTGCAATGCATTGACATTCTTCTTCACTGTCGATTTGCTTAACAGTGACATTATCCACATAATAATAAGCGTGCTTAAGCGCCTCAACATCTGATGTCTTTGGTTTTTTGACTGTTAAAAACTTGGTAGCCGAATTGGCATCAAAGTTTCCAATTGTAATAAACTTCTCATAACCTTTCGCGGTATAAATCTGGCATACCTTATCCCAACCAAAGAAACCTTGATGAATTCTATTGTGCTTTCCTCTGATTAGATTTTCTGAAGCATTGATAATACCTGAAGGAGTGGTCGGAGCTTCTTTAGTCAAATAAGCGCCAATATTGTTACACGCGAATTTTGACGATTCCGCAAGAGAAACATCAAACTGAATACAGTATTTAAGTCCTTTAGATAGGGAAACATTACCTTTTCCTTTCAAGAATGGAATGGTAATATAGCTTCTTAATGAGGATTCTCTTCCTGGTCGATAAGCTACAAAGCCGGCATAAACTGAACCACCTGATTCGGATGTCATTTCACTTCCAAAAACATTATTCGGCACGCCAAATGCTTTACCCGCACCTTTCTGAAAAAGATCTGCGGCATTTTCTGTTGGAGAACTTACACCGTTGTCTAGAATTGAAATTGCACCTAACTCAGTCACAGATTCATCTTCTTGGAGCTTTTCAAAAGTCATGTTTAGNATNTCAGANGATGTTGACTTTCCACGTTTACCTTTTTTCTGAGCCGTAATTGTTGTCATGCACAATACAAATACAAAGCTTGCGAGTATCGAAAGATTAAATTTCATAGTTTTTTACAGTTTTAATGAATGCTTTTACACGGTCTGGTTTGATATCAGGATAAACTCCGTGACCCAAATTTACAATATGTCGCTGACTTTTAAAAGTGTTTAAGAGCTGAAGNGTTTCNTGCTCAATGGAAGCCTCAGTGCCATATAGCACACATGGGTCTAAATTTCCTTGCAACGTTTTACGCTCACCAGCAAGAGCTCTTGCGCTTTCAATACTCATATTCCAATCCAATCCAATGGTTGTACAAGAGAGGTCCATAAGACTCGGTAGAGCCCTGTATGCACCTTTCGAAAACACCGTAAATGGTCCATCAATGGCATTGACTATTTGTTGTATATAAGGCATCCCAAATTCTTGATATTGTTTATGTCCCAATATACCCGCCCATGAATCAAAAAGCTGAAGTGCATCAGCGCCATGTTTCAATTGAGCCTTTAAATAGGCAATGGTAACATCTGTTATCCTCTGTAGCAATTCATGTGCCAATTTGGGTTTCGTATATAACAATTTCCTTGTTTCGGAAAAGGTTTTAGAACCTGAACCTTCGACCATATAGCACAAAATAGTCCATGGAGCACCTGCAAAACCAATGAGCGGCACACGTCCATTTAATTCTCTTTTCGTAATGGATAAAGCTTGTAGCACATAGGATAATCTCTCTTCAACATCTATGTTTTCGTCTAATCTTTTAAGGTCAGCTTCGCTGCGAATGGTATTTTCAAACCAAGGTCCCTTTTTCTCAATCATTTGGTAAGGAAGTCCCATAGCATCCGGAACAACNAGGATATCAGAAAATATAATCGCCGCATCAACACCAAGAAGATCAACAGGCTGAACCGTCACCTCCGCAGCGAGCGCAGGTGTCTCGGCAAGCTCTTTGAATCCAGAAACACTGGCTCTAACGGCCCTATATTCGGGTAATATTCGCCCCGCTTGACGCATTAACCAAACTGGATAGCGCTCAATCTTTTCTCCAAGTGATGCCCTGAGGTATAAATCGTTAGAAATCTTCATAATGTGCAAATATAGGAAGGAATACTTACCATTTTATGGTTGAAATATGATTCTTACGCAGATAATCGTTCGTCTTACTGAAATGCTTGCAATCAAAGAAACCACGATAAGCTGAAAGCGGCGAAGGATGCACCGATTCGAGAACCAAATGTTTTGAATGGTCGATAAGTTCTTTTTTGGCTTGTGCCTTCGCGCCCCAAAGTAAAAAAACGAGATGCTCTTTTTCGCTAGAAAGCTTTTGAATNACAGCATTTGTAAATTGCTCCCATCCGATACCCTTGTGGCTTTCAGGCTTCCCTTCTTCAACTGTCAAAACTGAATTCAAAAGCAACACCCCTTGTTGAGCCCAATGTGTCAAATCTCCATGTGCAGGAGGCACCTGATTTAAATCATTTGAAAGGGCCTTAAAAATATTATTCAAGCTTTTCGGAAAAGGTTTAACATGCTCTTTAATAGAGAAAGACAAACCGTGTGCATGTCCCNTTGTAGGGTACGGGTCTTGNCCTAAAACAACTACCTTCACNTGATNAAAANCNCANANCTTAAAAGCGTTAAAAACCTCATCTTCAGCAGGAAATATATTTAANTTTTGACGCGTAAAATCTGCCTTTAATTTATTTTTAAGTGTTTGAAAATAAGGTTTTTGAATCTCTTCACCTAATAAATTANTCCAATTATTTAATCCAGATNTAATCACTCGAAATTTATTAGCGCAGTCCATAAGGTAATCTTGCCATTATCCATTCTGGGCCAGACAGGACGGACAACATTATCTACTGCGGCAATATTTAAATAATCTCCAAAAAATACCGTTCCCGAAGGCTCGAAGGATTGCTCAGAAATTACCTCTTCGTTAAAAGACGCTCCTCCATTTTTACTACTCGCCCATACAACATCTGTCGTCTTAGCATTTCGTGATTTTCGATAATAGACAAAATGAAGATTTCCATTTGATGGATCAACTGTCATCCAAGTCAAAAANTGATTGTANTGCGAACTGTCCTTNTGGACTTGAACAGGTNANGACCAGCTTTCTCCATNGTCCTCAGATTTNGAAAAAAGAACCGATGTNCTNCCNGTTTCCTCGTCTTCAATGGCCCAATTCAAATANAGATTNCCATAATGTGGAGAATCNGCATTGTGGTCACTNANNAAAACTGGNAGACCATTNCTCCGGTAAAAATCAGGAACNTCAATNGTCCAACCCCCTTCATGTTCAAATAGCATTTGCTCTGTTGCATTCCATGTTTGACCTCGGTCAGCTGAACTCCGCAGCATAAGGCCATGTGGCCCAGACCAAACAACATAAAGTCTTCCGTCTTTNCCCAATGCAGGCATTGCGCCCTCAACGGTATCGTCACCATCCAANCAATCTCCGCCTTTGATCGAAATNCGAACAGGATCNGTCCATGTTTNTCCATCATCNGATGATTTTGCAAAATGAATAAANGANCTATCCTNNGGATTGGANGANTTATANGCATCAAANTGCGTCCANGTCATNNAAATNTCATNGGTTTCNGGNTCAATTACAATCCAATGTTTGTCTTGAACNTTACTTCCATTCGGTTTTGAAAATGATCCTTCATTAAATTTTGCTTTCAAGTCATCAGCTCGCTGACAAACAATTCTGTCTAAATGTGNNGTTTTATTNTATGANGNNAAATGCAAATANAANACATTCCCNTTNCNNTTGAATTTNAGTACAGGNTCACCATATACCCCATACGGACTTTTTAGTCTTTCAGCTTTCCAAGTTTTACCAGAATCATCAGAATAATGATAGCCATCTAAGATGGAGCCTACGGCAATNTTATTCGGGTTGTTTGGATCGATATCAATTGAAGGTTCACAACCACTGTAGGTATAAGAACCGCTCGCGAGGGGAATTTGCACATTTTGAAATCCCACTTGTGCTGAAAGAAGAACTGGTAAAAACAAAAAGCAAATCAGACTATCGCAGCCAATATGCACGAAGCTTATTTTTTTCATTCGTCAGATTAAGTAAATATCGTGGTCTCGTATAATTCGTCATGGTGAAGCTCACAGAAAAAAGGATTTCATCTCTTGCAATCAATAATTCGAGCTCTTCACCTTCGTTTAAGCTNTTCATGAGGCCTTCAATATCCGATTTACTGACTCTATAACCATTACATCCTATAATCTCATCATTTACGCTTAAACCTGCGTCCTCAGCAGCTGAATTGGAGCGAATTCTGGAAACGATTGCTTTNCCACCTGAACTTCTAAGCGATGCNCCAAAATCTGGCTTTGTTGAGGTCACATCCGTTACCTGAACCCCCATTCCATCAAATAGCTCAGCATACGAAGGAATNGNTGTGCCGTCTATATAATCCGCATAAAAGTTATCTAAGTTTTCACCTGTAAAGCTTTCAAGCTCACTTTTGAACTCCTGAGAGGTAAAACCTCTTCCCGCTTTCACATAAAATTTATCGTAGATATGTTGAAGAAAATGATCTAAACATTTTTCACCGTTTGTATTGCGAATGATTTTGACATCTAGAAATGAAGCGATTATAGAGCCTCTTGTATAGTAGGTCATTGTNGTATTAGAGCTGTTCTCATTGGGGCGATATGCTTTGATCCAGGCATCATAGCTTGCATGTGCTACTGGCTGAACACGNGCTCCNACTGAGCCCTCAACGTAATTGATGGAGCTTTCCATTTTTGAAAGAAANTCNGATTGNGTNTAATANCCTGCTCTGAGCAATAATAGCTCATCGTAATAGGAGGTAAACCCTTCCATAACCCATAATAAATCGGTATAGTTCTCTTGGTTATAGTCAAAAGGACCAAGCTCAAAAGGACGGATCCTTTTCACATTCCATAAGTGAAAATATTCATGGGCGACCAAGCTCAAAAACTTTACATAGCTGCTTCCTGAATAGGTCCAACGATTGACGCTGAGTGTTGTGGAATTTTTATGTTCCAATCCTCCCTGACCGTCCACAACGTTGTGAATAATGAAAAGATATTCCTTATTTGGATTCTGGGCAAACACCTTGGTTTCTTCTTCAATAACCCGAGACATATCACGCTTTAAACTTTCTATTTCAAAATTTCCTTCGCCATAAATTGCTACAGTATGTTTGACACCTGAAGCATTGAAATCAAAAACAAGCTGGTTGCCAATTTCAATCGGGCAATCCACAAGATGGTCATAATCCGAGTAGGTAAATACGAACGGTTTGTTCTTTTCCTTTCTAGGTAAAGCAGTGGAAACATTAGAAAAACCGGCGTAAGGAACAACGACCACATCGCCTTTTGTATCCAAATGATTTTCAACGAACATAAAAACACCACTTCCACTCACAAATCCATGCGTAAGGTCCAAAAAGGATGTTCTTACAGAAAGTTCAAAAGCATATACATCATAAGAAATACGTACCTCAGATGACTTACCTTTTGTAATGGACCAGGTATTCTTCCTCTTTTTTTGAACCTTTAATGCTTTACCAGAACCGTTTGTTGCCTTTACCAAGTTGATGTTTTTGGCAAATTCACGTACTAAGTAAGAACCTGGTGCCCAAACCGGAAGCGAAACATCAATTGTTTTTTCCTCAAAGCCCTCTAATACCATCTCCACGTGAAAGTAATGATTCTGGGGTTTCGGCATAGAGAGATAATATTTTACCGTTTGTCCATAGACCGCTGAACAGCAGATTAAGGAAAGTAAGAGCGCTTTTAATTTCATTTTACATTTATTTTAGAAGCCATATCTTTAGCTTGTTCGACCAATTCTTTAACATCATTCGTGCCATATTTCAGCGTGACCCCCATTCGCCGATAGGGACGTGTGGCTGGTTTCCCAAACAAACGCACTTCTGAATTAAGGGTATTCATCGCATCTTCAAGTCCGTTAAAAACGGGAGTCGTTGTAGACTCTCCCTCTGCCAAAACAACAGCACTCGCTCCATTTTGAAGCAATTTAATTTCTGGGACTGGGAGTGATAGGATTGCACGTGCGTGCAATTCAAATTCATTTAAGTTTTGTGTTTTACCAAGTGTCACCATACCAGTATCATGTGGTCTNGGTGANAGCTCTGAAAAATACGCACCTTCCGCCGTAATGAAAAACTCAACACCCCAAATACCTGCGCCTCCAAGCTCCGCGGTAACCTTTGCTGCCATATCCTGCGCCTCTTTAAGGTGCTCTGGATTCATGGGCATCGGCTGCCAGCTTTCTTGGTAATCTCCTCTTTCTTGTCGATGGCCTATTGGTGGACAAAANAAAGTAGGCCCNTCATTCTGGGTCACTGTGAGTAAGGTNATCTCGTAATCGAAATCAATAAAACCCTCCACNATCACCTCCTGTAAATCCCCACGAGAACCCTNGCAAGCATAGGTCCATGCCTTCTCAATATCCACTTCAGTTCGAATCACTGACTGTCCTTTACCNGAGCTAGACATTAAAGGCTTCACAACGCAAGGNATTCCACATTTATTGACNCCNTCNCGCAGCTCCTCTGCNTTTGTTGCGTAGCTATACNTTGCCGTACGCACANCTAAATCAATTGCTGCCAAGTCACGAATGGCTNTTCTATTCATCGTAAAGTTTGCCGCTTTTGCACTTGGGATTACCTTGATGCCTTGTTTTTCATAATCGTAAAAACGTTCCGTTCGAATCGCTTCAATTTCGGGTACAATAAAATCGGGTTGGTGTTT
The DNA here is from genome assembly GCA_002167775.1 of Crocinitomicaceae bacterium TMED16. Classification (GTDB taxonomy): domain Bacteria; phylum Bacteroidota; class Bacteroidia; order Flavobacteriales_D; family Crocinitomicaceae; genus UBA952. Next base: position 93,674 of record NHBV01000039.1, on the reverse strand, counting down.
GGCCACTATCCGATCAAGTGCTTCGCCGTCGAGCATAGATATTACTTCAAATTCGTCGGCCACCTGCATGGCAGGTGCGTTGGCATAGCTATCAACAGCGATAATGTGTTGTCCGAGACGCTGGCAAGCAATCACAAATTCTTTGCCTAGCTCTCCGGAACCTAAAAGNAGTATTTTTTTCATGGAAACAAAGATAAGCGACTTTTANAAATCACCTGAGCAAATATAAATCCACTTATTCATAANNGTTATTGCACTGCANCGATGTTTCATCTTATATTTAAGCAAAAAAATANTTCCGATTNAAAATGGAAGAAATCATATACCTCCTAAGCTTATTAATGATGATCGTTGGCTTAATNGGTTCATTTGTTCCTGTCATACCAGGTCCATTCATTAGTTTTCTCGGAATATTGTTGATAGATAGCTTTACCTCACTGCCCATTAGTAGCTATGCNATTGTGATGCTAGGAGCACTAATGGCTATTGCTATGGCAGGCGATTATATTTTACAAATCGTGGGAGTCAAGAAACTTGGCGGAGGAAAAAAGGCGATTCGAGGGACGCTCATAGGAACCCTTTTGGGCATGTTTATCCCTCCCATAGGTATCCTTTTGGGTGCACTCATTGGNGCATTTATTGGTGCAAAAATGGAACAAGGNTCAAATAGGCAATCTCTCAAAATAGCCTTAGGCGCTTTTGTTGGTTTTATGCTTGGAACAGGCGTCAAACTGATCTACAGTGTATATGTTTTGTATTATACCACGGAGCTCGTGGTCAAGGCATACGTGTAAAATCTACTAATTCTTTTATTCGTGACTGGCTAAATGAGTTGCACTGTAGCTATACGAAATTAGCGCTTCGCGTATTGTGCTTTAATGGGCTTGAGTAGATACTCGAGCCCATTGAGTTTGATTTCATAAATAGAGGCCAACAGCTGTCCCATTTGACCATTAGGAAAACCTTTTGCGTGATACCAAGAAAGNTAGGGTTCCGGCAAATCGCACAATAATGTNCCTTTATATTTTCCGTAAGGCATTCTCATGNTTACAAGCTTAATGAGCATTTTAGATTGTGGGCNTTGGTCCATAGAATTTAATCCTAAAGGTTTTTGTTTTTGAAGAAATAAGCGATACTCAGCCCTGAAATAATGTGCCATATGCTCCACCAACCTGCGACAATCGCCATCCCTCCCATTCCATCAAAAAAAGCAAAAATCAAACCGAGGCCGAGTCCTGAGTTTTGAATTCCTGTTTCAATGGCCAAAGTTTTTTGGTCAGCGGATGGGAGCTTGAACATTNTTGCCAATGAAAAGCCAGTAAGAATACCAAGTGCGTTGTGAGCTAGCACAATAAATAGGATGAGGTGAATGTACTTGACGAATAAATCTGTATTNGCACCAAAAGCAAAAACAACAATTCCTCCAAAAATCACGATAGAACCATAATGAGTAATTGGTAGTAGAAAGTCGGCTATTTTGGGTTTAAATGCACGNANCAGCATACCGAGTGCCAGCGGAATCAATAGAATCATCCCCACAATTTTGAGCATTGCAAAGAAATCNAGGCTGACATCATTGAGAATCTCGGATGTAGGTGCATACATCCCTCCCCAAAATGAAATATTAAATGGTGTCATAAATACTGCCGAAACACTAGCGATGGCAGTCATGCATACCGAAAGTGCGGTATTTCCATTAGCCAAAGAAGTCATGAAATTCGAAATGTTACCTCCTGGGCATGCGGCAACGATCATCATACCCATTGCCACACTGGGCATCGGATTTAAAATTAAGACCAATAAGAAGGTTAAAAAAGGAAGTGCCACAAATTGTGATAGAAATCCAATTAGTACTGATTTAGGTGCAGAAAAAACAAGGACAAAATCTTTTATACGCAGCTTAAGCGCAACACCAAGCATAATGAATCCTAGGCTAATATTCATCAATAGAATATTGTCATCATTCATTTTAAGTACCGCATTGTCAAGGTCGCTATCCTCACCACAAGCGCTTAACATAAACAGTGCAGAAAACAAAAACAATACAGTTCTTGTGCGTTTCGAAAATTGAGTTTTATCTATTAATTGAAACATACTTTTCTAAAGGACACCAAAATTTTTGACTTAGACAATTCTATGTTGAGCGCAGAGAATATAAGAAAGGATATTTTACCAGTTGTTTTTTTTCCTTAAACGGTTTACAAAACCATCCAATTTTCTTCGAATAAGCCGCTCTGCGATTCCAGTTTTCTTGACGAATTTNACAAGCAGTGGAGAAAAAGCATAGTAATTTGCAATAAAAANCCTTCCCATAAATGTTTTATTCAANTTTTCATCTCTAAACCTNCTCAANACNAGAACCTCTGGNGCNTCATANGANCCATATGCCATCGTTGCNATNTAACANCCANNACTNNTNAANAANGNTTGNATNGCNAANNAAANAANNAANATNNCNANNCCNAAANCNCCNANTANNATACCAAGNACNGTCANTGCAATTTTTNNNGCAGATTTTGAATCATTTTTAACTNCCTCATCCGGTTGAGGATCAGAATACATTANAATATTTTCAATATCAAATTCCTGGAGCTCAACAAGTGTNTTTGTATCCANATTTAAATTTTTTACAAAAACATGAACCTCTTGTTTTCGNGTGTACTCTGAAGGCTCTAATTTGGCNGGTAGCTCGATAGGTGATGGTGTTNCGAGGATGGTACTTATAGAGCTACTATCTAAGGAGATTGAGTCTACCTTGTGAGTCCTACCGTAACCATCATGCACATAAAAATTCCAAGTTTGCGGATGCTCCGTTAATTTTGATGTCTCAAATAAAATTGACGGAGAATGANAGNTNGTTTTGTAATCGTAGACTCGCAGTGTTGACAAAGCACAAGAACCGATAAAAAAGTATAGGAAAAAGAATAGATATGNACTTTTCATATTTTGAAGATAACAAGTCTATTCATGGTTTAGACAAAATTTCAAATAAATATATTTTCAAAAAGGATATCGAAAAAAAATGATTAGACGATAAAAATCAATAATTTGGGCCTCACNATAAAACTTTTTCAACAAGCATTACGTCTAGATTTTATTGAAAAAAATTAATAAGTTACATTTGAGTTATGCTACCTGAAAAATTTAATGTCATAACAGCACCCTTTGAACCCATTAACCTAGAGGAAATGGAGGCTGTTGCACTGATGAATCGGGTTGATACNAAATATGCGATTCATGAGGATGTTTTTACAGAAATACTACCAGAACTAAAGAACCAATACCGAATATTAGAGGTTGGTGGTCTAAAATATTCCAAATACGAAAGTTTGTACTTCGATAGCCCTAGTTTTGATTTTTTTTCAGACCANCATAAGAAGAAAAATGANAGGTTAAAAATTCGTATTCGAAAATACGTGAATAACAACCTATCCTTTCTCGAGGTGAAAAGAAAGAGAAAGGGACGCACAGAGAAAACAAGATTAAAAACAGAACAATGGGGNACAGATTTTAGTCAAGATGAATTGTCTTTTTTGGAAAATGCATATNAAGAAGCAAAAAAGCTCAACTCAACAATGTCAAATAGCTTCAGCAGAATTACGCTGGTGCACAAAATAAAGGCCGAAAGACTTACTTTTGACTTGAATATAGAATTCCAAGATGCCGAAAAAACCAAATCTTTAACTAATTTGGTGATTTGCGAACTTAAACAAGGAAAGATTGACCGCTCAAGTGCATTTTATNCGATAATGAAAAAAAGAATGGTTCGACCTTTGAGAGTAAGTAAATACTGTGTAGGAATTATGAATTTATATTCAGGCAGTGAGGTCAAACAAAATCGTTTTAAAAAGAAAACCCTATCAATTAANAAAATTATATGCTAACCAATTTATTTTTAGCGAAAGAAAAAGCAACCACTNCCATTGGTTTACAATGGTTCGATGAAGACTTTTACCTCTTACTTATTCGACTTTGTGTAAACGTTGTATTTATAACGATTCTGATTAGGTTTCTTTATTACGCGAAGACGAAAAGAAAGGACTATTTATTTACTTATTATCTGATNGGTACAATTACCTTTTTTCTCTGTTTTGGGCTAAAGAAGCTTGACATTGATACAGGTATGGGTCTTGGACTCTTCGCAATATTTGGTATTATACGTTATAGAACAGATGCCATTGAAATAAAAGAGATGACCTATCTCTTTTTGATCATTGGATTGAGTGTTGTGAATGCCCTAGCCTCTAACCAGCTTAGTATAGCAGAAATGGCCTTGATCAATATATTTATGGTCGTTATGACATATATTTTGGAATTCTTGTGGCTCATGAAGCATGAAACAAGAAAAACCATTAATTACGAGCGTATAGACCTTATTACCCCTGACAAGGCCTCAGAAATGAAAAGTGATATTGAATCTAGAACAGGNCTTTCCATCAATCGTTTTGAAATTGGTAANATCGATTTTCTAAATGANACCGCACAAGTAAGAATTTTTTATTACGCTGAAGAGCAAGAATTTTCAGATTACCACGTTGATTAAATAATCAACTCTCTTATGAGGTACTTTTTACTTCCCATTTCGTGGATTTACATTTCGGTCATTACCGTCAGAAATCTTNTGTTTGATTTTCGCTTGTTTTCATCGAAAGATATTGATCATACCATTGGCGTTGGNAACCTTTCAATGGGAGGCACAGGGAAAAGCCCGCTATCAATATACATCACAGAATTGATTCTAAGAAATCAAGGGTCTCCAGCCCTACTTAGCCGAGGATACGGAAGAAAATCAAAGGGGTATATCGAAGTAAATGAGGGTCATTTAAGCCAAGATGTTGGAGATGAACCACTTATGTTCAAACAACGCTTTAAAAACAAAGTGGGTGTTTATGTTTGTGAAAACAGGATTCTTGGAAGCAAAAATATAAGGAGAAATAGCCCCAAAAGNACTATCATATTNGATGACGTTTTTCAGCACAGAAAAATAAAACCGTCCCTAAGTNTTTTAACAACTCCATATGGCGATCCTTTNTTCACAGACTATATTTTACCAGTGGGAAGANTACGAGAACCTCGACTCAGTGCGCATAGAGCAGATTGTATTGTCGTTACAAAATGTCCAGAGGCATTGACGGATGAGGACTACAATAAAGTTAAAAACAAGCTGTCAAAGTTTTCAAAACCTATATTTTTTAGCCATATAGAATATGGTGAAATGAAACCTATGAAAGNACGGATNCATGANATNAAAAANATTTTATTGGTTACGGGAATTGTAGACCCAAGCCATCTCATTGAACACTTAAAAGACAAATATAAAATTCAGTCCATTTCTTTTCGAGACCACCATGACTTTACAGTAAAAGACATTGAGAAAATACATGAAAAATTTGGTACCTTTGACCCTAAAGATTCGATTATTCTGACTACGGAAAAGGACAAGGTGCGGCTTTCTAAATTTGATGAATTANTTGCACAGAATGGCGCTTTATGGTACTACCAACCAATAAGCATNCGCATCCATGATAAAGCTCAGTTTGAATCGTTAATTAAAGAACATGTTAGAAAAATTTAAAAAAGCGGCAAGCTANATACAAGGCAGAACAGACCTACAACCTACGGTTGGTATTATTTTAGGAACGGGTCTAGGTGGTCTAGTAAATGAAATTGAAATCGTACATGAAATAGCGTACGAAGACATTCCACATTTCCCAGTTTCTACAGTTAAAGGACATTCAGGTAAATTAATCTTCGGNAANCTNGGTGGCAAATCCGTTGTAGCCATGCAAGGTCGGTTTCACTATTATGAAGGGTACAGTCTTCANGAAGTTACATTCCCTGTTCGTGTAATGAAGTTCTTGGGTATAGAAAAGCTCTTTGTAAGCAATGCATCAGGGGGCGTTAATGAAGCTTTTGAGATCGGAGAAATAATGATTCTCAATGACCACATCGATTTATTCCCAGGAAACCCATTAATTGGAAAAAACTATGATGAATTGGGCCCACGCTTCCCAGATATGAGTGAGCCATANAGCCATGAAATGATCAATAAAGCNTTAGATATTGCGTCTAAACATAATATTAAAGTTGCTCAGGGTATTTATGCAGGCCTTACTGGTCCTACTCTTGAAACTCCTGCAGAATACCAATACGTTTACTCGATTGGTGCTGATGCCGTAGGTATGTCAACCGTCCCTGAGGTNATCGTCGCTAGACATATGGACATCCCTTGTTTTGCAATTTCGATTATAACAGACCTCGGCGTACCGGGCAAAATTCAAAAGGTCACGCATCAAGAGGTCATTGAAGTTGCTGCAAAACAAGAGCCTAAGATGACCTTGATTATGAAAGAATTGATTTCAAGTATCTAAAATGACACAAGAGCAAAGAGATAAATACGAGGCAGTNATTGGACTCGAGGTTCACGCCCAACTGCTCACGAATACAAAAGCGTATTCAGCTGACATTAATGCCTATGGAGCTGCTCCGAATACACATACAAGTCCTATTACACTTGGACATCCTGGAACGCTTCCAGTGATGAATAANAAGTCCATTGAATTTGCGATTAAATTGGGTATTGCCCTGAATTGTGAAATCGCAGAGCACCAATACTTCGCTCGAAAAAACTACTTCTATCCAGATTTACCAAAAGGCTATCAAATCACACAGGACAAAACACCCATCTGTACAGAAGGTTTTATAGACCTCAAACAGGCGGAAGGCCGTTCAAAAAGAATTGGAATTACAAGAATTCACATGGAAGAGGATGCAGGAAAAAGCATTCATGATGTTGATGTATATGACACCTTAGTGGATTTGAATAGAGCCGGAACACCCTTATTAGAAATTGTAACCGAACCTGATATGCGNAGCTCTAAAGAAGCGTATCAATATTTGACAGAAATCAGAAAGTTGGTAAGGTACTTAGAAATTTGTGATGGGAACATGGAAGAAGGTTCGTTGCGCTGTGATGCAAANATTTCTGTTCGATTAAAAGGGGCAACTACGCTCGGAACAAAAGTAGAGGTCAAGAACATGAATTCAATTAGGAATGTGCAAAAAGCAATTGAGTTCGAAATCGTAAGACAAATTGAGGTACTTGAATCAGGTGGAACATTATCACAAGAAACAAGAGGTTTTGATGCGTTAAATGGCAGCACNATTGGAATGCGTTCAAAGGAAGCCGCAAATGATTATCGCTATTTCCCAGAACCAGACCTTCAGCCCCTATACGTTAATGAAAATCAAATTAAGATGGTCAAAGCTGAGATGCCTCCTNTACCCGACTTTCTTTACAATAAGTATGTTTCTGAGTTAAACTTGTCTGATTACGATGCACTAAATTTAACCGAATCAAAAGAAATCGCTCTATACTTTGAGCAGCTCATTTTACATACAAAAAACTATAAAGCAGCAGCAAACTGGATCATGGGTTCCGTAAAATCCTATCTAAATGAAAACGGAGTTGAAATTCAAGGCTTTCCAATTAAGGTTGAAGCTTTAGCNGGACTGATAGACCTTATTGATGAGGGTCATGTATCAAGCACCATCGCCTCACAAAAAATATTTCCTGAAATGCTTAGTTCTAACGAAAGTGCCAAGGAAATTGCCGAAAGAATGAANCTTATCCAAGTTTCAGATGAGGATGGGTTGATAGGATTCATTGAAAAAGTTATTAGCGATAATCCATCCGAAGCTGAAAGATTTAAAAATGGTGAACAACAGCTGATCGGTTTTTTCATGGGACANCTAATGCGGGTATCTAAAGGAAAAGCAGATCCTAAAATCGCCAATTCGCTCCTTAGAAAAAAATTAAATGACACATAAATTATCCTACTTCTTNGTCATTACTTTCGGTATTATGCTGTCATGTACTCAAGAATACGATGAGCCAAACTTTGAAATTCAATCGGANAATAGAAGNAATACAGAAACGAGNGGAAATGTTTCCATATCAGGTCAAATTAGAGATGCTTCTAATACAAGAATAACATTAGAGGCCCCTTTAATGCAATCGAAAGGAAAAAACATTGAATTGGCCTCAACAACCCTTGACGCTGAAGGACATTTTGNAATAAATGCATCTATCCCTGGACTGGGTTACTATATGCTCAAGAACTATGGAGATAAAGTCGACTCGGTTGAGCTCACCCTTGCACCTCAGGACAATATAACAATCGAATCTCAAAAGGACTCTATACGCGAATTAATAACTGTTGATGGTGTGGTTTGGTCCAAAGATTTAGAAGCTTACCAGACCATTAGAGCCAAACAAAATGCTATTGAGCTTTCTAACTTCGCTGCCCAAAGAATGAAAGCAACTCCTTCAAGCGCCTTCAATATTGTACTNTCCAACCATATCATGAATTCCCAGGATCAATGGAATGAGGAAAGAATTCAAATTTTCGGGAGTGTAGCAGAAGCCTTTTATAAACTAGACCCGAAGTCCGAAGCGACGCAGAACTTCGTCAGGAATTTTGAGCTAATGCAAACCTACATGCTCAATAATGGTTTCTATGAAGCGCCTGATTTTGAATCNTCAACAATCGATGGTAGAACTATAAGCTTGTCAGAACTGCGNGGGAAATATGTACTCATCGATTTTTGGGCATCTTGGTGTGGTCCTTGCAGAAAAGAAAACCCAAAAATAGTGGCGCTCTACAACAAGTATAAAGACAAGAATTTTACAATTTTATCCGTCTCATTGGATGAGGACATGACGAAGTGGAAAGCCGCCATTGAAAANGATGGCTTGAATTGGCCACATCATGTTAGCGATCTAAAAGGCTGGAATTCAGCTGTTGTCCCATTGTATCGTATTGAAGGAATTCCTTTTACCGTNTTGGTGAATCCAATGGGCCGAATCATTGGCNTAAATCTGAGGGGTCGAAACTTAGAAGAACGGATGCGAAATATTTTTAATTTTTAAATATGAAATGTAAACTGCTTTTTATATGTCTTTTCTTTACGCATATGGGTATCGGACAGACGGCAANCGTGAAATTATCGGGATCAATTTTTGGTGCGCAAACCGATACCCTGTTTGTCTCTCAAATGTATGATAACAATAGAGTCAAAGATTTTGATACGATTATAATGGATAAAGCCGGTAAATTCAGNGCTGACTTAATCCTGCCACGCGAAGATTATTATCTACTGAGACTTGAGAATACCAATATTCATTTAGTTTGTCGCAATCAATCGGATATAAAAATTTATGGCGATGGAAAAAAGTTAAATGATTTCTGTAATATTTTGAATTCTGATGAATCTGCTTCCATGAATACATTTGTGAAAGAAATCGAACGATTTCAGCTAAAAAACGATTCAGCTATTGCGGCAGTAAAAAAAGACCCNAGTCAGTCTGAATCGATAAATCAATACATGCAAAAGGAATATTACGCCTTTCAAAATAAGCTCAAAGTCTTTGTCGGAAGTAATTCAAACTCAGCAGCACTTGTTGTTGCATTAAGCGCTATCAACTTAGACCAAGACCCGAAGACTTATGCNTCTATCATTCAGCAACTTAACAAATCATTTCCAAATAGTCTAACCGTTCAGAAGTATACCGAGAATTTTGAAAAGATTATGCTAGAAAAAGAAAAAAACAAGCNCTTAGGAATTGGAAAGCTTGCCCCTGACTTTGAAGAATTAATGCTCGATCGAAAGACAGCGCTCAAGCTTTCAGACCTCAGAGGAAAGGTAGTACTCATAGATTTTTGGGCATCTTGGTGCGGACCGTGTCGCAGAGAGAATCCAAATGTTGTAAAAACATATAATCGATATAAGGAAAAGGGCTTCACAATCATGAGTGTTTCTTTGGATAAAGACCTCGCAAAATGGGAAGCTGCTATCGAAGCGGATCAATTGTCTTGGCCTAATCACGTAAGTGACCTCGGAGGATGGCAGAGTAAGGTCTCTCGTTTATATCAAGTGGGCAGCGTTCCCTTCACTGTGCTAATCGACGCAGAAGGGAAAATAATTAAAACCAACCTAAGAGGTTCGGCTCTAGAATCAGAATTAGAAAAAATATTCAAGTAATTGGAAGAGCTAAAACTAAATCCTGGTCAAAAAATATACTTTGCCTCAGATTTTCATCTGGGCGCACCTACAGCGAAATTAAGTAGGATTAGAGAGCTTAAAATAATTGATTGGCTCAATCATATTGAAAAGGATGCTCATACTATTTTCCTCGTAGGTGATCTATTTGATTTTTGGTTTGAATACAAACAGGTCGTTCCTAAAGGCTTTGTCCGACTGCAAGGAAAAATTGCAGCACTTGCAGATCGAGGTATCAANATTTACTTTTTTCTAGGTAATCATGACATGTGGATGAAAAAGTACTTTACCGAAGAACTTGGTGTTGAAATGATCTCGGATGAATTGGAGCTTAAAATTAATGGGAGCCGATTTTTTATCGCGCATGGAGATGGTCTTGGCCCAGGAGATTATGGGTATAAATTCATCAAAAAAGTTTTTAGAAATAAGTTTTGTCAATTTCTATTCTCTTTTCTTCATCCTGGTATAGGACTTTCGATGGCACAATATTTTTCGAATAAAAGCAGAATACACACTGGAACAAAAGATATCAATTATACGAACAAAGAAGATGAGTGGCTCTATCAATACTGCAAAACCATGCGTNCCAAAGCGCCTATAGATTATTTTATTTTTGGACACCGTCATCTACCAATGGAAATTGCAGTTTCAGAATCTAGATACCTCAACCTTGGAGANTGGATGAATTTCTCTACCTATGGTNAATTTGACGGTTCAACAATGGCACTTAAAGTTTGGAGCGAAGATGGCGAAAAAGCTTTTGAAGGNATCAAAGAATGAAGCGATATAAAATCAAAAACCTCANGGGACTTGAAGCATTCGTAGAGAAGCACAAAGCACAATTCGACACCCCACATTGCTTTGCATTCAAAGGAGCAATGGGTTCGGGTAAAACAACTTTAATACAGCTTCTTTTAAAAGCACTTGGTGTAAACGACCTTCAAGGATCCCCTACCTATGCAATTGTAAATCAATACTATAATGAATCTACGCACAAAGAATACTATCATCTGGATTGTTATCGAATCAAGAATGATTTTGAAGCGTTTGATCTAGGTTTGGAAGAATTATTCAACGAAAAAAAAACTATCTTTATAGAGTGGCCTGAAAAAGTGATGCAGTTTCTTCCNGAAGAAACCCTATGGATTACGATCCATCATGAATCAGATGATACAAGAACGATTGACATAGCCTATGAATACTGATCCTGAATTATTAAAAAAACTTATTCAAAAAGGGAATCTTCTACCTCAAGAGGAAATGCTAGAGGTAGCACGTAAAAAAGGTAGCCTCAACATAGGNATCCCAAAAGAAACTTCTTTCCAAGAAAGACGTGTTGCCCTTGTACCTGAGACAGTTTCGTTGCTTGTTGCTAATGGGCATCACGTCAAAATAGAAACGAAAGCAGGAATTGGTGCTAATTTTAGTGACCGAGAGTATAGTGAAGCAGGCGCTGAAATATGTCAAGGTCCCTCNGAAATATATGAATGNAATATCGTTTTCAAAGTAACACCTCCTTCAGATGAAGAAGTGGACCTAATGCCTGGAAATCAGACCTTAATTTCTGCCCTTCAAATTTCCATTCAACCCAAAGAGGTACTTACTAAATTGATTAGAAAAAAAATCACAGCAATTGCGTGGGATTATATTAGAGACGAGGACGGTGTTTTCTCCTTGGTTCGAACAGTTGGTGAGATTGCTGGAAATACCAGTGTCTTAATTGCAGGAGAGCTAATCTCTTCTTTTGCATCCGGTAAAGGCATGATGCTTGGTGGTATAACAGGAGTGCAACCCACTGAAGTTGTAATTATTGGCGCAGGGACTGTCGGTGAATTTGCTACTAGAGCAGCCCTAGGCCTTGGTGCCTCGGTGAAAGTGTTTGACAATAGGCTTTCAAAGCTCAGACGCCTCCAGAATGCAATTGGTAAAAGGGTATACACCTCGATTATTCAGCCAAAAGTTTTGGCCAAAGCCATCAAACGAGCAGATATCGTGATTGGTGCGCTGCGCTCAAATGTCGGAAAAACACCTTGCGTTGTTACGGAAATGATGATTCAAGATATGAAGTCGGGCTCNGTAATTGTAGATGTAAGTATTGATCAAGGCGGATGTTTCGAAACNTCAAGAATCACAAACCACGATGATCCTACCTTTATTAAGCATGGCGTAACACATTACTGTGTNCCGAACATTGCCTCTAGAGTATCGAGAACGGCCTCTTTTGCCATTTCTAATATTTTTTCACCACTGCTTCTAGAAATGGGTGACTGCGGTGGAGTTGTTGATCTCATTCGTTCAAACCAAGGGTTTAGAAATGGCGTCTANATATACAAAGGAATTCTAACAAATGAGGTCCTCGGNAAAGTATTTGACCTAAATTATAAGGACATTAATCTCATTCTTCCAGGTATTTAATGTCGCCTATTGTACCGCTTAACCTTCCAAAAACAGATCTAGACATCTCGCGCAGCGGTGACCAACTATTTGTGCGCTGTCTAGTCCGTAAAAAGAANATTGTTTTGACTCCTGAGGAATGGGTTCGCCAGCATTTTATTGCATACTTTTTAAACGATTTGTCTTATCCGAAAGGGCTTCTANCTGTTGAGAAAAAAATTCAATATGGAGCAATGGAAAAAAGATGGGATTTAGCCACATTCATNGCAAATCAAGAGTGCTTTTTGCTACTTGAATGTAAAGCGCCAAGCATCCCGATTACAAAAGCTGTTTTTGAACAGTCTCTCACCTATTTCAAGGGACTTCAATCAAGATTTTTAGTATTGAGCAACGGTATTGAGCATGTGATTTTTAAAAAAGAGGAAGATNGCCTGAAAATCGTAAACGAATTTCCCGATTACCCTAGCTTTGCATAGNAGAATAATCTCCTGACTTCATTTTGTGGTATTCTCTCACAAGAAAAGCAAGTTGTATGCGCATTGCATCGAGTGCTTCTTCTGTTTCCTGCGTAATTTCTTTCTTTCTAAGTCGAAATTGAAGTTTCATATGCATGGCGTGAATTAAAATCTCAACGTCATGTTGGTTCTTCATCGAAGCTTTTTCACGAAACTCTGCTACAAAAGAGCTAGAATTTGCACAGAGCTGCTTGTATTTACTTTCNCCCTGAATTGCAAATAAGGTGTTGTGCAAAAATAGAAGTTCCTTCATTACTTCCATTACTCGGTCTAGGTGACCTTTCTTTTCAAGACCAGAGCGTTTCATCTCCTTAATAATATCAGCATACCAGCTTCTATATTGCCCTTCAAATGAGCTGTCTGGAAGATTGGGTTTCACAACAGCTTCCATGATCTGTTCAATGTCAAAATTTAAAGACCTAACGATNTCCTCAATTTGGAAAAGNTACAAAACATACTCAGCTATATTTTCTNGCTGTTTTTTTTGTGCAACCAACATANTTATAGATCTTCTTCGATTCGTTTTTGCTCTTTGTTTAAAAAATCAATAAAGGCGCGTGTCACGTCCATACTTGGNTTTACATAATTGATTTGACCTCCATCAGCGTAACCCATCAAAAGATCAATTCCATTCGCTTCACTGAATTTTTTTCCAAAAGAGATGACCTTGTTATTAATNTCAGTTAATTTTCTCATTACCTCAGCCTCAAGCTGGGCACCCTCTCGCTGCTGATATTGCATCAATTCCGCCTCCATTCTTTGTGCCTTTTCCTGAATTTTCATGATTTCATTTTCAGATAAAAGTCCCTGCTGAGCTTCTGCACCCTTTTTTGAAACAAAATTCTCAAGATTGTTAGTCTTGCGCTTCAACTCAGTTTGAAATGAAAGATTTTTTCTACTCACNTCCTCATCAATATTTTTGTAGTAAGTAAAGCCCTCTTTTAAGCTATCGTTAAAATAAAAGGCGATCACTAANCCGTTGGTGTCCTTTTCNAGNGTATTCACAGGTGCTGAGGTTATAANCTCTGGCTCTCTTTCGGATTCGTTTGAACATGATGAGAATANCAAGCCCAAAGCAAAAATGTATAAACTAATTTTCATTTTGAATAGATTTAAAAGAAGCTGTAAAATCTTCTCTCATTGAAATAAAACGTTGGAGACAATTCCCTAAGAAATCCGTCGAGCTAAGCAGCTGTTCCAAATCGCTTATGCCGTTCTCTGATTCCGGTAACTTAAAAGATTGCTCATATTGGTCTAGAGCAATTTTCAAGATAAGNTTTTGGTTGTATTGATGTAGCTCAATTAAATATCTGTCGTGAGGAATTCTTTTTANAAGTCTCATAATCGCTGCAAATGTAAGGATAATATAATGCTCTAAGGCAATTGAAAACAAATTTTGAAAATGCTCAAATAAAACTANTTGCATCCATTCAAGGCATAGTGAAACTAATGATGGGTTAAATTTAAAATCAACTAAAGGCTAATTAATTGTTAAGTCTCTTTAACAAAATAGATCATAGATATAAGGAAATACAAAGGACACGGGTACATAGNAAGCCGNTAAAATAAAGAAAAACGCGTATATTACAGAGAACTAATTCACTTTTCGAATTTCTTANGGTACTAAATATTAGGTGTTTGTCAAAAATAATTTTGAATTATTTCAAATATTTATTCTAATTTCGAAGCCTAATTAAGTTGAAAAAGTCAGAATTGATTATTTTTTTATGACCAGTATTTTTGTTGCCAAGTTAGATTTTGGNGTATCTAAAGAACAGCTAGTTGAGTTGTTCGCTCAATATGGTGAGGTAAGTAAAGCTCACCTTCCGACGGATAAAGACACAGGAAAGCCGAGAGGTTTTGCTTTTGTCGAAATGTCAAACGATGATGAAGCNACTCAAGCCATCGAAGCTCTAGACGGGTTTGAAATTAACAGAAGACGAATTGCTGTTAAGGTTGCCGAAAATAGAAATGATCGTTCAAAGCCAGGAGGAAATACAAATAGGGATTCAAGACCTTCTAATGCTGCTGCAGCACCAAGGAAAAGTTTTAATACAGATTCAGCTCAACCATCTATCTCTCCAGAGGAAACCAAGGGTGAATCGAGAAAAAAATCTTTCAAAGGCAAGACCACAAAAAGCTTTGATTCTGATCAAGGCGGTGGCGGAGGTAAAAAAGCCAAGAAAATGACAGCCCATAAAAAAAGCGGTAAGAACTTCAACTATTTCGAAGACGATGAGCCAATAGAGGGAGGTCTTTTCTCTTTTGATTCCGACGAAGATTGATTCCTGAAAACCATTCGGCCTNAATTCTGTCTTAAGTTTGTTTACTTTTGCATGGACTTATGGAACAAAACTACGCTTCACATTTAACCCANCCTGTTTTCAAGGTTATTTCAAAAGAGCTGGAAAGCTCTAATGAAAAGGCATTTGTAATTGGCGGTTTTGTCCGTGACCTCATACTGGGAAACACCTCCAAAGATATAGACATTGTTGTCCAAGGAGACGGAACTCTTTTTGCTCAAAATATTGCGAAAATATTGAGGGTCAAAAAGGTTTCAGTATTCAAAAACTATGGTACTGCACACTTTAAATACAAGGACATCGATGTCGAGTTTGTGGGCGCGCGAAAGGAATCCTACTCTGAAAACTCAAGAAACCCAGAGGTCGCTCCAGGAACCCTTGAGGAAGATCAATTTAGAAGAGATTTTACCATCAACGCATTGGCTATTGACCTGGATCCCGAAAATTTCGGCGTACTTATAGATCCTTTTAATGGAATAGCTGACCTTGAAGAAGGAATTATCAAAACACCTTTAGACCCGAGCATCACATTTCAGGATGACCCCCTCAGGATGCTTAGAGCCATTCGTTTTGCTACACGGCTATCTTTCAAACTTGACATAGCTTGTCTTCGTTCAATAAAAAAACAATCCGAGCGCATTAAAATAATTTCAAGAGAAAGAATCACAGAGGAGCTAAATAAAATCATTTTAACGAATGAGCCTTCTAGAGGGTTTAAGTTATTAAAATCAACGAATTTGTTGGCGTTCGTATTTCCAGAATTACTCCATTTATCTGGAATTGAAACCATTGAAGGAAAAAGTCATAAAGATAATTTTCTCCATACCCTTCAGGTACTTGATAATATTTCGGAGCACACAGACTCATTGTGGCTAAGATGGTCTGCAATCATGCATGATATTGCAAAACCAGCAAGCAAAAGGTTTGATAAAAAGGTCGGCTGGACTTTTCACGGACATGAAGAATTAGGATCTAAAATGGTTCCAAGGATTTTCAAGTACCATAGATTGCCACTAGATTCAAAAATGAAATATGTACAAAAAATGGTGAGGCTCCATCTTCGTCCAATAGCATTGGTAAAAGGGAATGTTACTGATACTGCAATCAGAAGGCTTTTAAATGAAGCTGGAGATGACATTGATGATCTAATGATGTTNTGCAACGCAGACATCACCTCAAAAAATGAATTTAAGGTTAAGAAGTATAGGGAAAACTTTAAAATCGTTTCCAGAAAATTAGAGGAAGTTGAAGAAAAAGATAAGATCCGAAATTTTCAACCTCCGATATCAGGAGAAGATATTATGAAAACTTTTAATATCGGCCCTTGTTATGAAATTGGTGTCATTAAAAGCAGAATAAAAGAGGCCATTCTCGAGGGTGAAATTGAAAACTCTGCAGAACAGGCAAAATTATTAATGTTGGCATTCGGAAAGGAATTAGGATTTAATGCGGTGCAAACTGAGCAATAAAATAGTTTAAATTTAAGCGTCATGGCTGGAATAAAATTTCGGGTACTATTGGATTCAAATCAAAAAGAGGAAGTCTTTTGTGACATTTTATTGTCNCTAGATGATAATTTTGAANCTTTTTTCAATTCCATTATAAAGGCATATGGNTTCAAGGGTGACCAAATGGCTAGCTTTTATGCCTCTAATGAAAACTGGGACAAAGGAGAAGAGGTAAGTCTGATGGATGTAAGCTTTGGCGAGGAGGGAGAACAGAAAATCATGGCTTCAACAAGCCTGCGGGAACTGGTAGAAGAACCTCATCAAAAGTTTATTCTTGTCTACGACTTTTTGAAAATGTGGATTTTTCTTATCGAATGTATTGGGGTGCACGAGGAAACACCGAATGCACCAAAAATAGTNCTGAGTGTTGGTGAAAAACCAAATGAAGACTCCAAGGAACTGGACGAGGAATTTCAGATGCCAGCCGATACAGAAGAACAGGAGGAAAAAGATGAGTTTGGATTTGACGATTTCGAAGATGGCTTCTCTGAAGAAGATTTAAGCCCTTATGTTTAAGGATATGGTGCAAGATTTCTCAAAAAATGATCCTTTTGGCAATGCAATTATTGACTTTGAAGAAAACAGAAAGCCAAAAATAATTCNGGTTTCCTCAGATTTATGCGATGATGACGAGTTACCCATTGAATATCTATTTAGAACATTTGATGNNATGCCTGCTGTGGAAAAAAAAGCTTTGGAACTTTGCNAAGGAAAAGTCTTAGATGCTGGAGCCGGNGCTGGAGCGCACCTTAAGATATTAAAAGAGAAAGGGTTTTCAATTTTCGCCCTTGACGTTTCACCAGGTGCCATTGCACATCTGAAAAAGCACGACATCCCGTGTGCCNTATCTCCTATTCAAAATTTTGAAACATCAGAACGCTACGATACCATATTGCTTATGATGAATGGAATTGGTATTAGTGAAAAGCTTGAAGCACTCAAACCCTTTTTAGCCAAGTGTAAATCTCTACTCACAAAACACGGTCAAATACTACTCGACTCAACAGATATTAAATACCTATATGAAGATGAAGATGACAGTGTTTGGATTGATTTGAACAGCTCTTATTATGGAGAATTTCAGTTCCAAATGCATTTTAACGGNGAGAGNGGTCCCTTTTTTAATTGGTTGTATGTAGACTTCGAAACATTAAAAACACATGCAAGGATGGCTGGATTGAGCTGTGAGAAAGTATTCGAAGACGGCAACCACTACCTCGCAAAATTGAAATCATGAAGTGGATTCTTATTTTAGCGGTATTACTTTCCATGCATAGCAAAGCGCAAAAGCAGTCCTTGTGTTATGAGATCAGTAATGAAGAACTAGGCATTGAGCGCTCTTATTTATTTGGTACTATGCACGCCATGGAGGAAAACAGCTTCTTTTTTCCCAAAAGAATAACCAAGCTTCTTGAAAAATCTGATGCGCTCTGTTTAGAAATTAAAAACATCACCGAAGTGCGCATCAATCCTGATATGCTTATTGACACCACACTCCACCTGAAAGCATACTGTGATTCAGCAGAGTGGTCGAGTTTAACTATATGGGCAGACGAAAAACTATTGATGAAACCTATTCAATTTGAGGCGAATTTTGAGCATGCCAAACCTTTCATGCTCTTTCAATTCATCTTAGCGATGAATCTACCCACAAACAGAAAATCACATGAACAAGAACTTGAAAAAATTGCAGCATCAAAAGAAATCCAACTTTTAGGACTCGAAAGTATAGATGAACAGCTGAATATTTTCAATCAAATCCCATTTGATGACCAAATGGATATGGTTTTTAATGAGCTTTATAATGGCCAGAAGAGTATACAAGATTTTAATGATATGCAGCAAGCGTATAAAAAACANGCGCTTAATGTGCTCTGCGATTTCGCCACCAATGANAAATTAGCAGGAAATACAGCTCTATTCTTGGATAATAGAAATAAAAAATGGATTCCGAAAATGAAAGAAATGATGATAGAAAAATCTGTATTNTTTGCCGTGGGAGCAGGTCATCTTTGCGGCGAATTTGGCCTAATAGCATTGCTCGAAAAAGAAGGCTTCGACCTAAAAGCGATTAAATTATGAGACTACTTTTCTTACTTTTCACCCTATTTTTAGGGGCNTGTTCAACATATTCGGAGGAACAACTAAATAGCTTTGACAAAAAAATAAAGGAGTGGATTGGGCAGCAAAAGGTCCAATTTAACAAGACTGAATCTGGTCTATATTATTGCTTTGAAAGTAATGGTTCTGGTCGCAATATAAAATATACAGACAGTGTATCAGTAATTTTCAAAGGGCACCTCCTTGATGGTACTGTCTTCGAGCTTGAAAAAAAACCCATTCGCTTTGCCGTCAAGGAAGTAATCATTGCCTGGAAAGAAATACTACTCATGAGTAAAAATGAGGCAAAGGTTCAAATTATCGTACCTCCTCAACTCGGATATGGCAATCATGAGCTCGAAAAAATACCTCAAAACACCATCCTAATCTACGAAATTGAAATTGTTGATATAAAATAAAAGAGAATTGGCGAATTTATCACTTCCTATTCTTATTTTTGGCTTCAAATTAAAGACTACATGAGCGTTCTAGTTAATAAAGATTCAAAAGTTATTGTTCAAGGTTTTACGGGTGGTGAAGGAACTTTCCATGCAGAACAAATGATTGCCTATGGCACAAATGTCGTTGGCGGTGTTACTCCTGGTAAAGGAGGACAGATTCATTTAGATAAACCTGTATTTAATTCTGTCTCTGAAGCTGTAAGTAACACAGGAGCAGATGTTTCAATCATTTTTGTTCCACCGGCCTTTGCTGCTGACGCGATTATGGAAGCTGCCGAAGCGGGGATTAAAGTAATTGTATGTATTACAGAAGGTATTCCTGTAAATGATATGGTCAAAGCCAAGGCATACATTGACAAGTACGATAGTCGACTTATCGGTCCAAATTGTCCAGGAGTCATTACCGCTGATGAGGCAAAAGTTGGTATTATGCCAGGTTTTGTGTTTAACAAGGGTAAGGTAGGAATCGTTTCAAAATCAGGAACGCTTACGTATGAAGCTGCAGACCAGGTTGTGAAAACAGGATTAGGCATTACAACGGCTATTGGAATTGGTGGGGATCCAATTATCGGTACGACAACTAAAGAGGCTGTTGAGCTTTTGATGAACGATCCGGAAACAGAAGGAATCGTTATGATTGGAGAAATTGGCGGTAATCTTGAAGCCAATGCAGCCAAATGGGTTAAAGAAAATGGAACCAAACCAGTCGTAGGCTTTATCGCTGGAGAAACAGCACCTAAAGGAAGAACAATGGGGCATGCAGGAGCAATCGTTGGTGGGTCAGATGACACGGCAGAGGCAAAGAAAAGAATCATGAGAGAATGTGGAATCCACGTTGTTGATTCACCTGCACAAATTGGGGCTAAAATGTTCGAGGTATTGGGGAAATAATCCTTAATTCCAAAAATCCCAAGTCAATCCTACTCTTATAGTAGACTCAGGTAAATAAACGCCTTGTATATATTGCCACGTGGAGCTATTCCAGAAATAACCCATGTTACTGAATTTTACGTAAAACCTAAAAGTTTCGATTTCCATTCCAAGCATTGCGCCCATGGTAAAGAGAGGATTCTGTATCGTCTCATCTGACACATTGAGTAAGTCATAAACACCTACATTTTCTATAATTGGTATCACATTCGTTTTGGAATTTAAGCTGTAGGATAAGCCAAATGTGACTTTTAACTTTTTCGCTTTAAACAAACCTAAACGCGTCATGATTGAACCTTGAAGCTGATGAACAGGGACAATAAATTTTTTAAGATTCGAAAGCGTCAGAATATATTGCTGCTGCCACCTTAACTTCTGACGTGTGAAGTTTGACTTCAAATAGAGCTGCTGAATAATACTTGAACTAAAAGCTGTTTGATTTGACCAATTAGAAATTGATCTATCAAAGAAATAGATTCCCTTGTTCGATTCTACCAAATATATTGCACTCATGTCATAAGAGCCCGCTTTATAAGATACCTCAGCTGAATGAGCTGTATAATCTTGAAGACTTAAATTAGTATTTGAATAATAGGTGTTATTCGCGCTATAAAAGCGCTGAAAAAGCGCTGGTAACTTTTGTCCTATTCGACTTGCAAGAGAAAAGGACCATTTTTTTTGATTATAGTGGAGCTCATTTTGCATCGACCAAGTTTGGGAAGCCCCAATGGTGTTTAACGAGGCCTCATGAAGGAATAAAAGCTGTTTTTTTCGATAATGAAAATCATGAACAACATTCAATTCCATTGTATCTCTGAATAGATTCATATTTCTATAATTCCAATATGTCGAGGACAAACCCAGGGAATAAGTTAAATGTTCATTATCAAAATATATGGAACTGAGATTTTCTAATCTTCCAATCTGATACTGATCTCTTGTAGATGTCGAATCAAAATAAATGGATGAATATAATCCAGCCAAAGAATCTCGTTCATTAAACACTCTATTTTCGCCATTGACATTAATCTTATGCGCTACACCTAATTTATATTTCTCATTATCGATCCATGTAATATATCCAGAAGCTTCAAGGTCAAAATATTTCAATTCTGAATTACATTCTGACTTGTAAACTGGAACAGTAAGGGGTGCAAATACCTCAAGTAAAGAAGAATCAATCACTCCTCCACTCCAAGCCCTTGTGAGCTTTGAGGTACGACCTGTGAATGAAATGCCGTATCGATCACTCTTCTTTGCGACTGTAGCTTCGAAATCAGTTTTACCCAATTCCATATTCCTAAAATAGCCTATTGATTTTATATTACTTATTCGCGTATTCAAAACCCAATCACCCTTAAATACCTGATGATACTCAAAAACCAATCGCTGCGCTCCTTGCATACCAAAGGTGTAACTAAAACCAATATGGGGCAGAGCGCTTACAACGTGTCGAATGTCTTTTGTACGAAATTGGTGAATCTTTGAACCGTAGGTTCCAAAAACAGCTGCAGAAAGAAAAGGAGAAGATTGACCCGGAGTCATGAAGGCAGCATCAAAGAATCTGGAGCTCTGTTCTAATTCAAACATATCTCCATCTATTCTATAATCACTACGAAGAGAATCATAGGACGAAGAAAAGTCATTGATTTGAGAAGCTGCCGTTAAAGGCAGCATTGCAAGAAAAAAAAGGATGAAAATAACCCTCATACCCAACAAACTTAATAAAAAAAGGGGCCAATAGGCCCCCTTACTAATCTTGTATCAATAACTTAATTATAGTCCACTCACAAATACTTGTAAACCTGATTTAAGGTTTGCCGCTTTGTTGTCATGGATAATATTTTTCTTAGCAAGCTTATCAATCATTTTAAAAACACTTGGTGCTAATTTTTCAGCTTCTTTTTTCTTAGACGTTTCTCTCAATGCTTTGATTGCGTTACGCGTTGTTTTATGTTGGTATTTATTCAATACTCTTCTTTTCTCATTGGAACGAATCCTCTTGATTGCTGATTTATGATTTGCCATTTTCTTTTTTTTAATTTTATTAATAATGTAGCCCATAGGAGAATCGAACTCCTGTTACCAGGATGAAAACCTGGCGTCCTAACCACTAGACGAATGGGCCAATAAAAGTAGCCCGTAGGGGAATCGAACCCCTGTTACCAGGATGAAAACCTGGCGTCCTAACCACTAGACGAACGGGCCATTAAATTCTCAAAAACTTATTTTGAGAGTGCAAATATAGGATGAAAATCTCTAATAACAAGTGTCAGTATTAATTTTTTGGTTCATCTTTTAGTGCGAATTCTCCTAAAATTTGTACAATTTTGGATTCAAAGCTTATTTTCATTGACAAATCCAAAAGAAAAACCAAGTATTTGGTTCATTGTGAATCCGATCTCCGGAGGGAAAAGTAAGAAAGCACTCGCAAGAAAAATAGCCAAATATCTTGATGAACAAATCTTTACCTACAAAATATTGATGACCGAACGCAAAGGGCATGCGAGAGAAATCACACTGATGGCTATCAAAGAAAACATAAAATTCGTATGCGCTGTTGGTGGTGATGGAACGATTCACGAAATTGGAAAGGAACTCATACATAGTAATACAACGCTTTGTATTATACCAAAAGGATCTGGAAATGGTATTGCCAACCATATGGGGCTTTACAAGAAAACTAAAAAGGCAATTCAGTGTATCAATGAACAAGTGATTACTGAAATCGATACTGTTGCTGTAAATTCCTCTTTCTTTATTGGTACATCTGGATTTGGGATAGACGCTCTAATTGCAAAGCGTTTTGATAAAGGTTCCAAAAGAGGCCTTAAAACATATATTAAGCATTCTCTAAAGGAGTTTATCAATCTTAAACCTATTTGGGTTCAAATCGAAGCCTTAGGGCAAAAAATAAAAGTTGAAGCCTTTATGCTGTGTATCGCCAACACCTCTGAATTTGGTAATAGATTCCGGATTTCACCGCAATCTAGTGTGAGAGACGGTATGCTAGAACTGATATTAGTCAGGCCATTTCCTAAGTGGAAAGCAGCAATTGTTACAGCCCGTTTTTTTGGGAAAAATGCACATAAATCAAAATATATCGAAACCATATCCGCGTCTGGTGGGAAAATAGAGCTATCTGAAAATAGAGCACATTACGATGGAGAATTCGTAAAAGAGCATAAATCGATCTCCTTCAAGGTCTTGCCCTCAAGTCTAAAAATAGTCGTCCCAAAAAACAGATTGAACAAGATTTAGTAGCTTTTTTTTTGAAACAAAAACATTAATTTTAATGTTAAGTTCGATGTAATACGCGCCATGTTTTTTATTTTATCAAAAACACTTTCAGCTTTACTTTCTCCTTTTCTGTGGGTTGTCCTATTATGGGTTTCATATGCATGGGTCAAAGCGCCAAGACCGAAAAAGGTTTTACTTTGGCTCTCAATTTCTCTAAGCATACTTTTTTCTAACGGTTTTATTATTGGGAAGTTTGTGGCATTATGGGAAGTTCCGGGAATTAAAATAGAAGCCCTTAAAACCTATGATTATGGCATCGTACTTTCCGGAATGTTTGAGTATAACGGGGCATTAGATAGACTAAGTGCAAGGAGGGGCTCCGATCGTTTATGGCAAGCAATACATTTATACCATAAGGGGAAAATTAAAAAAATTATTCTTTCAGGAGATTCAGGATATGTATTTAAAGAGGGGCTTCATGAAGCTGAACAGCTGAAAAGATTATTGATTGAACAAAATATCCCCGCCCAAGATGTTTTAATTGAAAATAAATCTAGGAACACGCATGAAAATGCAAAAGAAACAGTGAAGTTCCTAAAAGAAGAAGGACTTATATCTAATTCTTTTATTTTGATTACATCAGCCATTCACATGCATCGGGCAGAAGCATGCTTCAAAAAAGAGGGCCTAGATTGCGCAACGTTTTCAACAGATCATTACTATGACCCATCAAGTTCCTTATCCCTTAATTCATTTGTTCCCAGCGCCGAAGGGTTTATAATGTGGAAAAGAATGATCAAGGAATGGGTAGGTACAGTAATGTATCGCTTATTCGGATATTTATGATTGACATAAAACTCCAAAATGGAATCCTCAAATACATTCCAGAATTTTATGAAACAAAAGATGCAAGCAGTCTTTATGACCAACTTATGGAAGGGCTTAAACTCGAACAAAACGAGATTACGATATTTGGAAAGACCTACAATACCCCAAGGCTAGAAGCTTTTTACGCAAGAAATGGTGAACAATACGGCTATTCTGGGAAAAAAATGAAAACACG
The DNA here is from genome assembly GCA_002167775.1 of Crocinitomicaceae bacterium TMED16. Taxonomy (GTDB): domain Bacteria; phylum Bacteroidota; class Bacteroidia; order Flavobacteriales_D; family Crocinitomicaceae; genus UBA952. The sequence goes on along the minus strand of NHBV01000039.1, from coordinate 69,098 downwards.
CAGTTTTACACCGCTAATAAACTCTATTTGTCAAAAAATAGAAACTTTTACAGGTGAGTCATTTAATTCAGTTTTAGTCAATCTGTACAGAGATGGACAGGATAGCAATGGATGGCATTCCGATGACGAAAAAGAATTGGGTCCAACACCATTTATCGCATCTTTAAGCCTCGGAGAAACAAGAGAAATTCAGTTCAAGCATAAAAATAGTGGAGAGCGATGCGTTTATCCATTAGAAAATGGCAGCCTTATGCTCATGTCCGGAGAAATTCAAAAATATTGGAAGCACCAAATCCCTAAAACAAAGCGAAAGAAAGAAGCACGACTAAACTTAACCTTCAGAAAGATTATTGGTTAATCCAATCCACGCTTCCCTTCAGCAATGATTGCGTTTCGTGTTCTGGAGTGCCTGGTTTTGGCACATAATTGTATTCCCATTTTGCCATTGGCGGCATGCTCATAAGAATGGACTCTGTCCTCCCTCCTGAATAAATCCCAAACTTAGTTCCACGGTCGTGCAAAAGATTGAATTCTACATATCTGCTGCGTCTTAAAAGATGCCATTGGCTTGCTNTATCATTTANCTTAGCGTCACTTGTATGATTCANTTGTTCTGCATATAGCTTCGGGAAAAGCTGACCCAAGTCNATACAAAATTGAAAAACTTGTTCTTTTGTCATTGATTCAGTGGCTCTTAATTGNTCAAAAAAGATACCTCCTACNCCTCTCGTTTCCTTGCGATGAGGCAAGTAGAAATAGCGATCTGCCCATTTTTTAAATTCNGGATACATNGNNGAATCGTATCGGTCACAAACCTCNTTNAGCTGAATATGAAAATTTTTNGCAGANGCTTTATNNATATATATNGGTGTAAGGTCTATACCTCCGCCAAACCAATACGTATCACGATCGATTTCAAAATAACGCACATTCATATGAATGATTGGATGGTTGGCNCTCCGAGAGTGTAAAACAACAGAAACACCNGTGGCAAAAAAATCTGAGCCAGAAAGCTTGAGTTGCTNAGCCATCTTNTTTGTTACAGGCCCAAATACTTTTGAAAAAGCAACACCNCCTTTTTCAATAAATGTACCTTCTTTTATTGTTCGGGTTCTTCCNCCACCGCCCTCGGCACGTTGCCAATCATCGGAGTTGAAAGCCGCATTTTGATCTAAATCACCGAGACTTTTACAAATATGCTCTTGAAGTCCAGCAAAACCAATTGCTATTTGTTCTTTGTTCATTTGTCGATGAGGTTTTCTTCCAGATCTTTGAACTCGAGCATAAATGCATCAGTATTTATATGATTCACACCCGTTTGATTAAATTGAAATTTATGAACGAGGCCATTTGTTAGNCTTACNTCATAAAGCGCGTACAAAAACATATTTAGCGTCGCATCGAAACCTAAGCAAGCCATTTTAGTGAGGTCAGAATTATAGCTTTTTCTATATTTCTTGTGTATGAATTTGACATCAGGNTTNTNATATGAAAGATAAGANGGNTTTGGGAATCGATAGCCTTTTAGATTTTCTATACTCTTTAAAAATGCAGAACATTTTTTCCATTCTTTCAATCCGTAGACTTCTACATTCTCCGTTTCTGATGAGAATTTTAAGAGCTCATCAATTTTAGGAGAACATTTGGAAAGTAANACATATAATGTCTTANNTCCTTTCTTTTTTGAAAAATAGGTGTAGTTGCTNAAGGTTGCCTCCTGTATTTTTGTAGGTAAATCAAGATACTGCGTAAGCCGGAGNAATTCATTNTAAANTANTATTTCAGCCGAATCCGNNGTCTTAATTAAAACAATTTGNACCGAATCTCTCGTACTTAGGTGTTTCGCCATGACTTCAAGTAAAGCAGAGGTGCTTGGATTCATGAAATACGCCGTAGGTATATCCATCTCCAATGAATCTGGCATAAGATTGAGTGCGTGGTGACTCGCNAAGGGGTAGATGATTTTAACCGATTTACCTGANGACCATTTCGCTAATTTTTNCGAAAGTTGAAAATCAAAAGGAGCATAAATAAGGTCTACAGAATCTAATTCNCCTNTTTGTAGTAAGCTGTCAAAAGGCATGGATTTGGNTAAGTAATCAATAAATCGAAAGCTCCCATTTANAGGGTAGGATTTCAATGAATCAATTGCTAACAAGGCACCCATATAATAATCCAAAGCATATGATCGATAACCTTTTGTATCAATTGTATCAAGGTTGAAAGGTAGGAAAACCANAACCTGAAACTTTTTGTCACGAATTAAGCTATCCGCATTTGAAATTTGCTGTGTAGAATCGTGAAGGTATAAAATATGAGGTCTTGGCTTAATTTTCATTTCCCGCTTCAAAGGAATCGTAATGACCTGATCTGGTTTTAATGNGGTGGTGCTTAAATTATTTCGAGTCAACAATNCCTCCATAGGTACCATAAAACGCTTAGAAATAGAATACAATGTTTCTCCTGACCGGACTTTATANTCAACAATTGAATCATTTAAAATCAATTCATCAACATCTAAATCTCTAACAGAGCTGGTATCCTGAGTCATCTCAATAGCTTTAGATTTTAGCTCAATGGATAAAATCAAGTTTTTAACAAGCAGCTGCTGACCTTTTTTGAGACCTTCGCTTAAATCAGGATTGTGTGCCTTTAAAGAATCAATTGGAACAGAATACTTTTTTGATATGCCATAAAGCGTTTCTTTATTTCTTACTGTATGTTTAATATNATGATATCGGATTGGAATNTAGAGCCTTTGGCCTATTTCTATATTTTCTAAAAGATTATTGGCTTCCTGAATCTTCTCAATATCGACNCCATATAAAGTTTGAATGCCATAAAGTGTCTCTCCATCCGTGACTTTATGAATGTAGTATTTAATTCCATCCCTCTCGCCTATTTTTGCATATCTCTGACCGAGGCTTTGAAAGCCAAGAATTAAGAAAAATACAAATAGAACTCTTTTCATTTTATTCCCATTCAATGGTTGCAGGAGGCTTAGAGCTAATATCGTAGGTCACTCTGTTGATTCCTTTTACTTGGTTAATGATTTTATTAGAAATCAAGGCCAAGAAGTCATACGGCAAATGGCACCAATCTGCNGTCATTCCATCCGTTGAATAAACCGCACGCAATGCAACTGCATTTTCATATGTTCTTTCATCTCCCATTACTCCTACGGATTGAACAGGAAGAAAGATTGCTCCAGCTTGCCAAACATCGTCATACAGACNNTGTTCTTTAAGGCCTTGTATGAAGATATAATCAACCTCNTGCAAAATGCGTACCTTTTCTTTAGTTACATCACCCAATATACGAATTCCTAGGCCTGGACCAGGAAAAGGATGACGACCAAGAATTGAAGGGTCAATCTCCAGAGAACGACCAATGCGTCTAACTTCGTCTTTAAACAACTTACGCAATGGCTCTANAATCTGAAGAGACATATAATCCGGTAAACCACCTACGTTGTGATGTGATTTAATNGTTTGCGANGGCCCTCCTGTTGCAGATACAGACTCAATAACGTCAGGATAAATAGTCCCTTGTCCAAGCCATTTGGCATCTTTNACTTTCTTGGACTCTGNCTCAAAAACATCAATAAATACCTTTCCTATTGCTTTACGTTTGAGCTCCGGATCACTGACCCCATCNAGCTCAGCATAAAATAATTCAGAAGCATTTACACCAGTAACATTTAGTCCCATTCCCTTATAGGATTCCAAAACTGATTCATATTCGTTTTTGCGCAGCAGGCCATTATCAACGAAGATACAATGNAGATTACTTCCGATGGCTTTGTGCAATAANACGGCGGCTACCGATGAATCAACACCTCCTGAAAGACCAAGAATAACTTTATCATCTCCAAGCTTTTCTTTTAGCTGCCCGCACGTTTCATCAACAAATGAATCNGGCGTCCAGTCTCCTGANCANCCGCAAATATCAACCACAAAATTCTTGATCAGTATTTTACCTTCTGTTGAATGGTATACCTCTGGATGAAATTGAACACCAAAAGTATCTTCNCCTTCTACAACATAACCAGCAACGNCAACCTCATCNGTAGAAGCAAATATTTTATAATGCTCAGGTACTTGTTTGATCGTGTCACCATGAGACATCCAAACCTGAGAATCAACAGTTAAATCTTTAGAAATAGCGTATTGATTGTCAACCTTTGACAATATCGCACGACCATATTCACGGGTACTAGAAGGNAGCACTTTTCCACCATGATTCTCAGCCAAAAACTGAGCACCAAAACATACTCCCAACAAAGGAAGCTTTCCTTTTATNCGAGATAAATNAGGTTTTGGTGACGACTCATCTAGNACTGAAAATGGGCTTCCCGAAAGAATCACACCTACAATATCGCTCCCCATTTCGGGTGCTTTATTCCAAGGATGAATTTCACAATAAACATTTAGTTCACGTATTCTTCTCGCTATNAGCTGTGTATATTGTGAGCCAAAATCAAGAATAATTATTTTTTGATGCATAGCACAAAGATACTTCTAATAACAATTCCACTCTATTTCTTTAGCAAGAATAATTTACTTTTTTTGAGCATCTTTGCTGCAAAAGCAAAGCATTTTTATGAATTGNAGAATTGCTNTGCTTTTCGTTTCTTTTCATCCTTTAATTTCATTAAATTTGCCTTCCGCAAATTAGACACATAATGATTGCAAATTTTTTAAAAAAGCTGGTCGGTGACAAAAACCTTAAAGATCAGAAGGAATATAATCCTTTTGTGAAAGCTACAAATGAGGTTTATCCTCAAATTCAGAGTCTTTCAGATGAAGGTTTANGANATAAAACCAAAGACTTTATAGCCAAAATACAGGAGGAAAAAGCACCNCTTGAAGCCGAACTCNCAAAGCTCAAAGAATCGGCTGAAGATTTTAAAATTTCTGTTCAAGATAAAATTGAAATCTTTGAAAAAATAGAGAAGCTCGAGAAAGAGATTGACCAGCAAATTGAAATTTCACTCAAAGAAATTTTACCAAGTGCGTTTTCTGTTGTGAAAGAGACNGCATCGAGATGGGCAACAAATGGCAAGCTAACAGTNAAAGCCACAGACTTTGACAGAGATTTATCAGCCAAAAAAGACGGTATTACGATTGAAGGAGAAGATGCTATTTGGCACAATGAATGGACCGCAGCTGGCACAGCAGTTCAATGGAATATGACCCATTATGATGTTCAGCTCATGGGAGGAGCCGTCCTACACAAAGGAAATATTGCCGAAATGCAGACTGGNGAGGGAAAAACCCTTGTGGCTACACTACCTGTTTATTTAAATGCCTTAGCCAAAAAAGGAACACACGTGGTTACTGTGAATGATTANCTGGCCAAGCGTGACTCTGAATGGATGGGNCCTTTATATCAATTTCACGGCCTATCTGTTGATTGTATAGATAAGCACCGTCCCAATTCGGCAGAACGACGTGCTGCCTACATGGCAGATATTACTTTCGGAACCAATAATGAGTTTGGATTCGACTACCTCAGGGACAANATGGCTGGATCTGTAGAAGACTTGGTACAGCGCAAACATCATTTCGCTATTGTAGATGAGGTAGATTCTGTATTGATTGATGACGCAAGGACACCACTTATTATTTCNGGACCTACACCAAAGGGAGACGANCATGAATTTCATGTGCTTAAACCTAGAATTGAGCGTGTGGTTCAGGCACAAAAAGCCTACATACAACAATGCCTGGTGGAAGCCAAGAAAAAGCTCACGGTGATNAATGAACCTTCAAATGACAAAGCAAAGGATAAGAAAGACCTTGAAGAAGGTGGAATCGCATTACTTCGTGCTTTTAGNGGTTTGCCTAAAAACAGNCCGCTGATTAAATACCTTTCCGAGCCGGGAATAAAAGTAAATCTGCAAAAGACAGAAAACTTTTACATGCAGGAACAGGGNAAGCACATGAAAAAAATCGATGCTGAGCTGTTCTTTACCATAGATGAAAAAAATAATTCTATTCAGCTCACCGANAAAGGAATTGATTTGGTTTCTGGAAATGAAGAAAGAGATTTCTTTATTATGCCAGANATCGGTGCTGAAATTGCCAAACTAGAAAAAGAAAATTCAAACAAAGAGGAGCTCGTTGAAAAGAAAGATACACTGATTCGGGAGTACTCCATCAAATCAGAACGGATACACTCCATTAACCAGCTTTTGAAAGCATATACGCTTTTCGAAAAGGAAGTGGAATATGTCGTGATGGATGGGAAAGTTAAAATTGTGGATGAATCTACAGGTCGTATTCTTGACGGAAGAAGGTACTCAGATGGTCTGCACCANGCCATTGAGGCCAAAGAGGATGTTACTGTTGAAGCTGCGACGCAGACTTATGCAACCGTTACGCTTCAAAATTACTTTAGAATGTACCACAAGCTCTCGGGTATGACGGGTACAGCCGAAACTGAAGCGAAAGAATTCTGGGANATTTATGAACTTGATGTTGTTGTGGTACCGACAAACAAGCCAGTTGTTAGAAAAGATGAAGACGATTGGGTCTTCAAAACAGCGAGAGAAAAATACAATGCAGTTACAGATGAAGTAGAAAAACTNGTCGCAGAAGGAAGACCAGTATTGGTGGGAACAACGACAGTTGAGATTTCTGAGCTCGTNAGTCGATTGCTTCAAATGAAAAAAGTAAANCACCANGTACTAAATGCCAAATANCACCAAAAAGAGGCTGAGATTGTAGCAAATGCCGGTTTGGCTGGAGCTGTTACCATCGCAACAAATATGGCAGGACGTGGAACAGACATTAAACTCGGAGATGGGGTTAAACAATCTGGNGGTCTTGCAATTATAGGAACTGAGAGACATGATTCTAGACGAGTTGACCGTCAGCTTCGTGGACGTGCCGGAAGACAGGGTGATCCGGGTTCTTCTAGGTTTTTTGTTTCGCTTGAGGACGACCTAATGCGTAAGTTTGGTTCTGAAAGAATCGCCAAGCTAATGGATAGAATGGGTCTAAAAGAGGGTGAAGTTATTTCGGCAGGATTGGTTTCTAAATCTATCGGAAATGCACAGAAAAAAGTGGAAGAAAACAACTTCGGTGTGCGTAAGAGACTTTTGGAATATGATGATGTCATGAACTCACAACGTAAAGCGATTTACAAGAAACGTAAAAATGCTTTATTCGGTGACCGCTTAGATATTGATGTGGACAACATGTACTATGACCTTTGCGACAACACGGTTTTCAATAATGAAAACTCNAATTATCAAGATTTTGAGATGGACCTCATTCGTTTATTGGGAATCCAGTCTCCCGTAACTGCGGAAGAATTTTCTAATGTACCGAAGCCAGAGCTCGTAGAAATGGTTTATGAGAGAACCCGTTCTAAATACGAGAGAAAATGTGAGAGAATTGCTGAAAAGGGAATGCCTCAAATTAANCACGTTTATGAGACGATGTCCGAAAAGTACAAGAATATTGTATTCCCATTGTCAGATGGAAAAAGAGAGATGCGCCTCATTGTTAATTTAGAAGAGGCCTATACCTCTGAAGGAAAAAATATAAGNAAGGCATTNGAGAAAAATGTAATTCTTTCCAAAATCGATGAAGAATGGAAGGAACANCTCAGAGAAATGGATGACCTTCGTTCGGCGGTAAACAACGCCAGCTACGAGCAAAAAGATCCGCTTGTAATCTACAAGCTCGAATCCTACGAGCTTTTCAGAAATATGCTTGGAAGGTTAAATGAAGAGGTTGTTGAGCTACTNATGAAATTAGATATCCCTGAGCAGCAGGAGGTTGAAAGTACCAACAAAGAAGATAAGCAGAGNAACTATGGTGGTTCTAAATCCAACAGNAANCAGACACAANTTCCGTCTGGAAGAGAAGGATTTGATGAAGCCATTAGAAACTCCGCNCCGCAACCAGAAAAGCAGCAACCTGTTTTCGCTGCACCTAAGGTCAATCGAAATGAAATTGTCAAAATTTCGAACGGTCGAGAAACCAAAGAAATGAAATATAAAAAAGCCATGAGCCTGCTTGAGTCTGGAGCTTGGCGTATTGTAAAATAATGAACGTAAAGACATCACCAAGTATTGCCATTATAGGCTCTGGTCGGGTCGCAAATGCTATTGGTGTTCTTTTCAAGTCAAAAGGAATCCAAATTNAAGCTGTTCATAGTCGAAACAAAGACTCTGGACAAGCACTATCCTTAAAGCTAGATTGTTCTTTCGTCACAGAAATAGAGGCTGTGGTTGCCGATATCGTTTTAGTCTGTGTGAGCGACGATGCAATTCATCACGTTATTAAGAAAATTTCTCCGCATCAAAAAGTACTTTATACTGCTGGAAGCGTGGAGCTAGATTCACTAGATCATAAAAAATGTGGCGTTTTCTATCCGCTTCAGACCTTTACAGACAAAGACCAAAGTCTAACGTATCATTTCCCTATGCTATTAGAGGCACATCAGGAGGAGTTAATGAATGAGATGATCCTTTTGTGCGTTCAAAGTGGATTGCACTTCGAAAAATGTTCTTCGAATAGAAGAAAGCAATACCACCTTGTAGCTGTACTTCTGAATAATTTTGTCAATCATTTGGTTTATTTGAGTCAAGAAGAAGCCAATAAAAGAGGATTGAGTTGGGACGTCTTGGAGCCGCTCCTAGAAAAAACTTTGACATCAATAAAGCAATCAAAGGCAAAAGAAAACCAAACAGGCCCTGCAAGAAGAGGAGACCTTAAAATCCTAGCAAAACACGAAGAAATGCTCGATGAATCGACAAAAAAGATTTATCGACAGCTCAGTGAAAGTATACTAAATACATACAAAAATGAATTATAAAGAAAAACTCAANGACATCACCACCTTTATTTTTGATGTCGATGGAGTGCTTACGGATGGAAAAGTCTATCTACTAAAGGAAGAAGTGGTGAGGGCTTTGAACTCAAAAGATGGATATGCCTTGCAATATGCAAGTAAAAACAACTACCAACTCTTTATTATTACTGGAGGATACAGTGAAGACCTAAAAAAACGATTAATTGATCTAGGCATTAATGACGTTTTCCTGCGTTCGAATAATAAAATTGACGTTTACAACGGAATAAAAGAGAAATACGGCATTGAGGATCATCAAGTGCTTTACATGGGTGATGACATTCCGGATATTCCGGTTTTAAAGGTCGTAGGTGTGTCGTGCTGTCCACAAGATGCAGCCATTGATGTCAAACAAGTTGTTGACTACCACTCCCCTCTTGAAGGAGGAAAAGGATGCGTCCGGGAGGTCATTGAACAAACCCTAAGAGTCCAAGGCAAATGGCTCAATGCAAATGCCTTTCAATGGTAATCAACTTATTCAAAATTAGCCAATTGGTCTGATAACAATTTATTACTTTTACGACCTACAAAATTGAAATATAAACATGGGAAAAACAGAAGAATACATCATCAAGGAAGAAAAGTATGGAGCGCATAACTATCATCCACTTCCCGTGGTGCTATCAAAGGGTGAAGGAGTTCACGTTTGGGATGTTGATGGCAAACACTATTTTGATTTTTTATCAGCATACTCTGCTGTAAACCAAGGACATTGTCATCCAAAAATTATAAAAGCCCTCAATGATCAAGCCACTCAGCTTACATTGACATCAAGAGCATTCCACAACGATATTCTTGGAGAATACGAACGATTTATTACTGAACTTTTCGGATACGACAAGGTGCTTCCTATGAATACAGGTGTTGAAGGAGGAGAAACTGCCAACAAACTCGCTAGAAAATGGGGATACATGAAGAAAGGTATTCCAGAAAATCAAGCAAAAATAATTTTTGCNAAAGGNAANTTTTGGGGAAGAACACTTGCTGCAATTTCCAGCTCGGATGACCCAGTATCTTTTGAAGGATTTGGTCCTTACATGCCGGGATACGAGCTGATTAATTACAATGACTTGGATGCACTTGCCGNGGCTTTAAAAGATCCAAACGTTGCTGCATTTATGGTTGAGCCGATTCAGGGTGAAGCAGGCGTGGTTGTGCCGCACGAAGGTTATTTAAAAGGGGTTCGTGACTTGTGTACTGAAAACAACGTGCTCTTTATTGCTGACGAAGTTCAAACTGGTATTGCCAGAACGGGAAAAATGCTCGCAACTGATTATGAAGATGCCAGACCTGACATCGTAATTCTTGGAAAAGCGATTTCAGGAGGTGTATTTCCAGTTTCTGCTGTATTAGCGGATGATGAAATCATGCTATGTATCAAACCAGGGGANCATGGCTCAACATTNGGTGGAAATCCGCTNGCATGTGCCGTAGCAAGAAAAGCATTAGAAGTCATCATAGAGGAAGACCTTGCGAACAATGCGCAAAAGCTTGGCGAAAGATTTCGAAACGGAATGAATGCCATTATCGATAAATACGATCTCGTGACAATGGTTCGTGGGAAAGGNCTACTNAATGCAATCATCATTAATGACTCGCCGGATAGCTCTACAGCTTGGGACCTNTGTATGTCNNTNAAAGAAAATGGTTTACTAGCAAAACCAACACATGGAAATATTATTCGCTTTGCTCCACCACTCGTCATTACGGANGAAGAGCTTGATGCATGTTTAGCGATTATTGAAAAAACAATCAAAGAATTTAAGAAATAANCGATGGATAAAATCAAATTTGGCACAGATGGATGGCGTGCGATTATCGCCAAAGAGTTCACGACNGAAAATGTTGCTAGGGTANCTGAAGCAACAGGTTTATGGCTCCANAAAAACTATGANAATCCAACTGTATTTGTGGGACATGACTGCCGATTTGCTGGGGAGTTGTTTATGGAAANAAGNGTAAAGGTTTTTCTTAAAATGGGCCTTAATGTCCGTATGTCAANAGGATTTGTCTCAACACCGATGGTTTCATTGGCTGCGAATCGATTCAATTGTCAAATTGGAGTTGTATTAACAGCGAGTCACAATCCNCCATCCTATAATGGATATAAATTAAAAGCNGATTTTGGTGGTCCTTTGGCACCAGAACATGTTCAAGANGTAGAAGATTTAATNCCCGATGTATGTACGATTGATTGTTCNAATATTGACCTTGATGCGCACCTAGAAGGAGGNAAACTAATGGTTGATGATATTGAAACGATGTACGTGGATCACGTAAAAAACAGTTTTGATCTCGATGCGATACAATCATCAGGTTTAAAATTGATTTATGATGCCATGTATGGTGCAGGACAACGTGTTTTACCGAGAATTCTTCCGAATGTAGACTTAATGCATTGTGACTACAACCCATCATTCATGGGNCAAGCACCTGAACCTATAGGCAAGAATCTCAAAGAATTAGAGGCACATTTAAAATCTACTGGCTCGTTTGATTGCGCGCTTGCAACTGACGGAGATGCGGATCGTATTGGAATGTTTAATGGTGCAGGTGAGTTTNTAGATTCTCATCACCTCATTCTTTTATTGATTCATTACTTGGTAAAGTATAAAGGTCAAACTGGTAAAGTAGCCATTGCATTTAGTGTNACACCGAGAGTGAAAAAACTCTGTGATCACTATGGACTTGAAGTAATCACAACAAAGATTGGATTCAAAGAAATTGCCTCTATTATGGTAACTGACGATATTCTTGTTGGCGGTGAAGAATCTGGAGGAATAGCCGTGAAGGGACATATNCCTGAGCGTGATGGTATNTGGATGGGCCTCATTATTTGGGAATTCATGGCNAAATCAGGAAAAACATTGGATGAGCTCATCGAAGAAGTATACGAAATCGTAAATCCTTTCAAGTTTGAGCGAAGCGACCTGCATATTACGGANGANTTGAAACAAANCATCATTGCCAATTGCAAAGCTGGGAAGTATGAAGGTTTCGGTGAATACACCATTCGAAATATTGAAACCATTGATGGTTTTAAATTTTTCTTAGATGACGAAAGATGGGTGATGATTAGACCTTCAGGAACAGAACCCGTACTTCGTGTTTATGCTGAGGCACCAACTCTTGAGGAGGTTCGGAAAATCCTTNAAATTACTGAAGAAACCATCTGCGCATAGAGCCCTCACCTTCTATATCCAAGTATTAATAGGTCTTCACAATGGAAAAATAAAGATGTATCTTTAGCCCTACGTTGAAGAGTAACAAAGCCNTTTTTAAACGTTGTAATNNNNAGACCAATCATANAAATGAAAAAGACTCAAACAAAACCCTTATTCGGAATACTGTTATGTATCNCNTTTNTAGNCCTATCTTGCAACAANGAAGATGAGCAGGCNNCAAAACCCATCAGCAATTCAATCAATAAAATATTGCCTCTCGGTGCATCTCGCGTAGAGGGAAATCGACCAGACTATGAAAGTTTCCGTTACGAGCTTTGGAAGGATCTAGAGGAAAATGGTTGGACCTTTGATTTCATTGGTACACAATCAGATGAGGCCGACTATCCTAGCTTCAATTCCCTTGATTTTGACATCGACCATGAAGGAATAGGAGGATGGACATCCGCCCAAATTTTGCAGGCNCTTCCAAATAATCTGCAAGAAACGGGAGCTCCAGACTTCGTATTATTTAGCTCTCCTGGCGGAAATGATGCCTTACTNGGCTTACCCTTCAACGAGGCAATTGAGAACATTAATAGCATCATTGATGTACTTCAAAACGCAAATCCCAATATTACGATTATCGTNGAGTTAATGGCTCCGGGTCATTCAAGCATGATGACTCCTGAATTGACGACCTATTTTGAGCAGCTTCAGCAAGGGGTTTTAGCGATTTGCCAGGAGCAAACCTCCTCAAATTCTTCAGTAGTTGCGGTAGATATGTATACCGGATTCAGCGATGCATATCTTGCTGATGACGTTCACTACAATGTAACAGGAGCTGACTTTATCGCCCAAAGATATTACACCTTGCTGGCAACNTTATTAGAATAAACAGAAAGTATGGCCGGATATTTATGATTTAAGCGTCCCTTTTCTTAAATTTAACCTTCTTAAAAAACCATACTGTGAAAAAACTCAACTTACTCTTCCTGACATNCTTTTTGACACTCCTCAATTCCAACTACTTTTCGCAAGAAGANGTGCTGCCTAAGCACATGACAGATGATGAAAAAATAATGATGGACGCCTACCTTTCCTCTTTCGATGGTAAAGGCATTAGTTCTCCACCACCTTACGATAATATNCGAACCGCCGCCGAATGGGAGGAGGTTCAGGCCCTTGTGATTACTTGGACGAATCAATTTAATAGCATTCAAAGACAAATTGTTGATGCGTCTCAGGAAGAATGCACCGTGATAATTCATTGTTCTGACTCNAATCAGGTCAAATCCTACCTGAATGGTCAAGGCGTTCCAGATGTGAACATCGATTATATTGAAGCACCGTACAATTCTATATGGATTCGGGATTATGGCGCAAACACCTGTTACGCCAACATGGTAGAAGATGTTTTTCTCGTAGACTGGATCTACAATAGGCCGAGACCCTCTGATGATGTAATTCCGGATGCCTATGGTGATTACTTGGGGATGGATGTTTACTCAACTACCGCAAACCCAAACAAAATTATGTCGACAGGAGGAAATTGGATGTCAGATGGTGACGGAGTGGCTTTTTCTTCTAACCTAGTCCTCGACGAAAATGATGGAAATGGAGACTTTGGCTCTCTATCCTACCCGAATCACTCAGAGGCTGAGCTAGACGAGATTTTTCAAAACTGGATGGGGATTGATGAATACATNAAAATGACAGAGCTTCCTTACGATGAAATTCATCACATTGACATGCACATGAAATTGCTGGACGAAGAGACCTTGTTGATTGGAGAATATCCAGAAGGCACTTCAGATGGCCCACAAATCGAAGCAAATATTCAGTATGTATTGAGTAATTTCAATACAAAATTTGGTACACCATTCAAAGTTGTGCGCATTCCACAGCCGTCGGCAACAAATGGGAATTTACCACCTAACGCGTACTATAGAACGTTTACGAATCTCACTTTTGTAAANAATACTATTTTGGTTCCTACCTACCGAGAAGAATACGATACAATCGCGATTAGAATTCTAGAAGAGCACCTACCTGGATATACAATTGCGCCTATTGACATTGACAATTCAGGTCAGAACCTCATCTCAAACGGCGGAGGAATTCACTGTATTACGCATACAGTCGGAGTAAATGAACCGCTTTACATCACGCACAAAAAACTTGAAAACACTGCTGATACAGAAAATGATTATACGGCGAACGCAACTATTTTACACAGAAATGGCATTGCTTCGGCATCGCTATTCTATAAAACAGACCCTGCAGATGGTTATATGGAGATCACTATGANCAATACCATTGGAGATGAATGGTCTGCAAGCATTCCAGCGCAGCCATTAGAAACAACTGTTTATTATTACATTGAGGGTATTGCTGGTAATGGTAAACAAGGCGCCCACCCCTTCCCTGCTCCGCAAGGCACTCATGTGTTTGATGTAATTGATCCAGGAACTGTTTCTTTAAACGAAGGTGNTAGCATCCAATTAAATAAAATCTATCCGAATCCAGCGAAAGCCATTACAGTCATTCCGATCAGTAGTACCCNACAGCAACAAGTAAAAATTAAATTGTTCAATCTACAAGGTTCACTCGTGAAGGAAATATACAACGGAGAAATTGCCGCTGGTGAAAAGAATTTTTTCATCAATGCATCAAAATATCCTTCTGGACTCTATCAGGTTATCATTGAAACAGAAGAATACGAGCAGATACAAAAGCTGGTGATTGAGTAAAGTAAATCACCATGAGAAATACAAATCTATTTTGCCTNATTNTNACTATNTCCATTCTGCTTGCTTGTAATACNGCAGAGAATTCAATTAAAATCAAAAATATTGAAGAACTATCCTTGAATAAGATTGATTCTGGAAGTTCAATTCAGCTTAAAAAAGGGACNTATAAACNNAGCTCGCCAATTCGNATNNTCAGNAAAAGTAACATNACCATTGATGGGAANGGTGCAACATTAATCATGCAAAACATGGCAGATGATGTGTTNTTTATTGACAATAGCAATAACATTAAGCTAATAAATTTTAAAGCAACCCACATTGAACCAGAAGGCCCAGTTGGCTGCACAGGGAATGTCATTCATATAGAAAACGGCTCAAACATTACCATAGAAGATTGTGATCTGAACGGGAGTGGGATTGTAGGAATTGCAGCTTATGGAACCAAGGACCTAAAAGTGATGAATAATTATATTCATGAGAACAGTCAGTACGGAATCATCTATCAAGGNCCCCTAATAGAAATAAANGGNAATAGATTTCAAGACAACGGAAATGGAAACATTTACTTTTCATATCAAAGNACAACTTGGCCTCCAAATCAGCTCATAAACTCAAACCAGAATAGTAAGGGATTGACCATGTCATCGAATACATTTATTGAATAATGAAAATGAAAACCATAAAAAGTATATCGACGAACATATTTCTGTGCGGAGCACTAATATTTGGCNTTGTTTCTTGTAATAATAAAGCTGAAAATGAATCAGAATTAGCACCAATTAAATACCTGGCATTGGGGGATTCCTACACCATTGGGCAGGGTGTAGAATTGGCTGAGAGCTGGCCTCTTCAGCTTGGAGCAAAGCTCATAGAAAATAGTTTTTCTATAGATAAGAACGACATCATTGCGNAAACCGGATGGGAGNCAACAGACCTATTGAATGCCATTGCAGACTCTAGTCTAGAGGATTATAATTTGGTNTCCCTCCTTGTTGGGGTGAANAATCAATTTTCAAATCGGCCCTTTGAAACCTATACTACCGAATTCGATCTTCTACTCGATCAGGCAATAGAGCTTGCGGGGACGGACCGTGTATTTGTTGTCTCTATTCCTGATTATGGAGTGACGCCTTTTGGGAGCAACAATAGCGAGAATATTGCTTTTGAGCTTGATGAATATAATGCTTATGCAGCAGCAAAATGTCAAGCTTTGAACATTCCATTTATAGACATTACTGAAATATCTAGACAATTAGGAGATTCTAATGGAGCNTTGGCATCTGACAACCTTCATCCTAGTGGAACGCAATACGGNANNTGGGTTGAGGAAATGCTGCCCATTGTTCTTAACTTACTCGAAGAGTAGAGGGTTATTTTTGTGCCCTCAAAAAAGAAATNACTTCNTTATTAAATTCAACAGGATGCTCTACATTNACCACGTGACCGCAATTTTTGATTACATGAAGCTGGGCATTCGCGTGTCCAGAAATGACCTTTTTGATAGATGGTAAAAACAAATGATCTTGCTCCCCCATCACATAGAGCGTGGGAATATTT
The DNA here is from genome assembly GCA_002167775.1 of Crocinitomicaceae bacterium TMED16. Lineage (GTDB taxonomy): Bacteria > Bacteroidota > Bacteroidia > Flavobacteriales_D > Crocinitomicaceae > UBA952. The sequence goes on along the minus strand of NHBV01000039.1, from coordinate 52,759 downwards.
GTTTCATTTAGTCGAAAGAAACGCAAAAGTGGATTNAGCTGGGCCGTCATCTTATACCATTTCANAAATTCCTTTTGATAAAGCTTTTTCGCTTCTTTTACAAANAGNANTCGAGATTCTTTATGGTTTTTTTTAGGCATAATAATAAAAGCGAAGAGTTTATACAGCAGAATATAGGGTACAATAGACTTGAAAATATTACCAAAACCCATTAGTAATTTCGAGCGGACATTAAGCTTAAGCACTGCGCCTCCAAGCACCATCGTTTCAACCAGCTGAGGATGCCTTTCTGCTAAATCTCTAATTAAAATTGTACCNAGAGAAATACCTATAAAATGAGACTTTTCTATTCGCAAATGCTGAAGTACNTCANCAATATCATTGGTAATAAACGCAAAGGTATATTCCTGTTTNGCATTGTCTTTTGACGTTATTTTGCTATTTCCATGCCCTCTAAGATCAACGAGCAGGACATTAAACTCCTTTTTGAAAGCTCTGATTTGACGAAACCATATAGAGCTACTGCCCCCAGCGCCATGTATGAAGGTAACCCANTTCGTGGAATTTTCATTTGGAAATACAGAGTAACTAAGCATTGATTTTCATTTTATATCATTAGAACCCAATCAAAGACATAAAGTTTAAAATTGATGTCNATTTATGAAGCCTAAAAAAAGCAAAGTCAAATTGAAATTAAACATCAATCGATGCTAGATTGAATCAAATTCCTCATTATCTTTACTCTAGACTAAAAACGTAGACAATGAACGCATCAAATAGGCTTTGCGAAGAATTACTTTGCCGTTACAGTGATTTTAAACCAATCGAAGAGAACAAGTTTGTTGGATATAAGCTTGCTGAAAAGAAAAACCTCAACTATTACTCTGCAGTAACAGGTCTTTTTAGATACAAAGCCCGAAGCGTTTCCGATAATTCCTACAGCTCGCTATATGAGAAACATGAGATTTTCTATGACCCGATCATGAAAGATAAAATCTCTGTTTTCAGAAAGAAAGAGGATGCCATTAAATTCCTTAGTGAATTTCAAAATATTGTCAAATACAAAACAGAACTTGTATTGCTCGAAATTACAATTTCCGAAAATCTCCAGGCAGTGAAGTGCTCTAATAAATACCATAGGGATTTAGAAGCTGTCGCCGGATGCATCATGGAAAAAATAGTTGAGGTTGAATCAATCTATAAGAGCAAGGAATAAAACCTAGTTCAATCCTTTAAAAATTTTAAAAACGCTTCTCGATTAATTTCCTTTGCACCAAGCGTTGCCAAATGAGGATTGTACACCTGACAATCGATCAGCGCATATTCTTTTTGTCTAATTAATTCGATCAAAGCGAGCTTCGAGGCATTGCTTGCTTTAGAAAACATACTTTCACCACAAAATACATTGCCGACCTTCACACCGTAGAGTCCCCCGACAAGCGTATCACCCTCCCAAACCTCGACAGATTTTGCTGTTCCGCAATGATGTAATTTGATGTATGCCTCTNTCATTTCATTCGTAATCCAAGTGCCTTNCTCACCTTGTCTCGATCGGTCTATTGACTTGCAATTGGAAATTACTGACTCAAAAGCCCTATTGAATGTCACTTTATACTTTTTCGAGTTGATCAATTGACGCATGCTTTTAGATACCCGAAGATCCTCAGGGTAAAGAACCATNCGGGGNTCAGGACTATACCAAACGATCGGTTCACCTTCAGAATACCACGGGAAAATTCCATTTCTATAAGCGATCTTTAAACGTTCAATAGACAAATCTCCTCCCACAGCAAGAATACCATGCTGGTCGGTAAGGCGCACATCGGGAAAAGCTAAATTGTCTGAGAGAAAAATCACTTCTCAAATGTATCGAATAATCATAAAGACAAAAAAAATCAGTGAATTTTTATCAATTTTAGGTNCAGTCATAATAATACCCTACATTTGCAACCTAATAAAAATATATATTATGAGTAACGGTACAGTAAAATTCTTCAACAGTTCAAAAGGTTTTGGATTCATCGTTCCAGATGATGGAGATAAAGACGTGTTTGTACACGCAAATGGATTGATTGATGAAATCAACGAAGGGGACAAAGTAAGCTTCGAAATCGAAGAAAGTCCTAAAGGATTAAATGCATTGAATGTAAAAGTAATCTAAGGATTATTAAACACATATGTTTTTAAAAGCCTGTCATTACTGACAGGCTTTTTTTATTACCTTACTTTTAAATAGTCTGTATGTGGTTAAAAATTATTGGTTTTCTCTTCCTTAATTTTGGAGCATTAGCACTTGGTGGCCTTTTTGCAGGCAGTGGTGCGGGTTCAAATTGGTATGCTGAATTAAATAAAGCCCCTTGGACACCTCCTGGATGGGTGTTTGGTTTNGCTTGGACGACAATCATGCTNTGTTTTTCAGTATATATGGCAACNTTATACACNAAAACTAAATCGGTCAAGACGATTATCATTTTATATGNCATACAATGGATGCTAAACGTGGCTTGGAATCCTGTCTTTTTTTACTTCCACAAGGCGAATATAGGCCTAATTTTGATTGTNTGCTTAACNATACTAGTCGCCTATTTTCTTTTCAATTTTAGAGGTGATNTAAAGGCTTATTCTATCCTTATTTTACCTTATTTCATTTGGCTCTGTATTGCAACATCACTAAATGNATACATCTCATTGATGAATTAAATAGTTATATTCAAAGTCCTATTTAAATAAGATTTGTACTTAATTGAGTANAACAATATATTGCTCATGAGAAACTTGACATCATTACTCCTTTTACTGATATGTAGCTCTTTTTGNGTAATAGGCCAAAATACAGTTTGCTTTGAATTCAGTGCACCGCCTTCTGGTCCTGGACTGAATGTCTTTACAAAATATATCGAAGTATTTGGATGTGGGATCTTCGCAGAAGCCGACGTGCCTGATGAAAAAGTNCTTCATGCTGCGGCTATATTTGCTGAGCTATTGGACAACGATGAGGATGGGGTGGTTGATGACCCCGCTTTACTCGCTGAGCTTCAAAATAAGCAGGCGCTTATGCCGATATTTACCTCAGATGGTAGTGTAGGAATGAATACGTTTTTTAATAATTACGAGGGAGAAGGTGCCGGNGCTGTATTATGGCAACAAGAAATAGACCCTTCACAACCCGGTTATTGGGGAGCTGATGCTAGCGTTGAAGAAATCATGCATACGATTAATTCCGTAGGACATGTCAATATATATCCTGAGGCATTTTCATTAGAACCAAACTCATCTTTGTTATCATCAGCAATGGATGTNGCGCGCGGCGGTCAATTTATGAGTGTGCCAAATAATTATNCAGCAGAAGCATGGTATCATTATGATGACTTCACTTGCGACTATCAATGCATGGCTATAGAATACCTCTATTGGATGCAGGTCTCAAATATGGAAATCCTCAATGATGTGCAAACTTGTAATGGCATTGCGAATGAATGGGAACCTTGCTCTCAAGCATTGCTANAAACCATGGATGTACTCGGNTATGCACTGATTACCGACCCTCAATATAAGCTTCCTCAAAATGCTCCCGACGGGAACTATTGTCCAAACGGTTCGGCCATAGACGATTTAGATAAAGGAGCCATCGATCTTAAACTCGTTCCTAACCCATCCATTGAAAAAAGTGTTCAATTATTTNGAGCAGGGCACNNATTTTTAACGGTTGAGCTCTTTTCGTTAGAGGGANAAAAAACCTATAATGGTATTCATTCAGGACAAGAAGAGATCGATCTTTCAGCATTAAATTCAGGCACCTATACCTACGTCATCAAACATCAAGAACAGCTAGGTGTGGGAACGCTCATTTTACCTTAATTGAATTTAAGNTTATAAAAGTATTGCTCGCCCCATATACGTTACGTCTAATGTTAACAAATTATTATTACAGCCCTAAAATTTAATTNTATTGCAACCTTATTGCATTAATAGACGTCTTTTGAATCGATGAGCAAAATTTGCTTTCAATCTCTTTACAAATTATCATATGCAANTGAATAATTCTCTAAGATGTGCAATAAAATAAAACAAAGNAATGGATTAAATGAANAAACAAACTCTCCGAGACCTAGAGGAATACTCAACCTATCTAGATCTTTTTTCACATCTATCCCTACTAAACCAGGATAGTTANAATGAGCTAGGCTCAACCAATAAATCGAAATACCAAGTTGAAAATCTAAAACACCTTCTCGAAGTACTCAAAAGCAATGAAATTGAAATAGAAAATGAAATTNTAGAAAACCAAAGTAAAAGATATTCATTTATTTTTGACAAGGATGGAAACAAAATAGAGCTTTGGGAACCAGTTGAAATGAACTAGTTANATGCGGATATAATAATTTCANCTTTGCCCTTAACAAGTGCAATGACTTTTGCTACCCTAGAGATACGTCCAAAATCATCATTACCAAAAAACCACCAATAAAACCCAGAACAGCAACATCGGTATACTTATCCCTTTGGGTTTCTGGAATCACCTCCTCAACCACCACAAAAATCATTGCGCCCGCAGCAAAAGCCAAGGCAAATGGAAGAATGGGTTCCATGTAGATGACCGCCAAGGCACCAAAAACTCCTGCAATGGGCTCTACAATGGCAGAGAGCTGACCATACCAAAAACTTTTAAATCTGCTGGCCCCTGCCCTGCGCAATGGCATCGCAACTGCAAAACCTTCAGGGAAATTTTGGATACCGATACCTATGGCCAAGGTAACAGCTCCAGCAATTGAGGCACCTTCAATTCCGTGTGCGCATGCACCAAACAAAACGCCAACAGCAAGACCTTCAGGTATATTATGCAAAGTAATTGCCAATACAAGAAGCGTAGTTTTGTGAAATTGAGTTTTTACTCCTTCCTTTTCGGATTCTTTAAAGTTGATATGAAGGTGCGGTAAGCTCTTGTCCAAGAAGAAAAGAAATAAAGCACCGCTCAAAAAACCAACGGCCGCCGGCATCCAAATCATATCGGGATACATGCGCTCGGACATTTCTATTGAAGGATTCAATAATGACCAGAAGCTAGCAGCGACCATTACCCCTCCGGTAAAGCCTAACATTCCATCCAAAACACCTCTATGCATTGATTTAAAAAAGAAAACCAAGGAAGCACCAAGTGCAGTCACAAGCCAGGTAAATGTAGTGGCAAGTAGCGCTGCATAGACGGGGTCAATACTTTTAAAGTACAGAATGATTTGTTCCATACTGCGAAAGTAACACAAATACAGTTAAGTCTTATTCCGGCTTGTCAAATCCTAAACCAATCGCCTTTTTTAAAATACTGTTATTAATTGCAGTACCTAAATCATCTTCGTCATTAGCATTCAATTCTTTCTTCTTTTTTTGAATAAACGCCTCTCTTTTTAGTGTTAATTCAGCAATTTCACTCTGAATATGCTTTCTTTCCTTCAGCTTCATTTTCACATAGAGGTGAATCTCTTTATCCGATTTTTCTTTGAGCGCTTCAGGTAAGTATTTATGGTCAATATCGTTTATGACTGTTGAGTCTGCAAGATAAGCGTCGATTAGATCCCATTGGCTATTGTTATAGTTCATAGATATTTTTGCTTTGGCTCTCTTAGCAGCAACAGAGGAATTTAAACGCTCAGCATTTACATCTTGACTTTCCTGTAATTGCATTCTACCCATACCCATACTATTATACTGCACATAAGTTCGATTAATTTTCATACTAAATTCATTAATTCGGTCATCGTATGGTGTCGGTATGAAAACAACATCTCTATTTGCGTCGATATTGAAATAATCTCCTTGTGCACAGCTTGCTCCATCCTTCCAAAGCTCCTGAATTCCCTGCAAATGATCACCGCAATAAATTGTATTGACCAGCACCTCTTTTTTCTTGGCGATCGCACATACTTCTTGGTAGTTTACTGGTCCTTGATTAAACGGTTCATTACCTGCAATGTAAACCATCTTAAGGTCCCTTTCATCGGGGGACCACTCTAATTGATTCAATGCATCACCAATTGCCGCACCACAATATTCACTTCCTCCATTTGTCCTTAGCGCAAAAAGTTTTTGAGATACCAAATCCAAATCAGATGTGAATTCCAGTTGCTTTCGTACAAATAAACTGTTCTGAATACCGGAATTACCATAATCATACATGGCAATTTCTAGTGATGGAATTTCACCATTGTAACGCAGTGCTCCTGATTCATTTACAATTTCCCATAATCTTGACTTTGCTTGATTAAGCAGGCCATCCATACTACTCGAAGTATCAAATAAGATCACTAGCTGAATTTTGCGTTTAGACTTTACTGCAATTGAAGAAGTTCTGTTTTGATGAACGGGCGTAACCTGCTCAATAATAGGGGTGCACAAAGCCGAACCGATTAAAGTGCAAAGAAGAAAGCTTTTCATATTATTTTTTCTTCCTGTACACCTAATGTTTTAAAAGGTTCATTTATTCAAAAAGAAACGAACAGCAAGGGAGTAACCGTCAATACCCAAACCAACAATACTCCCAACACAAACTGGAGCAAGTAAGGATTCATGTCTAAAGGTCTCTCTAGCATGTATATTTGAAATATGAACTTCAACAACAGGCGCTGAAATCGCAGCGATACAATCTCTTAAGGCAACACTTGTATGGGTATATCCTCCAGCATTAAGAATGAATCCATCGAAACCTGATCGTTGTAATTCGTTTATAAGTTCACCTTCGATATTGGACTGAAAATAAGTCAACTCTGCATCGAATTGACCACAAAGACGATCAAAAAAATCATTAAAACTTTCTGCTCCATAAATAGAAGGTTCACGAGAACCCAATAGATTTAAATTTGGACCATTAATTATTGCTAATTTCATCACGTGTCTAGTTGGAGTCGCTATATTACTGAATTTGTTTCATTCCTTAAAATCGAAAAGGGACTATCTTCCAATTCAATTATTGCCTATCAAAATGATGTCGATAAGCTCGCAGGCTATTGTACAGATAAGAATATTAACATAAAAGAGGTTCAATACACGCACCTAAAATCATTTGTCACTGAGCTATATGATGTAGGTTTAAGTGCCCGTAGCCAAGCAAGAATTATCTCTGGAATAAAACAATTTTTTAGCTATTTGATGCTTGAAAACCTGATCACTCACGACCCAAGCATATTATTAGAACAACCCAAGCTAGGACGTAAGCTCCCTGAAGTACTATCAATTGAAGAAGTTGATCAACTCATTGGAGCAGTTAATTTAAATTCAAATGAAGGTTCGAGAAACCGTGCAATGCTAGAAGTTTTATATAGCTGTGGTTTGCGCGTAAGTGAGTTGGTCAACTTAAAATTCACAGATCTATTTTACGACGAAGGCTTTGTTCGCGTTATTGGAAAAGGGAACAAAGAAAGACTCGTGCCCTTAAGTAAAAGTGTAGAATTAGAAATTTCGACCTATCAGGAAAAAATGCGATCGAAGCTTGATATTAAAGATGGGCACGAAAACTTTATCTTTTTAAACCGAAGAGGAAAGCAGCTCACTAGAGTGATGGTATTTATAATCATTAAGGATTTGGCTGTAAAAATAAACCTTTCGAAATCAATCTCTCCGCATACCTTTAGACACAGCTTTGCCACCCACCTCATTGAAGGCGGTGCAAACCTAAGGGCAATTCAAGAAATGCTTGGCCATGAATCAATCATAACAACCGAAATATACACGCATCTCGATCAAAGTTTTTTAAAAGAGGCAATATTGAGCTATCACCCAAGAAATTCAATAGAATAAAGACATAAAAAAGTTTAAAAAAACAATTAGAATTTCTTTTATAAATTTGCTTTATTACCAAATAAAGTGTTTCTTTGCACCCGCTTTTTACATTAATAACGTCTTTAAACGTCAAGCATATGTCAAGGATTTGTCAACTTACAGGAAAATCAGTAATGGTTGGAAACAACGTCTCTCACTCGAAGAGAAGAACAAAACGTCGTTTTTATCCAAATTTGGTTACTAAGAAATTTTATCTTCCAGAAGAAGATTCTTTTATTACACTGAAAGTGGCTACATCTGCTTTGAGAACTATCAATAAGAAAGGAATTTCAGCTTGTGTGAAAGAAGCACGTTTGAAAGGATATTTAAAATAAGCGTTAAAAGTCAAAATCAACAGAAATGGCAAAGAGCAAAGGAAATAGAGTTCAGGTGATTTTAGAGTGTACAGAGCACAAAAACTCAGGTTTAGCAGGTACTTCTAGATACATTACAACGAAAAATAGAAAAAATACTCCTGATCGAATGGAAATTAAAAAATTCAACCCGATCATGAAGAAATATACAATTCACAAAGAAATTAAATAATTTGTCATGGCAAAGAAAGTAGTTGCAAGTTTACAGAAAGGTGGAGGTAAAGCCCACACCAAGGTAATTAAAATGGTAAAGTCAGATAAATCTGGCGCTTATTCTTTCAAAGAAGGAATCGTACACAACGACAAAGTTAAAGAGTGGTTTAGCAAAAGCTAAAACGCACACATAAATATTTATAAAGCTTCCAATGGGAGCTTTTTTTTTACAACCATATGGGACTTTTTGATTTTTTCTCGAAACCAAAGAAAGAGACGCTTGATAAGGGACTGGAAAAAACAAAAACGTCTTTCCTTTCCAAGGTGGCGAGAACCATTGTTGGAAAATCTAAAGTAGATGAAGAGGTACTTGACGAACTCGAAGAAGTACTAATCTCCTCAGATGTCGGCGTTGAAACAACGCTTAAAATCATCGATAAAATTGAAAGCCGCGTAAAGAAAGATAAAGTCCTTGGAACTGAGGAACTTCAAAATATTTTAAAAGAAGAAATTGCGAAGCTCCTTGAAGAAAATAATACCGAAAATAATTCCATTTCACACTTTGATGAAAACAATGAACCCTATGTAATTATGGTTGTGGGGGTTAATGGTGTCGGGAAAACAACGACAATCGGCAAGCTCGCCCATCAATTTAAAGCAGCAGGGAAAAAAGTTGTTTTAGGGGCATCAGACACGTTCAGAGCGGCCGCAGTCGATCAGCTTATTATATGGTCTGAGCGCGTTGGTGTGCCAATCATTCAACAAGGAATGGGTGCAGACCCTGCAAGTGTCGCTTTTGACACCCTACAATCAGCCAAAGCGCAAAATGCAGACGTTGTCATTATTGATACCGCAGGCAGACTGCACAACAAAGTCAATCTTATGAATGAACTTTCTAAGATTAAAAATGTGATGAAAAAAGTAATCCCAAATGCTCCTCATGAAATTCTTTTAGTAATTGATGGGTCCACAGGACAAAATGCATTTGAGCAAGCAAAACAATTCTCCCAAGCCACTGATATAAATGCCCTTGCAGTAACTAAACTAGATGGAACAGCCAAAGGCGGTGTCATTATCGGCATCTCTGATCAGATGCAAATACCTGTCAAATATATTGGTGTTGGTGAGCAGATGGAAGACCTACAACTTTTTGACAAAAAATCATTTGTAGACTCTTTATTCTCTTAGACACCATGTATCTCGTAGCTTAAATTAATGTCAGGATGAAGACTAGCGCGCACTGAACAATATTTATTCAGTGAAAGATCGAGTGCTCTATCTACGCGCTTAAAATCAATTTCCTTGTCTATGAATACATTAAAATGAATTTGCTCATAGGGCGTAGGAACACCTTCTTTCTTTTTTGCTTGCGCCTCTACACGGTAAACCTTTGGTGATATTTTTTGTTTTTTCAAGACAAGTATTACATCAATAGACATACAGCCGATTAAAGCCCCAAGAAGCAGCTGCATAGGCGTCATACCTCGATTCTTTCCTTCCAAATCAGCAGAGGAATCTATCACCAAAGACAAATCGTTTTTAGCGTTTAATTCAAATACGTAGGGAGCTTCTATTCTATTCAATTCCATATCTATGATAATCTATTTTAAGTGTAAAGTACTTGTCAAAGTTAGTTATTTAGAAGACCACTCAAAATTGCAAACAATTGATTAAATTTGCACCCTACATCACTATACTATGAAAAACTTTCTTCTTTGCATTTCAATTTTACTTTTGTCCACCCAAGTTATGGGCCAAATCAAAACAGTCAGAGGTTTTGTCTATGACCAATCAAATGGAGAACCCTTGGCATACGAAAAAGTGAAATTACTTAGAGAAGATAGTTCAACTGTGGCAGGCGCTGTAACGGACCTGAATGGTTTCTTTCAAATTCCAAAGCTCAAAAGTGATCGATATCTCATTAAGGTCGATAATTTCAAATATGCAGATGAAATTCAAAATGTTGACCTAACGACCAAAAGAAATATTGTTGATGTGAAATTTGAGCTAAAAATGCTTGAATCCGTGCAAGAGTTCAATGAAGTTAAAGTTTCGGCGGAAAGTAAAACAAAAAGAACGAAAATCGAAATATCTAAATTAAAAATAAGCAAAGAAGGGCTAGAGAGAATACCAAGCTACGGTGCTGAAAATGATATCGTTGGGGCGTTTTCTGTGACACCTGGTGTGATTACAACGGGTGACCAAGGTGGACAGCTATACGTTCGTGGTGGTACACCGATTCAAAACAAAATACTTTTGGATGGAATGACCATATACAATCCCTTCCACTCTATTGGCTTCTTTTCAATATTCGAGACTGAATTGATTAAAAATGTAGACATCTACACAGGTGGATTTGAATCAAAGTATGGTGGTAGAATTTCTTCAATCATGGACATAACCTACAGAGATGGTAATAGAAAGAAGTTTTCTGGAAAAGCATCCGCTTCTCCTTTCTTGGGGAAACTTGTTTTAGAAGGACCTTTAGGTAAAAAAAGAGGAGATTCACCCCGAGCTGGCTCCTATATTTTTTCAGCCAAAAAAAGTCTGCTAGATATAACATCTGAAGCGCTATATCCAAACATAAATGAAGGAAACGGTTTACCTTTTAATTTTACTGATTTGTACGGAAAAGTAACGTTTACAGGTGATGGAGGAAGCAAGTTCAGTGCTTTTGGTTTTAGCAATCAAGACAGTGTTAATTATGATATTGCAGACCTAAATTGGAATGCTGCAGGTGGTGGAATCAATTTCCTACTCGTACCTAGTGGTTCTCCAATTTTCATTAGGGGGCACGTGAACGGTAGTAACTTTACCACAACTTTTACCGAGTCAGAATTAGAACCACGTACCTCTAGTATTGGAGGTTTTGATTTAGGTTTTGATTTCAGCCTTTTCCTGAAAAATGAAAGTGAAATTAATTATGGCTTTAATTTAAATGGTTTCAATACCCGTTATACTACCTTCAATGAAGTAGGAAGAAAAATTGAAGACGAAAATTTTACCACAGAAATTGGCAGCTACTTTAACTACAGAGGTGTATTTAAAAGATGGGTAGTACAAACAGGAGTGCGTGCCCAGGTTTATGCTTCTCTGAATACAATATCGCTTGAACCTAGACTTGGTGCAAAATACAATGCTACTGAAAACATTAGATTCAAATTTTCAGGAGGCAGATTTTCACAAAACTTTACCTCTGCATCTTCGGATAAAGACATTATAAACCTATTTAACGGTTTGTTGAGCGCACCAACAAATGTTCAAGATCAATTCGTAAATGAGTTTGGCAATACGAGACAGGTAAACAATGGCCTCCAATATGCCTGGCATGCAATTGCAGGTGTTGAAGTTGATCTAGGTAAAAACATAACCGTAAATCTTGAAGGATACTACAAATACTTTTCACAGCTCAGCAATATCAATCAAAATAAGCTATACGAAGATGTCGCCGCTTTTGAGCTCATTGACGATGTATTCAAGAAAGATTTTATTATAGAATCTGGCCAATCGCTTGGAGCAGACTTTCTTATTAAATACAGCAAGGACCGCTTATTTTTATGGGGCGTCTATTCGTATGGACACAACGTGCGTTGGGATGGATTTAATGAATATTTCCCGGTATTTGATAGAAGACACAATATTAATATTGTTGGTTCTTATATTTTCGGTAAGAAAAAAGACATTGACTTCAACATAAGATGGAACCTTGGTTCAGGTTTACCATTTACACCGACAGCTGGTTATTACCAACCGGAAGACTTCTCAGGAGGAGTAACCTCAGATCCAATTACCAATAACAGTGACAACATTTCAACATTATTGGGAGAATTTAATAGCCAAAGATTGCCTTATTACCACAGATTTGATGTGACGATTAAAAAGAAATTTAAATTCAAAAACAAAACTGTTTTAGAGGTTGTTGGTAGTGTTACAAATGCTTACAATAGAAACAATATATTCTACGTCAATAGAGTGACAAGTGAAGAAATCTATCAATTTCCGCTTCTACCAAGCTTTGGGATGAGTTACAAATTCTAACTATGGCCGTAATAGCTAAATTTAAAGCACTTCGCCCGGTCCGAGATAAGGTTCACCTCGTCGCGACAAGACCGTATTACTCCTATAAAAAAAATGTATTAAAGGCCAAAATGGAAACCAACCCGTGGACCTTACTAAATATTATAAATCCTGAATTTGATTCGTCTAAAAAAACAAAACCAAATTCAAAGGAAAGATTTGAACTTGTAAAAAAGGGATATGATCAATTTGTGGAAGACGGTATTCTTGTGCAAGATATTGAACCAAAACTATATTTGTACAAACAAACATCTGAAAATCACTCATGTATTGGTGTTATTGCAGGTGCTAGTGTTGAAGAATATTTGGCAAAAAAAATAAAAATTCATGAAGCGACACTAACAACTAGGGAAGCTCTATTTGAGCATTACCTTGATGTCGTCGGTTACAATGCAGAACCAGTACTTTTATCTTATTCAGGAAATAAAAATATTCAAGATTTAATTGAAGAAATTGCATTGAGTCGACCTGAATATGAATTTACCACGACTGACAAAATCAAACACGAGCTTTGGATTGTTCAGAATGATGATGCGGATAAAATTCAAGCATATTTTGAACCCATAAAAGAGGTTTACATTGCAGATGGACACCACAGAACAGCTTCATCTGCAGGTTTATACAAATCAAAAAGGAATCAGTTTGAGCATTCTAAAAATTTCCTTGCCTACTTCGTTGATGAACAACAACTTAACATAAGTTCATTCAATAGAATTGTAAAGTCCTTAAATAAACTAAAACCAGAAAGTTTTTTAGCTGAAATAAGCCAATTAGGGACCATTAAAAAGCTTGACCAAGGAATACCTCCAGCACTAAATCACACCCTCCATTTTCTAATCAATGATGCTTGGTATGCCCTGACCATTGACGAAAATTTAATTGACAAAAAGCATCCCGTAAAATCTTTAGACTCGAGCTTATTAACGGAGCTTATCCTCAAACCTATTTTGGGAATTGAAGACCTGAAAACGAGCAAAGAGATAGATTTTTTACCAGGAACTTTCGATGCTGAAGCATTTTCTCAAGAATTGAAAAATAAGAAGTTTGTATTGGGAATTATGCTTTTCCCTGTCTCGATCGCACAGATTAAAGCTGTAGCAGATGCCGGATTATATATGCCTCCAAAATCAACTTGGGTCGAACCAAAACTTCGCAGCGGTCTAACCATCTATAATCTAAAAGAATGATTGGTGCAAACCTGAATAGAATCAATAAAGAGCTGCCGAAGCATGTTGTCCTCGTCGCTGTTTCTAAGACCAAACCCATCGAAGATCTTCAAGAAGCATTTGATGCGGGCCAAAGAATATTTGGTGAAAATAAGGTGCAAGAAATGGCTGCAAAATGGGAAGTGCTTCCAAAAGAGATTGAATGGCATTTTATCGGGCATCTTCAACGAAATAAAGTAAAATACCTTGCACCTTTTGTGTCTTTGATTCACGGTGTAGAGAGCTTGAGACTTCTAAAAGAGGTCAACAAACAAGCCTTAAAGTCAAATAGAATTATTGATGTCCTACTTCAATTCTATATTGCTGATGAAGAGACAAAGTTTGGCCTTTCTGAGGAGGAAGCCAATGATTTATTGAATTCAGAAGAATACAAGCTGCTAAAAAACATCCAAATTCGAGGGGTAATGGGTATGGCAACCTTTACAAAAGACCAAGAAAAAATCAAAGGTGAGTTCCACAAGCTCAAAAAAATTCACAGCTCCTTAAAAGCAAATCATTTCAGTAACAACCATCTTTTTGATATTGTATCTATGGGAATGAGCGGAGACTATGAAACAGCAATAGATGAGGGAAGTACGATGATCCGTATTGGAAGCTCAATATTCGGTGCTCGAAATTAGTCCTTGAGGTCAAAAACTAAAGAGGAAACCTCGGACTTCCTCATGTAAGTCTGGGCTAGTTTTTGAAGCTCATCAGAAGAAATCTTATCAATACTTTTGTGAATTTCTTCAATTGTATCAATCTGTCCAAAAGCCAATAAGCTTTTACCGAGACTGTGCATCAGGCCTGAATTCACATCCATACTCAAGGCGAGCTGACCTTTAAATTGTTGCTTTACCTTTGTCAACTTCGCTGCACTGATCGGTTTCTTTTGTAATCGATCCAATTCCTTTTCAATTAGCTTGATTGATTTTTTGATGTTCCGAGACTCACAGCCAACATAAACCTGCCAAAATCCAACATCGGCATAAGGCACATAGTTGGCTTCCACACTGTAGGCCAAAACATGTCTTTCTCTCAAAGAAATATTAAGCGTTGCGTTCATTGCAGGTCCACCAATCATGTTCATGAGCATGGCCATGGCCGTTCTACTTTCATTAAAATAGCTAGGTGCCATTCCTCCCATCACGAGGTGGGCCTGATAATTGGCCTCTTTACGAACCATGCGAAATGGCTTANACCCGGAAAACGGGTCTATTTCAACTTGTGAACCNCTTTCAGGCATNGCATGNANATGTTTTNCAAGCATGCGNTCNATTNNCTTGAGTGAAANNTCTCCCACAAANGAAACTACNANGTTNTCCTTTGGAAAAATAATCTNNNACAAATCCTTCAAGGTCNTTTTTATTTAAGTTTTCTAAACCCTCTTTAACNCCTNAAATATTATTNCCNAATGCATGNCCTTTGAACAGCTCTTCCTCAAAATCNTCGAAAATTTTATCATANGGGCTATCTAAATANGAATTGATCTCATCGAAAATAATCTCCTTCTCTTTTTCAACCTCTTTTTTGGTNAANACTGGATTAATTGAGATGTCAGATAACAGCTCAAACGCACGAGCGGTATGGGATTTAGGAAATGATGCATGCAGACATAATTCCTCCTTTGCTGTATAGGCATTTAGCTCTCCCCCAACCTCATCGATACGAGAAATCGTTTGAATCCCATTCCTTTTTTTTGTGCCTTTAAAAACGCAATGCTCTAAAAAATGGGCCAAACCAGTTTGGTTTTCCTTTTCAAAACGACTACCAGCTCTGAAAAAAAAACCAACATGNGCNACCTCNCTTGGTTTATGGAGGTAAACCAATCTCAATCCNCTTTTGTACGTGATGCAAGTAGGCTCCAATTGATTAAGGGTTAATGCGATGTGAGACCCATAAATTTTCTTCTTTTTCAAACACAATTCTATCGTGTAATCGAGAGGGCCGTCCCTGCCAAAACTCAAATTTAAAAGGGGCTATTCCGTAGCCTCCCCAAAATTCTGGTCGATCAATATGTTTTGGAAATTTTTNTTCGAGGTCTTTAAGTTTCTGCTCTAAAGTTTCTCGAGACTTTAGCGGTCTAGACTGGTCTGAAGCCCATGCGCCCAATTGACTCGAACGAGGTCGAGAATTAAAATAACGGTCACTTTCCTCAGGAGATATTTTTGTTACAAATCCCTGTATGCGAACTTGGCGCTGTAATCCTGGCCAAAAAAACAACATGCTCACGCGTGGATTANCATTAATATCATCAGATTTCTCACTCTGATAATTNGTGTAAAACACAAATTCTTTGCTACGAAGCTCTTTNAGATAGACGATTCTGCTCGACGGCTGGNTATTTTCAGAATTTACAGAACATAACGAAAATGCATTCGGTTCTGGATCTTTCGAGCTACATGCATCATCAAACCATTCCTGAAAGGCCTTGAATGGATCTTTTGCAAATGATTCATCCAGTGCNTTCAAATCAAAATCTTTATGTTCGTCCCTAAGGCGCTCTATGTNCTTACTCATTTGTATCTAATTCATCTACAACCTTNGATTCGACATTTGGATTAAAATCGGTATTGGGTNCCATTCCTGTTCCTGATGAAACCTCCTTTGGCTCAANCCTCTTTGTGCTTTCATTTGGATAGAAAACCTCAACTATTGGAGACTCAGCAACAGAAATAACTTTATAATCGACCATCAAATTTGACATATTATCAGCAAGGTTATCATATGCTTCCTTTACTGTACTCGCTTCAACTAAAATAAACTGATTGATTTTTTTATTCTTTCCACCATCCGCATCTGCACTTTCATAGGAGATTTTACACTTGTACCAAACATTGCTACCATCCAANGGGAAAATTTCATGAATATCAGTGCGTGCAATGCCCGTAACTAAGAACTCTCCATTNATANTGGTGCCAAGCTCTTCATATATTCTTGCTTCGGCATCTGTGAAAGTCATTCCTGCCAATAAATAAGGCTCTGTGACTCTTTTNAGTGTNCCATCTTCGAGCTGTTTTGTATATTTTAACTTAACAGTAANCCAATTGATCATAACTAAATTTTGAGTCAACAAAGATAGTTANGACAAGCTCCAAAACCTAATAGAAAATGATTTAATACCCCGCGCTAAATCCAAAGGGCAAAAGATCGATGACACTGTTGATAATAAGCGCCCGATTATCCTGATTTACAATAATGACTCGGATCTTATTGTTTTGTCTGTTTTCAGTTTCAAGCATTACCTGTCGACAAGCTCCACAGGGAGACAGCAACTTCTCCGAAGGAATTAGATCACCTTCTGCCACAATACAAAGTGTTTGAACCGCTTGTTTGGGATAATTTGCACCCACATGAAATAGCACCACACGTTCTGCACAAAGTCCAGACGGATAGGCAGAATTTTCTTGATTACTTCCAGTGACAATAGCGTCGTTGTCCAAGCGAACTGAAGCACCCACCTTAAACTTGCTGTAAGGTGCATAAGCAGCTTGCATCGCTTCAAAGGCACGATCTACCAAAATTTGATCTTGTACCGGTAGCTCTTTCCAATTTTCATGAAGCTCATAAGAAAAAGAATGCTCTTGTTTCATAATCTAATTTACGGAATAAATTAAGTAAGGGTTACATTGTATTTTGTACAACAATTTGTATGGCAAAACTTCTAATTTTGTGTACCTTCGTGCCTCTTAAAACATAATAATGCAGGAATTAAAGGATAAAGTAAGTTACGCAGTAGGATTGAGTATTGCAGAAAGTTTAAAAAGCCAACAATTAGGTTCATTAGATTTGAATTTTTTAAAAGATGGAATTCAAGATGTCTTTGAACAAAAAGAACTTAAAATCAACCCACAAGAGGCCAATGGACTCATCCAAGCATTTCTTGAGGAAGCAAATACGGCAGCTTTTGGTGAAAACAAAGAACAAGGAATTGCCTTCCTAGAAGAAAATAAAAAGAAAGAAGGTATTTTGTCTACTGAATCAGGGCTTCAATATGAGATCAAAGAAGAAGGTAAAGGCGAAAAGGCTGGAGCAACGGATACGGTAACAGTGCATTATCACGGTACGCTAATCGATGGGACTGTTTTTGATAGCTCTACGGAGCGAGGAACTCCTGCAAGCTTTGGTGTAAATCAAGTCATTCCAGGATGGACCGAAGCGCTTCAATTAATGTCTGTAGGTGCAAAGTTCAGGTTGTATATCCCTCAGGAGCTAGCATATGGAGCAAATCCTCATCCAGGTGGGCCAATTAAGCCATATAGTGCGTTAATTTTTGATGTTGAACTGATAGAAATAAAATGAAAATAGCCCTTTCAATAGCTCTTGGACTTGTTTTAGTCTCATGTTCGGAGGATGCAACGGTATCTAGTAAGGAGGCGAGCTCTTCTAGCAAATCTGAGTCAATCTATGCGAGCAGCAATCTTAAGCTATCATCGGAACGGGATAGCATATCTTACACACTTGGCTTCGAGATGTCAAAACCATTCATTACGGATACTGTTTTTTCAAAATTGAACAAAGCGCTAATCACAAAGGGTTTTAATGATGACCTTGAAAGCTATTCAGTTGATAGCTGCATGATGATCGTACAATCGTACATGTCCTCCATTGAACTTAGACGTGACGAAAGCTTTGCAAATCAATGTGCGCAAAGTGTAGGTAGGTTAAATAGAAGTGAGATTCAAAAAACATTTACAGACCTCGAAGCGACAGAAATTATCGATATGAGTACAGTTCAATTAGGGTTTAACGATGGGCTTTCACTAAAAAATGTATTTAAAAACGATACAAACAGTGTGAAAATATTGTTTGCTTCTTTGAAAACAAAAATGGACGAAAAGTACAAAATTTCCATCCAAGAGTTTGAAAGAGAAGGGATTGAGTTTTTAAAGAAAAACAAGAATAAAAAAGGAGTAAAACAAACCTTCTCAGGTCTTCAATATGAAGTCTTGAAAACAGGGAAAGGTAAAAATCCATCTGCCTCATCAAGGGTAAAGGTTCATTACAAAGGAACCTTGCTTTCAGGAGAAACATTCGATAGCTCATATGACCGTGGAACCCCGTCAGAATTTGGTCTGAATCAGGTAATACCAGGTTGGACAGAAGGGATTCAACTTATGAATCCGGGAAGTAAATTTATCTTTTATATTCCACACGAGTTGGCGTATGGTCCTAACCCCGATCCTAGGAGTGGGATAAAACCATATAGTCTTCTTATATTTGAGGTTGAACTATTGGAAATTCTAAACCCATGATGAAACTCATTTTTGCACTTGCGACACTTACGCTTCTTTTTAGCTGTAGTGAAAAAATAGATCTTATTGGCGACTTCAAAGAAACGGCGGTAGTATACGGCCTATTGGACCATAGCGATTCTATGCATTATGTAAAAATAACGAGGGCATTTATTGGACCAGGAAATGCGCTTGAGCTAGCACAAATTGAGGATTCTAGTTATTTCGATGCTGTTGATGCGACCATTGAAGAAATCCAAGGAGGAAGTGTTCTAAGAACTTGGACCTTAAAAGATACACTCATAGAAAATAAAGACACAAATGGTGTTTTTTATGCTCCCTTCCAAAAAGTATATTACTTCAAAACACTTCCAACTACGACGTCTAGCTCTGGAGCCTTCGGTACAGTTCAAACCTCTCCGAACGAAATGATGAGTTCACTTAATCCTGACAATCAATACCGTCTCAAAGCG
Source organism: Crocinitomicaceae bacterium TMED16 (assembly GCA_002167775.1). Classification (GTDB taxonomy): domain Bacteria; phylum Bacteroidota; class Bacteroidia; order Flavobacteriales_D; family Crocinitomicaceae; genus UBA952. The sequence continues at coordinate 33,434 of NHBV01000039.1, read as the reverse complement.
GTGATCAATTCAGGGGAATTTGAAGTAAGTGGAACCACTAACCTCATCAATGGAATGACAACGACCGCAACTTCTCAAAACTTCACCTTCAAATTCGCGAGTAACCCGGGAGAATATAAAGCGACCAGCGTGACCATTTCAAACTCAGGAAATGCCTATGTTGTGAATGCCCAGTTGGGGATTAGAATAGCCGAATATATAGCAGCAGAATCAACTTCAAAGACAATCAATTGGCAAATTGGAGAATCTGATGTTTCGCCAAATTCACCGAAAACATTTTCTGCAAATGGCGTGACGTTTTATAACCTTGTAAACAGCAATGTAACTGACGACGCCCTTATAGATGAAAGAAACTTTTTAGGTTTTGAGGTAACAATAACTGGTGGGTCTGAGGATTTAAACAACTACATTACTGTAAATCAACCCTCTAGTTCTTTAGCTCAGAACAAACCAACCTACACGAACCTCGAAGTAACAAATGACTACAGAGTTATTGGTATCTTCTCTTCTATTCAAACAATTAAGACATACAGGCCTTTTTATATCTCCCCTCAGCAAGCTTTCATTCGGGCGATTGATAAAAAAAGTACGCAAGAACTTTGCGAAGGTCCCATCACTGGGCTCCTACAATTCTGCTCGAAGCACCCCGCTGATAATGTCTTGGGGAATGAAGAGAGTTTTGCATGTGATTAATTTATAAAATTCATAATGTCAAATCGGCGCACCTTATTTGCTGATGTGATCTTGCCCGTACCGATTCATAGGGCATTCACCTACAGAATTCCATTCGAAATGAATGATGCAGTTGGTATTGGCTTAAGGGTTATTGTTCCGTTTGGGAAAAATAAGCTTCATACGGCGATTGTTGTGAACATTCATGAAAATGTACCCAATGATTACCAATCAAAGTATGTTGAGGCAGTATTAGATCATTCCCCAATTATTACAAAGAGACAATTAACCTTTTGGAAATGGGTTTCACAATACTACATGGCCGCAATTGGAGATGTAATGAATGCAGCATTACCAGCGAATTTCAAGCTAGGCAGTGAGACAAATATTTTATTGCACCCCGAATTTGAATCCGGCATCGACGGCCTTGACGAAAGAAGCCAAGAGATCGTTGAATATCTTGAAAGCAAGGTTTCTTGTGACTTAAAAGAGCTTTCTGAGTTTTTAAACATACAGACAGTTCAACCCATTGTCAAAATATTGATTGAAAAAAGAATTCTTATTTCAAAGGAGGAAATTAAACAACGATATGCAGCAAAAACATCAATTTGTTATCAGCTTAAAGACCAATTCCAAAATGAAAATAACCTAAATATCATTTTAGAAGAGCTGGAAAGTAACACGCAACTAAGCAAACAATTCGAAGCTTTGATGCAGATTATAAAAATTGCCGAAAAGGAAAATGGATATTTTCCTATTCAAAAAAAGATGTTACTTGAGGATGGAATTAGTGCATCAGCTTTGGCTACTTTAGAGAAAAAGGGCGTGCTAAGTGTAGAACGTTTTCAAATTGATAGAATTCAACTCAATTCAGGAAAAAATATAGCTTTCAAGGAGCTTACAGAGGCGCAATCCAAAGCCCTTAAACAGCTCGAGGGCGAAATGCTTAAACATAAAGTAAGCCTACTTCATGGTGTAACTGGATCTGGGAAAACAGAGATATACGTTCAATTGATTCAGGATCAACTCGACCAGGGCAAGCAAGTATTGTTTTTGCTGCCTGAGATCGCTTTAACCACACAATTGATTCAACGTTTATCGGCCTATTTCGGAGAAAAAATAGGCGTCTATCATTCAAAGTTCAATCAGAATGAGCGGGTCGAGATCTGGAACAAAGTGCTACAAGATGATCCACATGAGTTTAGAATTATACTTGGTGCAAGATCCTCAGTCTTTTTGCCGTTTCAAAATTTGGGTTTAATCATCGTTGATGAAGAACACGAAAGCTCGTTTAAACAATACGACCCCGCACCGAGGTATAATGGCCGAGATGCTGCCATCGTTTTAGGACGTATGCATGAGGCTAAAGTATTACTGGGTACGGCAACACCTTCTTTGGAAACCTATACGAATGCAAAGCAGGGGAAATACGGATTGGTATCGTTAAAAGAAAGGTACAAGGGATTGCTTATGCCTGAAGTGCTTTATGCCGATTTGAAAAGAGCCCGGAAACTGAAAAACATGAATTCTCACTTCTCGAATTTTTTATTAGAAGAGATGGATCATGTTTTAAAAAAGGGAGAGCAAGTTATTTTATTTCAAAATAGAAGAGGCTATACACCATTGTGGTCTTGTGAGGTATGTAATTGGACACCAAAATGCAGCCATTGTGATGTATCACTCACCTATCACAAATCTGCCAACCTGCTCAAATGTCATTATTGCGGATATTCGACAAACCCCGTTGGATCATGTCCTTCATGCGGAAGCAATAGGTTGAATATGATTGGTTTCGGAACGGAAAAAATTGAAGATGAACTTGGTCTCATATTTAAGGATCGGATCATTAAGCGGCTTGATTTAGATACGACTCGCTCAAAAAATGCTTATGAAAAAATCCTCAACGATTTCGATAAAGGCTTAATTGATGTGTTAATTGGAACGCAGATGGTTACAAAGGGACTTGACTTTGATAACGTTTACCTCGTTGGGATTCTAGATGCAGACATGCTTTTGAATAGACCTGACTTTAGAGCCTATGAACGTTCCTATCAGCTGATGTCGCAAGTTGCAGGAAGAGCTGGAAGACAAGGCAAGCAGGGGAAAGTAATTGTTCAAACTGGTGACCCGGACCATTGGGTTCTTCAACTTGTGGGACAGCATGATTATGAGCAGTTTTATGAAAACGAAATCATTGAAAGAAAGAACTACCACTACCCACCCTACTATAAGCTAATTTCTTTTACCCTAAAACATGAAAACATCCATACCTTGGATGCTTCATCTGAATACTTAGCTGAGCTTCTTAAAAATGTGTTTAAGGAAAGAATTATTGGACCTGAATACCCTCTTGTACACAAGATTAGAAATAAATTTTTGAAGACAATTAAGTTGAAAATTGAAAAAAATGCACCTGATTTAAAGGTCAAACAAAAAATAAAGGAAATTATTGACAATTTTTACACCGATGCAAACCATAAAAAGGTGCGCGTTGTCATTGATGTAGACCCATTATAAATGTTTAACCCAAATAAGACTTCAGAATAACATTTTTAGTAGTGTGCTTCAAACGACGAATTGCTTTTTCTTTAATTTGTCTTACACGTTCTCTCGTTAGGTCAAAACGATCACCAATTTCTTCTAGAGATAATGGCATCTTTCCTTCTAATCCGTAAAACATGCTAACAACTTGACTTTCACGTGGCGTTAGTGTCTTTAAAGACTGTCTTATGTCACTTCTTAGGGATTCAAGCACCAAATTAGACTCTGGACTCGGCAAAGAATCTTTGCTGCCCATTACATCATACATGCTCGATGAAGAATCGTCACCTTCGACCAAAGGAGCATCCATGGATATATGTCTTCCATTTTGAGACAATGATTGTTTTACTTCCTGAGGTGTACAATCCAGAATTTCCGCCAATTCGTCCGCCGAAGGGGGACGCTCAAGTTTCTGCTCAAGCTCTGAAAATGCTCTATTAATTTTATTAATATTTCCAATTTTATTCAAAGGCAGTCGAACAATTCTAGCTTGTTCAGCCAAAGCTTGAAGAATAGACTGGCGAATCCACCACACCGCATAAGAGATAAATTTAAATCCACGCGTCTCATCAAATCTTTCAGCAGCCTTGATCAAACCTAAATTCCCTTCATTGATCAAATCTGACAATGTCAATCCCTGATTTTGGTATTGTTTAGAAACCGAAACTACAAAACGTAAATTCGCTTTGGTAAGCCGCTCGAGCGCTTGACGATCTCCTGTTTTGATTCTTTTCGCTAATTCCACCTCTTCCTCCGCAGAAATCAAATCCACTCTTCCAATCTCCTGAAGATACTTATCTAAAGAAGCCGTTTCACGGTTGGTTACCTGTTTTGCAATTTTAAGTTGTCTCATAGTTTATCGCATTTACACCTAAGACGATTAAATCTCGTTAAGGTTGGATGTTTTTACTACTTTTTTTAAAAAAGGTTCTGAAAAATTGAAAAAAAAGTGTTATAGGTAGATTATTAGTGCATCAAAAGGTCTGAAACTTGCTTGTTAAAAGAATCTCTTAAACCCTCAAAAGACAATGAATCTGTATCTTTTGAATATCTGTAAGCATCTAAGACGGTAAACAAATGGCGTATTTCTTCTATTTTATCGGGAGCAATATGATTGGACAACAAAACATAGATTTCATTTCTCGACAAGCGCATACTGTCTTGTGAAAGGACATATGAACAATATGTAAATAAACATTGCTCCATCAGGGAAATAGATTGCACTATTGAACCTGAGGGCTCGATGGCCGCCTCTAATGCGTTTTGCACATTACTTAACTTTGGAGCTGTAAAAGCCTGCTCTTTCATGTCCCTCGCAACAAACCATTTTTTTTGTTTCCGAAAGAAAAACAATAACAATAAAAGTAAAACACCTAGGGCAGATAGCACATATGGATTTCGCCAAAGGTCCTCATTTGAGGGCTTTAAAACCTTTGAAACAGCTTTTGATTCTATTTCATCTGCTTTCTTAAGTAACGCTCGATCTTGAGTGGACTTAATATTTTTCCCAGAAGAATTAAGTTCTAAATTTCCCGACTTCAACGCCTTGTAGCGCTCATTCTTCGGATTGAAAAAGGAGATTTCAATAGGTGAAATTCGGATGTATCCATCCCGTAATACCCGAATCGGATAGGTGTAAATAATACTCCCCTTAAAACCTGATTTTGTAAGCCGATAACTATCGGTTGTTATGGGATCAGAATAAAGCTCTAGGCTATTTGGAAGCACGAGTTCGGGCATTCGCATTTGATGCAAGTTCCCGAGGCCCTTAATTTCTATGGCCAACGAAACGATGTCATTTGCATTGGCGTTAGAATCAGAAAGGGAAACTATCAGCTGGAAATCACCAACCAACCCGGAAAAATTAAGAGGTTGTCGTTCTTGAGGCAAATCAAGCACTTCTATCTTTTGAACCTCAGAGCTTACCGCATAGCTTCCATAACCTGCGAGAACCATTTCGAATGGCTGAATTGTCGCGTCACCAGGCTCATTCAAAAAAATCACGTTCTCTTCAAATTGTAACTTAAGATATTCTTGACCTTGTATTGCTACTCTTATCCAATCCAACTCTTTGGATGCATTCATTTTAAACTCGTCGTATTTGACCTCAATTTTATACGGATTATAATTCCTAATGCTCGAAAACTCTTTCTTAGAGAAAACACTAGATTGAAGATATACAGGTTCTCCGCGGTAAATTTTGAGTTTTGAAGGCTTTGTTTCCGCAAAAATGGCAGGTCTTTTAGTTCTTGGAGCTAGATTCTTTTTTTCCTTTTTTTGTTTTTGATTAGTCCCATTTACAAGCACTTGAAGTCTATTAGATTTGTATGATTTTTTTTTAGACTTTACCTTTACTGGGCCAAAAATATAAGAACCCGGCTCCATAAAGAAACCAGTGAGGGTTTGATAGTAAATCGTACTACTCTTACCATTGACATATTTTTGTCGCATGCCGCTCATAACATTCATACCTGACTGAAATTCATCCGGGAAATTCAACTCAAAATTGCTCCCTATATTCGAAGACATCTGAACTGTGACATACTCTCCTACTTTGGGCTGAAGGTTTGAAACCTCAAGTAAAACAGAAGGACTTTGGGATAGTGACCAAGAGATCCCAAAGAAAAAAGATATGTAAAGCAAAACTTTCATTACCAATCTTTACCGTTTGTAGAGGGTGTGCTTTGTTTCTTTTCAATTCTTCGCTTCGTCTCTGCCTCTTTTCTCAATAAATCATTTAATATCTTCCGTTTCTGTTCCTCCTCAAAAGAATAAGCTTTCTCTTTATTTTGAGACTTATTCTGTTCGTTTGATTTGGATTGCGTTTGCTTGTTCTCTCCCCCATTATCCATTTGGTTTTGTTGACTTTCGGGATTATTGGATTGAGATCTCTGTCTCAAAGCTTGGGACAAATTATACTTCAGCTCTGCATCCTCTGGATGAAGCTTAATCCCTTGCTTATAAAAATCAATCGCTTGATCTATCTTTTTAAGCTGCATAGAAGTATTCCCCAAATTTCGAAGAAGCGCTGCACGTTTAATGATATCCGATTCAGCTTGAACTGCATTCTGAAAATGCGCCAATGCCTTTGTATAATCTTCAGACCGGTATGCTGTCTGACCAAGTTCTATATCTAATTTGGCTCTCTCAGCCGCTGACATCTTTATACTATTTTGTAATTTCTTAGCACGCTCATAGCTTATCAAAGCACTATCATATTCCTTCATTTTATAGAGCTCTTGTGCATGGGAAGCAGAATCTGAATACGAATCAACTTCCTGCGATCGCAAAGTTCCGTAGACTATGCAGAGACTAAAAAATATCAAGTTTCTCATCTATTTATTATTAATTCGAAATGGAATTAAGGTATACACAAAGAATGCAAGCAACGCTATAAACAGAGGAACATGAAAGACCCTCTGTTCAACTTTGAACTTCAAATCTCGTGAATATCCCATAGAAGCAAGGTTAATTTCTGTTAATATTGGGTCAGGGTTAGGGTACGTCTCGGTGATATGAAACCAAGGTCCTTTTGTTTGTTCCGACAGCCTTTTGACCAATGATAGATCTACTTTGGAAAGTATAATATTACCTGCCGCATCTAAGCGCATTGACTTTTTATCTGAACGAAGAATGGGACCTCCTGATTCTGTCCCAACAGCAATCGATAATAGCTTTATGTTCGATAAGCTTAATGAATCAACAATTGTATTGAGCGATGCTTCATGGTCTTCACCGTCGGTAATTAAAAGTATAGAATGTGCAGCCTTCTTTTTTTCAAAGGAAAGCATAGCCTTCATTAATGCTCCGCCGACATTTGTACCTTGATTACTAAAATGATTTGTATTTGCATCAGAAACCATAAGCTTGAACTGCTCATAATCTCGTGTAAGAGGCAATTGAACAATCGCATTTTGGGCGAAAATACATAAGCCTATTCTTTGGCCGGATAATTTATTCACAAGTGATTTAAGAAGGTTCCTTCCTGATTCTAATCGACTTGCATTCTCTATATCTTTGACATCCATGGAACTTGAAAGATCAAGACAGACCATAATATCCCCTTTCTTCAAAGGTACAAGCGTTTCTTCTTCCCCAAAAACAGGATCCGCAATGGCAAAAACGATACCCAAAAAACAAAATTTCAAAGCCAAAAACTTAATGATATGGCGCTTTGGATGACCTGAATTCCCTGTTGTATAATAGTCAGTAAATCGCCTAAGGATTGATTGGTGCTCTTTGTAAAAATATAAATATGCAGGGACGAGCAGCAGACAAAGATAAAAGACATCCATAAACTGGAAATGAAGCCCTCTAAATAAATAAAACTGGAGCGTGACAATCAAAATAATTGACAACACAAAATCAATTAGAAGTCCGTTCCTCAGATTCAAAGCATATATACTTTCTGTCTTACTCATGGCTCTTGAATAAATAAAAATCAACAAAAAGTAAAAGAGACCCTAAGACCAGAATTACAATCAAAAGATTATGAGGCAAGGGAATCCCGGCCTGTATATCGGGCCTGCTCTTTATTCTTTTTTTCTCGATCTTATCAATTTCAAATAAGATTTTCTTTAACGATTGAGAGTCAGTAGCTCGAAAATATTTTCCGCCGGTCACAGCTGATATCTCTTTGAGGACCTTTTCATCAATTTCAACAGGAGCATTGAAATACCCAAGACCAAAGGGAGAAGGGTCAGGCATGCGAGCATAGCCATTGGTTCCGACCCCTATAGAATAAACTCTAATACTCTCACTTTTAGCCAATAAAGCTGCCTCGGCAGGATTTAAGGTTCCTCTATTATTTGTTCCGTCCGTCAATAATATGATCGCTTTTGACTCTGTCGTGTCTCCTTTTAACTGTGCAACAGCCGTACCTAGGCCAACGCCTATCGCTGTTCCCGGAAGCATATCTTGACCATTTGCCCTCTTGAGCTGCGAAAGAAGTAAAGCGTGGTCTGTAGTTCTAGGGCAAAGGGAATACGCTTCACCCGCATAGCTTACCAAACCAATTCGGTCTCCCTTCCTTTTGCTCACAAATTGTTCAATGACATTTTTTGCTGAACTCAGCCTATTTGGCTTCAAATCCATGGCCTGCATTGATTCGGAAACATCAAGAACAAAAAGCATGTCTATACCAACACCATTTATATCCTCATTTTCCTTTTGCTTTTCCCATGTAAATGGATGGGCCAAAGCAATTACTATTAAACCAACAAAGCATAGCTTTAGGGATAAAATGATGCGCCTTAGCCAATCTACAGGTTCTGAAGACAGGGTATTTTGAATAGCGGAAGTTTGCGTGAATGTAACACCAAATTTTTTAGATCGTTCTTTGCGAAGCAGAAGTATCAGAAAAGCAGGCAGAAGCAACAATAAATAAAGCCAATTTGGTACTAAAAAATCATACCCGGTATATCGAATAAATTCAATCATGCTGTTTGGTCTATATTCGGTGAGGTATCCTCCAAAACATTTTCTATGGCAATTTTTAAAGATGCGATGCGTTCGTTTGAAATACTTGAATCGGCAAATTTCACGAAATCAGAAGCCGTGAGTAATTCCCCTATTTTGGTTCGTGTGGATTCGTTTATATCTATTTTTTTAAGTAAGATTTTAGACTGATAAGTAGTCTTGTCCAAAAAAGATACCTGAAAGCGTTCCGTTAGGTACATTCTCAAAAGATATGAGAACCGCACAAAATGCTCTTGTAATTCATGATTAAGCCACAATTCCTCTGAATACAATTGATTAATCTCAGATAGAATCCGCTCTTTTAATGGTAATAGAGGCTCGACCCTTTTTTTGGCTTTTAAAAAGCGATTAGACCAAAAAAACATGGCGATTATAAACAAGCAAGAGGCCACAATCAGCAATGTCCAAAAAATAATAGGTGAAAGGTTCCCACTACCTTTCCAACTTGAGAAAGATTCCTTAATATCATACATTTCTACGCCCTCAACTGGATCATAAAAAGAAACGTTTAAATATACCTTTTGCGATTCTACGGTCTTGTTTTCCAGACTGTAGTTAAAACCATCTAAAGAGAGCTCACATGAATCCCATGCAACTACCGTATACTCTCTTTGACTTATGGTTTCTTTGTTTTGTCTATAGCTACTGTCTTTTATTCCAATTATTTCTACACCCGTATATACTTTTTGATGTATGGCTGAATCTGAAGATATATACCGAGCAGGGTAGAACGAACATGAATCTAGTGATGCTGGAAATTCATGCTGATTTTTGAGGGTACAAGTAATTGAGAAATAATCGCCAACCCTAGGTGTTTTATCGGAAACAGTCACCTCAACATAATCCTGGCAAAAGGATAAAAAAGATAAAACCATGAAAAGCATGCCTAGGGAAATTCTCATTACATTAATCCATTTAGCTTTTTAAAAACATCCACCTCACCACTCAGCTCCATATAATGAATGTTATTTTTGCGACATTCATTCTTCCAATATTGACGAGTTTCATGTTCAAGAGCCTTGAGTACATTTCTTTTCTTCTGTGAAAAACCATTGTACCAACTTCTCTTCCCTGTTTCGGCATGAACGATTTGATAAAATCCTTTTAACGGAATATTCGATTCCATTTGATCTCGAACATTTAAAGCATATACCCTATTCTTTCTCTTAGTTCTAATCAATGCTTCCTTTTGCTGTTTGTTTCTTTCAAAATGAAAATCACTAAGTACAAAAAGTCGAAAACGTTTTAGTTTCAGCGCGCGTAGAAAGCGCAATGGCTCCTGTAGGTCCGAGTCAACGGATTCATTTTTCCATTCAATTAACTGCATGGCAATCATCCAAATATTCTTCATGCCAGACTTAGGCTCAAAATAACGCTCCACCTTATCTGCAAAAAAAAGTACCCCTACCTTATCTTTATTTAATGCGCATGAAAATGCAATTGTAGCATAAAGCTCAATCATTAATTCCTTTTTTGATCTTTTACCGCTTCCGAAATCCATGGATTTTGAAACATCAATCAAAAGTATATTGACTTGTTCTCTTTCCTCTTCAAAAACCTTAACATGTGGTCTATTATATCTTGCGGTCACATTCCAATCAATAAATCGAGTTTCGTCTCCAAATTGATATTCGCGGACCTCACTAAAGTTCATTCCGAACCCTTTAAATGAGCTAGAGACTTCTCCCAACCTGTTTTGATGAGTCAAGCTTTGCGTCTTGAATTGAATCCTCCGCACTGAACGTATGAGATCCTTAAGATTCAAGGGACTTCGACGTATTGAACAACTTTTTCGATGATATCTTGCGATGAAACATGGTCCATTTCCGCCTCATATGTCAAGCCTATCCTATGGTTGAGTACAGGAACAGCCATCATTTTCACATCGTCAGGAATCACAAAAGATCTTCCCTCCATGAAAGCGCGTGCCTTCGCTGCACGTGCCAAGCCAATACTCCCTCTGGGAGAAGCGCCAAATAACAAATATGGTCTCAATGGCTCAAGTGCTTTGATGTTGGGCTCGCGGGTCTGATGAATAATATCAACAATATATTTTTCAATCTTTTCATCCAGATAGACCTCTTTGACAAGCGCTTTAAGCCGCAGCACATCTTTTTTGGTCAATATTTTTTGAAGTTTACTAGTCGGTTGAGATTGAATCTGAGATTTAATGATTTCCTGCTCTTCAATCGCACTAGGGTAAGCTACCTTTACTTTAAGTAAAAACCGATCCTTTTGGGCCTCGGGAAGCGTATATGTACCCTCCTGCTCAATGGGATTCTGAGTTGCCATTACGAGAAAGGGTTCAGGAAGTTGAAAGGTGTCATCACCAATGGTAACCTGACCCTCTTGCATTGCCTCTAACAAAGCACTTTGCACCTTTGCTGGAGCTCTATTGATTTCATCCGCCAACAAAAAAGAAGAAAAAACAGGCCCCTTTCTTACAGTAAAAGTGTCCGACTTCTGCTGATAAATCATAGTACCTGTTACATCCGCTGGCAATAAATCCGGGGTAAATTGAATCCTACCAAAATCCAAATTCATTGTCTGAGAAAGTGACCTTACCGCCATCGTCTTGGCCAATCCAGGCATTCCTTCAAGCAAGACATGACCCTCTGTCATAAGCGCAATAAGTAAAGCATCAATCATATCAGCCTGACCAATAATAGCTTTGCCGACCTCAGTTCGGAGCTGATCTAAAAGCATCTTTTCCAAGGCAATATCCGCATTTAATTTCCTCAAATGTTCTGCCGGATTCGTTTCTTTAGATTTTTCCTCTGGTTTCGCGTCATTCATGGTGATGGATTAAATTATTTGACATCTATTTATTTCAAACAAAAATCCGAAACCTTGAATTTTATGAATTGTATTTCATGTTAATTCTTGTTAATCTTGTAGAGGTGAATACTCGAAGAGAAATAAATTGCTTGGAATGCCAGGAAAAACTAGTTGGTCGCAGAGACCAGAAATTCTGTTGTGACTACTGTCGAAATACATTCAACAATCGACAAAATGAAGACGCAAACGCGGTCGTTCGAAAAATCAACAGTATTCTTAGAAAAAACAGACGAATATTATCCAAATTAAATCCAAACGGAAAAAAAACGGTCCATCTTATACATCTTGCCGAGCTTGGATTCAATTTTCACTATTACACAAATAGCTACTCCACAAAAAATGGCCACCAATATTTCTTCTGTTATGATATGGGATATCGAGCTATTGAAAATCAAGAGTTTTTACTCGTGCACAAACAAGAGTATGTTTCTTGATAAAGAAAAATGACAAGCATGGAGCTTAAGAACAATACCTATCATGGTGCCGATGGAAAAGAGAGTCTAATAGACCTAGAAATACCAAAGGCCTTCAATGGACAGATCATTATTTTTATTCATGGTTTTATGGGTTTTAAGGATTGGGGAGCTTGGCATTTAGTACAGCACTTCTTTACAAAGATGGGATATGGATTCTGTAAATTCAATACCACACACAACGGAGGTACCATTAAAAATGGTATTGACTTTCCGGATCCGAAGTCTTTTGGCCAAAACACATATAGCAAGGAAATTGCAGACCTAAAAGCTGTCGTAAATTGGATAGATCACAGAGTCGATTCATGGAATGGACATTTAATCGGACATTCAAAAGGTGGGGCTATTGCACTTATTTCAGGACAATATATCCCCTGTATTCGTTCAATTTCGACTTGGGCATCCATTGCCTCTATTGAAGAGCGGTTCCCAAAAGGATCGGCGCTTGAAGAATGGAAATCCACTGGGTTCAGAAAAATTAAAAATGGCAGAACACTTCAAGATTTACCACAAAGCATTGAATTATGGGAAGATTTTCAGCGGCATAAATCCAATTATGATTTGAAACAGATATGTGAAGAATGTCAAAAACCTCTCTTTATTAGCCATGGTAAAAATGATACCTCTGTAGGTTTAGACAGCGGTGAAAGACTTTCCAAATGGTCGAATACGAAGTTAAATATTATTGAAAACGCTGACCATGTTTTTCAAAGCAAGCACCCTTGGATTGAGGAAACATTACCGAATGCACTTAAAGCATTATGTGAACGAACAGAAAAGTTTATTTCGAATGCTATAATTTGACCTTCGGAAGAAGCATATTACCCTAAAAATGGTATTGTATTTCATGTTATAACTATATTCTTTTGTCAAGAGTTAAATGCTTTTTTAATTTTGCGCTCTAAAGTAAAATATGGATGTGAAAATAGTTTATGGGTCAGATACGGGAAACACAGATTATGTGATTGAAACGTATTTACTGAATGAACTAAGCGTTCATTTCGAAAGTGTATCCCAGGTAGATATCTATAATATTAACCCCAATGAATGGTTATCTAAAGACCTTTTTGTTATTGGAATTCCAACTTGGTATGATGGTGAGTTACAAAGCGATTGGGACGACTACATCGAAGATTTTAAACAACTTGATTTTAAGGGTAAAACTTTTGCGATTTTCGGTCTAGGAGATCAAATTGGGTATGGTGAATATTTTGTTGATGGAATTGGCATATTGGCAGAAGTGATTTTAGCCAATGGCGGCCGCATCATTGGTCACTGGCCAATAGATGGATATACTTTTAGTGAGTCAAAGGCGCTCGTGAACAAAGATCATTTTTTTGGCTTGGCAATTGACGAGGATAATGAGGATGAGATGACCTTTGACAGAGTACGAACATGGGTTGAACAACTTAGCAACGAAGTAAAAGAACTCTTTTAGAAATATTAGCATACTTCATAGATATTAAAAAAGCCCGGTAAACCGGGCTTTTTCAGGGTGGAAGATGGGTCTCGAACCCACGACCCTCGGTACCACAAACCGATGCTCTAACCAACTGAGCTACAACCACCATTTAGTGGCGACAAATATAATAAATTCTTATCATAAAAATTAATCAAAATAAATGCCTTTGTAAATCGTTATGGTCTTAACTTTAGCATCTTGAAAATAATAAACAGTATTTTATTCGTTATGTTGGCCTTGCAAGTCTGTAGCCAAGTCAATACCATCAAAGGTTTCTGTATAGATAATAAAGGGAAACCCATAGAAAATGTATTTATAAAAGCCAACACAATTCCAATTCAAAATACCTATAGCGATGAAAATGGAATGTATGTTTTTTCATTTAGAACAGGAGACACCATAGAATTGGTCTACCAAGCAAATGAAATCATCAAAAAAGAAAGTGTTTTCATAGAAAAAGAAATGAAACTATTTCCTGAGGTTAGCTTTTCTATTCAGCAACAACAGGGAGTGGATGTGATACAGGACCGAGAAACACCATTTGAATTGGAATCATTGCCAGTAATTGATGCCCAGCGGATTACGGGAAGTGTAGAAAAAGGACTGGTGTTGACAACCGCAGCTACCTCCAATAATGAATTGACTTCTAATTACAATGTTAGAGGTGGTAATTATGATGAAAACCTGGTATACGTTAACGGATTTCTTGTTTATAGACCTTTTTTAACGCGCAGTGGTCAGCAAGAAGGAATGAGCTTTATTCATTCCGCCCTTGTTCAGTCCGTCCGGTTTTCGGCAGGAGGATTCGATGCCCAATATGGAGATAAACTGAGCTCTGTACTGGATATATCTTATAAAGACCCAAAGGCCTTTAAGTCGTCTCTAATGCTTTCATTATTGGGAGTTGAGGCCCATGCAGAGCAGAAAGTTAATGACCGATTCAGCTATATTGCTGGAGCCCGATACAGGTCAAATGGTTACTTTTTAAATTCTTTGCCTACCAAAGGTGCTTACAATCCAGTTTTTATGGATGGACAGATTGCGACAAGTACAAAACTTTCAAAAAAACTAAGCTTAAATACCCTCCTGCATTATTCTTCCAATAATTATCGATTTAGCCCACAAACATCTGAAACAGATTTTGGAACCGCAAATGAGGCCTATTCTTTTCGAATTTATTTTGATGGACAAGAACAGACTAAATTCCAAACCATGATGGGTGGTGTTTCTCTAAATTGGCAACCCAGTGACAAAACAAAGCTCGATCTTTATGCAACGGCTTTTCAAACAACAGAGAGAGAATACTTTGATATCCAAGGACAATATTACATCAATGAGCTGGAAACAGATCCCTCCAAAGAGGAGTTTGGAGACTCTATAGCTGTGTTGGGTATAGGAACATTTTTGAATCATGCAAGAAACCGACTCGATGCAACAATTATCAACATTTACCACAATGGAGAGCAAGTACTTTACAATGGTTTTACAGATCAAAAAAGAGAAAAATATAGAAATAGAACCTTAAAATGGGGCCTGTCATTTCAAGCTGATGAGTTTCAAGACGTACTCAGTGAATGGAGAATGATTGATTCTGCTGGATATAGTGTACCACAAAATAACCCGAATGAAATTGAACTTTTCGAGACTATAAAAGGTGACTTATCATTAAGCAACCAGCGTTATACAGGTTTTTTACAACTCAATTCTATTTGGTCCAAAACAAGAAAAAATATTTTTATCACCAGAAGTTATAAAGTTGGAGAACATGGTGAAAAACAAAAATTATTTTTGAGTGATACAGTAAAGGAGGTTAGCTCAAAGCTTGCCCTTCGCATTGGGACAAGAGGAGGATATACCACTATTAATAATGAACTGTATCTGACACCGAGAGTTGCATTGGTCTATTACCCTAGTGCTTTTGTGGTTCAAAATAAAACATTAAAAAAACGAAATATCTCCTACCGATTGTCCTCAGGGATGTATTATCAACCTCCTTTTTATAGAGAATTTAGATACTTCGACGGAACACTTAGAACAGATGTTCAATCACAAAAATCGGTGCATGTTGTTGCTGGTACTGATTTTTATTTCAATATGTGGCAGAGAGAATTACCATTCAAGTTTTCAGGTGAATTATACTATAAATACTTGTGGGATGTCAATCCATATCAAATAGAAAATGTTCGGACAAGGTACTATGCAGAAAATAATGCTGTAGCCTATGCATATGGTTTGGATATTAACATTCACGGAGAGTTTGTTGAAGGTATTGAGTCGTTCTTTAAAATAGGCTTACTCTCAACCAAAGAGGATATACTTGATGACCAATATACAGAGTATTATAATGAGTCAGGAGAACGTATTATTTTTGGATTCAGTGACGACCAGGTCGTTACCGACAGTGCTGTAATATATCCTGGTTTCATTCCCAGACCAACAGACCAGCTTTTTAATTTTGGCGCCTTGGTTC
This sequence comes from Crocinitomicaceae bacterium TMED16, assembly GCA_002167775.1. Classification (GTDB taxonomy): domain Bacteria; phylum Bacteroidota; class Bacteroidia; order Flavobacteriales_D; family Crocinitomicaceae; genus UBA952. Next base: position 17,500 of record NHBV01000039.1, on the reverse strand, counting down.
AAGATCAAATGCCAGGCTTGGAGAGCTTTACTGTGCAGATGGGGATGCAATTTGGAACGCGATTGCCATATGGCCCTCCTGATCCAACACGTTACAAAGATACTTTGAGAATGAAATCATACTTTAGGGTCGACTTAGGTATGTCATATGACTTCATGGGCAGAGCGGTAAAAAATTCATTCTGGAAGAAAAACTTTAGCCAAGCACTATTGTCATTGGAAATATTCAATCTTCTTGGGATCAACAACGTTTTATCAAAACAATGGATTCAAGATGTAGGTGGTCGTTATTACTCAATACCCAATTACCTCACGCAAAGAAGGTTTAATTTGAAAATGATCGTACGATTTTAGCTGTTACTAGGAGAAAATAAAAAGCGGTTTGGTGAAACGATGTTCATTTTAACGGCATACATCACGATACCTGCTGTATTTTTAACACCGAGCTTCGACATTATATTTTTACGATGGGTATTCACAGTATGGTTACTCAGAAATAGTAGCTCAGCAATTTTTCCATTAGTGTTTCCCTCCGCAACTAGCTTAATAATTTCATTTTCTCTCTCACTCAAAACAACAGCTTCACAGGTGAAGGATTCAAAATCTAAATCATTTATATCGATCTCTGCTTTTTGAATCGTTTCAAGAATCTGTCCACAGAAAAATTTATTTCCGCTACTTGTTTCAATAACTGCATTTACAATTTCTGACAACTCACAATCCTTTTTAACATAGCTCTTCACCCCTAACCGCAATGCATCTACGAGTATTTGCGCATTTTGCTCAGGAGTAATGGCAATAAAACTAAGGTCAAATTTAAGCTTTTGAATTTTTGAAATTACATCAATAGTAAAACCATCTGAGGTAAAGTCTAAAATAACAATTGAAGGTTTAAATGATTTAATCTGTTCAAAGAGTTCTTCGCTGTTTGTAGCTTCACCGACAATAGGTAAATCCGTTTGCGCAGAGATGATGGAGCGCAAACCTGCGCGGACCAAATCATTACTATCAGCAAGAACAATACCCATGTTATTTAGAATAAGTCTAAACAAAAATAAGCATATCCATCCATATATTGTTAGAAATAAAATATATTATGATCATTGGTCGCTTTAAGTAGGTCTTTACCTGAACTTCATTTGGAAAATAAAGTTCAGGCATCGGTATGTAAAATCATAATAGATATCATTACTTTTGGCTATGATTCAGACCGAAATAGGAACAGATCTAAAAAAAGCAAAACTTCTTTTGGATGCGTCAGAAATCATTTCCATTCCGACCGAAACAGTGTATGGGCTGGCCGCCAATGGCAAAAATCCTATTGCGATTGCTAAAATTTATGCGGCCAAAAAAAGACCCTTATCAAATCCTCTGATCCTTCATTATAAAGACGCATCATCAGCATTTCAAGATGTAACAACTATCCCAAAAGAGGCAGAGATTCTTGCAGAAAAATTTTGGCCTGGACCATTGACCATGCTACTTCCAAAAAGTAAAAACATACCAGATGCAGTGACATCTGGTAAATCTCGGGTTGCCATAAGAGTGCCTAGACACGAATTATGTCTTTCACTCTTAAATGCACTTGATTATCCTATTGCCGCGCCAAGTGCAAACCTGTATGGGCGAATCAGCCCGACTTCATCTGCTCATGTTCATGAACAACTCAATGAAAGAATTCCGTATATTTTAGATGGCGGGATTTGTGAAAAAGGTATAGAATCAACAATAATAGGTTTTAAAAATAATCACGTATTGATATATCGACTTGGCAGTATTTCAATCGAAGCCATTGAGGCTTGTATTCGAAAAAAAGTTCATATCAATAATAAAATCGAGGACAAGAAAGCACCTCAGGCAAGCGGAATGGTGAAACATCACTATGCTCCAAATACCGCAATGTTTTCTATAGTGCAGAAACATAAGGAAAAGGACCTTTCCAACTGCGGATTTATAGGCTTTGATACCCTCCACCCTGATTTCCCAGTTGAAAATCAATTTTTGCTAAGTAAAAATGGAAATATAGATACCGCAGCAAAAGAGCTATACCGCTCCTTTCATGTCATGGATGCGAATAAGTTCAAATCAATTTATATTGAATTCATGCCCGAAAGTGGAATTGGTAGCGCCATAAATGACAGAATAAAAAGAGCGATCCAAAAATATACCCCATAAAAAAAGCCCTTCGAAGAAAGGGCTTTTTACATATTTTAAAATTATTTATTTCATATGTCTACCGTGACGATTCTTGAACTTGTCAATTCTACCGGCAGTATCAACAAACTGAGCAACACCAGTAAAGAATGGGTGAGACTTGTGAGAAATATCAAGTTTAACTAGAGGGTAATCATTACCATCCTCCCATTTAATTGTCTCCTTTGTTGGAGCACATGAGGGGCATAAAAATGCATAATCATTAGACATGTCTTTAAAGACAACAAGTCTGTAATCATCTGGATGTATCTCTTTTTTCATAATAGATTGTTCAAAAATGGATTGCAAAAATATGAATTTCTTTTTTAATAACATCAAAACTTTTCATTAAATATTCGATAACTAGTTTGAACATAGCTAAGGTGATAAGTCTTTTAGGCTTGTGCATAAAGTATTCTTTCAATCCTTATTTTTGAAAAAAGCACCAAATGAGATTTACTTCTCCCAAATACATTGAAGAAATAGCAGCAGCGCTCAAGAGAGATTTACATGGCCCTGCCAGGCATCTTGTCACCGGGTTAAGTGAGATAAATAGAGCAGAAAAAGGTGATTTAATCTTTGTAGACCACCCAAAGTATTACGACAAAGCACTCGCCTCAAAGGCCAATACCATTATTATAAATGAGCAGATTGAACCTCCTGTTGGAAAGGTGTTGATTTTATCGGAAAATCCATTTGATGACTATAACAGTTTATGTAATACCTTCTTCCCAAAAAAAGTATTTGGTTCAAATGAAAACCAAAATATAGCCTCAAGTGCAATCATTGCGGAAAACGTTTCACTCGGCAACAATATCAAAATAGGTGCACATACAAGAATCCTTCCTGGAGCAGTAATCATGGATAATGTACATATAAAAGACCATGTGATTATAGGTCCAAATGCAGTCATTGGACATAACGCATTTTATTATAATACTAAAAACAGGAAACACACCCTGATGAATACCATTGGAGGAGTGAAAATTGAAAGTCATGTTGAAATTGGAGCCGCATCAACAATTGATGCCGGTGTATCATCTTACACGACAATTGGTGAAGGTACCAAAATTGACAACCTTGTTCAAATTGGACACGATACTGTGATTGGTATGAATTGTATTATCGCAGCAGGAACGGGAATTGCCGGCTGTGTTGAGATAAAAAACAATGTGTCGATATGGGGACAAGTCGGATGCGCAAGCAAAGTTACGATTCACGACAATGTTGTTGTATTGGCGCAGTCAGGAATCTCTAAAGACCTCGAGGAAGGAAAAACATATTTTGGAACACCTTGTGTCGAAGCAAAACAGAAATTTAGAGAATTGGCAGCCCTAAGAAACCTGCCAAAGCTTTTTAAAAAATAATCATGTACACAACAAGAGAGCAAGATTTAGTATACCAAAATGAGGTTAAAGAGATCAAGCTATTGTCTTTGTTGGAAATTACCAATGCAATCAACGAAAATGCACCAGTAAAGCATTTGATGAAAATATTCACCTTCATCCTTAAAGAGCAGCTAGGATTTTCAAAATTCGTCTTGCTTATGAACCAAAAAGAATGGGGAAATCCTGTAAAAATTGGCTTTAAAGGCAAAATTGACTTGAAAGCAATTGACAAAGAGTTTAGTCGCTTCAAAGAGATTACTATTATTGAGTCTTCAAAATCTAGAATTCTTCATCAATTCCAGGTCATTATCCCAGTATTCCACTCCGAAAAACCACTTGCATTTTTATTGCTTTCTAGTAATCTTGATAGTGAGAATGAAACAAGCTATTTTTCATTCGTACAGACACTGACAAATATTATTGCAGTTGCAGTTGAAAACAAAAGGCTCGGTGAACAAAATATCATTAAAGAAAGAATTTCAAAAGAACTAGAGGTGGCCTCTGAAATGCAAAAGCTATTGTTCCCCTCTGAACTACCTTCAAACAGAAAAATGGACCTTTCTGCAAAATACATTCCAAGACATGCTGTAGGTGGCGATTATTATGACTTTATACCGCTTGGAGATGACGAATATATTATATGTATAGCGGATGTTTCAGGCAAAGGAATCAGCGCAGCATTATTAATGGCGAATTTTCAGGCTACCATTAGAACACTTTTTAAATACCAAAGATTTGAGATGCCCTTCTTGATAGAAGAGCTCAACAAAAAAGTAATGAGAAGCGCCAAAGGAGAAAAGTTTATTACTTTTTTCATTGCCCATTACAACGCGCATACGAGAAAAATGAAATACGTGAATGCAGGACACAACCACCCATTTATTCTAAATGGGCGTAAAATATTCATGCTCGACAAAGGGTGTATCGGGCTTGGCATGCTCGATGAAATCCCTAAGATAAATGTGGGAATGATTGAGCTCAGTCCCAACTCTACATTTGTACTGTATACTGATGGTTTAATTGAGCTCGAAAATAATGAAGGAAAGCTCTTTGGTGTAAACCAGCTCGTAAAGGCAGCACAGTCATATGCTCCCTTAAAAATGGAGGACATGAATAACATTATATTTTCGAAGCTCGACGATTGGAGAGGAGACCTAAGTTTTGTTGATGATACAGCAATCTTTAGCTGTAAATTCTTCTAGCTAACGAATAATATACATCTTTCCCAAGCCATTATGGAAATATTGGTCTGCGTCTGTATTTAAAAGGTTGATGTCCTTTCCATCTATTTTAGCTTTGACTCGATACAGGTATACTCCATTAGCTAATATATCCCCAAATTGATCTCTTCCGTCCCAAGCAAATTCAGTTATATTGCGTCCAATCTGAATAGGGCCAATTTCACCTTCAGAGATTTCTCTTACAACACGACCGCTAATGGTCATTATTTGAATCAAAAGATCATCTGGAACACGATCACCGGTGAGCGTAAAAACAAATCTCGTTTGAGTCGAAAATGGATTTGGATAATTCATGAGTTGAGAAATTCTTGATTCGTGTATAACATCAAAATCAATTTGATACTCAAAATCACCGGATTCATTCCCCGATTTATCAGAACCTTGAACAAGAAGTGTGTATATCCCGGTCTTCTCAAAATAAGCCGGATAGGTAATTTTAAACTTGTTTTGATTGCCATTCACAGGGATCCAATTCATCACAATATTTCCTGCTGCATCTACGAATGGAACACGTAAAGTAATACCATCAGGATCGGTAACAAAAACCCCAAATAAAGAGGTATCTGCATCTGCGTCCAAAAGCAAATATGGATTCTCATCATTTAATGAAATATTTATCTCAGAGCTTGGAGCGACGATATCTTTATTCAAAATATGAATGCCATTGAAGGTAACATCTAAAATTGGGTTAATATCTTCTGAAACGATCGTGAAGGGATATTGAAGCACATTGTTGAGGTGAGACTGTTCTGGCTGATCTGTGAGCGTCAAATTTAGATCCACGTACGGATTTACCTCCATGCAGAAAAAATTTGAACCGACTAGGTTGGTCGTCTCAAAAGAAATCGTATCAGACAAGAACGCTCCAATACGCAGGGAGTCAGTTCTCTCGTAAGGGATATAATGTTTTTCCTGATTTTCGTCTAAAATAAAATATGAAACCAATAAAGAATCCATAGAGACATCACTAATGTTTGCAACATCTATAGAAAATGAACCCTGCTGTCCTTCTTGTAACGTATCGGATGGTGACCAAAGGAAATTACCATTACCTACAATTGCAGCCTCGGGAATTGGGTCATATAAAACATGCCAGAAATCCATTTGCGCAGGTGTTTGATTAACAGGATCTCTGTATTTACTAAGCAACTTTATTTTTGGATTCAATCCCACATCGATGATACTCTGCAGATTAATTATAGAATCATGTTGCGTAAATAAAGTATCTATTGAACTTTGGTAATTACCCAATTCATCTAAGAGCTGTATTTCTAAATAAGTGGTATCTGCCGTATTTGACTCCAATGGATTTTGTTTCCAATGAATCGATTCCCATTCTTTTACTGGACCAATGACAGGTGAGGATTCAAATCCAAGCACCTCAGCACCCGAAATTAATGTATCCAAATAAATATCTTCATTGTTCTGAGAAAAAATTTCGACAACAAAATTAGGATCCCCTTTTCGGGTTAAAAAGATAAATGGGCGATTAGGCCTTCCGGGAACAATACTATCGGATCCCATGTTAGCAAAAGTGGTATACAACTCAGGATTCAATGCATCCCAAAGATCATAACGTGTGGTCATCGGGGTGTAAATCAGTACATAATTACCAATTGGAATTTCATTTTCAATAAAATTTTTGAATGCGTTAAGCTCAGTGGTATTGGTCTGATTAAACGTAAAATATTTCATTACACGGTTTTCACAGCCTCCGTTATCATTATTATTACCAAAATCATTGTCGGGATTTGAAACTGAACCATTTGCATTAACATAGCGTGTGCCCCATGCTTCCAGGGTTGCTTTATCCACCACAGCGACGTGAAATTTCGGAGTGGTAGTGCAAATATTATAATCTTGTTGAATACTATTTAGATACCATGCATTGTCATAATGACCTGGTGATTGTGAAGTGGATTTACAAAGGCATGAAATATCTGCTTCAATAGGCGTAAACTCTCTATATTCGTTGGCGGAATTTAGTTCAACACCGTTGAATGAATTGGACATAAATTGTCCATATGCATCTTGTCCCCAGCCTCTTTTGTTCGTGATATACTGAAATGACCTTTGCTTCCATATGAGTTCAGTATCTTCTAGGGCTACGCGCCAAAAATATACGAGACTGTCCTCTAGCTGTAATGGAGCAGCACTGCCATTTGACTTATAAATCCAATCAGCAGGGTTTACGGTAAGTAACCCTCCCTCCGTACTTATATTGAATGCTCGAGCAAATTGACTATTGAAGCTCGACGTAGTATCCAATTCAAAACGATAGGTATTGAATTCTGCTAGTGCGTCAATGGTCGAAGCCTTGATACTAATTGAATCGATAGGAACTACAGCGAAGTTTTCCGGCCATACTGGCTCTACTCCATCTACATTTATGAGAAAATTCTTTACTACCTGATTATTTATCAATTCATCATACTGCTCTTCAATAAAGTTAGGACGATCAACCTTTATTGTGAACTTATTAATCCCTATTCCTTGGCTCGATTGAAGTGGCAACTTAAAGTTTAAAGTTCTTTCATAGTTCAATCCAGGAATATTGAAAACATAATTTGAATCAATATTCGAATTTGGGAAGTTCCTATTGATGGTTAGGTCAAAAGTATCTATGATTGCCTTTCCAAGATTGCGCATTTTAACGTTGATTTCAATTGAATCGGTTGCCAAAGAAATATCCTCAGGACCAAAAGAAACGCGAGAATCCGTTAGCTCAATTTCAGGAAGTTCATGCCAATTAAGGCGAATCATAGGATCACCATGCAAGGTCATTTGCATGAAAGTTGTTTCATATATCAAATTGGAGTTTTCATCTATGACTGAGTCAATTGTTGCCTTTATGTGTTCGCCAATTGTTCCTCCATAATTATGACGAGAAAACTGATTATAAAAATGATTTGAATAGGATTGCAATGCACCCGTGAAACCATAGTTAAGGGTTCCTAAATAAGCAATGACACCCGCATTTGGTGTCAAGACAAAACTTTCAGAATTAGAAGTCGAATTATGAAAAATATTACCGTTGTAGCATGAATTCGCAAGTAGTAGCGGATACCTACCCTCATTGTCCCAATTAGATGGATCATCCAAGTTAATATCAAAACCACTCTCTGTTGTAGAAAAGTGTCCGAAAAAATTCATCAGAGAAACACCTTCGCTAATACGATCCGTAATGCCTTGCAATTCCGTGGGGCTGATTGGGTTGTCATTTTCTTTTGCAACAAGCTGAACATCACCACCAAAGAAATAATCCTCCGCCTTAGTGGCCATTACATTGAGGTAATTTTGAAAAGCTTGCTGCTCTTGAAAATCCTCTCCACCTGAAAAGTGTAAGATGTGCTTCTGCCAGTCTTTTGTACTCGAATTGTAAATATCATCCTGATTTTGCTGTGCATCAAAAGAAATGACCTTAGATAAGTAGGTATCAAGCTCTACCGGTGTTTTTACAGAAATCCTACCTGTCGGTATGAGCGGTGTCCATTTATTCGTTCCAGGAAGATTTGAGGTAATACAGGCGTCACAAGACGGCTGGCCAAACGAAGGAACAAGTGAATTTTGATAAGCCAAATTATTCGTTCTGGAACCAGGACCTATACTTGTTAATGACGTGATATTGGCTTCTCTTATACCTTTTCCTAAAAGAAATAATCCAACGGGCTTATCGCTTGACAATTCATACATGTGATGAGCAAACCTTCGGATTCCATTAATATGCTTCGGGATACCTCCTCCATATTGCTGATAAAGCTCCGAAACCTCAGCAGTAAGGACATTATAAGAACCACCGTTGACAGATGAGCGATGTGCTGCATATTCATTGACAACAGAGCCCAATTGATCATTGTAGACAAAAAGTAAAACACTTTCTAAATTAGTACTAGAAGCATAATCGGTAAAAAATCCATTCTGATTGACAGCTTTTAAGGAGGACACTTCGTTGATACTATTCTCGCTTGCAATAAAGACTTTTTGTCTGTCAGTCAATGTAGCATTTGGAACCAAACTTTGATAAACACCGTTGCTTTCAACGAGCGTTAATTTATGGGGCTCTGCTCCTATAACGAAAGCTACAGGGTTGTTAAATTGACCTCCTGTAATTTCAATTTTAGACTTTAGAGCCGCTGAGTTAATGACCTCGAAATCAATAAATGATTCGGAAGAGAAGGACAAAGACCTTGGATAACGAAAGGACCAATAATTAATAGATTGGTAATCGGTAGCCACATTTAAATCACCTACTATGTTCACCTTAAAGTTGGAGTTTCCAATCGACGGAATAACATCTGGAGGAAAAGATCCATTGACAAAAACACTTTGATAGCCAGTAAAAACAGAATCAACCAAGACAAAATTGTTATTACCTATCGTATGTCGGGTATGGTGGTTGCCACTGCCCGGAGTGGTTTGTGCTGCATTGGAGCGACCGACAACAACGGATTCGTAATCAATCAAAGGGGCATTCGAACCTTGGTAAATTCCTGTAAAATTTAATGTGCCAAAATCCCAAGTATAGCCTGCGTTCCCGTTTTTGGGTGTACTTCCCCAGCCTTCTCCAGGCATGTAAAAGGAACTTGAGGCATCTGCCGATTTTTCTCCTTCATTATAGCTATTTGAATAAAAATTAAAGGTTTCTTCAACGACAAAATCATCGGCAATATAATTTTCAAAATCAACGCTAGACTCCTGAATAAAACGGAAATTATCCGAAGTTGAGTTCCAGGTTAAGAAATACTGTAAGGTATCATTATACAAGCTGTATTTTGGATTACCAATCCATTCCTCATTGTCGTATAATGTAGAATCTAGCCAGCCATCATTACGCTCAGCGTAAAAAAGAATAAAATCTCCATTTTCTATGGTTTCATCTCCCCCGTCTTCGATATGCAAAGGGATTTCTTTCTCTTTACCATAGATTTGAAGATTTGAAGAGCTTAATGAAGACAGCGGAACTCCAGCGCTTATTAATGTCGAATAATCAATTTTGTAAATTCCTGATTCTACGACAGGAAATGAAAAATATTTTTGATTATAAGAGATCCATTCATTCCCGTAGGTTTGTGCTCCAGCAAAGGTGCTGAAAAAAGAAACTAACAGAAGCCAACCTATTCTCATTTTTCAGCATTTTTAGGTTTATCTAAGCGCAGTTTAATGGAAAATATGTGTGTATAATAATTCGCATCACTTGCCCCTAGGCGAGTAAAGGCATAATCCAGAGAAAAACCTTTAAAGCCTACACCTAAACCTATATTTGGTTGCATACCCCAATACTGGCTTTCATCTAAATTTGAAAATTGCTGAATACTCGATATTCCACCACGCACCTGAACGAGCTCTTTAAATCCTATCTTAATACCAAAGTGAGGATCTAAAGAAAATGGATTGAGCTTCAGGAGTGTATTTCTCTTTCCATCCGTTGTTACATCAATGTCAATTTCTCCGCCAGCATACATCCCTTTTGACCCAAGGTTATATTTTGTGCTAGCTGCTAAAATTAATCTAGGCAAAGTCAATTCTAAACCATTCTCAGGAATTTCATTTCCTGTTTGAAGAAAAATATTTTGTGTTTGTTCATCCAAAGTAAAAACCCAAGCATTAAAAGTTGAGGTAACATCCCGAGCCATTAAACCAAAGGTGAAATGTTCATTTTTTTTATACTTCAGACCTGCATCTAGGCCAAAACCCCAAGAGGAGGCAAAGTCGCCGACCTTTCGATAAATCACTTTTGCACTGCCACCTAAACTCAGACCCGGTACTTTTAGCTTTCTGGCGTAGCTACCAAAAAAGGCATAATCGCCCGCTGAAAATGAACTTACATTGTCATAATTAATCGCACCATTATTGTCTATGAGCTGTGTGGTATTTGGAATATCATCTACTCCAAAACGAATAAAACCAATCCCCAAAGCACTTTTTTCGTCTATTGCATGAGCCACTGCCAGGTAATCATACTTTGCTATTCCCGCAAAATATTCAGAATGCATAAATGAAACTTCAGCCCATTTACTTACACCAACAAGTCCAGCAGGATTCCAATAAAGCGCATTGGCATCGTCAACATCAGCAACAACACTATTGCCCATTCCATAGGCCTCTGCTCCCACTCCAAGGTTTAAAAACTCATTTGAATATTTAGGCGCAATATTTTGACCGTACGTACCTGAAATCAAAAAGAAAGCAAGCCATATGCATATTACTTTTAAGGGCATAGAACTAATTTAATATTAATAACAACAGAATTCGTTAAAAATTGTGTTCTTTGTAATTGAAAAATTATAGTGTCAAAGATATAGAACTAGTATTGATTTTATATCATTTTAGTCGAAAGAGCATGTTCAATATTGCCAATTTACTTACAAGTATGAACCTCATCTGCGGTATGATGTCTATAATTTTTTGTTTTAGTGGGCAGTTGGACTTTGCTGTTTATGCCATTTTTTCAGGAGCNATTTTTGATTTCGCCGATGGGTTTGTAGCTAGAAAATTCAATCTAAGTAGTGATTTAGGCAAACAGTTAGATTCCTTATCAGATCTTGTNACTTTCGGTGTAGCGCCAGGTTTTCTAATGTTTTTTATGATTATTCTAGGAGTCGACNCAAGTGCTTTAATTGAAGCTTCTTCAAAAGGTCAAACCTACTATGACTATTATGTTGTTCAAGAGTTTTTCACNTGGGTAAATGCCGTTTTTTACAATGTTCCAAATAAGTTCGATGCAAGTATCAAATGGTTGCCCTTTATTGCATTCTTAATTCCATTTTGTGGTTTGTTTAGGCTTGCTAAATTCAATATCGATATGCGTCAAACANATCATTTTATTGGTTTCCCAACTCCACTNACAGCCATTATCTTTTCTTTTTTTCCACTCTACTTTTCACTCCATTTGGAAAACTGGAGCAACGAGATAGAATTGATCCATATCAGTTTCGATTGTTACACGCTCTCTATTCTTGTTTTTCTATTCTCCTNTTTAATGCTTNGCCCAATTTCGCTGATNTCTTTAAAGATGAGTAAAACGAATACTAGGGAAAATCAATTGAAATTATTTTTTATTCTCATATCAGCGATAAGTATTCCGTTTTTCAAGGTGCTGTCTATCCCATTTATTTTAACTTTGTACCTCATAGTTTCAATCTATCATTCATTCAAAATAACTAAAGATGAAATTTAAAGCCGAAATTGATGTCATGCCACTAGATGCTCTGCTNGACCCTCAGGGTAAAGCGGTAAGTAGTTCTATGGGGAATGTTGGTCTCCCAGAGATAGATGGCGTTCGAATTGGAAGACACATNAGACTTTTTGTGGAAGCAGATTCTCAAGAAATTGCTGAANAAAAAGTAGATGANGCATGTAAAAAAATGCTTGCAAATCAAATTATGGAGAGCTATACCTTTAGCTTGTCAAAAGCATAAAATGTCCCNGAGGGATTTTTGCNCATTTAACCCGAAAGATAATACTTTTAATACCGAAAGGTATACATGTCATTCCATTGAAGATGTGGATCAAATGATTCGTNGGGCTTCTAGATCATACCACTTACTTGCAGATAAAACGAATCAAGAAATACATGATTTACTGCTTTTAATTAAGNAGAATTTGATTTCAATAAAGGAAAATATTGCCTCGATATATTGCAAAGAAAGCGGCTTGTCAANGGAGCGTTTTGAAACAGAATTTACCCGAAGCATCTTTCAGCTCGAACTGTTTTCAAAACATATTATAGACCCAGAATATATTTCTACGTTAAACCGAAAGCAGTTAGTAAACAAAAAGCGCTTACAAAAAAGNAAAATTGGAATTGGGCCNGTNCTTGTTTTAGGTGCAAGTAATTTCCCATTGGCGTATTCTACCATTGGNGGCGATAGTATTGCTGCGCTGGCAGGTAAAAATCCCGTCATTGTTAAAGCGCACCCATTCCATGTTGGCACTAGCTCTCTAGTTGANAGTGCAATCCAAAAAGCTATAAACAAACTTGATTTCCCAAAAAANACTTTTTCTCATATCATTGATGACGGATATGAACTTGCGACTTATTTGGCAAACCATAATGATATAAAGGCCATTGGTTTCACAGGAAGCCAAAAAGGAGGCGAAGTATTTTTAAAAATCTCCAATAATCGTAAGTCTCCCATACCTGTCTTTGCCGAAATGGGAAGCTCAAATCCAGTTGTTCTTTTGGAATCTGCCTTGAAAGAAGACAGAGAAANACTGATTGAGAAAATCACAAATGCCGTNTGTACTGATTCAGGTCAGTTTTGTACCAAACCAGGTTTGTTTTTTATACCAAAAAATGATACCTCGGATTTCATGGAACAGTTAAAAGAATCGATATTTGAATTTCAGGCGCAACCGATGCTGCATCCAAGAATAAAAGAAGAATTTGAAAAAAAGACAGCGCTTCTATGTGAAACATTTGGTAAAGAAAGTTTTTTTCAAAGCAGTCAATCAAATACTCCCGCACATTTCCCAAAAAAATCAATCTTGCATACAACATGCGCATCACTCTTGACATTTCCTTTTGTACAAGAAGAAATCTTTGGGCCGCACACCTCTATATTTAGCTATTCAAGCCACAAAGAATTATTACAGACACTTCATGAGCTAAATGGTCAATTAACCTTCGCGATTTTTGGTTCAAAAGAAAAAGATGGAACGATTTTAGATAAATTAATTTCTGTGGGTGCAGATAAAGCTGGAAGAATCATATTTAATGATCTACCAACAGGTGTTGAGGTTGTTGCCACGATGCAACATGGTGGTCCATACCCAGCTAGTTCTGATAGCCGCTTTACTGCTGTTGGAACAGACAGCATTGCGAGATTTCAAAGAAGCGTAACATTCCAAGATTTCCGCATTTGATAAAAAGATTACTTTTATAAAAAAAATGACTTCATGGAAGAAAATGAGAATTCAAATGACTACAAAAACATCTATCTAGGAGCNATTGTTTTATTGGTTCTAGGATTAGGTACCATGACCTTTTTTTGGTCAACAATGCGCAATGANGCCAAGGAATGCGCGCATATAAATCTTAAATACCAGGATACNTTACAAGGCATGAATAAAATGCTTAAAGGATATATTGGAGATATGTCAACCGATTTGAAATCTGATTTCAAAAAAATGTTAGGTACTTATGACCGCTTGCTTGAGAAAGATGCTTCTAAGGCGGATAGTTTAAANGCACAAAAAATAAAAATTCAAGCGCAAATAGAAAAAATTGAAAAACTTCAACGTAGTAAAAACTTCTCTGCTGCTCAGGTACTTAAGCTTAAAGAGGAAAACGAAAGCCTCAGAGGTATAATGAGAAGCTATGTTGTACAAATAGATTCCTTAAATACCTTAAATCTTGAGCTAGAGTTAAACCTAACGGAGACAACCAATAACTTGAATCGAACGACAGAGGANAGAGATCAATTTAAACAAGAGGTGGCCGAAAAAANGGAGCAGGTAAAAAAAGGTTCCANGCTTAGTGCTTACAACTTTAATTCTGGAGCGCTTAAATCAGCTTTAAAAGCAAAACCAACGACAAGAGCTCGGCAAGCAGCGCAACTTCAAGCGACCTTTACAATATCGGAAAATCCCATAGCTAGCGCTGGGAAGAAAGTTGTTTACATGCAAATTCAAGGACCATCAGGAAAGACGTTCCAAAGAATGTCAAGCTATCTCATGGAAACAGAGGATGGTTCAGTTGCCTACACCGAAAAGAAAGAAATTGATTACCAAAATAAAGCCATTGACATTTCTATCTACTATGACATTCGTGAAGAAAACTTATCGAAAGGAAATTATAAAGTAAATATATATTGTGATGAGAACCTCATTGGTTCTGATAGTTTTACATTGAAGTAATATGGAAGAAGGACACGTAAGCTGTAATANAGACGAAAAAGGTCTCGCGACTATTGAATTTGGACATCCATCGAGTAACGCGCTACCTGGTAAAATACTCAGTAAACTTGCAAATGCCATAACTGAAATAAGCAATGACCCTAGCTGCAAATTAATTTTATTGAAATCTGCAGGTAATCGAGCATTTTGNGCGGGTGCCAGTTTCGATGAGCTTAGCGCAATNAAAAATATAGAAGACGGAAAAGTATTTTTTTCTGGCTTTGCAAACGTTATCAATGCCTGTAGAACTTCATCAAAATTAATTATCGGTAGGATTCATGGAAAAGCTGTGGGCGGAGGAGTTGGAATCGCCTCAGCAGTTGATTATGCTTTTGCCACCGAAGCGGCATCTGTAAAATTGTCCGAGCTAGCGGTTGGCATTGGCCCCTTTGTTGTCGGCCCAGCTGTTGAACGTAAAATTGGCCTATCAGCTATGAGTCAGCTGGCCATTAACGCAACGGCTTGGAGAAGCGCAAAATGGGCAGNAGAAAAAGGGCTTTACGCACACGTCTATGAAGACATCGTTCAAATGGATGACGGTATTGCAGCGCTTATTGAAAAACTNACCGCTTCTAACCCTTCGGCTATGGGACACCTCAAGACCGTTTTTTGGAAGGGAACAGACCATTGGGACAAGCTCTTATCTGAACGTGCAGAAATAAGCGGAAGGCTTGTTTTAAGTGACTTTACAAGGAATGCTATTCAGGCATTTAAAAAAACTTAAAATCATTTCGCATTTTTTTTTCTTTTGGTTTGTTCATATTCATATTAATTGTATCTTTGCACCCCTAATTTACGCTATTNAGNAGCAATTAAATTGACAAACGTGGATACATTAAGTTATAAAACGATTTCAGGAAACGCCGCAACTGCCGACAAAAAGTGGTTTGTTGTAGATGCTGAGAATCAAACAGTAGGTAGACTTGCTAGTAAAGTTGCAAAGATTATNCGAGGTAAATATAAGACCAACTACACGCCGCATGCNGATTGTGGTGACAATGTAATTGTAATCAATGCAGAAAAAGTTTCTTTCTCAGGAGCGAAGCTGAAAGACAAAGAGTATGTGCGTTATTCGGGTTATCCAGGTGGACAAAGATTTACTGCTGCAGAAGACTTACTAAGAAAACACCCTGAAAGACTTATTGAAAAAGCAGTAAAAGGGATGTTNCCAAAGAATACACTTGGTCGACAATTATATAGAAATTTAAAGGTTTATACTGGAACTGAGCANAATCATGANGCGCAGAAACCAACAGTATTAAATCTAGATACNGTTAAATAAGTATTATGGAAGTAATCAACGCATTAGGAAGAAGAAAAACAGCAGTTGCAAGAGTTTACCTNTCAAAAGGTAAAGGTGTAATTACTGTAAATAACAAGAAAGCACAAGAGGTATTCCCTACGGATGTTTTACAGTCAAAATTANTACAGCCATTCGCGCTTACTGATACTGTNGGTAAATACAATGTGAATGTGAACGTAAGCGGNGGNGGAATCAATGGTCAAGTTGAAGCTATTCGCTTAGGTATATCGAGAGCTTTGGTTGAAGTTCTTGAGGACAACAAAGTCGCTTTAAAGGAAGAAGGTCTTATGACTAGAGATCCTAGAATGGTTGAACGTAAG
Source organism: Crocinitomicaceae bacterium TMED16 (assembly GCA_002167775.1). Taxonomy (GTDB): domain Bacteria; phylum Bacteroidota; class Bacteroidia; order Flavobacteriales_D; family Crocinitomicaceae; genus UBA952. The sequence goes on along the minus strand of NHBV01000039.1, from coordinate 1,159 downwards.
AAACCAGGTCAACCNAAAGCGAGAAAGAAATTCCAGTTCTCAAAGCGTTAATCGCTGGCTGGAATGGTTTAGTATCCAAGCGCTATTGGANTGGCAATTGCCCCCAATTTTGCTNACGAATTTAGGAACGTAAACAAATACATATATGTCAAAATTATCTTTTAAAGAATTGTTAGATGCAGGTGTTCATTTTGGTCACCTNAAAAGAAAGTGGAATCCAGCAATGGCCCCTTATATTTTCGAAGAGAAAAAGGGAATCCACATNATCGATTTGAACAAAACTATTGTTCATCTNGANCAGGCGAATGCCGCAATGAAACAAATTGCAAAATCAGGAAAGAAGATTCTTTTCGTTGCTACGAAGAAGCAAGCAAAAGACATTGTTGCTGAGCGTATCAAAAATGTNAACATGCCTTTCGTTACCGAAAGATGGTCAGGTGGTATGCTAACGAACTTTCAAACAACACGCAAGTCTATCCGTAAAATGACCTCCATTGACAAAATGAAGTCAGACGGTACTTGGGATACGTTGAACAAAAGAGAGAAGTTNTTTAAAACGCGTCAAAGAGAGAAATTAGAAAAAACATTTGGTTCTATCTCCGATATGACTCGTCAGCCAGCGGCAATTTTCATCGTTGACATTCTAAAAGAACACATTGCACTCGCTGAAGCAAGAAGATTGAATATACCAACATTCGCGTTGGTGGATACAAATTCGAACCCNAAACTTGTTGATTTTCCTATCCCTGCTAATGATGATGCGAGTAAATCAATTACGATCATTATTGATGAAATTTGTAAATCAATACAAGAAGGTTTAGAGGAAAGAAAACATCTTAAAGACAATCCAGAAGCTGCTAAGAAAGAGGAATCAGAATCAGCTGAGCCAGCAAAAGCAGAGGGAGAAGCNACTGAAGTAAAAGCGGAAGCNGCTCCTGCAAAGGAAGAAGCTNAAGCNGAANAAGCACCAGNGAAAAAAGCNGCTCCTNNAAAGGAAGAAGCTAAAGCTGAAAAAGCACCAGCGAAAAAAGCGGCTCCTGCNAAGGAAGAAGCTAAAGCTGAAAANGCACCAGCGAAAAAAGCGGCTTCCTGCNAAGGAAGAAGNNAAAGCTGAAAANGCNNCAGCGAAAAAAGCGGCTCCTGCAAAGGAAGAAGCTAA
>NHBV01000038.1 GCA_002167775.1 Crocinitomicaceae bacterium TMED16 | reverse complement strand
TGTGGCTGCCCCCCCAATTGTTCCCGTAACTACAGTAGAGCCTTTTTCTCCAGATATACCTTTTTTAGACATAGCTCCAATCCTAGTTCCTAACTCTTTTGCAAAAGTTGAAGTTACATCAACAATAAAAGCCTCAATTAGAACTTGCTTAGTTTTAACATCTATTTCTTTTATAACAGCTTCTAATGCCCGGTTTTCTTAAGAAAAAGTATTAAATCAGAATGATAAAAAATATGAAAACGTCTATTGTTCATCTTTACTTTCACCGTAACCTACAAAATTTATACCAAATAAATTCAATATTTGCGAATAAACCCAATTCATCTTATTTAAAAAATGAGGTTTTGAACTGTATCTTACTGATACTTAAACTAATTATTAAGTTATCAACTTTTAATGTTAAAAACAACTAGAATTATTTCTCAAACAGCCTGAAATAAGAATTAGATTCGTTAGGAGGATCGTCATGATCACCATGTGATAAGTATAAAAGATAAGGAGAGATATGTTTAAAGAAGTTAGAAAAAGAGATTACACCAAAGAGATTTTTGATTTAAATAAGATTACTGAAGCTATATGCAATGCCATGCAGTCTTGCGGTAATGGAACGAAAGAAGACGCGACCAATATATCGTTGGAAGTGTTTGATGTGCTTTCGGAACGAAACGGAAGAATCGTTAATTACATTCCAAGTATTGAAGAGATACAAGATGTTGTGGAGCAAAGATTGATGCTTAGTCAATTTTTAGATGTAGCCAAATGTTATATTTTATATCGAAATGAACAGGCTCAAAAACGCAAGCCTAATATTTTTGAAAAGAGAATCAACCTAAAACCATATGAGTATCCAGATCTTTATGAATATGTCGCAGCAATACGTCATTCATATTGGATTCACTCTGAATTTAATTTCACGAGCGATATACAAGACTTTAAAACGAAATTAACAGATAAGGAGCGCAGTGCCATTAAAAACACCATGCTGGCAATTTCGCAAATTGAAGTAGCGGTTAAAAGCTTCTGGGGTGATATCTATCAAAAAATCCCAAAGCCAGAGGTTGGTTCAGTAGGCGCCACTTTTGGAGAAAGTGAGGTGCGTCACGCAGATGCTTATTCACATCTTCTCGAAATTCTTGGTTTAAATAAAGAGTTTCAAACACTTAAAAAGAAGCCGGTTATCATGAGGAGGGTTCAGTATTTAGAAACTGCTTTAGCGGCCTCTAAAAGTGAAGATGCTAAAGAATACTCTGAGTCTGTATTGCTTTTCTCATTATTTATCGAGCATGTATCATTGTTTTCTCAATTCCTGATCATTATGGCCTTTAACAAGCATCGTAATATGCTAAAAGGGGTTTCAAATGTCGTTGAGGCAACATCAAAAGAAGAGCAGATTCATGGAGATTTTGGAATTGATTTGATTAAGATCATCAAGTCTGAGAATCCAGATTGGTTTGATGCAGATTACACTGAGCGTATTCAAGATATGTGTCGCAAGGCCTTTAAGGCAGAAAGTGGCATCATTGATTGGATCTTTGAGCAAGGTGAATTGGACTTTTTACCGAAAAGTCAAATCAATGAATTTATAAAAGACCGATTCAATCGATCTTTAGAGAGTATAGGAGTAGCTAAAGTTTTTGAAACTGATGAAGAGGTATTAAAGGATACGGAGTGGTTTAATGATGAGATTATTGGCACAAAGCACGGTGATTTCTTTGTCAAGAGATCAATCAATTACAGTAAAAGAACACAAAGTATAACCGCAGACGACCTTTTTTAATATGGAGAAAAAAATACAGAATACAGAAGATAAAGTGCAGAAAGGACAAAAGGACCTAGATGCGGAGATTTTATTAAAAGCAAGACGTGAAACCCTAGATGCGCAGAAGGAAAAAGAATCATTTTCATGGCTGACGGATCATAGTAGAAATTTCCTCGAGGCGGGTTATTTGGCCCCAGGGATTTCTCCTGAGCAGCGGATTCGAGAAATCGCAGAGCGTGCAGAAGATATTCTCGGTATTGAGGGGTATGCGAATAAGTTTTACCATTATATGTCTGAAGGATTCTTTTCTTTGGCTTCACCGGTATGGTCCAATTTTGGAAAGGAGAGAGGGCTTCCCATTAGCTGCTTTGGGTCAAATGTGTCCGATGATATGGGGAACATATTATATACTCAATCTGAGGTAGGGATGATGTCTAAGTTAGGAGGAGGAACCTCAGGTTTCTTTGGTAACATACGTCATCGCGGTGCTCCTGTAAAAAACAATGGGAAGGCTTCGGGTGCTGTTCACATTATGCAACTCTTCGAGACGATGGTGGATGTTGTGAGTCAGGGATCAGTGAGAAGAGGACGTTTTTCTCCTTATCTACCTGTTGAGCACAATGATATCCATGAATTTTTGGATATAGGAACAGAAGGGAACCCAATACAAGAATTGACACATGGTGTGACTGTTTCAGATGCCTGGATGGAAGATATGATTGCAGGTGATGCCAAAAAAAGAGAGATTTGGGCGAAAGTAATTCAGCGACGTGGAGAGATTGGATATCCGTATATCTTTTTCAACGACAAAGCAAATCAAGGGGCTCCTGAAGTATATAAAGAAAAAGACCTGAAAATCTTAGCAAGTAATCTTTGCACGGAGATCATGCTTCCTTCAAATGAAAACTGGTCGTTTGTTTGTGTGCTGTCATCTCTTAATGTTTTACATTATGACAAGTGGAAAGACACAGATGCCGTTGAAACAATGGTACACTTCCTTGATGCAGTCATAACCGAGTTCTTGGACAAGCTGGATGTGTATCGTGATTCGGCTGATCGAGAAGACCGACAGACTTTCTTGTTTATGGAGCGAGCGTATAACTTCGCAAAAGAAAATAGAGCACTAGGTCTTGGTGTCCTCGGATGGCATTCTCTACTCCAGTCTAAGAAACTTGCATTCAGTAGTCAGGGTGCATATGACTTGAATACAGAAATTTTTAAGCTAATCAAAGAAAAGTCTTACAAGGCTTCTGAGGAATTGGCAGNCCGATTTGGAGAGCCTGAAGTGATGAAGGGCTATGGAAGACGCAATGCAACCTTAAATGCGATTGCACCGACAACATCTTCTGCATTCATTCTTGGACAGGTTTCTCAGGGNATTGAACCAATTTGGTCGAATATTTATGTGAAGGATATCGCCAAGATTAAAACCACAATCAAGAATCCATTNTTATTNGAGTTACTTGAAGANAAAGGAAAGAATACCACAGANGTATGGCATTCAATCCGAAANAGAGATGGTTCTGTTCAGCATTTAGACTTCCTAACAGATGAAGAGAAAGATGTNTTCAAAACCTACTCGGAAATCGATCAAATGGANATTGTGTATCAAGCTGGAAACCGACAAGAATATGTTGATCAGGGGCAATCACTGAATATTATTGTGCATCCTGATATGCCAATCAAGGATATCAANAAACTATATATTACTGCATGGAAAATGGGCTTAAAGTCTCTTTACTATCAGCACAGTATGAATGCTGCGCAGAAATTCAAACAAAAAAAGGATTGTGTTTCTTGCGAAGCATANTATTAGATANTTTTGNAATACATAANATATGGCGATCCTTCAGGATGGCCATTTTTTTTACACGAATGTTTTNAGATAAACCAANGCTTTTGGTTTAAGGCCTTTTGAAACTAACAACCTGTTACTTCATGTGAATAGACCATTCCGTAGGGTGACATTGAAATATGAATGGATTCGTCTCCAGGGTTTTCTCCAGAGGGATCTGTAAGTATCCATGAAAAATAACGCCCATCCGTTTCAAAGTATACTCCCTCGTTTTCATCGCTTCCGTATTTAGNCAGTAACTGAAGTGCTATTAAATAAAAATGAGNTTTGCGCGCAACCTGAGGGATTAAAAAAGATTCTTCACTTGANACTTTGCCACCAAAATAANTTTTACATATCACACCGTTGTCATATATGAGCGTTGAGGCTTCCCCGGAAGAATAATCTCCCGGCCAAACGAGCCTACTATTATGAAGCAAATTTCCTGAACGAATAAGTTGCTCAATGTCGANTGGTTTTGAGCTGTTGAGGTAATGTTCAATTACGTAACCAGTATCTTCTCCATATTTCACTTTGATGAAAGGGCTTTCGACTATAATAAGTGGATCTCGCAGTATCGTATCCTTAANGCAAGTGTTTTGCTCTGAATAGGTGTCTATTGCTTCTATGACAGTCACCATATCGCCTTCAGGAATTATTTTCATTGTTGGTGATGAAACAACAGGTGTTGACCGCATTTTAATTCCATTAAATTTCCAGCTGTATACCTTTTGCCCTTCTTTGTAATCATGATGCGTGCAACCCCAAGGTTCTTGGGCGTGAATTAAAAATGAGATGAATAATAAAGAGGTAGCAAGTAATCGTTTCATTTTATTTCTTTTAGCGTAAAATACAATAGTCGTACCAAGTTAAAGGAAAAATATGATTTACACCTCTGATCTAAAATACGGCATAGAGGTTCATTGAAAAATAGATAGATACTTGAATTTATCTTCTGCTGATTTGTCGCGAGATACACCGAAGTTCGTGGCTTNATTCGATGATAAAACTCATCGTCCTTATTTTTTTCTTTTCACAATTCGTGCCCTTATACGGCTTAATGATACTGGAGTAATGCCTAATACATTTGCCAAATATTTATCTGGAACTCTATTNCTGAGTGTAGGGTTATTCTTGATGAAATCCTCATATCTCTCCTCTGCATTCATCAATACAAATGTCTCTAGTCGCTGTAACATCTTTTTCATGGCATTCCTTGCAAAAAACTTTCTGTTTCGTTCTAGCTTTGGATTACGCTCAATGATATTTTGGACTTTATCGAAATCAATTGAAAAAGTTTTGGTGTCCTCAATGCATTCATAATAAAAACGNGATGGCTGGTCGAATAGAATAATATCAATATTGGTAAGGATTTGATTCTCTGAGATCAGCCCAAAGGTANTTTCATCGCCTTTATCATTGATACAATAAGCCCTTACAAGACCGCTACGAATAAAGTAAACATCCTTTTTTAGGGCGCCTTCTTCAATAATGACCTCTTTTTTTTTGAAGCTTTTGGACTTTGCTGATTTAATGAGTACCCCGGCATCTTCAATACTAAGCTCCTTGCCAAATTTATAGATCTGTCGAAGTTTATCTATGTCTACCATTCTCCGATTTTATCGAGACTCAAAACATTNATTTTAGAGCCATCTTTTAGGGTNTAGCTCTTATTCACAAATTGCACAATAATGCGACTGCGACTCNAACCCATACTTCCATCGACAATCTCAGTGATTGTCAGTAAATAGGTNTCATCTAGAAGGTGTTCGTCTATGGAATAACTGACTTTTTGATACGCTCCACCAGGAAATGTGATATTTGCATCTATACAACCTCTCAAACTATTCCTTTCCAAATAAATTGATGCCTGNGAGTTGTCCCCGTTTAACTCGGTTTTGAGCTGTGCAATACAGCCAGGGGGTATGGATTTTTGTCGGACAAAAAATTGACCATCAATAATGGTATAGTTGAGTTTATATTTATAAAAAGGTTCCTTCTTATAGAGTTCCGTCATTGCGTCCTTAGAAAAGTCGATTAATGGTTTTATCATCTCGAACTCTTGACAAACAGCTTCTTCTTCCATCATAAATCCATCGTTCCAGACAATATAGTTGGCCATTGTAGTTTTAATCATTTCTAATTCATCTGAAAATAGATTTGTCCTTTCTTGGTGTTTTTTTATTCGAGTAAGAAGGGAAAATTGTTCACCTGAACCTAGTGCATTAAACCCAGGGCAGGAACAGCATTCAACACTTTGAAAACTTGGCGCATAATCTCGATGAACACCCCATACATCTGTAATGATATTAATACCCATGTCATCATAGATGTTTTCGGTTTTTTGGGCGGCGTCAACGATAATTGAATAATCGACTGTTACATCAAATGCTGTGCATTCAGCTGCGCATCCAAAATCAAATCCAGGGATACTCAAATCGTTAAGAAATAAAATAGCATCATCCATATTTGCCTGAAATATAAAGTGGGCATATTCTTCTCGCTCTGCTTCACTTAAATCTTCTTCCTCTGAATCACCGTAACTTCTGCTCAAATCAATGGAGTATGACAGCTCTTCTGCCAAGTCTTGTTGGAGGTGAAATAACTCCTCAACTTCTTGCGCAGTTTCAATATTGTTCAAAAGTTCGTAGAAAGTAACAAGCTGGGATTTAAGCGCCGTATCTCCTTCGTAATACATGTCTAACCAATNCCATGAGGAATCAGTGGAAAGTGAATTTTGTTGGCCATTGATTTTTAAGGNAAACNAAAATAAAATTAAAGAGAAAAGAAAGTATTTCATCGTTTGGAATTTAAGGTGAATCATATTGTTGCAGTAACAAGAGTTCTTNCAAAAGTAAACAATCAGATGATCTTTCCCTATTCCTTATTTGGATTNGTGGCTGATNAACAGAAAAGTTTATAAAATCCCTCAAAACTTATGATGCAAGCTCAGTTGTAGCTGATTCTTACCTTGGCTATCTGTGGTTTGGTTCATGATACCCAATTGAACCCTCAATCCATTTTTAATGACATATCCAAGAGCCGCATAAGCTCTGTTGCGGTCAAATATTTCAACGGAATTATTNTTGNCAATGTCTCTCTGACCATTGATGAATATTTCATTGTACAAGGCAAGGTATATGGCCTTTTTCTCTAAAGTGTTTTTATTNAAGGGAACATTGACAAATAGGTTGTATCGATAACGCGTACGAAGGTCCTGATTTTCAACAAATCTTTGCTCGTATCGAAAACGATGATTGGTGTAGATTCGGTTTCCGAATTTTACNGGATATAACGCTTCTTGATAAACACGGTGTTCTNCTGATGTCGCATCGCTGCTTCCAATTACGCCAGTAGTTATGTTTCCATATCCTAAGGTAAATTTAATTTGCGTGTTTTTGGGTNGGTAGGTAACACCACTTCGAATCAGCAGCTGTTCGAGATCACCACCTAGATTCCAATTTCTATATTGAAGATCACCTTGAATACCCCAAGGGCTNTCCTTAAAGGTAGTATTATAGAAATACATGTACCAGGCACCGAGCNCATCATTTGTTTCTTGCGCATTTGAAATGTTCGGGACAAGAAACGCAACTATGGNGAAGACGTAAACAAGGCGTTTTTGCATGACGATTTATTTTTTGTAAGAGCATTGAAAATAAGTTAATGCTCAATAATAATATTTGTACTAAAAATAATAATTAGCGCATACTATTCCAAAGACTTCTGACCTGAATTGAATTGATGATTGCATCGACATCTGATAGTGGGTCTAGCTGAATAGAAACTGTTTTTTTTCCATTGATAGGCAGATCAAAGAAGTTCTCCGAAAAATTTTGATCGCCATCGCAGGTGACGTGNACTCCTTTTGCAAAATAGTCGCTTTTAACTGTGAGATAGAGAATATTACTTTTATCATATTCCGCCTCAAAACTAAGGTTAGGGCGGGGGAGTACGAGTTCCTTAAAGGGTTTGAAATAGACGTTTTTTGAGGCACGAATTCCGTTTTCATCTCTTAATGCTAATTGAAGATAGGTATACAATTGATTTTTAGCTTTAGGAAGGCCATCCTTAGGAATGGTTAAAACTACTTTAGATTCATTTGGCGCCAGGTTTACCTTTTGATTCCAACTTATGATTTTTTCAATATCCTTAAATTCTGAAAGTGTGATTTTCAATTCTCCACGATATGGCGTATTTAAATCAGAAACCACAGTGATNTTTAGATCATCCTCAACAAATTCATAGCTTACGATTACTGGAGCAAAGCTTTCTTTCACTTTGTAATGAAGCGCTTTCCATTTTCCATAATAATCAATACTTGACCAAGAGGCACCAGGCCAACAATCGTTAAGCTGCCAATATAAAGACCCCATACATCTATCTTTGTTTCTTCTATGTGCTTCAATTCCCATCTGAATACCATCCGCCTGTAAAAGCTGACTCATATATAATTCCGATTCAAATCCGATAGGTTTGCGAAAAGATCGATTCATATATTCTTCAATGGTCGCATTTCCAATACTAGAACGTTGATGTGCTTTCATTACTTCTGAATAGATATTTCTGTCTTGTTTCTCGGCATATTTCTTAAAGCTGGCGTATTCCGGAAATGATTGGAAACCATATTCACTCATAAAGCTTGAAATCTTTGTATTGAAATTTTGAAAAGGTTCCTTTCCCCACCAAACACCCCAATAATGGGTGTCTCCGTGGGTATATTCTTCGGGGAGGCCCTCCGAAGCACTTGGAGAAGAACCCCAATAATCCACTTCTTTATGGTATTGACGCACTACTGAAGGTAGTATGTTATGAAATAAGGTGTCGTAGCTACGCCATATTTTTCGTGCTACTTCTGGAGATTGCTCTTTGTTCNCAGTTTCNTCCCAGCCCCATCTTTTCCANGCCGCGAGAACCTCATTGTTTCCGCACCATAATGCGATGGAGGGATGCTTACTCAGTCGCTTAACATTGTCTATAGCTTCTTGTTTTACATTCTCTAAAAAGCCATCGTCTCCAGGATACATGGCACAAGCAAACATGAAATCTTGCCAAACCAATAAGCCGAGAGAATCACAAAGCGCGTAAAAGTATTCGTCCTCATATACACCGCCGCCCCATACGCGAATCATATTCATATTGGCATCAGCTGCTGCGCTTAAAATTCTTTCATAATCTGAACGTTCAACACGAGGAAGAAATATATCTTGGGGGATATAGTTTACTCCTTTAGCAAATGTTGGGACCCCATTGACCATGAAATAGAAATTGGGTTGACCGATTGCACTGTCTGCAATTAGGGCGATATTTCGAATGCCAAAATTCTGGGACACTGTGCTCACCATTTCTTTTCGCTTTAGGTTTGCTTTAATNTTATAGAGGTGTTGTTTTCCGAGACCATTGGGCCACCATAGCTGTGGGTTGTCTATTTTAATCGGAATACTGAATAGCTGTTTCCCTTCTTGAATGCGAAGCTTAGAAATGCTAATTATTTCTTCTTCAAGCTCTAATTCAAGTAGTGTATTGATATTTTTAATACTAGATTCTATTTCAATTTTAGCCATTACAGTCGCTACATCTCCATTAAGACTTGTATTTAATCTAAAATCACATATTCTAAAATCATCCCATGAGCGCAATGTGACGGGTCTCCATATACCAGAAGTCACCAATCTCGGACCCCAATCCCAACCGTAATGATAAGCTGCTTTTCTTGTGTGTACATTGATGCGCTTACCTCCCNGAACCTCACCTATTTCCGCTTGGTCATTGGCAGAGACGGGTAGGATATAACCCAATGAATCATAAAGCGCTAAACCTTTTCGAATAGGTGACTCCAGTAGAATACGCAAAACGTTNTCGCCCTCGAGCAGGTATGGCTTAGCATTTACCGTGTATGTTCGGTGCATATTGTTACCCTGTAATATAATGCTGTCATTTAGATAAACAGTGGCATAAGTATCCAAGCCTTCAAAATTCAATTCATGATTTTGTCTATTNAATTCTTGATTATCGAGATTAAAAGTTGTTTGATAGATCCAATCTTTTTTATCGACCCATTGTACCTTTCGCTCATTTAATCTATAATAGGGATCTTCAATAATACCATTGTCCATCAGGTCAGTATGTATGGTTCCCGGAACTTTCGCAGGAAGCCAATCGACATCATCGAATGCCTTGAACTCCCAACCTCTATCGAATTGTTTTATTGTTTGTGGTACTTGTGCAAATAAGGCACAGTAGAATAAAACAAAATGAAAGTTCAATATGAATTTAAGCATGCCTTAAATATAAGTGTATCAAAACAACCTTTTCGCTGCGTTATGAAAATAATGAAATTTTTAACCTCTTTTNACCTTTTGGTATCGAACTTTCTCAATATTCTCTTCAGCTAAATAGGTTTTAACAANCTGAAAACCANACCCTTCATAAAGCTTTCGTGCAGGAGGGTTATTTTTACCTGTTTCAACAGTAAATTGAAGTGAATCAAAATAATTTAAAANAAAAGAGATAAGCTTTCTTGCAATTCCTTTGCGGAAATGATGCGGATCAACGACAAGGCTTTGAATGTGCATGGCATTTTCTTCTTTTTTCATTTCAATGACCGCTATTAATTTTTCTCCTTCATAATAGCCAAAGAAGTCATTNTCGCAATGCTCAAAGCCTGAAATAGGTCTTTCTANGGGTGGGAAGTTTTTAGCTCCGAGCAGCTGAGCTTCAATTTTATAAGAGATTTGAAAAATGCGTCTTATCTCATTTGCTTCCGCTGTGACGGTATGTTCTATTCGCTGAATCATAGTGCTGGTATCTATCTTCTGCCTCTACNGAAACCTGGATTTTGTGCGCCCCGTTTTTTATTTCGATTGGCAAAAAACTCTTGTTTTTTTCGTTGTTTTTGCTTTTCAAATTCTTTCTTTTCAGCAACGGTCATGGGTTTATCCGTTTGTGGAAAAGGATGATCATCGATAATCGTTATTTTTTGCTGGGTCAGCTTTTCAATATCACGGATATAGGCGAGCTCTTCTGCATCACAAATGGATATGGAAACACCTTCTTCGCCNGCTCGTCCGCATCTCCCAATTCGATGAACATAGGTTTCAGATTCGTTAGGGATATCATAATTAATAACATGCTGAAGCTTGTCAATATCTATTCCTCGAGCTGCGATATCAGTAGCTACAAGAACATTGACTTTGCCTTGTTTAAATTCTTTGAGCGCACGTTGTCTTTGGTTTTGTGACTTATCACCGTGTATGGCGGCACTATTGATGTCTTTCTTTCTTAGGTTTCTTACAATTCGATCTGAACCATGCTTAGTACGTGAGAAAACTAATACTTGCTNAATATTGGGGTCTTTAAGNATGTGTAGCAGCAAAGCTGGTTTATTTGACTTATTCGTCTTATATAGAAATTGTTGTATCGTTTCTGCCGTAGAAGAGACTGGATTAACCGCAATTTTTTGCGGATTTATTAAGATTTGTCGAGACAACTCAACGATGTTTTTTGGCATTGTAGCCGAAAAGAAAAGAGATTGCCTTTGCTTGGGTAGNTTGGCAATAATCTTTTTTATATCATGGATAAAACCCATATCTAACATTCGATCTGCTTCATCTAGAACGAAGTATTCAATATCACTNAGGGATATAANTCCCTGATTCATAAGATCTAATAGGCGTCCAGGTGTAGCCACAAGAACATCAATACCTCTATGCAGGGCATTAACTTGGCTACCTTGTTTAACGCCACCAAAAATTACAGTGTTTTTAATCTGGGTATATTTTGCATAAGCCGAAAANCTTTCTCCAATCTGAATGGCCAGCTCTCTCGTTGGTGTAACTATCAATGATTTCACACGTCTTCTGCCGCTTGGATGTTTATTGTCTTTTGCTAAATGCTGTATAATTGGTATCGCAAATGCAGCTGTCTTTCCCGTGCCCGTTTGCGCACTACCCAAAACATCATGNTTTTNAAGTATCAGTGGTATTGCTTTTTCTTGTATTGAGGTAGGGTGGGTGTAATTTTGGTCTTCCAAAGCTCTTAGTATGGAAGGAATTAAATTTAGATTTTCAAATTTCATAAGATTCGTTCCTAAAAGAACGTAATGTTTAATGCGTCGTAAATGTAAGGATATTAAAAAAAACGTTCAAGCTCTNTTGTATCATTCCTTTTATGGGCACGTAAAGGCTCCGACAGTTGTCTCAAAAAGAACTTAATAAGCCCTTTAAACGGCATTGTNAAATATTTTCGAATAATTGGAACCGCCTCTCTGTTTAGGCGATAATAATCGGCAAGTGTATGTTTTCTAAAATGTATAATATCCTCAAGATCATCACTGTCCANCATATAGCCGCAGTGAAAGTTTTTTTCCGCAAAAGTCTTTTCTGGGAAGTTCAATGTGCCCAGACCATTGATTTTAAAATTTTCTGCAAGTAATTCTCTNTAGCTTGTCCTGAAAGATNCTCCTCCGCCAAGGTTAAAAATTCTCCCAGACAGCAAAGGTTTTTGCTCTGCACCATTCACAAAAGCTCTTGCGGCATCCGATGGAGTGGTAATTTCCATAGGCGTATCCAAAGGCATGTGAAACATTAGCCCGGTTATTTTGTGGTTGTTAACACCTAGTATGGCTGTTAACCTAAAAATTGTCCATTCCAATTTTGATTGCTGAACGACTTCTTCTGCCTTAATTTTAGACTGAACATAGAAGTCTTTATCGTCGTCCTGANGAGGGTCAGAAACTCTTATTTCAGGAGTCTTTAAGCGATCTCCATAAATCGCAACGGATGAACTAAACATGAAGAAAGCCTTTGGGCAATAGGCTTCAAAATGACGAACNAGTAATTGGGTTCCTAATACATTCACTTTATGGGTGGTCAATTGGGATTTATAGGCAATAGGAGGGATAATTGCGGCAAGATGAATCACAGCGTCATAGGACTCACATATTTGTGCCAAGTCCTCCTTTTTTGTAAGGTCACCAAATATTATATTACACTGATGTTCAAAGGGCTTATATCGTTTTATGTTTTTTCTACTTTTTCTAATAAAAATAGTAAGCTTGTATTTTTTAGATATCAACAATTGCTGAAAAACTTCGTGTCCAATTCCGCCGCTTGCTCCAGTAAGAAGTACGTTATAAGTCATTGATTACAAAATATATGGAATGACCGCTCTTCTGTTCTTAGGGTATTCTTCGAAACTTTCTTTATACCANGCATGATGGTTTAAGGCACGTGGAATTAAGTTGCAAGCAGTCCATANCGCAAAGGTAAGTGCGGATATATTGAATGCGATTACAGCAAAACCTGTCCATTCAATAATTTCACCAAAATGATTGGGACATGAAATTTTATTGAAAAGCCCTCCTTGAGGAATGTGGTAGCCTGTATCTCTTTTTCTGAGAGAAATAAGCTTGTTATCGGACTTGTGATTGAGGACCATTCCATAAATAAAGAGGGCAAGGCCAATATATATCCCTGGTCNAAATAGGTCTATGGAGGCTGTATTTAGATANCCTAAAAAATACCCATTCAACATACCATTTACGGCGTTAAAGAATACCGCGCTGAATACAATCACTAATGGCATTTTTTTATTATTTGTTTTTAGTTTGAATGGAAATATAAGTGTTCTATAAGTGTAATGAAAAATCCAAAGACCAATNAGAAGGTAGGTAAGGTCCGTTTTTTGTGAATTTCCGTAAAGNGCTATGATTGGCATGGTGAGTAGGGCAGGTAGCTCCATTAGCACCCATCCCCATTTATTGTCCATCACAGCACCCCATTTTTGGCTTGNGTGCCTNCCATATGGTGCCCTGATTTTAAAAAGCACAAGCACAATAAATATCACCAAGGCAATACCGATCCAAAAATAATTAAGTGCTATAAAACTCATGNAAGCTAAATATAGGGTTTTAATATTTCGAATTAAAGCTATTNAGGTTATTGGAGCTACCTTTTCTTGAAAAGAAAACCAAAACCAATTCTACTCAAAAATTTTTTTTCAAAATTCCAGAAAAATTTAAATTGTCCGAATGCAAAGCCAACGATNGGCAAAGTCAATTGGTAGATTGGAAAGATTAAAAACACCCGAAAAACCCAATATAAGATAGGGTTTATATTCTCTGGACTAATATCCAAAAATGCGGTTATCGGTTTGGCTACCCATGCGGCGAAAGAGCCATTAATGGCAAAAGCAATACAAATCAGTATAATTTGGATGTTTGATTCTATTCCCCAACGTTTCTTGAGTTTCTCCATGATCAATAATCGAAAATCGTTTTTATCATTTCGCTCGTGAAGATATTGTTTTTTTTACGAACCAATATGGATAAAATCGTTCATTTAGAATTTTTACAGGACATAAAAAAACCCACTCAAAAGAGCAGGTTTGTTTTTGTGGGCAATGAGGGACTCGAACCCCCGACTTCCTCCTTGTAAGGGAGGCACTCTGAACCAACTGAGTTAATCGCCCAAATCGAGGGCAAATATAAATACTAATTTTAGAAAACCGATGGTTAAATTGAAAATTATTGATTTTTTAGTTCTTCAATTTTGTTCAGAACATCATCCAGGCCATCTTTGAATTTTTCAAAATCCTCTTTGTAGAGAAAAATTTTGTGTTTTTGATAAGAACCTTCACCATCCTCATTGTAGGTTTTTTTACTTTCAGTGAGTGTTAGATATAGGTCATTTCCTTTTGTTGCCTTAATATCAAAGAAGTACGTTCTTTTTCCTGCGCGAACAACTTTTGAATAAATTTCATTTTGATCGTTTCCCATATCGTTTGGATTTACATAAATAAACAAAAAAAAAAGCAAATTATCAAATTTATAAGCCATTGAAACCCTTGGTCTTATTATACGTAAAGAGTAGGCCCACAAATTCGGGAAGTTATGCGCATATCTATTGGTCCGATCTTATTACTCTCTCTATTTATGTTGACCTGCAAGTCAAGTAATGATGGAGGGGAACAGCTGAAAAGACCACCTTTACGCGACATTGATGCTATTCAANANCGAGGAACGTTAAAGATTCTTACTGAGAACGGTGCGGTTTCATTCTACGAATACAAAGANAAATACCTTGGTTTCGAATACGATATACTTGATACCTTTGCACGATCAATAGGCGTAAAATTAGAGGTTGAGATAATTTCTAATCCAGATGATTTTGTTAAAAAGTTAAATTCATTCGAGGGAGATCTTATCGCTTGTAATAAACCAATTACAATGAGTGACAAAGANCTTCATGCATTTTCATTGCCCTATAATCATTCTTTTCAAGTATTGGTGCAGAGAAATGATCCTGACAGTATTGTTAGAGATATCAGTGANCTCAAGAATAAAGTCCTACACATTCGAAACAAATCCGCTTTTTTAAAACGCATTTTACATTTGGAGGATGAAATTGGCGGAAATATAGAGGTGGAGACTTTACCGAACTATCCAATTTCTGAGGATTTAATTGCAAAAGTATCCAATGGGGAGATAGACTTTACCATTGCGATGGAGAATACAGCCAGGATAGAGCAGTCTTGTGTCACTAATATTGATATATCAACATTGCTCTCTGTACGACAAAATATAGCCTTTGGACTCCGGAAATCTGATGTCAAGCTTAAAAATAAGCTGGATTATTTCTTAGAGGACTTTTTGTACAGCGACGCGTANAANGTTTTACGCAAAAAGTATTTTGATTACATGGAAGAAACTAATTTCTTTATTCGGCAGCAAGACACACTTGTGAATGAAGAAATTCAGCTATCTGAATATGATGAAATGTTTAAAGCATCTGCCTTAAANCGGAACTGGGACTGGAGATTCCTAGCCTCTATTGCTTACCAAGAGTCTAGATATAATCCCAATGCCCGTGGTTTCGGTGGAGCATACGGAATGATGCAGTTTATGCCCAATACAGGGCCTAGCTTCGATGTTTATCCTGATTCACCTCCCGAGGTTCAAATTGATGCGGGTATGCGTTACATTGATATGCTTTATAACTCATGGAGAAACATTGAATCCCGCGAACAAAGACTGAAGTTNACCTTGGCTTCTTATAATGCCGGGAAGGGTCACGTTGAAGATGCGGTGCGCTTGGCAGAAAAGCTCGGGTATAACCCAGCTATTTGGGATGAAAACGTCGAGCTCATGATTCGTTTACTTTCCGATCCAATGTATTATCGAAANNCGCCCGTGAAATACGGAGCATATAGAGGACCCGCAAAAACTTATGTAAAATCTATATATTCGCGATACATGTTATGGCGAGAGAATGAATAGATTAATTATTATACAAGGTGCGACAGCATCNGGCAAGTCTTCGCTTGCATTATCATTAGCTAAAGAACTTAACGTACCCATTATTTCTGCTGATTCTCGACAGTTTTACAAAGAGCTATCTATAGGTACGGCAAAGCCGTCAGAGGAAGAGCTATTAGAANCAGCGCATTATTTTGTGAATACACATTCTATTCATGAATTAACACTGACAAGTGCTGGATTTATGAAATCTGCACGCAATAAGATTGAATCTCTCATTTCTGAAGGGCACAAACATATCATTGTAACGGGAGGTTCTGGTATGTTCATTGATGCACTCATTGATGGCCTACATCCATCTCCTAGTGATGCGAATGTTCGATTAGAGCTAGATAATANATGGAAGCAGNACGGTATTGAACCCTTACTTGAAGAGCTTAAAANAAAGGACCTAGACACGNATAATCGCATTGATACCAATAATCCAATGCGCATCCTTAGAAGTTTAGAGATCATTAGAGNTTCTGGAAAAACGATTAAAGAAATCAGGGAGATTCCTAAAGAAGGTATAGGGGTCCCATTGAAACGATTTAGTATCGNATGGAAGCGCGAAGACCTTTACGCCAAGATTGATCTCCGCGTTGAAGAAATGCTNGAACTAGGTCTATTTGAGGAGGTTAAAAAGTTACCTCTTAACAAGAACCTACTACTTCAAAATACGGTTGGTTACAAGGAGTGGATTCCTTATTTTAATCAGAAAGCTTCTTATAAAGAAACGATTGCATTGATTCAAAAGAATTCAAGGAACTACGCCAAAAGGCAAGAGACATGGTTGCGCCGATATAAAGATCTTATTTGTTTAAACCCATATGACCGCTTATCTTTGAAAGAACAACTGCTCACGCATTTATAGCCCTATGCATGATGAAGATTCAATTTAAAAATGTTTGCCCNCATATATTTGAAGANTTGTCACTGAAAAGTGATGTTTGGAACAATGATTTTANAATTCAAGATGGTATGCGCTACCAACTTCGTGGTNCGAGCGGTAGAGGTAAAACATCCTTTTTGTCCTACCTTTTGGGCCATAGAAAAGATTACAATGGGGAAGTTTTTATAAATGATCGAGCTGTATTAGATATAAATATTGACGAGTGGGTCGAATTGAGAAGGGAAAAGATATCCTCAGTTTTTCAAGATCTTCAACTTATAGAAAAGATTAGTGTTGCAGACAATATCGCGCTTGTTCCGAAATTTGCGAATGGNCATGGCTTATCCAAAGCCAAAAACATGCTCGGTGACCTCGGGATGGCAGATAAATGGGAAGCGCNAGTTGAAACCTTATCATTTGGTCAGAAACAACGAGTCGCCATCGTNCGCGCATTGTGCAAGCCTTTTGATTTATTGATATGTGATGANCCTTTTTCACATNTAGACACAATGCATAAAGCGAAATGTGTTGATTTAATAGAAAGTCGTTTGACAGANGAAAATGCCGGTATTTTATTAACTTCTTTGGACGGTGAAAATCAGCTCGACTTGAAATCAATTCATTTGTAGTATGCAAAAGCTTTTCTTTACCAATCAAAATCGATTTCAGCTGTTTTCAGCCTGTTTCGGACTTTCGATTGGCCTAATATTGTTGCTTAGCAGTATTCAGTTGTATCACAAGGNAATATTATACAATGAGGATTCAGAACTGCTTGATGAGCACACATTGATTGTTCAAAAACAAGTCAGCCGAGCTTCACACCTCGGTATTGGGTCACCAAACTTTTCTAAAAATGAAATAGAGGCATTACAAGAGCAAGAATTCATTTCGGCTTGTAGTCCTATAATGTCCAATCAATTTGAAGTCATTGTGGAGATCGATGACCCCGTCATTCCTGCATTCAATTCAAGTATNTTTCTACAATCTGTTGAAAAGGAGTTTGTAAATATTTCGCCGANGAGTTTCGGCTGGAATGATTCAAGTGATTTTGTACCTGTAATCATGCCNCGTAATTTCTTAATTATGCTCAATACTTTTTTGTCAGCAAGTAAATTACCGCAACTCTCTGAGTCTTTGGTATCGAATGTTCAAATGAATTTAATTGTCGGTAAAGGATCTAGCAGAACAATTATACCTGCTAGAATTGTAGGTTTTACAANCACGTTCTCTTCGATTTTAGTGCCTATATCTTTTATGAAAATGGCCAATNTAAAATATGCTAAAACGCAAAATCAATTTTACAGCCAAATGATCGTCAAGTCAGTAGATGAAAANCTCGGTTTGTTGGAGTCCTATCTCAAAGACATGGNTTATGAAAGCGGAGAAGACCAGCTTTTTGTTTCTAGATTAAAGAGCGCTTTATCTATTGTTCTTATATTCATGTTAAGTCTTGCCGCACTTACTTTATCATTATCCATCGTGATCATGATTCAATACCTTCAGCTAATGCTTTCAAACCTTACATTTGAAATTCGTCTGATGCTTAGATTAGGTCATTCGATACAAACCTTGAAGAATAACTTTTTGCGTTATTTCGTATTTGTCTTTATGTTAATATCCATTATTTCTTTTGTATCCTTTTATCTTCTTAGCATCACTATTGATCATAAACTTCTTCGCTCTGGCATCTTAGTAAACGAATCTATTTCTACATGGACTTTAGTATCTCTTTTAGCTGTCTTTATTATTTTTGCACTCACTGTAAATATTTATACAGCACGCAAAATCAAAGCGCAATTCTTCAGCTAATGGTTAAAGAATTGTTAAAAGGATTTAAAAAATAGGTAAGGGTTACTCAAATGACCTAAATTAACTTCAAAAAATAAANATGAAATCAGGCTTTATACTGCTATTTTTACTGATTAGCTCTTTGTCNTATGGGCAAAAATTAAAATTTAAGGTTAAAAATCAAAAGGATACAACAGTTCACCTCATAAAATACTTTGGTACAAAAAAATTCTATGCCGACACAGCTGAAATGCAGAATGGTGTTGTAGAGTTTGATGGAAGCAAACAGGCCAGTGGAATTCTTGGTCTGCTNATGCCCGGCCAAAGGTATTTTGAATTTATATACAATAATGAGGATATTGAACTTGAGACTGAGGGGCCTGATTATGCAGGCAATCTNATTGTAAAAAANTCTAAAGAAAACAATGTTTTTATACCCTATATACGTTTTATAGGGAGTCAGAAATCAAAGATGGGTAAGTTGGGTCAAGAGCGGGCTTCTTTATCAAAAACAGATTCGAAATATGATGCGCTGACAGAGGAAATCAAATCCATCAATGCCGGTGTGCAAGCCTACCAAGAGAATATAGTTTCTGAAAATGATGGAATGCTCGTGGCTAAAATTGTTAAAATGTCAATGGAGGTTGAAATCCCTGAAGCCCCTGTAGATGAAAAAGGAGTAATTATCGATTCCAACTTCAGGTTTCTGTTTTACAGAAATCATTATTGGGACAATGTCGACTTAAATGATGATGCCTTGGTAAACAACCCTATTTTTCATAATAAACTTGAGTACTTTTTTGGGCAAAATATGATGGTGCAGCATTGGGATACNGTTGCTCAATACGCCTTTCGTTTCTGTGACCAATTGAATCCTAAGTCGAAAATGTTTGAGTATAGTGTTGGCTGGATAACCTCTTCCTTTGGGAAAAGTAAGATTATGGGTATGGATAAAGTTTATTTACAAATGCTCAATAGATACTATTGTACCGATAATATTGAAGGGAATTCACCTGCGTTTTGGGTTGGTGAAGACAAGTTTGACGAATTGTGCGACAACTTGAAAAACAAGCTCAGACTAACCATTGGTTCTGTTCCATTCAATTTAAGGCTCCGTGATACTACAGATGTGAATTGGGTTGACTTTTACAGCCTTAAATCAGATTATACGATTTTATATTTTTGGGACCCAGAATGTGGACATTGTAAAAAGACTACTCCGAAACTAGAAACACTTTACAAGGAGAAATTTAAAGCCAGAAATGTTGAGATATTTTCAGTTGGGAAAGCGATTGGAGAAGATTTTGACAAATGGAAAAAATTCATTCGAGATAATAATCTAACCTTTATCAATGCTGCAGTAACCGACAAGCTTTATAATACGGCTAAAGATGCTCCTGAAAAGCTTGTAGAGCTTTATCCTGGAGAACCAAATAAACCAACCACTTTAGAATCTTTGAATTACCAAAATACCTACGATATATTTAGCACGCCTAAGGTTTTTCTTTTGGATAAAGACAAGAAAATCATTGCAAAAAGCATCTCTATTTCTCAGTTAGAGGAAATGATTGATCGACTGCAAGGTAAAGAAGACCTTCCAAAACTTTTTCCACCCGACCCAGAGGAGGATGCTCAAATGCAAAAGAAAGAGTAATTTTATCGCATGATAGATGCCTTTAAGTCACTGCTTGATAATGCAAGGAGTATATTGATTACCACACACAAGTCACCTGATGGAGATGCCATAGGAAGTGCNGCTGCTTTTTCGAGATTTGTTAGTGCATATGGAAAGAAAAACCATATTCTTCTTCCGGATGCGCCAGCAGAAAACCTGATGTCATTTTTGGATGGAGTTGCTTATTCTTTTTTCGATGATTTTGATCTCCTTGAAGACCACTACGACCTTATGATTTGTCTTGATTATAATCATCCTCATCGCGTTGGAGATAAGATGAAGTCATTGGTATCTGAATTAAATGTGCCTAAGATTATGATTGATCATCATCCCAATCCAACTGAGTTTTGTGATCTTACGATATCACGGCCTGAGGTATGTTCGACAGCACAGCTTCTTTTTGAGGTATTGCAGGAATGTGAACTACACACATACCTAACAAAAGAGGCCTGTGAGGCGCTTTATTTGGGTATTATGACGGATACAGGTTCCTTTAGGTTTCCGAGCGTTACTGCTAAAACACATGAAATATTAAAGGAACTATTGTCAAAAGGAGTGGAGGCCTATANAATTCATGAAAGGGTATTTGATCANAACACGAAAGAACGNGTGCAGCTTCGTTCATACGCCATTTCAAATAAGTTTATTCAAATCGAAGGAACACCTGTAGCCTACA
Source organism: Crocinitomicaceae bacterium TMED16 (assembly GCA_002167775.1). Lineage (GTDB taxonomy): Bacteria > Bacteroidota > Bacteroidia > Flavobacteriales_D > Crocinitomicaceae > UBA952. The sequence continues at coordinate 37,755 of NHBV01000038.1, read as the reverse complement.
TATCGCTTTCGCAAGAGGAATTAAAACGTTATAACTACCAAAAGGGAGATACGGAAGGACTCGTAAATATCCCTTTGTCGATTCAGGGTATTTCAGTTTCTATTTTTATGAAGGAAAATGAGGATGGCAATGTTAAAATGTCTTTTCGATCAAAGGGAAATTATTTTGTNAATGAGTTTGCAGGAAAATATTTTGATGGAGGAGGGCATAAATATGCCGCTGGTGGNTTCAGTCATTATGGCTTAACAGAAACAATAGAAAAACTGATGCTATACTCAAAAGAGCTCCTATGAAGTGNATCGTACTTTTAGTATCATTTTGGGCTTTATCCTCTTGCGTTCAAGAAGAAGAGAATATTCAAACCGAGTCCAAAGATTGGTCTATGGATCATTCAGTAGATTTTAATAAAGAACTACATGAGCGAGAGGAGTTGGCCATTGAAATTTATTTAGCACACCATAAGGATCTGAAAATGATCAGTACCGGTTCTGGTCTTCGTTACCAGCGTGCTAAAAACCGAATAGGAGTAGGGGATATGGCACGCATTGGAGACCTAGTTTCTGTTGACTTGNAAATTGAACTCTTAGATGGTAGAGTGTGCTACAAAACNGATTCAATCCCTGACCANTTTGTTTTGGGTTTGAGTAATGAAGAATCCGGACTTCACGAGGTGTTACAGCTTATGAAGGTAAATGAGAAAGCCAGGATTATTGTTCCAAGTTACTTAGCACATGGTCTCCTTGGGGATTCAGAACAAATCCCTCCTCAATCTATTTTATTAATAGACGTCGAACTTTTAAGCCTAAATCAATGATAGCTTATGTAAAAATAGCTGGTTTTTTTTTCAGCTTGATGTTTTGTTTAAATGCTTGTGAAATGCTTGAGCGCAAAGATGCAGAAAGCACTGAAGCAACTTCCAATAACCATGCTTCTGATAAAGCTCCCAAGGCCATTCCTGTTATTGAAAAAGCTAGTAAGGACAGTNTTTTGATTGATACAAGCCTNGTCTCTCTNATTCAAGACACGAATGTAAATGTAAAAGAGATTTCCAACGAGTTCAATTTTATAGACCACCTGAAAACTAAAAGTGGCATTTCCATTGATTGGATCAAAAAATCAAATGCACGTAAACCAAAGAAGGGAGATTTACTGATGCTAGAGTATAGGTTGAGCTTGCCAGACGGTAAAATTATTGATGGTAACAATAGAATGAAAATGCCTTATTTNCCCTTTGTACTTGGGTATAATATGCAAAATAAGGGTTGGGATGAGGCATTGAGCTATATGGCGATTGGCGATTTGGCTCAGGTTAAAATACCAGCATATTTAGCTTATGGAAAAAAAGGTTTAGGAACACTGATACCTCCCAATTCAGANAACTGGTTATTNGTTAAGCTNCACGGTATTGTTTCTCCAANTATGGATAGTTTAGGGATTAAAACTTGGGAGCTGCGGTCAGGNAAACCNTCCGAAGTAGATAAGATTTCCAAAGTAAAATTTCATATGATTGCTTCAACTGAGAGTAAGCCAAATGTNTTTAATACATATACCTCGAACTTTCCAGTAACCTATACGCCGGGGCAGCGAAATTATCCTAAGGGACTTAGAAAGGTGTTAAATAATGCAAAAATTGGACAGCACTTATTTNTTGTACTTGACTCCGAAGTTGCATTTGGCTCAGAAGGATACTTGGATCTTATANNTCCAAACGAAGAGGTTTTCTATAATNTGAAAATACTTGAAGTCGATTAGTATTCAAGCATTATTCGTAAATTTGCAACTTGATAAAAGGTAAATGAAAGTATTCAAAGTAGTCAGAACTTTTTCAGTTNTTTTTCTTGTAGTTCAATGTTTTGGGCAAATNCCTCTTGATACNGTCGAATCCAAGCTNGGTAAAATGGTGATGTATTCTGATCAATCNTGGGAATTAATACAAGACACAACTTTTGATGGTGTGCTGAATAAAGATTTACATGAAATAATGAGCAGNTCAGAGATTGGTGGCCCATTTATCATGAAGTGGGATGACAACGATTGCTATACCCGTGCAAATAANCTTACAAAGCTTAAGGATACTGTTTGGCTTTGCTTAGAAGACGATTCGCANGGTTCATTTACAATTCCCATCGATGGGCCTGTAACTTCTCGCTATAAGTACAGGAATGGTAAGTTTCACAATGGAATTGATTTAGATTTAGAAACAGGGGATACTGTTGTATGTGCGTTTGATGGTGTAGTTCGTTATTCAAGAAATAATNCNGGNGGTTACGGTAATTTGGTGATTNTCCGCCATTANAACGGNCTAGAGACNTATTATGCTCATTTGAGCAANCTTTTAGTTTTTTCTGGGCAGAAGGTCAGTTCAGGACAAGTTNTCGGTTTAGGAGGGAACACGGGGCATTCTTTTGGTTCTCATTTACATTTNGAAGTTCGATTTTATGACTCTTCAATAAATCCAGAGGAGCTTATTGATTTCAAAAAACAAGCGCTAAAGAAAACAAATCTTCTTTTGCATAAGACAATGTTTAGACCAGGTGTTACNCCTTCGGACCAATGGCGTCAAAAGTCAAACGGAAGCAAAGAATATGTTGCGAAAAAATATTATAAGGTTCGTGCNGGTGATACGCTTTCCGCCATTGCAGAACGCAATAGAACTAGTGTGTCTTCGTTATGTAGATTAAATGGCTTAAGAACGACCTCAATTCTTCAGATTGGCCAAAACTTGAGGGTTAAATAGTATGTATAGAATTCTCTTCTTTTTCTTAGGCTTAAATCTTGTTTTATCAAGTTGCTCAAATTATAATGAAATTATAAAAGGCGACGATTACGTCAAAAAGTTTGAGCTTGCCAATCAGCTTTTTGATGATGAGGAATTTTTAAAGTCAATTGTGCTTTATGAACAGATTTATCAGCACGCGCCAAAGTCTGGAGAAGGCGAGCTTGCATACTACAGACTAGGAATGAGTTATTATAATAGTGAAGATTATTATATGGCTGGGTATTATTTCTCTTCGTANATACAACGATTTCCTTATTCAGCAAAAAATGAAGAGCTCATGTTCTTNGCAGCGATGTGTAAGGTTCAAAATTCTCCTGAAATGGCTTTAGACCAAACAGAAACAGAGGATGCCATCAATGCTGTACAGATTTTTGTTGATAGCTATCCAACAACCGTATTTATGGATTCTTGTAATCAAATTATTGATAGACTTCGTCAGAAAATCGAGACGAAAGAATTTAATAATGTAATGCTTTATGCACAAACCGAAAGGTACAGAGCTGCTGTAGCCTCAGCGGAGATATTTTTAGAGAAGTACCCCTCTTCAATTCATGCAGAAGANGCATTTTCAACCATGGTTAGAAATTCATATTACCTCACTGTGAACAGCATACAAAGTAAAAAAAGNACAAGAATTGATGAAACTATTGAAAGAATGCGTAAATTTGAGGCCGATTTCCCNGGTTCGGACGATATTAAAAGTCTCAATCAATTGGTGAATAAATTGCTTAATTAAAGAAGAATAGAATGAGCTATAAGAATGTAATTGCTGAAAAAACAACGGTAACAAGAGATACAATTCANCTTGAAAACAAGACGGGTAACATCTACGAATCTATTGTAGCAATGTCCAAAAGATCAAACCANATCAGTTCTGAAATCAAAGAAGAACTAACTTCAAAGCTTCAGGAGTTTGCCAGTAACACTGATAATCTTGAAGAGATCTTTGAAAACAGAGAGCAAATTGAAATTTCTAAGCATTACGAAGGTCTTCCGAAAGCCACTGCAATCGCAGCGCAAGAACTTTTAGACGATAAAATCTACGTAAGACATACAGAAGAAGAAAAATAAATGTACGGTAAACGCATTCTTCTCGGAATAACCGGAGGTATTGCAGCGTATAAAATTGCGTATCTCATACGCAGCTTAAAGAAACAAGAGGCAGAGGTCAAATGTATTATGACTCCTGCCTCTTCTTCATTTATAAGTCCCTTGGTTGTCTCAACACTTTCAGAAAANGAGGTTTCCGTAGAATTTTGGAATAAAGAAACAGGAACATGGAACAACCATGTTTCCTATGCCGAATGGGCTGATGTTTTCCTCATTGCTCCAGCCACAATGAATACTATTGGGAAAATGGCAAATGGTTTATGTGATAACCTTTTGCTGGCAACCTATTTTTCGATGAAAGGCAAAACGATTGTCGCTCCCGCAATGGATCTCGATATGTACAAGCATCCTAGCTTTTTAAGAAATATGGATACATTGACAAAAGACGGTGTATCGATAATTCCAGCTGAGAATGGAGCGCTTGCAAGTGGCCTAGAAGGAGAGGGGAGAATGGCTGAGCCTGTAAATATTGAAACTTATTTAACAGCATACTTTAAGAATATCACACCAAAAGCTGTTGGGAAAATTTGTATCACAGCTGGTCCNACACAAGANGCCATTGATCCAGTTCGATATATTTCAAATCACTCTTCAGGGAAAATGGGTTTTGCCATCGCAAAGGCGGCGTTATTGAGAGGCTATGAGGTTGAACTTATTTGTGGTCCTTCACAAGAGGAATTAGTNCACCCAAAACTTAATAGAACGAATATAAAAACAGCAGAAGNACTCTTGAAAGCAGTTCAAAATTGCTGGCATCAATGCAATTTAGGTNTTTTCTCTGCGGCTGTTGCAGACTTTAGACCTGCAAAGATGTCAAGCACCAAGCTCAAAAAAGGAAGTGCAGAGGAGGTTATTGATCTTGTTCAGAACCCAGATGTTCTGAAATGGGCATCTCTTNATAGGGATAACAAGCAAAAAGTAGTTGGATTTGCATTAGAAACAAATAATGAGCAAGAAAACGCGTTGTTGAAGTTAGGGCGCAAGAACTTGGATTTGATTGTTCTAAATTCAACACAAGATGAAGGAGCGACTTTTGGTGGTGAAAAGAATAAAGTAACTATCTTCGGTAAGCAAGGGCTTGTGTGTGATTTAAAACTTCAGGATAAGTTTGACATCGCTGTAAAACTTATTGATACCATAGAAAAAATAGATGCTTAACAAAACCCTCTTCTTCATTTTACTTATTTCATCTTGCAATATAAATGCGCAAGAGCTCAATTGTCAGGTCTCCATTATCACGGATGCTAAGCTTGAAGTTACCACGACGGAGCAGCAGGCTTTAAAACAGCTTGAAGAGGTCATTTTTGATTTCATGAACGGTACGAAATGGACAAAGGATAAATTTACAATGGAAGAGCGNATTAACTGCTCGGTTCAATTGCAAATTACCAATATACCAGCGATGGGGACCTTTAGCGGTTCTATTCAGGTGCTCATGAGTCGGCCATCTTTCAATTCAAGCTACAATTCACTCGTTTTTAATTTTTTNGATGAAAATGTAGTTTTTTCCTATTCTAGGAATACACCCTTGTATTATGCAAAAAATGCCTTTAGAGACAACCTCTCATCGATTTTATCTTTCTATGCCTTATTTATCATTGGGATGGATTATGATTCATTCAGCCCTAATGCTGGAACGCCATTTTTTACTGAGGCGCAGCAAATTGTCTCTAATGCGCAGCCTTCAGGTGCAGCAGGGTGGAAGGCAAGTGAAACAGGAAAACGCAATCGATACTGGTTGGTTGACAATGTCCTTCAGCAGCTGTTTCAACCGCTTAGAGACTGCAATTATTCGTATCATAGAAAAGGAATAGATAAACTTTATGAAGATAAGGACAAAGGCATTAGAGAGATTTACAAAGCAATGCTAAAGCTTAAACCCGTTGTTCAAACCAGACCAAATACTGTAAATATTATCAATTTTGTCTATTGCAAGACAGATGAACTCAAAAGTCTANTGGCCGAATCGGACACCAAACAAAAGACAGATTTTGTGAACCTTCTGAAACGATTGGATCCAGGTAATAGCTCAAAATTTCANTCGATATTAAATTGATTCATGATTCAAAAACTACGCATCTCGAATTTTGCGTTAATCGAAGATTTAGACCTAGNTTTAAATGAAGGTTTCACAGTGCTTACTGGGGAGACAGGTTCAGGTAAATCAATTCTTCTAAATGCCTTTNCTTTACTTCTTGGTGAAAGGGCGCATGTTAGTCTGGTAGGTCCCTATGGAAAGAAAGCAATCGTAGAGGCACAACTCAATGCTTCGTCAGATGATCAATTGTTTTTTCAGCAGCATAACCTAGATTATGATCAAATCATACTATTGCGGAGAGAGATTGTTCGAGACGGTAAATCACGTGCTTTTATNAATGATTCTCCTGTCTCTTTGGCTGTTCTTAAGGCATATGCTNCAGAAAAGCTTATGGTGCACTCACAGTACAATACTTTTGAGCTCAAATCAAAGGCCAAGCAATTGGAATTATACGATTTATTGTCCGGAAATNAATATAAAGTAGAATCCTTTTCAAAGCTTTATGATGATTATAATGGATATTCTGAAAAGTTAGAAATACTAAAAACGAAGTATAAAAAANAAAATCAAGACCGTGATTACAATCTCTTTTTAAGAGATGAGTTAGANGCACTAAAACTCAATGACATTGATTACGATCAACTAGAGGGAGAGCTTTTTAAGCTTGATAACGCAGAGGAGATTCAGTCTATTTTGGNTGAAGTATCTGAATTTACATCTGATGGAGGAGTATATTCAAAGATAAAGTCATTTGTATATCGACTTGAGCGACTTGGTGCGAAGGATCAATCACTTAAGGATCTTTTAGAAAGACTGNATACATTGGAAGATGAGCTTGGGCAAGTANCCTCTGAGGCTTCTTATTATATTGANNCTATGGAGGTTGACTCCAATAGAAAAGACTTTGTAACCAAGCAATGGGATGAATTCAACAGACTCCTTTTAAAACATAATTTTTCTAACCAAAAAGAACTTATTTTATTCTTGGATAGTCTATCAAAAAGTGCAAATAATTTGGATGAGCTTCTACNGGAGATTCAAGAAATGGAGGNCAAGCATAAGATTATGGAAGCTGCATTAATTGAATCAGCAGAAAANCTTCANCTTGAGAGACTTAACAAGCGAAAAAAGATCTCAGAATCCTTGCAGTCTGANCTTTATCAGCTGAAGTTGGCTGANACAAAATTAGATTTTCAAATTGAGAAAACTACCTTAAAAAGAACTGGCATATCAAATTTATCAATGCTTTTTTCAGCGAATAAGGGTTTTGATATGATTGAGATTGAAAATGCGGCAAGTGGAGGAGAGCTCTCTCGATTAATGCTCGCGTTGCTGAAACAAATATCTGNACTNAAAAAAATGCCAAGTATTCTATTTGATGAAATTGANGCTGGTGTTTCTGGGGATGTTGCAGATAAAATAGGAGTACTTCTTCATAAAATGGGGATTCAGTCACAGCTTTTAGTNATTTCACATTTACCGCAAGTGGCATCCAAGGCCACCGCACATTTGATTGTGGAGAAAAAACAAGGGAAAGAAAGAACAAATACCTTTGTTCGTCATCTTTCCCAAAAGGACCGAATACACGAAATAGCACGTTTAATGAGTGGCGAAAATGTGACGAATGCTGCCTTAGAAACTGCAAAATCACTCATGAAATAATGGATGATTTTCACTTACCATATCCGAGTTTTAGTCCAAAACATAAAATAGGATTTGAAAACCAATTACTATTTTTTGGAAGCTGTTTTTCAAATAATATTGGTCAANTAGCGAAGGATCACGGATTTAATTCTTTAAGCAATCCCTTCGGTACTATTTTTCATCCATCACCAATAAAAGATTGCATTACGAGTTCAATTCGAAGCTCTCAAGATATTCATTATGTTGATGCCGTAAATTTCGTTTCTGATTGGAATTCAGCACATGCTTTACAATCTAATTCCAAGGAATTACATAGAGAATTGATATTAAGAAAAAGAAAGGAAGTTCGAGATGCGCTTTCAGGTGAAGCTTGGCTCTTTATCACCTTAGGAACGTCAATTGCATACCGACACAAGTCCTCTAATAAGATAGTTGCTAACTGTCATAAGCAGCAAAATGANCTATTTATAAAGGAATCCTCTTCGCCGATGGAGATGTTCTCGGAATGGTCTCCATTTGTCCAAGAGCTACTCGAATGGAATCCGAAGCTTAAGGTGGTTTTTACAGTAAGCCCAGTGAGACATATANGTGATGGTTTAATTGAAAACAATAGGAGCAAAGCGAGGTTATTTGTGCTGATTGAAATGTTATTGAATGCTTTTCCTGTTTCATATTNCCCCTCATTCGAGATTATTCATGATAGTCTTCGAGATTACAGGTTCTNTAATGAAGATATGGTTCACCCAAATAATCAATCTATCCGTGAAATATGGGAACACTTTTTAAAGTCCTACACAACAAAAAATGACGAAGTCTTAGCGAATAAAATATTTAAGCTACATACCTCGAGAAAACACAGGAATATCAATGGNAATAAAATAGAAATGGAAAAGCTCGAAGCATGGAAGGAAAAGCAACAAAAGGAAATAGATTTGCTTTTTGCATCGAGAACTAAAAAACCTTAATCTAAATTTACATCCCATTCTAAAAAGAATTGTTCAAGGTAGTTTTCCATAAAAAGATGCCTTGTATGCGCCAATTCTTTAGCCGTATTTGTGTCCATTCTCCCTTTTATCTTTAGCAGTTTTTCGTAGAAGTGATTGATAGTGTGGGATTTGGAGTTNAGATAAGCTTCTTTACTAGTATGCATCACTGGCTTTATTNCTTCGGCATACAGAGGTCTATTTTTACTTCCTCCATANGCAAAAGCTCTTGCCACTCCAATTGCTCCAATCGCGTCAAGCCTATCCGCATCTCTAACAATCTTNCCTTCGATTGGTAACTCNTCATCTNCGACCTGAGNTCCTTTGAAAGAAATCTTCGGTACNATAATAGCTACTTGATTCGCNAAGGCCTCTGNCCCTCCTGCTTCTAAAACCCATTGTTTTGCTACTTTACCACCCAACGAANAATCACCCCCATTGTATTTATGATCAGAAATATCATGGAGCAGCGCGCAAAGCTCGACNAGTTCTTTACTTCCTCCTTCTTTTTTCTGTAAATAAACACTGAGCTTCCAAACCCTTTTGATATGNTCCCAATCATGNCTTCCCTCTTTATTTTCAAAGAAGNTTTTTACTTTTTCTTGTATCGTTCTGACAAGCACCTTATTGTTTTATGAACATCTTAGCAGCGGTTCTCTTATCAGTTTTTATTTTTATAAAATAAGGTCCCTTTGGGAATCGACTTACATCAANAGAGGTGGAGTTTCCTTGATAGATAAGGGCTCCTTGGGTATTACTGATCGTTATGGATGATATGGTCGCTTGACTGGAAATATTAAGGGTTTCCTTAACTGGGACGGGGTAAAGATTGAAAGAGAATGACATATTTTCATCTATTCCAGTTTCGTCTTCTTTCAAAGCTTCAATATCATCAATATATAGTTTGAATCCATCATATGTTCTCAAAACGAAAGCTACGAAGATTGATTGATCATTATAGCCCAAGCCACTTAGGTCTATACTCCGCTCTGTCCATTCAAAATTTTCTCCAANTATATGACCGACCGTATCTAAAAAGCTTTCTGGCGCATTGTCAGTNACAGAAACCAGGACATAATAATCATCTGGAAATGAAGCGTCTTGTGATTTGGCATTCCAGTAGAATTTATTCCCAAATGAACCNAGGGCTAGGGAAGGGGTAATCATCCATCGATCAGCTGTATCAGGCATATTGAAGTAGGAGGTAGAAGCCGCAACACTATCTGTTGGGTTTTCAGGATCTGATACACAAATCCAAGCCGCATCAAATTCCGATACCTGAGTAGCAGGAATGTTTAAATCATTGTCGATTAATGTAAATTCATTTGGTATACCACTCTGAAAATCAGTGCTATATATTACGCTTTGTCCAAAAACGGTATAGCCGGAAAGCAGCAAAAATAAAGGGAATATTTTAGTCATGTTGACACTTTTTATTTAATCAAATTAATAAGAATTTCTTTATATTCTTGGTAGAAAAGGTCAAATTCAAGCAGACGNTCCTTAAAGAATCTATAAATTTTTCTCCAATCCTTTTGTCGGTAAAGACTCCACTCATCATTCGTCCATTCAATTCGGCTGATATGAAGACCGTCCTTTGTTTCAAAATGTTCATACCAATTAGAGCTNTGGCTTTCTTGTCTATTAAATAATGATTTNAGCTCTAGTAGTTGTTCCCAAAAAACCGCTCTTATTTCTTTATCTTTAAATTGAATGTCATAAAAAAGTGCACTAGAANTGCCATCACAATGCAGTCTGACATANGTATGCTTCAGATTNGTCGGATATGAAAGCCAATTCACACGAGGTAGAACGGATGATTTTTGGTTTTTCATGTACAGCTTGAAGCCATTCCAGAACTCAACATTCATTTCATGTTTTTCCTCTTTGGAGAACATTATTTATTACCCTTTGCGTGATCTGCTAAAAANTTTTCTAAACCAATATCCGTTAGTGGGTGGCTTGCAAGTGCCTTAATTGCCTTGAGAGGCCCTGTCATGATGTCTGCACCAATTTCAGCACAATGTATAATGTGCATCGGATGCCTTACGGACGCAGCAAGTATTTCTGTATCAAAATCATAATTATTATAAATGCCTCTAATTTGATTGATNAGTTCAAGTCCATTGGATGAAATATCATCTAACCTCCCTAAGAACGGAGAAATATAAGAAGCTCCTGCTTTTGCTGCGAGGAGTGCTTGGCCTGCTGAAAAAACCAAGGTGCAATTTGTTCGGATGCCTTTTTCAGTAAAATNCTTTATGGCTTTGATTCCTTCAAGNATCATGGGAACCTTTACAACAATATTTGGATGTAAAGCGGCNAGCTTTTCTCCTTCCTCAACCATTCCTTTAAAATCCGTNCTAATCACCTCTGCACTAACATCACCGTCCACTATATTACAAATAGNGATATAGTGATTAATAATATTTTCATCACCTGTAATGCCCTCCTTTGCCATCAGCGAAGGATTGGTGGTTACACCGTCAAGAATTCCAAGGCTATGGGCTTCTTTGATTTCATCTAGGTTTGCTGTGTCTATAAAAAACTTCATACTTATTTCTTTTTATTCTTTAAGGCTTCTTGTTGCTTTCGCTGCATTTCTTCGAGTCTCGCTTGAAAATTTGATTTTTTCTTTGGTCCTTTTGCCGATGCAGAATCAGCTTTNGCTTCCATTTTCAGCTTGAGCTTTTCTTCATCAACAAAAAACTTCTTGATCATGAACATGATTAATATCGAAAATAGTGTCGATATAAAGTAGTAGTAGCTCAACCCTGATGAGTAGTTATTGAAAAAGAAAATCATCATTACTGGAAAGATATACATCAGTACTTTCATATTAGGCATACCCGGCTGGGTAGGTTGCTGAACATTTCCGCTATTCATAACTGTGTATAGTAAGGTAGTCGCNGACATGAGTAAAGTAAATAAGCTAATATGGTCCCCGTATAATGGAATACTAAAACCTAAGTCCAATATTGAATCATAAGAAGATAAATCATCGGCCCATAGAAAGGATTGTTGTCTAAGCTCAAATGCAGATGGGAAAAAGCGGAATACTGCAAGTAAAATCGGCATTTGAATTAACATNGGAAGACAGCCTGATAATGGACTTGCACCTGATTCTTTATACAAGGTCATCATTTCCATTTGCTTCTTCATTGCATCNTCCTTATTTGGATACTTTGCATTAAGTGCTTCTGTTTTTGGTTTGAGAATACGCATTTTAACAGAGGACACAAACATTTTCCATTGAACTGGCATCAGCGCTGTTTTAATGAATAATGTGAGCAAAAATATCGATAACCCTAGTCCAAAACCAAGCGAAAGCAGAAAACTAAATACGGGCTGAACNGCATATAGGTTGATCCATCTAAAAAGGCCCCAGCCAAAGTTTAAAATATCATCGTAGTTTTCGTTATACTCATTGAGTAATTCATAGTCATTGGGTCCAAAATACCAANTAAAGCTTGCCGTGTTATTTGAGTTAGGGTCAAGATTCAAAGTTAGGATAGAGGAAAAGTCTTTAATATGTGTTGAATCTCTTCCAGTATCTTCTTCATANAGCGAAACTTTTATCGACGTGCCCTTTTTTTGGAAAGGTGTTTTAGGNGCTAAAAAAGAAGAGAAATAAGATTGCTTATAAGCAATCCAGTTGACCTCATTCTCAAAATCTTTATNATCCTCACTGGTTTCACTAAGGTAGTCAAACCCTTCTTCTTGTTCATCATAGCAAATTGTAGAAACCCTTCTTTGTTCTGAAAGTAACTTTTCTGATTGAAGGAAGGAGGTCTGCCAAGAAAGCTGAATATTGTCTTTGGCAATTCCATTNAGCTCAATAAACTCAACTTTGTAATCAATATTGTAGGAATCTTTGCNGAACTTGTACGTTTGTCTAATTGCACCTGTCTTATATGGTGCCTCAAGAATAACNTTAGCGTTAGATTCATTCTTGAGCTTAAAATTCAAGTTCTTTGTTTGAATCAACTGATCACCATCAAAAAAAGAGTAGGAGGTAAGGTGGTCCCCTTTGGTAAACAAGCAAAGTGCCTNATTCGCGCCCTTACTATAGTTGTTATAGGATTTATAATCATTCAGGTACAAAGCGGAGATTTGTCCTCCTTTTGTTGAAAANTCTACNGTGAACTTGTCNGTTTTTCTTGTAAATAGACTATCCGCCAATTCTGTCTTNTTTTCAGCTGTATTTTGTTGTTCATCCAAATCAAGATTCTCNTTTGATGATTTGGCTGTATCAATTGTTACGGCATCTTTTTCTTTGGACTTCGCTTTTGCNTCTTTTGCCTTTGCAANTTCAGCTTCCTGCTGTTTTAATTCCTCTTCACTGGGTTTGTTAATGATGGTAAATACAGTCAAGAGTAATCCAATCAGCACAAGACCTGTTAGGGTGTTACGATCCATTTCTATTTCTTTTTGTTTTTTAGGGCAGCTCCTACAAAAGCTACAAATAAGGGATGTGGTTCATCTACCGTGCTCTTATATTCCGGATGGAATTGAACACCTACAAACCATGGGTGCTTTGGGATTTCAACAACTTCGACCAGACCAGTTTCTGGATTTGTTCCTGTTGCAATCATTCCTGCACTTTTAAAATCATTTAGGTATTTATTGTTAAACTCATAACGGTGACGATGTCGCTCACTAATAACATCTGAATGAAATGCTTTTCCAATATTTGAGTTTGGNTTNAGCTGACATGAATAGGAACCAAGACGCATGGTCCCTCCATAGTCAGATATATTCTTTTGCTCTTCCATCATATCAATGACTGGCGCACNCGTTTTTGTNGCGATTTCTGTCGTATTTGCATCATCCAGCTGAAGCACATTTCGCGCAAATTCAATAACGGCNCATTGCATTCCAAGACAAATCCCTAAAAATGGAATNTTGTTTTCTCGTGCAAACTGAACNGCGTCTATTTTCCCGGCAACACCTCTTGAACCAAAGCCAGGTGCCACAAGTATACCATCCATTTCTGAAAGCTCTTTTTCCANATTGTCCTTGTCTAAATTATCAGAATGTATCCAGTGTAAATTAACTTTAGCTTCATTGCTGACGCCTGCATGGATAAATGCTTCACTGATTGATTTGTACGAATCTTTTAGNTCCACATACTTGCCGATAAGGGCTATGTCAACGTCGGTTTTAGGATTTTTTAAAAGATCCAGGAAGCTTTTCCATTTCTTTAATTGGGGGGTTGATTTTTTAGACANGCCAAGCTTATCCAGTACAACACTATCTAATTCTTCCGCTTGCATAAGCATAGGCACATCGTATATTGAAGATGCATCTCTTGCCTCAATTACCGCATTCATAGAAACATTACAGAATTTAGCTATTTTCCGCCTTAGATTCAATTCAAGTTCATGTTCAGTTCTACAACAAAGTATATCTGGCTGTACGCCAAGNTCTAGAAGTGCTTTGACCGAATGCTGGGTTGGTTTTGTTTTCAATTCGCCAGCTGCGGATAAATAGGGGATAAGGGTCAAGTGAATCACCAAGCAATCACTTTCATATTCCCACATCATTTGTCTCACTGCTTCTATATAGGGGAGAGACTCTATATCACCAACTGTTCCACCAATTTCAGTAATGACAATATCATACGTGTTGTTCTTGGATAAAAGTTGTATCCTTTGCTTTATTTCATCAGTGATGTGTGGAATAACCTGAACAGTTTTCCCAAGAAAGTCACCTTTTCGTTCCTTTTCAATTACAGATTGATAAATCCGACCCGTTGTAATATTGTTTGCTTGACTCGTTGGTACATTTAAGAACCTTTCATAGTGTCCTAAGTCCAAGTCTGTCTCAGCGCCATCATCTGTAACGTAACATTCGCCATGCTCATATGGATTTAGCGTACCCGGATCAATGTTAATATAGGGATCTAATTTTTGGATGGTAACAGAATATCCTCGTGCCTGAACTAATTTCGCTAATGATGCTGCAATAATACCTTTGCCAAGAGAAGAAGTAACCCCACCTGTTACAAAAATATACTTAACTGAATTGGACATATAAATGTGTTGTAACTACGGGAGTCAAAGTTAGCATAACATTATGATGCGACAACCTATTTTTAGCATTTTTTCTTAGACCAAAAATGATATTCTACCTATTCACAAACCATTCTGATAGGGTTTTAGGTTATTTGTCCCACGTTTTGTAGTCTGAAACCTGCTCAGGTCTATCATCTTCAATTTCACTCAACGGTGCACATTTATTTAGATAATTGTCATTATCACTAGGGAGTTTTTGATAGTATTTTGTTCCTTTAGTTTTCCATTCAATTTGCTCGCTTTTTAGCGCGCGAATTATCTTTGCAGGGTTTCCAACAGCCAAACTATTGTCCGCTATTTCTGATTTTGCCGCTACAAAAGATAGCGCACCAATAATGGTGTTTTCACCGATAACAGCATCATCCATAACAACTGCATTCATGCCAATTAGACAATTGGCTTTCAAAGTCGCGCCATGAATAATGGCACCGTGACCGACGTGTGCATTAGGATACAGATGAACAGTCGTGCCTGGAAACATATGAACTACGCAGTTTTCTTGAATGTTAGCGCCTTGATCAACGATGATTTTCCCCCAATCACCACGAAGCACTGCACCAGGACCAATATAAACATCCGCACCGATAATAACATTGCCGATTATGGTAGCTTCCGGTGATACATAACTAGTTGGATGAGCAACAGGAGTCCAATCTTTAAACTTATAAAAGGGCATAGGCAATGGTTTAAACAAACATACTAAAGATTTAAAAGAATTGTAGAATCTTATCAAAAACAAGAATCTGTTTATCTTTAGTCAACTTAATTTAGTGAATTATGAAACCGTCCTATTTTTCACCATTTATATTGGTGCTATTTTTCTCTGTCAATGCTTATGCTCAAAGGAATTACAATTTAATTAACAAGGAATCTTTAGTGAAAATAATGAAAGAACAGAACTTTCAATTACTCGATGTTCGAACTGAAAAGGAGTTTAAGGAAGGAGCCATAAAGGGAGCGATGAATATTGATTATTGGGATCCTGATTTTGAGGACAAAGTAATTACGAACTTGAATAAGAAAATCACAACGATAGTGTACTGTGCAGCGGGAGGCAGGAGTGAAATGGCATGTAAATTACTTTTAAAGAAAGGATTTAAAATGTTATATGATCTTGAAGGAGGATATGAGAAATACGCTAATTAGTTGAATGACAGTATATTGGTATATTTCTTATTTAACATAATATTAATTATATTACAACAGTGGTTAATTTTCAAATATAATGAATGACCAACATAGATTCATAGGTTACCTAAACACAAATGAACTTTGGGATGGTCAACTATTAGGCTTAAATCAGTACTCCATAAATGGATCAAGTCTCACTGACATAAAACTACCGGACAAAAAATTGCGTCTTGGATTCTTGGTAGAGCAATTTATTTTCGCCTGTCTGAGAGAAAACAAACATGTAGAACTTATTCAGAGCAATATTCAAGTCATAGATAAAAAAGAAACGATTGGTGAACTAGATTGTCTAATTTCAGACAAAGGAAAACATATTCATATAGAAATCATTTATAAATTCTACTTGTACGATCCATCTATTACTGGAAATGAAATTGACAAATGGATTGGACCTAATAGAAATGACTCTCTGAAACAGAAGCTAACAAAACTCAAAACCAAACAGATGCCTTTACTTCGTCACCCAAAAAGCAATGAAATCTTAAGTGATTTGGGTTACAATTCNGGAATGTTTGATCAAAAAGTACACTTCAAGGCCCAGCTTTTTATACCCTTAGGTCAAAGCGAACAGATNATTACCGAAGTAAATACCGCCTGTATATNTGGGTTNTATATAACANNTCAAGANCTANCCTTATTTAAACANAATGAATTTTTTATTCCCTCNAAGCTTGACTGGCTTATTGACCCAAANTCCAATGTATCATGGCTTTCTCATTCTGAGTGTTTAGCTTTAGTTGAAATCGAATTAAATCAATCAAGATCACCGCTCTGTTGGATGAGAGATTCAAAAGGAAAGATGACCAAATTATTTGTGGTTTTTTGGTGAACTATTTACAATTCTNTTGATGGATTAAAAATAGCATCTAAGGCTTCAAACAATACAGGATGTTCTTTCTCCATTTTATCGGGATTTTCAAAAAANAGCTCGCTTGCCACCGATAAAAACTCAATTTCATTCGCTGCTCCATATTTTCTAATACCAGACCTCCCCTCCTCTATTTCACTCATTTTTTGGTGTATAAGATGCATCCAAGGTGAAATGTCAATTTCATTCATAATATCACTTAAAACGCCATCAACTTTTCCATCTTCCTTATCCATAATATGAATGAACTCATGAATCGCCACATTTTTGCCGTCTGATGAATCATAAAAACCCTCGATTAGTGCTTTCCTAGATAGCATCATACGNCCTTCCATAGCNCCATATCCTACCAAGCCCCTCACCTCTTTATCTGTTCCTGGAATGATAAAATCAGCAGGGTGAATTAATATTTCTTGAAGATTAGAAAAATGCCATTTTTTGAAACCAAACANCGTAATAACCGCTCCTGCGGCAACTAATATTCGGTCTATGTCTGTTACCTGAGTTTTAATTCCGACAAACCGAACGGATGTAAGAAAATATTGNATCCTATCCTCAAAATCTTTTTTTCGATCTGCATCTAAGCGATTATAAAATTGTACACGATGTCTTAAAATAGACTTCCATTGAATGGGGATTTGCCTGTATATAGGAGGCTTGTTTCCGTTCATCAATCGTCTTAAATCCTTTAATATTTTTATGATACCAAATATTAACTTTATCATGTAATGCTATTCTTATGGTTTTTTACAACTCAATGAATCCACAATCTTACATAAAATAAAAGCCAAACACTCAACGAATTGATCACTAATATTGCATTGAGTAATTCAATCATCGGTCCTGGCCTAATCTATTTGATGACATGTATAATGTCGTTGATATGATAAACAAATGCCTNTATGGNNTGTTTTTATTATTCAAAATGAATTAATTTCACNAGCAAAGNGATAAATGAAATCGGTAACTGACCATCAAACCNTATTAGATTTAGAATTTGACAAAATTCTCGATTGGTGCTCAGGTTATGCGCTTTCAGAGCATACAAAATCAAGNATACTCAACTTGGTTCCAATTGGCAATTTTGATGTTGTAAATGAGCAGCTCAATCAAATTGAAGAGCTCAAAAATATAAAAGAAGGTGAAAAAGGTTTCCCCGTATTGGAATTTGAAAATCTTGAAGGCGAGCTGCGCTTACTGAAAATAAAAAATGCTGTGATTCCACTTAGTGGAATATTAAATATCCATCAAGCATCTTACCTCGTTAACCAAATCTTAAGCTTTTTTGAAACTTCAATTGGAAACTATAAGTGCCTAGAACATGTATTTAGTAATTCATATAAAACCTATGATATAATTGCGTCAATAGAAAAGGTAATNGATAAATCTGGGCAAATCAAAGACACGGCATCACCTGAGCTGAAAACCATTCGAGATTCAATCCGAAGNACACAGAGGCAATTAAAGAAAAATTTTGACAAGGAGCTNAGACGCTTGTCAAAAACCAATTTACTCTCAGATACGAAGGAGACAGTNATTAACAACCGNAGAGTGCTTTCTATTAAATCCTCATACAAGAAGCAGTTTTCAGGCATTGTTTTGGGGAGCAGTAAAACCGGAAATGTAGCACATATTGAACCTAAAATTAACATTGAGCTGAATGTCGATTTAGACCATTTTCAAATTGAAGAGGAAAAAGAAATCTACCGAATTCTAAGAGCCTTAACGAAAGAGCTNGCAGGCCATCATTGGCTAATTGAAGCATATAACACAGGCCTTCATGACTTAGATTTTATTTCTGCAAAATTTAGACTTGCCGATGCAATGGACGCGGTAAAGCCAATGCTTTCAAAGGATAAAGTTATTGATGTAAAAAGCGCACTTCACCCGCTACTCAAAGATAAAAACGACCGTGAAAATAANCCAACATTTGGACAAGATATTCATTTAAATATTGACCAGCGCATGCTTGTAATATCTGGNCCAAACGCTGGAGGAAAAAGTATNACTTTGAAGACACTCGGTTTGCTTCAGGTGATGGTTCAGGCAGGGTTATTTGTAGCCGCCGAACCAGAAAATAATATTGGTTTATTTAAACAGGTCTATTCTGAAATTGGAGACAATCAGTCAATTGAAAATGAGTTGAGTACATATTCTTACAGACTGAAAAGGATGAAAAAGTTCTTATCGTTATCTAATCCAGATACNCTCTTGCTACTTGATGAATTTGGAACTGGATCAGACCCAGAATTAGGNGGTGCATTGGCAGAGGCCTTCTTTGAATCTTTGTACAGGAAGAAGATTTTTGCTGTATTGACAACGCATTACAGCAATATTAAGTCAAGAGCTGTTCAATTGCCACAGGCTATAAATGGATGTATGCTATTTAACGCTGAAAGCTTGGCGCCTCTCTTTGAATTTAAAATCGGGCAACCTGGAAGTTCCTTTACTTTTGAAGTAGCTCAGATGAATGGTGTTTCGAATGCGTTAATTGAAAAAGCCAAAGGGAAACTCGATAAGGAAAAACTAAAACTCAACGAATTACTTTCTGACCTTCAACGAAAAAATAATGACTTAGANAGTGCCATCAAATCCAATCAAATCGAATCAAAGGAATACAAGGAAAAGGCTGAAAAAGCATCATCTGCGAGAGAAAAACTCAAGCATAAGTCTGATAAAATCAATCAAACGCTGCAACTTCATGAAAAACAATTGGCTGCAGGAAAGAAAATGCTCGAATTTATTGCTGAATACAAAAATGTCCGAGGTAAAAANAAAAACCAAGCATTGTCAGAGCAGGTTATGCTTTTCCTAAAACAACAAAAAACAAAAAACGAAGTCAGAAAGAAATCGATCAAGCCAAAAAGAAAGCTTAGTAAAAAACAGGTTGAATCTTATCAACAAGAGAACATAAAAATCGGATCAAAAGTCAAAATAATTTCCACTAGGCAAGCNGCCATTGTTGAAGATATGAATGGAAAACAGATTACCTTNAGCATGGGAAACATTAGAATTAAGGTTGATTTGGCGAAGCTAATCTGGGTTTCTTAGTCATCAAAATACTTCTGCATTCATACATCTAATAACTCTATAAAATGCTGTTAAACAGTAAGTTGAATTCATTCTTAAGCTATTATTTATCCTTTTTTTTTCTATAAAAACTTTTCGTTTTAGCACCAANAACGCAAATTAATGCTTAACTTGCTATAGCTAAACACTATAACTCTAAATCATGGCAACGGTATTTGAAACGCGCCTTATCGGTAATATCGGTAAGGATGCAGATGTAAGAAGTATGGATAATGGAATCGTCGCCATTAATTTCCCAGTAGCNCACAATAAAAATTGGAAAGACAAACGAACAGGGGTTTTAAAAACCAAAACAACGTGGGTCAATTGTACCATTTGGAAAAAAGANGGNGCAAACATGAAGATTGTTGACTANCTNAAAAAAGGAACGCTTGTAGATTTAATCGGCACACCGTTTTCAAAGGGATATTTGCACGAAGACCAAACAGTGCGTTCAGANATACGACTAAACATATCCAAAACAAATATTTTACGCACCACCTCTAAGGAAGATGTAAATATCTCTGAATCTGGAGAATCTTCGTCTAATACGGTCCATGATTTCTCAATTCATGAAGATGAATATTAATTTTTTTTAAAATCCATTTTCTCCGTTTAAAAAATCTCTTATATTTGCAATCCGAAATTCTTCCTTAGCTCAGTTGGTTAGAGCATCTGACTGTTAATCAGAGGGTCCTTGGTTCGAGCCCAAGAGGAAGAGCAAAATAAAGAGGTCGAATTGACCTCTTTTTTTATGCAGTAAACTTTTACTTCAATTGAATATTGTAATTTTATAAAAAAACCAAAATTCATGAAAATAATCTCTACACTACTTCTCTTTTTTACCTCAACGCTTTTATTTGCGCAACAAACACAGAGCATAACCATCAATTCAGGGGGCGTTGATCGTGATTTCTTTCTTTATGTTCCCGATATTTATGATGAAAACACCCCTGCCCCACTAGTTTTTTGTCTACACGGATACGGAAGCTCGGCTAGCGCTAATATATCTTATACGGGATTTAGACCCGTTGCCGATACCGCTGGATTTATTTTAATTCATCCTCAAGGAACACTGGATTTATTAGGTACACCTCACTGGAACGTAGGTTGGGGAGCAAGTAGCGTTGACGATGTTGCCTTCGTTGAGGACATGATAGACTATGTCAACGATAATTACAACCTAAATAATGACCGAATATATTCTACTGGAATGTCCAATGGTGGATTCATGAGCTACCTTTTGGCTTGCCAACTGAGTGATAAAATTGCTGCGATTGCCTCCGTCACAGGCTCAATGTCTCCTTCAACTTTTGGTTCTTGCAGCCCTAACCACCCTACCCCTGTTCTACAAATTCACGGTACTGATGATGGCACTGTCCCCTATGAGGGCGGTCCATTTGCTGAGGGCATCGATAATGTACTCAACTATTGGGTAAACTATAATAACTGTAACACTACCCCTTCACAAACACCAATGCCCGATATAAATGTGGGAGATGGGTCTACGGTCGATCATTTTGTATATAGTGGCGGAACAAATGGAACCACGGTGGAGCTTTTTAAGGTGTATAATGGAGAGCACGATTGGCCGGGTGCCTTTGGTAACTATGATATCAGTTCAAATATTGAGATTTGGAAGTTCTTTTCGAGATACGATATTAATGGTTCAACTGCGGCTATAGATGAACAAGAATTAGAATCAGCATTTATTCTATCTCCAAATCCCGTGCAAGGCGATTTACATGTAAAAAGAAAAAATGGCGATATAGCCAATTTTAAAATATTAAGTCTGGATGGAAAAGAAGTATAAAACGGCGTTTTAACTGGTGCTTCAGATTCAATGAATTTGAAGGGTTTTGAATCAGGTATTTACCTTTTCATTAGTGAGAATTCTTCACAAAAATTCATCATCAACTAAATTAGATTTTATAAAAAAAGCCCTCAGAAAAAGGGCTTTCTTTTTTTTAAAAGAATTTAGATTTACTCCTCATCCATATCTTCCAATTCAGCATCAAAATCACTTGCTATATCCTCTAGTTGATCCGCTGCCTCCATCATTTCTGCCATACCTTCTGGAAGATTATCTGGACAGTCGTTCATAGCAGCCCTAATTGCCTCTTCAGCATCCGCTTCATTTAGCGTCTCAATCCATTCACATCCTTCAGGTGCTTCCTCCATTTCAGGGTTGTTTGAGGCAATTCCCATACAGTCACAAAATGATTTGTCATCAGAAACAGTAACTTCTTCAGAAGAGGCCTCTTCAGATGCATTTTCACTTGCGTCCCCGCATGAAGCGAGCAACATCCCCGCAACAAGGGGAAATAATAATAACTTTTTCATAATCAATAATTTATAATTTGCACTAAGCTAAAAATTATTTTAAAACCACACGAATGGGTGATTGATATCCTACTGGATTTATGACATATAATTAACCGAAACTGTTTTACATCTTTGTTTTGAACATTAAGATGTCGATAAAAGCGTGTTAAAAAAAGCAAAAATTAGGGGATTCTACGAACCATCCGTTAAAACCAAAGGAAGAAAAAGTTATATTTGTTCCGAATTATTTAAAAAAACATATTATGAAAAAGTTATTTGCTTTATTATTTGTTGCTGCTGCGTTTACATTTACGTCTTGTGGTGATGCTTCAGGTAACGCTTCAGAAGAAGCTGCTACAGAAGAAGGAATGGACGATGCTGCTGAGGAAGAAGCTCCAGCTGAAGAAGCTGCTGAGGAAGCTCCTGCTGCTACTGAAGATGCTGCTGCTGAAGAAGCTCCTGCTGAGGATGCTGCTGAAGAGGCTGCTGAGTAATCTATTGCTCAAAGAAATTCAAAACCTCCCAAATGGGAGGTTTTTTTTTGTTTAAACTTTTTGGAGGGTATGGTTTTTGATATCAAAAAAACTACAGTACCTTAGGTTATGAAATAGGTCATTTAAAAAATGAAAAAAGGATTGTCCATATTGTTTGTTTTTATTGCGACGATGGTTTCTAGCCAAACCATTCTTGATGATTTCGCTTTGGATCTAAACCAAGGAAAAGTCCTTTTAGCGTGGACTATAAAATCAGGAAGTGTTTGCAATGGTATTCAAATTTATCGAAGTACTATTGAGGATAGCATTAATTTTGAGCTTATTGAGGATATTCAAGGCGTCTGTGGTGATTTGTCAAGCCCAGTTGCCTACACTTTTACAGACGAGAACCCAGTACAAAATCAAGTAAATTACTACAAGCTTTTATTGGGTGGTCAAGAATTTTCAGAAGTTCTTGGTATTGAAGTCTTACTTATTCCCTCAAACAGCTATCTTCTTAAGCCACACCCTATTGTAAGTAGTTCATCATTGTACTTTTATAACTCCAATAATAATGATGTTGAGCTAAAAGTTTTTGATGATTTCGGCAGTGTCGTTTATAAAAATCAGACAAATAGCAACCGTTTTATACTCGACAGTTCGATGATTTCGTCAGGCCTTTATTATTTCACACTCGAAAATAAATCAAACAAGAGTATCATCAATGGAAGAGCACTCTTTTTAGAGTAAGTCAACTTTTTTTTATTCCGGAGCATCGGTTTGAATGATCTTTTTAATTTCATCCTCAGTCGCTTTTAGTTTACTTTTACAGTGATCAGAGAGCTGATTAGCTAGCTTTACTTGCTCAGTCAAATCATCTATTGAAACTTCTTTATTCTCAAGCTTTAAAGATATCTGCTTAAGCATATCTAGCGCTTCATCGTATTTTAGATTTTTGATTTCTTGTTTTGTCATTTTTTTCTAATTATTTTTTTTACTGTACTCAGGACACTATAGCCCCTTGAATGTGTCGTCATTTCCTTTTGTATCAACTCTCCCTTTATATTATTGATGTCTTTACCATCGATCGTGGAGATCGTATATCCTTTTTCGAACAATTGATTAGGGTCTACCAATCCTAATTTTTGTATGCAAAATTCTAAATAATCTTGAGATGAACGAAGCACAAATTGAGCACGAATAAAAAGTAAATCCTTCACTTGCTCCAACTCACTCGTTGCAGTCTCCTGAAGATGATTCTCAATAGTGCGTCCTAAAAAAATAGCCATGGTGTCTAACTGTGAAAGTTCAATCTGAATACTAGAAAAGACAACATATTGTAGCTGATGAAGCGCTTCATTTAAACTTTCTTTGGTATCTGATAGGTATGATTTAAAACTATATTGAAGACTTCGAGCTTGATTGTTTAATACTAGCTCATTGACCTGAATGATTTCATCGACCCGTTCATAAAGAATACCTGAATAAAACTGAAGTTCACCTGAAGACTGAGAAAGCAACTCCCTAATCTGCAGCTGTATATGCTTACTGGTATTGGATAAACTAGAAGAGAAAACTCCGATATTCATATAAAATAGCTTAGCAGCAGCAGTTGGCGTTTTCATTCTTGTATGCGCAACCTCGTCGATAAGACAAGCATCCGATTCATGACCAATTCCTGTTACTATTGGGAGGCTTGAGCGAGCAGCTGCCGAACAAATGGAATAACTATTAAAAATATGAAGGTCCATTTTAGAGCCTCCTCCACGCACAATAGCTATAGCCTCAACATCATATAAATTAGCCTCTTGAATAGCATTCGCTATTTCCTCCACTGCCTCCTGAGATTGAACCCCAACAGGAAAAACCTTCACCTTGAAATTTGTGAAGATGTCATTATTCATTAGCTCATTCATAAAATCTTCAAAACCTGAGGTTTCAGGTGATCCAATTAAAGCAATTCGTCTAATAATAGGGCTAAAATATAGCTGCTTTTGAAGATGATACAAACCTTCTTTTTCAAGTCTCTGTCTTGTTTCAGCCTTTTGTTTTTCAATATCACCCAATAAGATAGACGGGTCAACTTGGCTAATCACGAGGCTCATTCCATACACTTTATGAAAATTAACCGTCACCAGACATTTTATTTCGAGCCCTTCTTTTAATACTTCATTTACTTTCAAGTTAAAAGATGCAAGATGATTTTGAATAGCACCAAAGCTCGTTCGCCAAATCATACCTTTGGCCTGAGCGGTTCTTGTACCATCTTGAGAATCAACAAGCTCTAGGTAATAATGACCATTCTTTTCGTTGGCCTTTGCAATTTGGCAAGTAATCCATACGGGCTTGACTGAAAAGGTTTTTCTCACCCAATTCTCAATGGATGTATGTAGCTGTGTTAGTGTATATGTCTTCGCTTCTGCGTTCATTTAGCCTCTATACTTCCTCTTCATAATCTATGGTATCATTCATTCCGTCATCTATCAGCTTATCAGAATCTGCTGAGGGAAGTTCTTCAACCTTTTTAAGCTTAGAAAGCATCATTCTAGTTCTCGTTCCTACTAAGCTGTCAATTTCATTGTTTGCCTCATTGATTTTCTTTTGTGCTTTTGCCAAAACACCACCAAATTTCCCAAATTCCGTTTTAACAGCACCTAGCACATTCCAGACCTCACTTGTTCTCTTTTGTATAGCAAGGGTTTTAAAGCCCATTTGTAGACTGTTGAGCATCGCTGCCAAGGTAGTTGGACCCGTTACAATGATTTTATATTCTCGTTGCAATAAGGCAATCACATCTGGTTGGCGTGCGACCTCTGCAAATAACCCTTCTATTGGGAGAAACATAATTCCGAAGTCTGTTGTATTTGGTGGGTCAAGGTATTTACCCTTAATATCCTTCGCAAAAGATTTTATAGATCTCATTAAGTCTCGATTTGCCGCTTCAATGGCAGCAACGTCACCGACATCATATGCTGCCTGAAGCCGAACAAAGTCTTCCTGGGGGAACTTAGCATCTATGGGCAGGAATATTTCTTTACCTGATGTCGTGTTTCCAGGTAACTTAATGGCAAATTCAACATGAGCATCAGAACCTGACTTGGTCTTCACGTTTTGATCATACTGCTCAGGCGCTAATATTTGCTCCAAAATATTTCCAAGCTGAATCTCTCCAAGAACCCCTCTCGTCTTTACATTACTTAGTACCTTTTTAAGGTCTCCTACCCCACTTGCTAAGTTTTGCATCTCTCCCAAACCTTTTTGAACCGCCTCTAGTCTTTCGCTTACAATTTTAAAGGATTGACCTAAACGTTCTTCAAGGGTCTTGTGAAGCTTTTCATCCACAGTTTCTCGCATTTTCTCCAAACGTTCATTTGTAGAATCTACAAGTTTATCTTGCTTTAGCCCCATGTCATTGAACTTTTGCTTTTGAAGCTCATTAAAATCCTTGACGCTTTGAGCAAAAGAGTCTTTAAATTCTTTAAGCGCATTGGTCATGGCTTCTCGATCATCTTTTGCATTTGTCTTAAGTGATTCACCAAGCGCAGTGAATTTTTCATTCAATTTCTCTGTTAGCTTTTCTATCCCTAATGAAAGCTCTTCTCTGTTTTCTTTTAGCATTCCAGAAAGTTCCTTACGGTTTTCTCGAAACTCATTACTGACGAGCTCCTGAATTTGTTTTGCTCCTGAGTTTGATTTAATGGAACGCATTTGAAAGAGAATAAACAAAACCAAAATAAGGGTTAAAAAAGGCAGAAAAGTGAGGATAGAAAAAATCATATGCAATCGTTTAAAGGTCTTGTTAGTGTGTCAATCAAATATAAGTATTGCGCATTAAATACGCCGTTTAAAGTAATTTAAAACATGAAGTTAATAATACACTTAGTAATCTTTTTATGTTCTTTTCATCCTATTTCAATTATTAATTCAACATAAACGACAAAACATAAAAAAGCCCCAACCAAAGGAAGGGGCTTTTGTGATCTCGAAAGGATTCAAACTATCTTTCGCTACCTATTGTCTTTTAAACTTGCTGAATGGTTACGATACGTTGTCTTGTGAGGACTTCACTGAATTGTGGTACCAATTAGGATTTAAAACAAGACAACTCAAGATCAGTCTTAACACTCAATTGTCTTAATGGGACAACCCTTTAAAGAATAAATATTGAAAAATGGTTCGTTTTTTTTAAAAAAAACTACTTTTTACTGGACAACTACCTTGTATCCATTTAACTTATTGGTTTGAATCTCGATTACATAAGTACCTGCAGGAAGCTGACTTGTTAGCAATGTATATTTCTGATTATTGACATTTTCAGTGCGGTAAACCACTTTTCCTTCAATATTTAACATTTGAATGTATTCTATCGGATAATCCGAAGAGAACACGGTCATGTTGTCATTTTGCGAAGATGGGTTCGGGAAAACAGTTATGCTTGGGCTCAACTCTTCACCAATAGCTTGTGTATTGTCAACTACTGTGAAATATTCTCTGTTTGATACTTCTGCATAGGAATCATCCGTGAACATTACAATAAAATAATCTCCTGTCGATTGTGGCACAAGCGTATCTTCCAAAGTTTTAGAACCGAAAGGAATTCCGTCAAAATATGAATAGATCAAAAGTGGATCAACTTGAGGGTCATCACCGTCATTATAAATTCCTAGCCAATCCTTTACGATTCCCGGTGCATCCGTCCAGGTGGCAATGATTTCTTCTCCTAATTGGTATAGCGGTTTGTCAATAATTAATGATGTAATTGTATCCCCAACCGAGAAATAGTAGGGTTCTCCGATTGGATAGAGCCCATTGAAATAATATTGGGCTACATAATATCCTGAAGGCAGCCCTGAAGACATGTTAAAAACATCATTCACGGCATCAATTTCTGAAGAAAATACTGTTGGCTGAACACCATATGTATGTCCAACTTTCATCACAACAATTGAATCAGCAATATTTGGAGAATTGTCCGAATGCAAATCCAATGGAGTACCGACGGGATAAGCATTTGTATCAGAATAAACCACCGGAATATCTCCATAATAAAATGAATCTCTAGGCGCAATTTCAGTATAACCGTCAAGCTCAAAAAAAGCGGCAAAGTACATGTCTGAAACGGTCAAGGCGGTTCCTGAAAAATTTATTTGTCCGGCAACTCCTGAACAATATTGCCAAGTTGTCGATCCTACCCCCCCTGGCACATCTCCAAAATGATAAATTCCAATCCAATCATCCGGATTACCAGGACCATTTGTATAAGTAGCAACCAAAGGTGACCCCATGTGGTATTCAGTAGAATCCATAACTAAATATGGTCCTGAGCTAAACGAATTATAAACCTTGAAAGAATCAACAGAAGACCAATTAGACCATTCCATGTTTCTATCTCTGTGACGCACTCTTACATAATGCCAGCCATTGCTCAAAAACCCTGATGGTACGTTATATTCTTCAATGTTAACTCCGGCATTCAGATCTTGCGTAGAATCTGCGGCTTGACCAGGAGCCTGTCCGTAAAGGTTTTCATAATCTCTATATTTTGAATGTTCCAATACCGCAAAGTCAGATGTTTGTGCAAACTGAAATTCCGTCGAATTCAACAGCTCCATTGTTGAAGTTGAAAATGTTGATGAATTTATTGTGTATGGCAGTTCTAATGAATCTGGGAATGAATTTATTATGGTAGGTGCATCCGGCACAGCTTGACCAAGATACCTGTGAAATTCGTCCACCAGTTCATTTTGTTTCCACTGTGAATTGGAGAACATAATGGGCGATCCTATAGAATAAGTTTCAAAGTCAACCTTTCCATTGTTTACGTCCACATCCATAATGGTGTAGCACCAATTCGATATTGTTTTTTGGATATAGTCAAAATCCTGTTCTGTCGATTGACCCCAATACTGATCCCAAGCGGTACCTCCAGAAATAATATTGTAAACCGGATCGTCTTTGAACTGTCCTCTAGAGTAAATGTGGTGATGAGCTCCAACATGCATCAAATATTTAGGATGTGTCATACATTCTGGAACTGCTGTACTTTTTACCCAGGTAGAAATGTCTCCAACATATTGTTCTGCTTCATAAGGTCTATGCGAAAATGTTAAGATCCAATCTACGGTAGCATCCGTATCTGCAGCATCCAATACTTGCTCTAGCCAGTTGAATTGTGCGGCCACTATATGCTCAGAGGACAAGGAGATCCAAAGTACATTTCCAACTTGCATAGCATAATAATTCTCTGTTCCTGAGTTAATTCCTTGATAAGTCATTTGATCCAAATAGAAATGATCATAATATGCTGAAAGTCCCAACGAACCATAGGTTTCATGATTTCCTACCGTTGTTTGAATCGGCACCATTCCCGAAAGTTCTTCATTGTATTTAAAATGGATGCCTTCATATTGGTTTAAGTTTCCTAGATCAACTTGGTCACCCACCATGAAGGTATGCTCAATAACTTCTGAAGGGTCTACACCATATTTTTCGATCACCTTAGACTTGGCTTGAGCAACAAGCGTATCATAACGTCCAGTTGTTTGGATTTGGTTATCTCCCATAATCAGGAATCTAATATGACCATCTACCGAAGCAGCTTGCCCCGGAAGAGGGGCAGTTTTAAAACTTAAAGTATCTGATTGTTGTGCTCCGGATTCAATTATGTAATAATATTTAGTATTCGGTGTTAATCCAATTATCTGGACTGTATTATAGTAGTAGTTGCCTGTGTATCCTCCATCTAGGATCTGAATTTGTGATCCCGTTACGGTTGAGCTCAAATTTGACGGAGTTGTTCCATACGCAACTGAGGGTGTTGATACGAAGTCAGTTTTCCAGTTCACATAGATGGAATTCTCCGTTTTAGCTTGAAGATATGGTTTGAGATTTTGAGCAAATGATACTAGGCCAAGAGCAAATGAGAGAACTAAACACGTTACTGATTTCATGAATTCGATTTGACAAATATTTTACATCTCAAGTATACTTCCATTAAATAAATAGCCTATTAAGGAATTATTAAATCTATTTAAGGGTTCCGTCGCATCTGTATGATCAGAATCTAATTTAGTCATTAGTCACATCTCTCATGCTGCTAGCGATGTAAATGAACGGAATGTAGTTTCATCTTGACTTACCATCTGATTCTTCTTGATCATCCTAACAATTTCTATGCCTGCTAATGTCCTCCTGGCTGACTCGAACTCCTTGAAACCAAGTCCTTGTTGGATGCGCCATTTGATGAAGCGATGGTCTTGCTCGACAATGTTGTTCAGGAATAGGTTACGACAAACAAAACGACAGAGTTCAAACCAAAAGAGTAAATTCAATTTTCTCTGCCATCCCTTTACTGACAAAAGATCTGGATAAAATAAAAAGCGGAGAACCAGTTGATTTCAACCAATTCTCCGCTAGAGTGACCTCGACAGGATTCAAACCTGTAACCTCCTGAGCCGTAATCAGGTGCGCTATTCAGTTGCGCCACGAGGCCATGCGAGGTGCAAAGATAAATATATTTCAATAAATAATAATCTTAAGTTCGGCTTTATTCGAAAATGCATTAAATTTAGATGAGTGAAAATAGTTTTAATCTTCGTTTTTGGTGTCTTCTTCTCGTTACAAGCCCAGCAAAAAGTAAATAAATTACTCAGCAAGGGAGACAAGAAGCTGGCACAGCTAGATACATCTGGTGCTTTAAATCTCTATGACAAAGCATTGAGTGTTGACAGCGCATGTGCTGATGCTTATGCAAGAATTTCAGATGTATTTATCTCAAGGGGTAATTACAAAAATGCAATGGAGCTTTTAAATGCTGGTATCCGTATTACAGTTGATATTCCCAAAGACAAAAAAACAATTTCTCACCTCTACTCTATTCGATCCTTTATTTATTTCACGGCAGAAGATTTTCATCATGCCATTCAGGATTTGGACCAAGCAATTATCCTCAACACTGACAACCCCAATTATTTCTACATGCGTGCGCTTGTAAAAAGAATGAATGGTGATGAAAAAGGCTGCTGCAGAGACCTAAAGAAGGCGATTGCTTTAGGCTCAAAAGCTGCTGCAGT
Organism: Crocinitomicaceae bacterium TMED16; assembly: GCA_002167775.1. Taxonomy (GTDB): domain Bacteria; phylum Bacteroidota; class Bacteroidia; order Flavobacteriales_D; family Crocinitomicaceae; genus UBA952. The sequence continues at coordinate 7,126 of NHBV01000038.1, read as the reverse complement.
TTACAGTCAGACTTATTGCAATTAAGTCATATTAAGTATGTAAATTTGTGAAAATCGTGTCATGAAATTTAATCTTTCCGAAGTCAATGATTTGATCCGAAGCAGGAGGTCTATCCGCCCTGAACAATATACAAACCGAAAAGTACAAAAGGATCAAATTGAATTAATATTACAAAATGCCCAGTGGGCGCCTAACCATGGCAGTACTCAACCCTGGAGGTTTCAGGTCTATCAATCCGAGGATTCCAGACAAGAGTTGAGTCAAGCTCTAGGTAAATTATATCTAGAAACAACACCAAAAGACAAGCAAAATGATGCAAAACTTGCTAAACTAATCAGAAGACCTCTTATTTCATCCGTTGTCATTATTGTCAATATGTCTAGACAACTTGAGGAGAGAATTCCCGAAATTGAAGAAGTTGAGGCGGTAGCATGCGCTATTCAAAACATGCAGCTTACAGCAACGGCATATGGTATAGGCTCATTTTGGTCATCACCAAAACTCATTTACACAAAAGAAATGAATGCCTTTTTATGCATCTCTGAGAAAGACAAATGTTTGGGGCTAATTTATTTTGGCTACACAAAAGAAGAATGGCCAAAATCACATAGGAAACCTATTGAATACAATACCATATGGAAAACCCAATAGAGCATTTGGATCTTGGATTTGTAAATTTTACAAAACATCCAAAAAATCCTAGCTTCCTTGTTTATCGATTCACAGACGTTGAGAGAGCAAACTCTTTTCGAGATGAACTCATTTCCAATAATATCACATTTGAAGAGGATACAGAAGAAAAGAAACAAGTCACTTATACCCTCTTTGCTTTACATAAGAAGCACTACAAAAAAACAATGCAGATGAATTTTAAGGTAGAGGGCCAACACAAAAAACCGCTTATTCCGTTTCGATTGCTTCGTTGGACTGTACTTTTATTTGGTTTAGGTATACTAATTCTATCTATTTTGAGTTATTGTAAACATATGACCTATTTAAACCAACAAACTGAACAGCTTAAATGAAGGTCCCTGTTTTACTTTTTATCCTTGTTAGCCTAAACAGTTTTAGTCAATCCAAAAAAGTACCTTCTTATTTTGGCGTGCACTATAGAACTGTTCTTCCTAATAATTTTGTAGGTAGCAAATCAATTACCATCAGCGATCAAGAATTTACCAGCACTTGCACCCAAAAAATAGGATACTCAATCGGTGCAACAGTCAGAGCAGGTATTACTAAATTGATTGCATTTGAAACTGGAATTAACCTAATTCATAGAAATTTTCATCTCAACATGAGTGTTGCAGACTCCAATCAATATGCCCAAAGAGATCTGGGGTTTCTGACCTATGATATTCCTTTAAACTGCCTCATTTATATTAAACTAAATAAGTCATGGTATGCAAATGCTTCCCTGGGAATCGCGGCTTCATATAAACCCTCAACAATCGGAGGAGTAAACAATACAGGAGGTAGTCATTCATTTATTCATACAGGGTATGTTGATTACAAGAAAAAATTTACTGCGGATTTCAATGGGAATATTGGGTTTGAATTCAGAAGCAAGAAATCCGGATTCTTCTATTTAGGCGGTTCTGTTCAGATACCACTTGCCCCGCTGTTTATTCTTGCTGGCATGTATAAATATCAGGGTTATGAATTGGTCTCAGTAGCAAATATAAATGGGTCTTTTTTATCCTTAGACCTTAAGTTTTTCTTTCCAAATACAAAAAGCAATGGATCTACTTTCCGGCCAGGACCAATCGAATAGAATAGATGTACTTATCGATACCTTAAAGCTTGAAAAGCATCCAGAAGGAGGGTTTTATAGTGAAACGTATCGGTCTACTCAAAGCACAGCCAATAAAGAGGGCGTGTTAATGACTTCCATTTACTTTCTTTTAACGTCTGAAAATGTATCTAATTTCCATAGGATTTCAAATGATGAACTTTGGTTCCATCATGAGGGAAGCCCAATCGTAATACATACATTGCAGGATGAAATGCATAAGGAATATATTTTAGGGAAATCATACAAGGAAGCTTGTAGCCCACAGCATTTGGTAAAAGGAAACACAATCTTCGGTAGTGCTGTTTTAGAGCCAAACTCATATGCTCTTGTGAGTTGTGTTGTATCGCCTGGTTTTGAATTTAAGGATTTTAAACTCTTTAGCTATGACGAACTTATCAAGGAGTTCCCAAATGAAAAAGAAATAATCAAACGACTAACTCCTTAGGGTTGGCAATAAAGCGTGTCAACATAAGGCGAGAAACCCGCCCAAACGCCTAGGGCTCCACCTTCTATGTTTGACGGAATATTTGTCGGTGTAGCAAAGGGGTTTCCTGCTGTATACATTTGGTTGTATTTCTTTTCAAAGAAGTTGTATTCGGCCTCCCCCAGTTTGGATAGGGTGACCAGTATCGTGTCCCCTTGAGCATAATAACCCCTATGCGCCTCATCAACATCTTCATCGAAAAAATTAATGGGATTCTCATAGGCAAAATCAAAGGTCAAACCATCAAAAAAATCATCGTTAAAATAGGGATTAAAGGGTTTATATACTAGTGGATCTATCGTTCCATCCGGCGATATGTTCAAGCGCTGCACCTCCCATAAATATGCATCAAAAGATCCCGCTGGATCAGTCAATGTTGCCCAGGACCACCCGTGATCATTAAGTGGCGCCTCAGGCTTCCAATAAAGTGAATCTAATGCAGTCGGTTGAAGAATTGATGTCACTGCGGAATAATTCTCGTTATTAACGTCCACTGACAAACTATATGTCTTACCCACTTCTCCAACAATCGAAGTTGAGAAATAACCACAAAGATTCAAGTTTATGAGTTCTTCAACGGGTAGGCCAAAAAACGCTGCTGCAAGCTCTTCTGTGCCTGGAGGTAGATTATCCGTACATATTTCAACAAGCGTCTCAGAAACATTACCATCGGAAACAACAACAGTCGCTCCAGAAATAAAACCACTCAAATAAGCTTCAAGGTTCGTTGGAGAATATATATTCGCTGTAGTGGACAGAAGAACAATTGCTGGTTGGCCTGTCTTTATACTGCCGTCAACAACGATTTGTTCTTCGTATCCAGGGATGGCAATATCAACCTCTTTGGTACATGACAGGCAGAATAAAACTAAACATAGAGTATAAATAAATAGCTTCATATTATAATTCAAAGTTCCAAGTTACACTTGGGATGATTGGAAATAAGGATACTTGTTTCACTGTGAGTTGAAAGTCACCTGCAAGGAAGTCACCGTCATTATCCACATACATAAAAAATGGATTCGCTCGATTATACACATTGTAAATAGAAAATGCCCAATTGCTTTTAAATTTCTTTTTAACACGTATTTTATCACCATTCACATCGGTTTTAGTTTTGTGCGTTTTGCTATACAATGTAGCAGAAAGATCGAGTCTGTGGTAAGGAGCCATTCGTGTTGAATTACGTTGACCATAATTAAATAAAAGGTTTTGTTCTTGAACATACCATGAAGAAGGTAGCGTTAAGGTATTTCCTGTTGCATAAACAAAGGCAGTACTGAAGGTCCATCTATCATTTAGCTTATAAGTTCCAACAATACTAAGATCATGTCTTCGATCATATTTCGCCGGGTACAAGTTTCCAGAGTTTAAATCAGGAAATCTTCTGTCTGACTTTGCCCATGTATATCCAATCCAACCCGTAAAATCTCCTAGTGATTTTTTTACAAAAAGTTCAACACCGTATGACCATCCTTCACCAAAAACCAATAAATTATCAGTGTTGTCATTAACATTGTCACTAGGAAGTGCACCTTCTTTGTACTCAATCATGTTGTTCATTTTCTTGTAATAAACTTCCACCGAGGTTTCAAGTTTGTCATCAAAGAAGTTTTTAAAATAACCTACACTTCCTTGCCATCCTATTTGTGGCTTAGCTATATCCGTCGTTGGATACCAAATATCTGTCGGCAATGATACCGCGCTCAGCGCAGTCAAGTGAACATATTGATAATTAAAAGAATACCCCGCTTTAATGGAGCTGTTATCTGGCAACAACCAACGCATTGAAACCCTTGGTTCCAAACCATGATAGAACTTTATCAAATCACCTGAAGGATACTGAATTGAGGTATCTGGAGCACTTATATCTCCATTGATGTATCTCGTAAAAGGACCTATGTGGTGATACATACTGTAACGTAAACCAGCATTCACTTTAAGCTTATCATTTACCTCGAAGTCATCCATGAGGTAAAAAGCAGTTTCATGAGAAAACAATTGCTGTGCAGCGCCGGTGTCAAAGACAACAGAATCTGATTCAGCCGACACACTGGTTGGTGTGAAAGTATGATAGATATGGTTTGCACCGAACTTAATCAAGTGTCTTGGGTTTGGGAAGTATGAAAAATCAACCTTCGAACCGATATCTCGCACACCTGAAGTTAAACTAAATCTAAACTGATCTTGAGATGATCCAAATTGAAACATATAATCAGAGAATGTCCCCGTAACATTCATAAAAAGCTTTTTGCTAAACAAATGATTCCATCTCAAGGCAGCAATTCCGTTTCCCCATGGCATATTCACGCTAAATCCTCCTTGGTTATCTGAAAATGAAAACACATCTTTACCGTAGTATCCACTTAAGAAAATACGGTCTTTATCGCTTAACTTATAATTGAATTTAGCATTGAGGTCATAAAAGAAGTAGCTTGTTCCAGCAAATGGAGACGAATCCGGGATAGCAGCCTTCATTATTAGATCAAGATAAGTTCTTCGACCAGAAATGATAAAAGACCCTTTGTCCTTTTTCAACGGCCCTTCAACGGTCAACCTTGAGGAAATTGCACCGATACCGCCTTTGACTTTAAATCTTTTATTGTTTCCTTCATTCATATTTACCTCTAAAACGGAGGACATCCTTCCACCATAATTAGCAGGCATCCCTCCCTTAATGAGGTTTACACTTTTAACGGCATCTGCATTAAAAACGGAAAAGAATCCAAATAAATGTGCTGCATTGTATACAACCCCTTCATCAAGTAAAACAAGGTTCTGATCTGGTCCTCCGCCACGTACATAAAATCCTTGACCACCTTCTGCTGCAGAGGAAACCCCGGGCAAAAGCTGAATGGTTTTGACAACATCAACCTCACCCATGAAGGCAGGCAGAGCCTTAATACTCTCAATATTCAGCTCAATTGCACCCATCTGAGTAGATTTGACATTTTCACCTTTTTTACCATTGACTACAACTTCTTCTAAATCAATCGTCGAACTGCCTAGTTCTAAATTATAATCAATATCTTTTATGAGCTGAACTTCCTTTACCTCTGTTGGAAAAAGAGCGGATCTAAACTGAACCTGATAAACACCCTCTTCAAGTGTCAAAGAGTAAAAACCATAATTATTGCTAATCGTTCCCTTATTTATGGATGGTACGAAGATTTTTACACCAATCAGCGCTTCACCGCTTTTGGCATCACTAACATATCCACTTATCGTATGCTTAATGGGTTTTTGAGCAATTGTTAGAAGTCCAAAGAACATGAAAAATAAGGCGATACTTTGCTTCATTGTTATAAAAAGTTGTAAAGATAAGAACACATGCAGCGCTAAAAGGTTTTAAGGTGTTAAATTTATGGCAAGATTTGTTAAATGTTTGGGCAAAAATAAAGGCAAACACCCTTAATTTGACTTAACAAAAGATAAGAACGCAAAAAAAATATTAAAAAAACAATTTTAAAGACGCAATGACTTCAAATGTTTGTTTTCTAAACAGCAATAACGGCAACGGATTACTTGCTTTTGGAGGCAAAGATATACTTGTAATTGAACACGTTCATTCTCTAACTGAAATTGGTACATTTATTAGTGATCGACCAAATAAATATATATTCCTTTGCCTTTCATATGATTTAAAGAATGGAATAGAATCATTAGACTCGAAAAATAATGATAGTGTATGCTTTCCTGACCTAGTATTCTGGTGTCCCGAATGCGTCTTTGATATTAAAAATGAATCCCTGAACCTACTTCAAGGAGTCTCAACAGCAGAACAATACAATTTTGCAAAAGACTTTATCTCCCGATCTAAGTCACCAAATCATAAGGAAGTTAAGGTTCAATTTGAAGCACAGATTTCCAAGGACACCTATTTAAATAAAGTCAATGCAATCAAAAAGCATATACAACGTGGAGATATTTATGAGGTGAATTTCTGTCAAGAATATGTGGCAAAAAACATTGAAAAAGAGCGGGTTAAAGAATTTTATACAAATCTTAACGGCATAACAAAAGCTCCGTTTTCAAGTTATTTCAAATTTGCAGATTTTGAGGTTTTTTGTGGAAGCCCAGAACGCTTTATTAAGAAGGAAGGCGATATACTTACCGCACAACCCATTAAGGGAACGGCAAAACGAGGAAATAATAAGTCAGAAGATTTGGAGTTAGTAGATCACCTGAAAAACGATCCAAAAGAAAGGGCAGAAAACATAATGATTGTTGATTTAATGCGCAATGACTTATCAAAAATAGCCAAAAAAGGATCCGTCAATGTGGATGAACTATGCGAGGTTTACACCTATAAGACCGTTCATCAAATGGTTTCAAAAGTTTCCTGTCACCTAAAAGAAAATCTCACCTTTATAGACATCATTAAAGCGACATTTCCTATGGGTTCCATGACTGGAGCACCGAAAATAAGGGCAATGGAGCTCATTGAAGAATATGAGAACTTTAAAAGAGGCCTCTATTCTGGCTCAATAGGCTACATCTCGCCAAACGGAGATTTCGATTTAAATGTGGTAATTAGAACCATTATTTACAATTCAAAACTAAAATCTTTGTCCTGTGGCGTTGGCAGTGCAATTACGATCAAATCTGATGCAGAAAACGAATATGAAGAATGCGGTATTAAAGTTCAAAAGATTCTAGATGGCATTAGTGGATAATATCGAATCTTCCTTTAATCATTTACTCAGTAATTACAATGCTGAGCATTACTACCTCGCTGTAAGCGGTGGTTGTGACTCCATGGTGATGCTTTATTTATTTAAAAAACAAAAAAGACCTTTCACGGTACTTCATGTAAATTACCATTTGAGAGGGGAAGAAAGTGATGGGG
>NHBV01000037.1 GCA_002167775.1 Crocinitomicaceae bacterium TMED16 | reverse complement strand
AATGGGCGTGAAGCTTGGTGCTGTTTGTGCATTTACATTTACCGTTAAGTCTTGTGTGGTAGCACACTGTCCTCCATCAGGAGTGAACGTATAAGTAGTCGTCGTTGTGTTATCAACAGCGGGAGACCACGAACCCGTTATTCCATTGGTTGATGTTGATGGTAAAACAACAGCATCACCAGGACAAATATCTGCAATAGGTAGAAAATCAGTGATCACAGCATCCGAAACTGTAACCTCTATTTCTTCTTGATTTGTTATTGTGCATATTACACTAGATACTAAAGCAGTTATCGTCGTCGTTCCTGATAAAATTGTTGGTGTAAAGGTAGTTGATGTTGACGTTGCATTAGAAAAATTACCACCTGTTGAAGACCAAGAAATTGAAGTCCCAAGTCCAGCTACAACGGCATTCAAATTTATAATATCACCAGTACATGCTGTAAAGTCGGCTATTGGGTCAATGGTTGGAGCCGGTCTAACAACCACTGTTGTACTCGTAGGTAAGGCACATTCGCCGGGGTCCGGGGTAAAGGTATACGAGGTTGTGACCGTATTATCAATCGCCGGAGACCACGTACCAGATATACCATCATTACTTACAGAAGGTAAACTCAAAGGCTCACCTGCACATATGTATGGAATTAAGGAGAAAGTAGGCTCAGTTGCTATCGGTGCGCTGACAACAACGGTGTTCCCAACTGAACATCCCGTATTGTCAATAACCACCGCTGTATAGCTCCCAGCTGCCAAATTTGAAAGTGTATTCGTATTTGAAGATGAGAAAGATGTCGTTGAAATTAGCGCTCCGGTAGCATCATACCATTGATAGGTCCAAGGCAATGCAAATCCTGTCGTCTGTATGGTTGCTGTTCCATCTGATGCCCCTGATCCACAAGACACATTCGTAGAGGATATTGTTGGAGGCTCCGCACAGCACGAAAGCATAGTTGTATAATCAGTAGTTAAGTCACTTTGACAATAATTACCTATATAACTACCAGATTCATTATCGGCTGATGTATTGACTGTAAGTGTAAGAGGAACACTTGAAGAACAGGATATGGGAGGTAAGGTCGTAAGTGTCCAACAAAACTCTGGATCACAATTTTCAGCACCTGAATCTCCATAATTATCTCCAGGGTCATTCGGGTCGCACGGTATTGGACTACATCCTAAGTTTGATTCATAATAAAACCCCGAAGGAAATGTTCCTGCATTTGGACCTGTCCCGGTAACACCCCCAGGAACCCAAGACCAGCTTCCCGAACCTGAACAAGATGGAGGAACGGTAGTGGTAACATCGTTAACCGTAGTCTCCCAACCAGCTCCCCACTCTACCTGAACACCATGAAGCCAAACCGCACCTGTTTGATTATAATCCGTAATTGTATAACAAAATTCTACGGTTTGCCCTGCTGCATATGCACCATTTATTGGGGGAGGATTGGCAGTTAAAACACCCACCTCTAAGCAACCGGAACAATCTAAATTATTATTCAATTCTAAGGAGAAAGTCCCTTGAATAAAAGAAGCATTACCGCTAATTTGTATTAGGTATGTTTCACCTATAATTAATGGACCAAAAGTTTCATTCAAATTTCCTGAAGCATCTCCAACGGCACAACCTCTTCCTGTAAGGTTAATACAGTTCCCTGACCACAATCCGAAGTTCGGATTTGCCATTGAACTTGAAATATTCACTCCTAATTCTGTTCCGCTAGCCACAAAGGAATACCACACATCCACGGCCCCATCTGCCATTTCAGTTGCCGTACCTTGACAACCTGTCATATATACATATGGATTTGCAGCAGTTGAACCTACTGTACTTCCGTTTTCTGTGATGGCAGCTCCCAATCCGTATTGAGCAGGATTACCACCTGAACATGCATTTGGCACAGGTAATGTTCCTAGATCAACTGCATTTGAACAATCATCACCTTGAGCAAATACTAAATTTACTATTGATGTGAAAACTAAAAGTATCAAGCGTGTACGTTTCATCTTATTTTAGTTTTTAGGTTTGAAGAACTGGGTGGACTTAGGAACAAAAAGATTTCCATTCTCAGCGATTATGAATACATCATTAGATTCCAAAAATTTGCTTTGGAAGCAGTTTTCGGATAATGAACTTTCCAGTGGTAAAAGCTGACTCTTGCTTTTCAGATAAACAATAGCCCCATCATCGAATGTCAATTGAAAATTAGAAGTCTCATGATAATAACCGCACCAATTTGCCTTTTCAATAGCCAAATGAATTTCCTCGATTGTATATTTTGAACCTATTTGAATCTCGCTGTAATTTTTCTGGGCACGCAAAATGAATGCAGAAAAAAACAGACAAACTAGTAAAGTCGTTTTCATAGTTGAGTTAATGAAAACCCTTAAATAAAAAACCACAAGAAAACTGCCTATAAGCAGTAAAAAATGATTAGCTCAACCAATGTGCAAAAGCAACATATTAGTCGGTTTGTGCAAATCAGAGCACTACAGCAAATGGATTGTTGAGTTTCATTAAGAGTTTAGTTTTGTTTTAGTTTAGCGAAACAAAAATAACAGAATCAGGGAGAATGTCAAAATTAAATGATGGTTTTTAATCCATACAATTACAAGGGGGGTCAAATAGTACTTTAACATTTGGCAGCTTCTTTCTTATCTCAGCCTGAGATTTAGCGTTATACATTAACCCGCGTAAATCTAACCTGCGGAGAGTGGGAACAGAGAAAATACCTTCACCCAAGTCTCCAATTGGATTGTCATACATATCTAACTCCTCCAATTTAGGGTGTTTTGAGATTGACAGGGGAATATACCCAAGTTTATTACCTCCAAGAATAAGCACGCGTAAATTTTCTAGACTTGACGTCTCTTTTGGGAAAAACTCAAACCTGTTTTTACTTAAGTTCAACTTTTCGAGCGCGGACAATTCCGCAATCTTAGGGGAAATATTAACAAGCAGATTCTTTGAGAGATCCAAGCCCTTTAAATTTTTGAATATAAATACCTCAGGAGGTATTTCAGTTAATTTTTTTCGAGATACTTTTAAATAAAAAACTGAATCTTTAGGTACATTTAGCGCTTCCTTCAAGGAGTAATACCTCTGGCCTATCAGAGAAAAGGAAGCATTAAATACGAACAGTATTAAAATATGTACGAACGCTTTTCTCATCTTGAATCAGTTGCGATTTTAGTTCCTCTAAATTAGAGAAAGTTTTCTCGTCACGTACAAATTTCTGAAAGAACACTTTTACTTCAGCACCGTAAACCTCCTTATCAAAATCAAATATATGCACCTCTAATTTTTTTTCTTGTTCGGTATTGTTTTGAACTGTTGGGTTTTGACCAATATTCATCATTCCTTTAAAATGCTGATCTTGTATCTGAACCTTTACAGCATAAACACCATCCTTCGGGAGAATTTTATGCTCATTATTCACTTCTATATTCAGTGTTGGAAAACCAAGCTCTCTGCCCAGCCTTTTACCCTCAACAACAATACCCGTGCACAAAAAAGGCCTTCCCAAGAATTCATTGGCTCTTTCAATATTTCCGTTATTTAGAGACTGACGGATTTTTGTGGAGCTCACATTTACCTCTTGAACCTCTTCTGCAGAAATCTCTTCAACGTCGAAGTCAAATATCTTTGCCGTTTCTTTCAAAAACGCTAAGTCCCCTTCCCTATTTCTTCCAAATTGATGGTCGTATCCAATAACGAGGGTCTTAACTTTTAATTTTTCAACAAGAATATCTCTAACAAACTCAAATGCTGTCAAACGAGAGAACTCCTTTGTGAAGGGGTAAATAATTAAATTATCCAAGCCAAAAGAAGCCAAACTTTCAATTTTCTCATCAATTGTTTGAAGCAATTTAAGATTATGATTTTCAGGAAATACAATCATTCTTGGATGTGGATAAAAAGTAAATAGAATACTCTCACCTTGCGTTTCCTTTGCACGATCATTTAAGCGCGATAGAATTTTTTGATGGCCTTTATGGGCACCATCAAATGTCCCTATGGTCACCACGGAGTTTTTAAAAGCTCCCAATTCGTCAATACCTTTGTATATCCTCACGGTTTTTTTTAGACTACAAAATTACGCATTTGTAGGGTATTGACTTTCCCAATCAAATGATTAACTCTATTTTTAGCGGAAATAATTTGAAGAATGAAAAAAATACTTAGCCTTTTACTCGGAATATTACTACTTAACACTGTGCTTGCAGATGAAGGAATGCTCATCCCATCATTGATTAAAGCCTTTGAATCAGATATGAAGGCCAAAGGAATGAGGCTGAGTGCCGAAGATATTTATAGTGTCAATTCATCGAGTTTAAAAGACGCTATTTTTCAATTTGGAGGAGGTTGCACGGCTGAAGTGGTCTCTAAAAAAGGACTACTACTCACCAATCATCATTGCGGATACTCACAAATTCAATCTCATTCTTCTCTGGAAAACAACTACATCGAAAATGGATATTGGGCAAGTAACCTCGATGAGGAGCTGACAAACCCAGGACTGACTGCAATGAGAATTGTACGAATCGAAAATGTTACGGCACAAGTTTTACTCGGTGTTACATCCGATCTTCAAAAAAGCGAAATCAAAGCCAATATTGAAAATATTATTGAGAATGCTACAAAAGGAACGCATTATACAGCAGACGTGAAGGCTTTTAACTATGGGAACGAATACTATCTTATGGTGAAAGAAACTTTTTTAGACGTACGATTTGTTGGTACCCCACCAAACTCTATTGGTAAATTTGGAGGAGACACGGACAACTGGGTTTGGCCTCGTCATACCGGAGACTTTTCAGTCTTTCGTATTTATGCGGGAGAAGACAATAAACCAGCTGAATATAGCAGTGATAACAAACCATATTCTCCACTACATCATTTACCTATCTCGATGAAAAACCGAAAGAACGGAGATTTCACAATGGTCTATGGCTTTCCAGGAAGTACAGAGCAACATGTTTGTTCAAGCTATCTAGAGCAAATTATCACGGAAGAACGACCCTCTCGCATAAGAATGAGAGATCTTTCTCTTTCAGTGATTGACAAAGCGATGAAAAATTCAGAGCTCATACGTATCCAATATGCTTCTAAGCAAGCTAGGATTTCTAATGCATGGAAAAAGTGGATTGGCCAGATTGACGGTCTGAAGCGACTAGACGCCGTGCGACTAAAGAGAGAAACTGAGCAGGAATTTACTGAAAGAGCTATGTCAAATGACAATTGGAAACAAAAATATGGAGAAACTGTTTCCAAAATGAATGCTTTATCAGATGAGTTTTTTAAATACGAGTATCAATACGCAATAGGGATTGAATACTTTTATGTAGGGCCAGAGTACTTTAAATTGATTCGTTCAACCAACGACCTCATCTCTAATTATGCAAAATATGTAGGGGAAGGGAAAATAGATGAAATCAAGGAAAAAATGCTCAAAACTTCTGAAGGGTTTTTCAAAAACTACAACCAAGAAATTGATATGGAAATTTTATCCCTATTAACCCAAGAATACTTTTCTAAAATTGATGGTGCTAAATCATTTACTGCAACTTCAGTCATTGCCTCAAAATCAGTTTTCACATGCCAAGAACGATTTAATCAATTCATCCAAAAATTCAATAAAAAATCAGCTAAGAAAGTCCTTAAAGATGCAGGATATAACCATTACACTAAACATTATGCCGAATGGATTGCCAACGTCATTCCGAATTATCGAAGCTTTTCGCAATCTATGGATGTTTTGCTCAAAAACTATGTTGCAGGGAAATTAGAAATGTTTCCAGATAAAAAGCACTGGCCTGATGCAAACAGTACCCTAAGAATCACTTTTGGACAACTTGAAGGGTCCTCACCTGCTGATGGAAAGGTATACACTGAGCATACAACACTAGATGGTATCATTGCCAAATACAATTCAGGAAATCCAGATTTCAAAATAAAACCTAGAATGCTAGAGCTATTTGAAGCAAAGGACTATGGTGGATATGCTCAAGATAACGAGCTTTGGGTATGTTTTTCTGGTTCTAATCACACCACAGGTGGAAATTCTGGGTCACCAGTGCTTGACGCTGACGGATATCTTATGGGACTCAACTTCGACCGAAGCTGGGAGAGCACCATGAGCGACTATATGTTTGATCCAAATCGATGCAGAAATATTGTTGTCGATATCCGATATGTATTATGGGTCATTGACAAGTACTCGAATGCGGGGCACCTGATAGAAGAAATGGAATTGAAAAAATAAATTCAATTACCTTAAGGTCAATTCCGGATTTGAATACTTTGTATTTTATTGGATAGTTCCGTTGAAAAAGACAATTGAACAGAAAGGGATTCTGTTTCTGTCACATATCTTGCTGCGGAGAAAATATCGTCATCTTCCTCTTTTCCCTGAAATTCATAATCAAAATCTCCACCGGGATGATGCTTAAAAAATTCCATCAATACCATTGAGGCCTGCGCGTGGTTATAAATTCCCTCAGTGCCATCAACAACAAGTAGAACTGGATTCTCACAATATGATATAACTGATGTGGCATCATTTTTCTCGAAAGCCGCAGCAATTTCATTGTAGGGTAAATCGCCGCTAAAGAAGGTTCCTAGCAATAGGAATTGAAAATAAAAGAGTACAACCTTCATGAAAGAATTTTGTGAAAATTAACAAATATTAGACCAAAGTCAAATAAATAAATTTTTCTCATGGAAAATTAAGATTGATCCACCATAAAATTAGCTTATTTAGAATCATTGTAAATAATACCTCTTTTATGGTATTGTCAGCACCAAACTTGGTGTGTAATTTTGTACTCGTGTGCACTACGAAAATGAATTAAAAATAAAATTGAAAAACGTAAAATGAAAAGAAAAGTAATAGTACTTGTTGTAATATGTAGTGCAATATTTGCAGGTTGTAAAAAGAAAGGTTGTACGGATCCATCTGCTACGAATTATAATGCAGAAGCAGAAAATGCAATCAATGGAATATGTGAATACTATACGGTCCCGACTGAATATATATTTTATGATGGAATAGGGAACAATACTGTTTCTTTTAGCGGTCAAACCGCAAGAATGAACATGCTTTCAGAAATGACTTCATACCTTACAACTGCAAACACAAGCAATGGAAGTAACCAACTAGATGCAGCAACTTTATTATCTATGTATGATAATTCTTACACAGGATGGTCTGATCAAGGATTAGTTGGAAACGGTAAGCAATTGAAAAGTAAGACTGCTCTTGGTGATGCTGGAGTTCAGGCACAATTCGAAACATGGATGACTGATGCAGCAGCAACAACACCTCCGACAGAGGATGGATATTATCTTCAAGCAGCAACTGGTCATGAATGGACCCAGCTGATTGAAAAAGGTCTAATGAGTGCTTGTTTTGCAAGTCAAATGACAGCAAATTACCTTGATGGTATTATGGAAGATGATAATGTCCAAATTGTTGATTATCAAAATGATAAATTCTACACGGAAATGGAACATCATTGGGATGAAGCTTACGGATATTTTACTGACGCCACAGATTACCCAACAAATGGCACAAACCGTTTCTGGGGTGAGTATGCGAACAACACTTTAGAAACACTTTTGGGTTCTGCAACTACAATAAGTCAAGCGTTCAGAACNGGAAGAACAGCTATTTCATCAGGTGTTCTCATTGATGTACCTGAACAAGTTTCTATTATTCAAACTGAAGTTAAAAGAATGTTGGCTGGCATGGCAATTCACTACTTAAATTCAACAAAGCAGAAAGTTGCTGACGGTGAATCTCAAAACAAAGTGAACCACTATCTTTCTGGAGCATGGGCTTTCATTTATGGAATGCAATTTTGCCAAGAACCAGATATGAGCCCAAATGCGGTAGCAGAAAAGCTTGCGCAAATTGACGCTGACTTTGAAGGATTTTCTCAAAGTACTGTTTTGATAAATGAAATGATTGATGATATCGCCCTAGCTTCTGGACTTGAGGCTTTCAAAAATGATTTATAAACATAATTATAACATACATACCCGGGCCGAGTGCCTGGGTTTTTTTAATTTTGCATTCCATGAGTGATTTATTTAAAATTCAGTCTATTACGAGAATACTTAAGGTTTTCTTTTTTGTTGGAGTAGTACTACTTTCTTTTTCTTGTAAGAAAAGGGGTTGTATGGATGAAAATGCAATCAACTACGACGCAGATGCGGAGATTGCTGACAATGCAACATGCACCTACCTACCCTTTTAAAAAACGGAGATGCTTTCTAATATTTGTGACAATTATATTGTTCCCGCTTATACAAATTTCAATGAAAAAAATATAGCCCTATCGAATAGCTTAAGCCTGTTTTCATCTAATCCAACTGTTGATGCTTTCGAAGCACTAAAACAAACCTGGAAAGATGCACTGCTTTCATGGCAGCAGGTGTGTTTCCTTGATTTTGGCCCAGCTGCCTTTGTTATTCTGAACAATCAAGTTAATCTGCATCCGGTAGACACAGATGTGGTCAATAATAATATAAGTCTTGGTGTATATAATCTAGAACAAGCAAGTAATAATGATGCAAAAGGATATCAAGCGTTAGATTATTTATTACACCAGCCAGGTATGTCTGATCAAGACCACGTTACCTATTTCATGAGTAACGGAAATGCAATGACCTACCTGACAGATGTTGTTGAAAACATCAACTATTGGTCTAATTATATTTTGACCGAGTGGACAACGTCTTATCAAGATAGTTTTAAAAGCAATAGCAGTAGCGAAAGCAATGCACAAGGAAGCTCCATAAGTAACCTTGTCAATGGTTTGTGTTACCATTATGAATCCATCATTCGCAAAGGGAAAATAGGCCTCCCGCTTGGGTCCTTTAATGGATTTTCACAACAAGAAATGCCAGACCTTGTCGAGTGCTACTATCGTCAAGAATCCCTTCCGTTTGCAATCGAGTCTGTAAGCGCGATGAAAAAATTCATTAATGGAGAATCATTCAATACACCTGAAAATAGATTAGGTCTCGATGATTACATCAATTTTGTTGGCGACGCAAAATTCAAGCGCTCTTTCTTCAATCATTAATAGTCAAATTGACCTAGTTATTGATAAATTAGGAAAGCTTAACGATCCATTGAGCAACGAAATCACAACAAACAAACCTGCTGTTACTGAGGCTTATTCCGCCCTCCAACAACTCGTGCCTTATCTAAAAGTAGATATGACATCAGCTCTTGGTGTACTTATTACTTATCAAGATAATGACGGGGATTAAAGAATGGTTATATAGGCATACTTTTTCGGAAAAATCTATTGCCCCACTCATTATATTTCGAATATTATTCGGAATAATGATGTTTTTGAGTACCCTCAGGTTCATGCTAAATGGCTGGGTGCACGACCTATATATTGAACCCTCTTATTTCTTTACTTATTTGGGTTTTGATTGGGTAAAACCTTTCGACCTATATGGAATATCTTTGCTTTTCGGCTTATTACTTTTAAGCACCATATTTATTGCACTAGGTTTCTTTTACCGCATCAGTACGATCGTTTTTTTCATTTGCTTTACCTACATAGAGCTTATTGATAAGACAAACTACCTCAACCATTATTACTTCAT
>NHBV01000036.1 GCA_002167775.1 Crocinitomicaceae bacterium TMED16 | reverse complement strand
TTCTGTAAGATTTAACCGACATATGTTTACTTTTATTGTTAGAGAATTATGGAAGAGAAGAGAAAAAAAATTGAAGTTTGTTTCACCCCTGGAGAATACGATTACTTTAAAGATGAGTTTGAAATTGTTGTAGTGATTGATGTACTTCGGGCAACTACTGCCATTTGTGCGGCTTTTGACAATGGGATAAAATCCATTATTCCTGTGCCAACACTCGAGGATGCACTTGAATACAAAAAGAAAGGGTTCCTTGTTGGCGCCGAGCGGAAAGGACAGATTGTAGAAGGGTTTGATTTTGGAAACTCACCCTATTCGTATATGAAGGAAGAATTTAAGGGGAAAGAGGTGGTGCTGACTACCACAAATGGAACCAAATCTATAGCTGCCGCTAAAGATGCAGATACAGTAGTCATTGGTGCACTTGTTAATTTAGACGCTATGGTGGATTGGCTCATCAAACAAAATAAAAATACGCTTTGCCTATGCTCAGGATGGCAGGATAAATTTAATCTTGAGGATACCATATGCGCAGGGGCGATTTCAGATGCACTTATTGCAACCGGATACTTTACTTCCGTTGAGGATTCGTCTATTGCAGCAAAATATTTATATCAATCCGCGAAAGATAACTATATGGGCTATTTAAAATCAAGCTCTCATAGACGAAGACTTAGGAACCTCAATCTGAACAAAGATGTCATCTATTGCCTTACACCAAATACGTCAAAAGCAATTCCAATACTGAAAGATGGAAAATTATATAACCAATAAGAAATGAAATACCTTTTTCTACTATTTACTGTTGCTGTTTCACTATCTGTGACACATGTACCTAAAAGAGCGATGTGGGGGTTTTTTGGACACAAAAAAATCAACCGTATCTCAATATTTACGCTACCCAATGAAATGTTCGGATTTTATAAAGAGCACATCGAATACATTACAGAACATGCCGTTGATCCAGATAAAAGGAGATATGCGGTCGATGGAGAAGCGCCATGTCATTATATTGACCTAGATCATTATTATCAAAAAGGAGAAGACCCCTACAAAAAAATGCCAAAAACCTGGAAGGCTGCGGTAGAGAAATATACAGAGGATACCTTACAGGCCTACGGAATTGTTCCCTGGCATATTCAACGAATGAAGTATCGACTTCAAAAAGCTTTTGAGCGTAAAAATATTGACCTTATTTTGAAATACTCTGCTGATATCGGACATTACATTGGAGACGCACATGTTCCTTTACATACAACTGAAAACTACAATGGGAAAATGACCAATCAGGTAGGTATTCACGGATTGTGGGAGAGCCGTTTGGTTGAGGTAAATTCAGATAACTACGATTACTTTGTTGGAAAAGCAGGGTACGTAGATAATGTCCTAGATTTTGCTTGGACCGCAGTAAAAGGCTCACACAATGCACTTGACTCCGTCTTTCGGATGGAAATAGAATCAACCGAAGAAATTCCATCTAATCTCAAATACAGTTATGAGCGAAGAGGAAATGTTACAGCGAAAGTATACTCAAAAGAATTCTGTGACCTTTATCACTCTAAAATGAATGGTATGGTAGAAAGACGCATTAAACGAGCTGTTTTATCTACGGGATCCATTTGGTATACCGCATGGGTCGATGCTGGACAGCCCGACTTACGTGAATTACAATTCACAAAACCTAGCGATGAACTAATTCAGGAATTACAAGCTTTGGACGATGCTTACCACCACGGCTTACACAAGGGAAGAATTTGTGACTAATAATAGAATGTTAGACGATTTTTCTATACTTGATCCGTTTTGGACCAGCGTCACCCAATCTTTTCTTTCGATTTTCTTCGTAATCAGAATATGTTCCCTCGAACCAATAAACCTCAGAATCTCCTTCAAAAGCCAAGATATGCGTACATATTCGATCTAAGAACCATCTATCGTGGGAAATTACTACTGCACAACCTGCGAAGTTCTGGATACCTTCCTCTAAAGCCCTTAAGGTATTTACATCAATATCATTGGTAGGCTCATCAAGCAATAAAACATTCGCCTCTATCTTCAAGGTCATGGCCAAATGNAATCTATTCCTTTCACCACCTGAAAGNACCCCTACTTTTTTATTCTGGTCAGANCCATTGAAGTTGAACTTAGAGAGATANGCCCTAGAGTTGATTTTTTGATTCCCTACTTCAACATACTCTAGNCCATTAGAAACAACATCAAANACCGATTTATCAGGNTGAATGTCNTTATGGGTNTGGTCTACATAACCAAGCTTTACTGTATCNCCNACCTGAAATTGCCCTCCGTCNGGTTGNAATTCATCCATAATCATTTTGAAAATAGTTGTTTTNCCTGCTCCATTCGGACCAATTACACCTACAATACCNGCAGGTGGTAATTTGAAATTGAGATTATCATAAAGCAACTTTTCACCGAATGACTTAGCAACACTTTCTGCGTCTATNACGTTGGTTCCTAGACGCGGACCNTTTGGTATCGGAATCTCTAGTGCATCTTCCTTAGCTTTCGTATCCTGCGACAACATTTTCTCATAGTTCTGAATTCTAGCCTTGTTTTTTGCTTGTCTCGCTTTCGGATTCATTCTAACCCACTCTAGCTCTCTCGCCAAGACTTTCTGTCTNTTNGATTCAGATTTCTCTTCTTCCTTTAAGCGCTTTCCTTTCTGCTCAAGCCAAGAAGTATAATTTCCTTTCCAAGGAATCCCCTCTCCTCTATCTAATTCCAAAATCCAACCNGCTACATTGTCTAAGAAATATCTGTCGTGCGTCACGGCAATTACCGTTCCTTTATATTGTTGTAAATGCTGTTCTAACCAATCGATCGACTCTGCATCCAAGTGNTTTGTTGGCTCATCCAACAATAAAATATCAGGATTTTTTAGNAGCAACCTGCATAAGGCGACCCTCCTTTTTTCACCTCCTGACAANGTNCCTATCTTCTGCTCATCAGGTGGACAACGCAATGCATCCATTGCACGGTCCAGCTTATTATCAAGTTCCCATGCATCCAAAGCATCAATCTTATCAGAAACCTCACCTTGACGCGCAATAANCTTTTCCATTTTGTCAGGATCATTGAGCACCGCTTCGTCCATAAAGGAGGCNTTAATATCCTCATACTCCTTGAGCACATCNACCGTTTCTTGACATCCCTCCATNACGATTTCCTTTACTGTCTTCTCAAGATCTAATTCAGGCTCTTGTGGTAAATAGCCTACCGAATAACCTGGAGAAAACACCACATCACCTTGATAGGCCTGATCCAATCCAGCGATAATCNTCATTACGGTTGATTTACCAGAACCATTCAGACCGATAATACCAATTTTAGCACCATAAAAGAAGGAAAGGTGAATGTTCTTTATAATTTGTTTCCCCTGAGGTGTTGCTTTTGTAACGCCAACCATTGAAAAAATAACTTTTTTATCGTCTGACATATTATTTAAATATTTTGTGAGTGAATATCTTCCATTTCGCCAAACGGAAAAGTAATGAAGTTTGTAAAACCCCTAAGCCATAGGTTGTTGAGCGGCTAAAGTTAATAGATGACGCTTCTTCAAAATACTTTGTAGGGCAGGTGACTTCACCTATTTCGTATCCCTTNAAGCAAATTTGAGCGAGCATTTGATTNTCAAATACAAAGTCATCTGAATTGTTCTGAATGTTTATTTTGTCAAAAATATCTTTGGAAAAAGCCCTATAACCAGTATGATACTCAGAGAGCTTTTGTCCCATTAAGATNTTCTGAAACAGAGTGAGCACTCTATTTGCAATATATTTATAAATCGGCATACCTCCTTTTAGCGCTCCTTTTCCCAGTATACGTGAACCCAAAACAACTGGATAAACATCGTAAGCGATGATTCCCGAAATAGCATGAATCAACTTTGGTGTATATTGATAATCCGGGTGTAGCATGATGATGATGTCTGCGCCTAATGACAAAGCCTTCTCATAACATGATTTCTGGTTTCCACCGTAGCCCTTGTTCGACTCATGACGGATAACGTGTTCTATTCCGAGTTCTTGCGCTACAGCTGATGTATCATCCTTACTNGCATCATCGACAAGAATAACTGTATCCACTAAATCCATTGGGATTTCATTGTAGGTCTTACCTACTGTTTGAGCTGCATTGTAAGCAGGCAATACAACGGCTATTTTTTTTCCATTTAACACAGCGGTAAAAATAATCAGGATATGTGAAATGGCCACAAATTTACTGCATGGTTTCAATCTTTCCTTAAATTTGTGNTATGAATGTCCTCGCCCCGCTTGCCGAAAGAATGCGTCCTAAAAACCTGGANGAATACATAGGACAAGAGCACTTACTTTCAGAAAACGCCCCNCTCACAAGGGCTTTGGAGGCAGGAATAATTCCATCAATGATTTTTTGGGGACCTCCAGGTGTTGGAAAAACAACCTTGGCCCATCTCGTCGCAGAAAAACTTAAAAAGACAATCCATACCTTATCCGCTATATCATCTGGTGTAAAAGATGTTCGAGANGTGATCGCAAAGGTCCAAAACGCAGGAATGTTTCAAGAATCAGGAACCATTCTTTTTATTGACGAAATACATCGATTTTCAAAATCACAACAAGATTCCTTATTAGGAGCCGTTGAAAAAGGGATTGTAACCTTGATTGGCGCCACGACTGAAAACCCTTCATTTGAGGTCATCTCAGCTCTTCTCTCTAGATGTCATGTCTATACTTTAAAGGACCACACGAAAAAAGACCTGATTAGGCTNTTGGATAGAGCAATTGTAAAAGACCAACTGCTTTCTCAACGGAAAATAAAGTTTAAAGAATATNAAAGCTTATTGGCCATATCAGGCGGAGATGCACGTAAAATATTAAACGTATTTGAAATCATCATTAGCTCTTTACCTCAAAACGAAAGTGTTGAAATCACGAATACTTTGGTACAAGAGAACGCTCAACAATCCTTNGCTAGATATGATAAAGACGGTGACNAGCACTATGATATCATTTCAGCGTATATCAAAGCAATTCGCGGCAGTGATGCAAATGCAGCAATTTATTGGTTGGCACGAATGGTTGAAGGCGGTGAGGATCCAAAGTTCATCGCACGACGCTTGATCATTTCCGCTTCCGAAGATATTGGACTTGCAAACCCTAACGCACTGCTCATGGCAAATACAACCTTTCAAGCAGTCGAGAAAATTGGTTGGCCTGAATCAAGAATCATATTAGCTCAATGCACCATCTACCTCGCAGATAGCCCTAAAGGAAACGGTGCNTATATGGCCATCAATAATGCGCAGCAGATCGTTCAAAAAACTGGCAATCTTAACGTGCCTCTCGCCATGCGAAATGCCTCAAGTNCATTGATGAAGGAGTTGGGTTACGGAGAAAAATACAAGTACAGCCACGATTTTGAAGGAAACTTTGTCGCACAAGAATATCTTCCTAAAGAAATAGCGGGNACCTCTTTTTTCAATGCCGGTTCAAGCGCGAAAGAACAAGATATTGAGCAAAACCAGCAGCGNCTTTGGAAAAATAAATACAAGAAATAATGGGCAAAGCAATGTTCTTTCTTTTCCTTTTACCACTTTCTTGGCTTCCCTTAGGNTTACTATATAGNATTGCCTATTTGATTTACTTCCTTCTATATCGAATTTTAGGATACCGAAAAGATGTGGTTATAAAAAACATAAATACAAGCTTTCCCAAGCTCGATCAAAAAGCTAAAAAACAGNTTATTAAGGATTATTATAAGCATTTTGCAGATATCCTTGTAGAGGGNATTAAAAACTTAAGTATCTCTNANNCTTCATTAAAAAAGCGATATAAAATCCGTAACCCCGAGCTCGTCAATACCTATTTTGAAGAAGGACAAAGTATTATTCTTTGCGCAGGTCATNTTAACAATTGGGAATGGTGGATTACCTTTCAAAACACGGCGCTCAAGCATCAAGCCATTGGTATAGGAATGCCATTGACGCAAGCATCGCTTGGTGCGGAAATCAATAATAAACGCGCCCGACTCGGTATGATCGTGACTGATTCGAAAAATTACAAAACAGAAATAGGAAAGCCTGAAAACAATCCATTTGCGCTTCTGATATTAGGAGACCAATCGCCTGGCAGTGTTAAAAAGAGCTACTGGACCCATTTTTTAAATCAANCAACAGCCTTTACTTTTGGAACAGAAATGATTGCAAATTCGTACAACCTACCCGTAATCTATTACACTGTCCAAAAGGTTAAGCGNGGTTATTATGAACTAGAATTTAAACTTCTTTGCGCAGAACCCCTATCTTTACNGTATGGAGAAATCACTGAAAAATATGTACATTTCTTAGAGAAAGATATTTTAAATGANCCAAGCCANTGGATATGGTCTCACAAAAGATGGAAAAAATCANTACCCAAGACCCTCAATTCAATCAAAAATGAACACAAAAAGCACTTCAACGCTCGTTTTCGTAATATTTAGCCTGCTGTGTACAGCATCATTTGCCCAATTTCATCATTATGCGGATTCAAGAACCCACGCAAGAGGAATTACTGGATTTAAAAACAGCTTATACTTAAGTGCAAATACAGGCCTGGTTTATGAGNATAACATCAAGACCAATAAGTCNAGATGCCTCAACCTTAATTCTCCCCTTCANGAGCTAAGAGATATCGATGTNAATGGTCAAAAGGTTATTGCGATGCAAAGCAGTAAAGCAAGCCAGCTGACGTATATTTTAAACGGCGTAGCCATGCGTATGCGTGCAGATTACAGGGATGTATTTTATGATGGAATGGCATTNTATGCNATGAAAGGGATGCTTTATGGTGATCCGATTGATGGNGTNTTTCCAGTATATANCACAAACTCAGGAGGTGTTAGATGGACACCGGTAAAAACTCCACTNTTGGCATTAGATGGGGAGTATGGTTTTTCTGCAAGTGGAACGAGCATCATTTATAAAGATGAAATGTTTGTGATCGTAACCGGTGGTCAGTCATCAAGGTTCATAAAAACTGAGGATTTAGGAAAGACATGGTTTACGGCAAAACTCCCTTTTGAATCGAAAGCCAGTTCGGGCGCATACTCAGTTGCCATGAAAAACAAATTAGAAGGCGTCGTTGTTGGTGGGAATTATAAAAAACCTGAGGACGATACAAAGAACTGCTTTTTNACAATGGACGGCGGAAAGACATGGAAAGCGCCTACCACTAAACCAAGAGGATACCGATCATGTGTCATTGAGTACAAGGGGGTTTANTATGCTTGCGGAACAACAGGNATAGATTATTCTNTAGACAATGGAGTAAATTGGAGCCCTTTGACATCAGGTAAGTTTTATACCATGACTGTCTTAAAAAACAAGCTTTACGCCTCAGCAACGGAAGGAAGAATCGCAAAATTCAAGCTTCGAAAATAACGCNAAGCTTTTTTCAANTTCATTAGGTCATTATAGACTTTCAATTATTTTTGTAAAAATTTTATTTATGAGCGCAATAGAACGAATTCAATGCTTGATCATAGGTTCAGGACCTGCAGGTTATACCGCTGCAATTTATGCCGCTAGGGCAGATATGAAACCTGTTCTTTANGAAGGCTTACAGCCAGGAGGTCAGCTAACAACTACAAATGAAGTAGAAAACTTTCCTGGGTATCGGGATGGAGTGACTGGACCAGAAATGATGATTGAATTAAAAGATCAGGCGCAAAGATTTGATACGGATGTTCGTCCTGGGTTCATAGATAAAGTAGACTTTTCAGGAGAGNTACATAAGTGCTGGGCAGATGATGGAACAGAAATACATGCGGATACAGTCATTATTTCTACAGGTGCCTCTGCTAAATACCTTGGTCTTGAAAGCGAGCAAAAATATCTGAAGCTCGGTGGTGGCGTTTCAGCTTGTGCAGTATGTGATGGATTTTTCTACAGAGGCCAAGAAACAGTAATCGTTGGCGCAGGTGATTCAGCCTGTGAGGAGGCGCATTACCTCTCAAAGCTTTGTACAAAAGTAACCATGCTTGTGAGAAGAGATGAGTTTAGGGCTTCAAAAATAATGGCAGAACGTGTTCGAAAAACAGAAAATATTGAGATCTTATATAATACAGAAACCAAAGAAGTACTGGGTGACGGACAACTTGTGACGGGTGTGAAAGCATTCAATAATAAAACAAACGAAGAATTAGAANTTTCTTGTACAGGATTCTTTGTTGCCATTGGNCATAAACCCAACACTGATATTTTTAAGGATTTCTTAAAACTAGATGAAACAGGATATATTGAGTATGAACAACCTGGAACTAGTTATACAAACGTTGATGGTGTTTTTGTAGCTGGAGATGCTGCAGATAAAACCTACCGTCAAGCGGTCACCGCNGCAGGCACTGGATGTATGGCTGCACTTGATGCCGAGCGCTATTTAGCTGCAAAGCACTAAAAGAGATTCGATANAGGATTTTACTTCATACAATCAAAAAGAGCATCTGCNAATTCATCNGGCACTTCTCCATTTNTTTCGTAGTATTTGATATACGCCTCATCCGTTTTGAAGTGACTTTTTACTTTTTCACCGTAGCAGTCACAATCGTACATGTCTTCGATACATTTCTCNGTAAAATCCGCCATCGTCTTGTTCATGGCCTCTTCAGGATTTCCACATGAAAAAAGTACGAGTAAAGAAACGGCTNTAATNNATATAAATAATGGCTTCATAGGGATTATTTTTTTACTATTTAGAAAGGAAGATCAATGGATTCCACTTCAGACTCATCAAAACTTGCGCCTCCACAGGGACAATCTTCATCCATTTTAGAAATNAAGTCAGCCTTCTTTCCACTGCTTTCATCCTCCATNGCTNTATTGTAATCAGCNGGATCTTTAAATGCACTCATGACTTCTCGAACATAACAAGGGCAATTGAAACTGTTTCCTTGGTCTGCCATTCCTTCACAAGCACTCATGACCTGAGCCTGTCTTTCTGAGGTCCAACCCTCGTTCATTTTATTTGTCCTGGTAATCATCATTCCACTTACAAAACAAGCAACCAAAACCCAGGTTAACCCAGCAATCTGACCTAGCTTATTCCCTTCACTCCTAGCCTTTCCTGTAAGTCTAACTCCTAAGAAAAGAAACATGAGACCAATGACAGAGATGAAAATAAGTCGAAACATCATTTTATTTTCAATTGACCAAGAATCCCCTTTGAGTAGGAATAATGATGTCGCCAATATCCCGCCCGTTAAAGCGATTAAAAAGGTCAATCCTCCATAAATAGAAAAACGCTCACTACCAAGGTCTTTACTTGATTTCCTTAACTTATACCCCAAATACATTCCTGCAATTGAGAGTAATAGAATGGCTAATAATTTCATAATTTTCTAGTATTTTAAGATAAATATAACAAATCAATTAAGGAATTCACAGACTGAATCTTTATTTTAGCATGATAATTGCAAACCCTATTGGAAACAAAAATTGTTTTCAGAATTAAAAAAAAATATAATCTTATGAAATTTATTTTATCTAGCCTTTTGGTACTTTTTATGGCACATGGTTCTATTGCGCAAAACCGAACTATTTCAGGAGTGACCTTCCCTCCAAAATTGGACATCAAGGGAACAGCCCTATACTTCAATGGATGTGGACTCAGAGAGAAATATACACTTGATTTGTATGTCGCGGGGCTATACCTTGAAAAAACGACAATGGACGCCAATAAAGTAATGGCAGCAGATGCCAGTTCCGCAATTAAAATCGTCATTACCTCAAGTAAGGTAACAAGAGACAAATTTAACGAATCTGTAAAAGATGGCTTTGCCAATGCTAGCACCGGAAAAGCATCAGCGGCTGAGATTGCTAAATTCAAAGGCTTCTTTTCTGACCCATTCAAGGTGAAAGATGAAATTTTAATGATCTATGTGCCTGGAAAAGGTGTTGCGGTTACAATCAACGGAAAATATAAAGGAATCGTTGAAGGTCTTGAATTTAAGAAAGCACTTTACGCTATTTGGCTTGGTGATAAACCAGCGAGCTCGAAGCTTAAAAAAGGAATGCTCGGGAGACTGTAAAACAACCATTCAAAAGGCTTCAAATGAGGCCTTTTTTTATGTCTAATAATTTGCTTTATGAAATATATACCTCTGCTTGTCATGCTCATCAATTCAGGATTATTCCATACCCAAAATACAATTAGAATCATCGGACATAGAGGATGTCGAGGAATAATGCCTGAAAACTCCATAGAAGGATTTAAAAAAGCTTTTGAAGACGGTGCGGACGGAATAGAATGGGATGTCGTGGTCAATGGAGAAGGAAAGCTTGTCATCTCACATGAACCTTATTTTCACAAAGATTTTTGCCTAGATCCAAATGGAAAAGCAATTGAAGACGAAAAGCTTTATAATATTTACAAAATGACGCAGGCTGAAATAGAAGCCTTTGATTGCGGATCAAAAGTACATACGGGATTTCCAGAACAACAGAAGCACATTACAAGAAAACCCTTACTAAAAGATGTCGTTACAAAGCTAAAATCAACCATTCGTGGAAAGCTTATCTTATTTGAAATAAAATCAGAAGTTTCAGAATATGGCATCTCACAACCCCATCCAGATGCCT
Organism: Crocinitomicaceae bacterium TMED16; assembly: GCA_002167775.1. Lineage (GTDB taxonomy): Bacteria > Bacteroidota > Bacteroidia > Flavobacteriales_D > Crocinitomicaceae > UBA952. The sequence continues at coordinate 1,914 of NHBV01000036.1, read as the reverse complement.
TTGTTGATTTAATTCTAAAAGAGGCCGCAGTTTATCAGTTTCCAAATGTAGTCTACATGAGTTTTGATAAAAATATTATTGAAGTCCTACATAAAAAGGCACCGGAGCTACGACTTGCCTATCTAACCTACCTACCCTCTAAGTCTGCAAATGCTTATCTAAAAAAGCTATCCTTTAAACCTTTTGCACTTGGAATGTATCACAAAACCTTAAATAAAAGAAGGCTAAGACAGCTTCGTGACAAAAATGTATCTGTTTTCGCGTGGACAGTTAATACAACCGATGATGCAAACAAAATGATGGGTCTCGGTATTGATGCTATTATAACAGATTACCCAAAATCAATCATTAAGGCACGAGGAAGCTATTCAGATCGACCTAAAAAATACCGTACCACAGGAACACCTTCTTTTTAACGGACTTTGTGAACCCTTTTTGAATTTACACGTTATTAGTTCTAACTTTGTAAAAACGTTCTTTGGGGTCGACATTGGATTTGACAGCGGTAGCATTGGTCAAGTGTCAGCATGCAGAGGGTTGTGGTGAACCTCTTAAAAATTACGTCACAAACTATAATTGACAATACGTCATACGCACTTGCTGCTTAATTAACGGAATGTTAGTTGGCTTAATTCCACCGAATAATAGTAGGTAGAACAAGTACTTCCGGCAGGCTTCGGCCCGTTAGGTCCGCCAATAGGAAGTCCAACCCATCGGGCTGGTGCTCACGACGGTACTAAGTGAGCATAAGACACTAGTATCTAAGTTAAAGTTTTGGGGGTCTCTGTCCGAACTTTAATCGAAAACCAATCAGAAACTAAGCATGTAGAAAGCTTGAAGAATCGTCGTTTGGACGAGGGTTCGAACCCCTCCGACTCCACTAGCCCTGAAACTATTATGTTTCAGGGCTTTATAGCATCAAAAAAGATCAGATCATTGAGCGTTCTATGTATTCGGATAGTGACCCCGAAAGGAAAATGGTTAAAATTCTTGGAGGATCTTACAGCTCTGCAATAACTTCCTTAAAAAATGGTTTAAATATCTCTGGCGGAGTACGATGTTCATGATTTCCTATTTGCACAATCGCTCCTGCACTTTTTAAAATCTCTTCATTTGCTACAGGGTCAACTACATCGTCATTTTCTCCTACCAAGGCCCAGATTTTGGATTTTTCAATACCATCAGGTAAAATGGGTGGATCGAATGTTCGGTTTGGTAGTGCTGGGTTCAATAAAAGTAAATTCGTATTATAGTGTGTTCCCAAATGATATGCGAAGTAGCCTCCCATACTTGAGCCAACAATTAGATCGGGATTAAATTCAATGATACTGTTCAGTGTTTTTGTATAAAGATCCAAGTCATTTTTATAGTCCATGTATTCAGCGTGAACATTATGTCCTGAAGCTCTCATAAGGTCAACCTTAGAAGATTGGTGGGTGCTTTCAAGACCATGTAAAAAGAATATTTTCATTTATATTGACTTTGATCAGATTCTAATCCTTCGCACCGCACCATTTTCTCTAGAGTATAATTACCCCTGTAGAAAACTCCTACTAGCTATTGAACCGAGCCAGGTCATTGGTTTTTTACTTATAAAGTAATCGTGTATATTCTGCCGCGTCATCGACAATTTTATCGCCTTTTTCATCATCATAAATCTCACCGTAATGACTATGCAAATTGCCATACTCAAGAAAATCGTCAGTAACTTCTACTAACTCATCCCAACTACTGGTGTACTTATAAAAAATATCACAAATGACCTTCAAGTCATCTGCATTTTGTGGATTCACAAATACCTCATACTCATCTCCTTTCCAATGAACCTCAAATACATCATTGAACTGAGATATATTATCTATAAATAGGGTATTTCGAGAATAGAATTTAACAGACATAAAATTATTTTAAATA